>ONRD01000048.1 GCA_900320185.1 uncultured Bacteroidales bacterium
TTCCCCTCTTTAAGCAGCTCTATCGCCGCCATCTTCTCTGGATAATAATACTTCTTCATCTCAAAAGTTTTTTTGTCCAACTTTTGGGGTGCAGATCACTGGCCCCAAGCCATCCACGCTGGAGGCTTGTTTTTGTGGATGAAACCCGCCTGGGGTCCAGGTCATCCACAGTGCGGGCTACAATAATAACAAGAAAAGTTGTATCTCTCCGACATCATCGAAGACCTGTTTCAGACTTCAATGCCCAGATTGTTAATTGTTCAGCATCGGTAAACCTATGTCAGGACGTTCAATGTCCTAACCATTAATTGTCCAGCATCGGTAAACCCATCCCAGGACCGTTCTAGTCCTGACCCTCCAACTCACGGATTCGGTGAACCTATTTCAAGACGAGTCAGCGCACTACAGTTTTCAAATAGCTCACACGCTTCGTTTCCGGAAACGACTGCTAATCAACATATTAAGTTTTGTGGACGTGTTAGGATAGACTGATTTCGGGCTACCTTCACACGCGGCCAATTTGTAATATGCTAATAATGAGGTATTTATCTTTTTAGAGCGTGTTAGCTATTTGAAAAAGGCCATCCGTGCGATAGCCGATGGTCCCAAACCGTATGATGGTATATGGTTCCATGCCGGAAGATAGATAAGAGGGTATCCACAAGCGAAGCACAGGGCGAGAAATAGCTGGAAATGTGCGGGACGGCCAGGAGGTATGGGACGGCCAGGATGTGCGGAACGGCCAGAATGTGCGGAACGGCCAGGATGTGCGGAACGGCCAGAATGTATGGGATGACCAGGAATGAATGGGATAGCCATGACCGTATAGCTGTCATTGACTATCTTCATAAAATCAGAGAGCAGCGCCAACCACGCTGAAGGTGCCCCAGAAGGTATTACTGTGCCCTCTGAGACTTTTTATCCCACGGAGAGCAGGCTGATATGCCACAGAGGCCTCTCAAAGGGCGTTCGGCCTGCCCTCTGTTTTGCATCTAGGCCTAGCGCCTAAGGAACTTGGCGACCGTTGTGCACGGTTCGGCCCGCGAGGGGGATTGATCTGAAGTGACGGTCGCAAGCTGTTTTGTCCTGAGGACCCTGGCCACCCGCGGCCGTAAGCGGGAGGTACCACGCCGTAAGGCGTGGGGGGATGGAGCGAAGCGGAAGGTCCGAAGGACAATGCCGCTTGCGAACACCGCGTTGACCATGAAAAATGAGGGTGCCACATTGCCAAGGCGTGAGGGGGATTGATCTGAAGTGCAAGGGCCGCAAGCGGGTGTTGTCCTGAGGACCCTGGCCACCCGCGGCCGTAAGCGGGCGGCACCGCGCCGTCAGGCGTGGGGGGATGGAGCGAAGCGGAAGGTCCGAAGGGCAACATCCCTTACGACCATACCAGGCGATAGAATCAGCGGAGCGGAAGTCCCAAGGGAGAAGCAGCGCAGAGGTCGGGACGAAGCGAAGCGGAAGGTCCGAAGGACAATGCCGCTTGCGAACACCGCGTTGACCATGAAAAAGGAGGGAGCCACGTTGCCAAGGTGTGGGGAGGGATGCAGCGAAGCAGAATCTTGCGGTCTCGCCCTTCGAACATACACCGGAGCAGGGGTGCGCGGGGAATGGGAAGGGACACACCAACCAACTGCAACAGAGGCCGGCTCATGTGAGTCGGCCCCTGTTTTATGTGCACCAGGCTCCACAGCGGCGGCAGCTACCTCCTCGAGGACTCCGCCCACTGCACACCGAGCCAGGATCCTACCGGGCCAGGACAGATGCGCCCAGGATTGCCGCGTCAGGACCTTACCGGGCCAGGGCAGATGCGCCCAGGATTGCTGCGTCCGAACCCTACCAAGCCAGGGCAGGTGCGCCCTGGATTGCCGCGTCCGGATCTTACCAAGCCAGGGCAGATGCGCCAAGGATTGCCGCGTCCGATTCCTTGAGGGAAGAATAGACCAGCTTGACCTTGCCTCTCCACAGAGGAAGAACATTGGCGTTCATCGCCCTCTCGATGGGTTCAGTAAGGAATTCCTTGCTGCGGGCCAGGCCTCCGAAAAGCACGATGGCCTCAGGCGCAGAGAACTGGATGAAATCGGCGAAAGCCTCTCCAAGAAGGGTCCCGGTGAAATCGAAAACCTTCCTTGCCAGTTCGTCACCCTCCTTGGCGGCCTCGTAAACATCCTTCGAGGTGATGTTCTCAAGGCTCCTCAGGACTGAAGGAGTGTCAGACATGTCGAGCCACTCGCGCGCGGTCCTGGCGACACCTATTGCCGAACAGTAGGTCTCGAGGCAGCCGGTCTTGCCGCAGTTGCACAGACGGCCGTTGTGGCGCACTATGGTGGTGTGCCCCAGCTCGCCGGCAAATCCGTCATGGCCATAGACGACCTCGCCGTTGATGACGATGCCGCTGCCGACTCCGGTACCGAGGGTGATCATGATGAAATTCTTCATGCCCCTTGCGGCACCGTAGGTCATTTCACCCATCGCGGCTGCATTGGCATCGTTGGTCAGTGTGACAGGGATGCCGTCCATCGCATCCTTGAGCAAGGAAGCGAAATGGATGGTGCCCGAACGGCCCCAGGAGAGATTGACGGCATTCTCGATGTCTCCGGTATAGTAGTTCGCGTTCGGCGCTCCGACTCCGATCCCGCGTATGCGTCCCTCGACTCCGGCCTCCTTGACGATCCGCTTGAGGGCAACCGCAAGTTCGGCTATGAACGGCTCCGCCGCTTCATGCTGGTCGGAACGGATGACAGTCTGGCATATTACAGTACCACGGGCATCGACTACACCGCACTTCGCGGTCTGTCCGCCGATGTCGACTCCGATAACAAGATTCTGTTCCATTATTCTACAGGTATGTCTTTATTGACGTTCTTGGATCCTGAGACCGCGTAGTAGACAAGGTATGCAAGGCAGGCGATCAGCAGCCAGTAGCTCTGGACCGATCCGACCTTGTCGGCGATCAGGTTCTGGACGAACGGGATGATACCGCCGCCGCAGACCAGTGTCATGAATATTCCTGAAGCGGGGGCAGTGTATTTTCCAAGGCCCTCGACGGCTAGGTTGAAGATAGCTCCCCACATGACTGAGGTGCAAAGGCCGCAGAGGAGGATGAACACCAGTCCGACAGGAAGGGTCTTGCCGAAGAGGGTGATCTTCGCAGTCTCGGGGATGAATATCACGCAAAGGAGGAAGATGATGGCGACGGCCGCTGTGTAGAGGAGCATCTGCTTGCTGCTGACCTTGGCGCCGATGCTGGCACCGCAAAGACGTCCGATGAGCATGCAGAGCCAGTAGCCGCCGATCATGGTTCCGGCAAGGGCGGGACCGACCCAGTCAATGTTGGAATAGAAGACATTCGCGGTGTTGGGAATGCCAACCTCGATGCCAACATAGAAGAAGATGGCGATCGCGCCGAGAAGGAAGTGACGGAACGACAGGGGGCTGTGCTTGTCTTTCTGGACGTTGCCGGCAAGGCGGGCAACCTTCTCTTCGGCGGTCTCCATGTGAGGCTCGGGAATATTCGTGAGCAGGATGACGACGAAGGCTATCGCAAAGATGGCCATGGCGATGATCATGACGGGCGCGGCCTTGGCCACGGTTGCGTCCTGGATGCTGCCGCCGACAAGCCAGCCTACGAGGATCGGGGCGATCGTACCTCCGATGGAGTTGCAGGAACCGCCCCACTGGATGAGCTGGTTACCCCTGTTGCCACCGCCGCCGAGAGTGTTGAGCATGGGATTGACCACGATGTTGAGCATGCACATCGAGAAACCGGCTATGAACGCTCCGAGGACATAGACCCCGAACGACTCCACATAGCCGGAAAGGAACTGTATGCCCACACCGACTAGACCCACGATGACGGCGAGGAGGGATGTGAACTTGTAGCCCTTCCTCTTGAGGATGATGCCCGCAGGGATACCCATGCATGCATAGGCGATGAAGTTGGCAAGGGTACCGAGCTGGGACATCGCCTTGGATGCACCGAACTGGTTGGTGACGACAACACCCATCGAACCGGCCAGGTTGGTGACGAACGCGATCATGAAGAACAGCGCAAACATCACGATAATGACCGGGAGATTTGAATTTTTGTTAGCCATTGATGATTGTGTTAAATTATGTATTAGGTATTTCTCTTATGCCTATTCCTTACAAATTTAACAAAAAATCAATTATTCCGTCCGAATAGGGCAAAAAATGACGATGCCTCCGGCCCTTTCACGCGAAGCTCCCCGCCTTGACCCTTTCCCGGCCGGGGAGACGTCCTACCGCACTGCAGCCGCAGCTCCCCGCCTTGACCGTTTCCCTGCCGGGACGGTCTCCTTCCCTCACCACGCAACGTAATCTCACCCGGCCTGGAAACTGCCGGTGCGTAGGAACCTGGCGGTGAGGCTTTCCTCCATTCCAGCCACCTCGCCGGGAGCTCCGGCGGCGATGATCCGTCCGCCTTCGCTTCCGCCCCCCGGCCCCATGTCCACCATGTAGTCGGCGTGGCGGATGACATCCAGGTCATGCTCTATCACTATGACCGTGGCTCCGTTGGAGATCAGGCGCCTGAACACTTCCAGCAACGTCCGCACGTCGAGGGGATGAAGCCCTATGGTAGGCTCGTCAAAGACGAAGACGCTGTCGTCCTGCGTCCGGCCCATCTCACTTGCCAGCTTGAGCCGCTGCGCCTCGCCACCGGACAGGGATGGAGTGGCTTCCCCCAGGGTAAGATAGCCGAGTCCCAGGTCGTGCAGTACCTGCAGCCGGTCCCGGACAAGCCCCAGGTCGGCGCAGGCCGCCAGCGCTTCATCCACGCTCATGGCCATCAGGCCGGGCAGGGAGACACCCTTCCTGCAGA
>ONRD01000047.1 GCA_900320185.1 uncultured Bacteroidales bacterium
GGCAGCGAAGAGCCGATGACCCTCTACAGGGAATTCCGCGGTGCGGATCCCGATCCGGGTGCACTCCTGCGGGCCAGGGGGCTGGAATAGGAAGACAATGTAAAAGAGAGGCTTGCCCTGAAAAGCAAGCCTCTCTTTTTTTTGTGCACCGGGCACCGCCGCGTCGGCAGCGCCGGCCTTTTCTTCAGAAGCGGCAGCCTACGCCTATGCGTATTCCCAGGGTTGTTGAAGACAGGTCGGTGTTGGAGTATTCGCCGAAACTGAGGAGCTCCGCATTCAGGAAAATCCGTCCGGTCGTCTGGACGGCGAACGGGATTATCTCTGCCGTGAATCCCCTGATGGCTTCCTCGGGGAAAATCTCGAAATACTTTAGGCTGTTGTCCTTCCAGACATAGCCCCCGTTCAATTCTCCGTACAGGCGGTAGTGGTCGCTGTTGACGTAGAGGACGCGCAGGCCGGCCATGTAGATGTAGTACGGGGTCTGCTCGTAAATCCACTCTTTCGGGGAACCATTCGGTCCGATCTTGGCATTATCATACACGCCTGTTTCCATCTTGTGGTATGAGAAGACCTGTGTAAGTGCGAGCCTGTTGGAAAAATACCATGCTCCTTCCAGCGAAACATTCATCGTCGACTTTTCGGTGGTCTTGTAACGTATGGTATTATGCATCAGGATGCTGGGTATGATAAAACTGTTCTTGTCGAACCTGTGGTGGTGGAATGGAGCCCCTCCGTAGGACAAAGTCACCTCGAAGCGCTTCAAGCAGTCGTCGCCAAGTACTTCTTGTCCTGATGCCGGAGAGCACATCAGGATCACCGTCATTAAGGTCAGGACGCAGGTTGGGACTGTTCTCATGGAATCAAGGTTTCGCTGTTGTTTCACGGCAAATATAGTCTTTAGGGAAGAAAATACAAAAAGGAGCCGGTATTTATGGGCGAGATTTATTATATTGCATAAAATTTCGACGATTATGATCAAGCGAATCTTCCTGACACTTGCTTTCCTCGGAGTGGCGATCCTGTCCGCCGGACAGCCGGCAGGCGAGGCGCGGCTCCTGAGGTTCCCTGCCACCAATGGCACGGACGTAGTCTTCTCCTATGCAGGTGACCTCTTTACCGCCCCTCTTTCGGGAGGCGAGGCGCGCAGGCTCACCTCGCACATCGGTTACGAGATGTTCGCGCGCTATTCCCCTGATGGCAAGATGATCGCCTTCACCGGTGAATACGACGGCAACCGCGAAGTCTACCTGATACCTTCCACCGGTGGCGAGCCGGTGCGTCTCACCTACACCGCAACCAATGGCCGTGACGACCTTGGAGACAGGATGGGCCCCAACAACATAGTCATGGGCTGGACTCCTGACGGGAAATATGTTGTCTACCGCAACAGGACCGGGGACGGCTTCCCCGGAAAACTCTGGAAGATATCGCCCAAGGGCGGGATGCCGGAGGAAATTCCTCTTCCGGAAGGAGGTTTCTGCAGTTATTCCCCTGACGGCAGGAAACTCGCCTACAACCGGGTCATGAGGGAGTTCCGTACATGGAAATACTATCGCGGCGGAATGGCCGACGAGGTTTGGGTCTATGACGGGAAGAAGGTCGAGAAAATCACCGACAACGTCGCCCAGGACATATTCCCCATGTGGGTGGGAGACGAGATCTACTTCGCCTCCGACCGTGACATGACCATGAACATCTTCGTCTATGACACGAAGACCAAGTCCACTTCGAAGGTCACCCAGTTCGACGACTTCGACGTGAAGTTCCCCAGCACCAACGGGAAGCTGGTCGTCTTCGAGAAGGGAGGCTTCCTCTACAAGCTAGACCCGGCTACCAAAAAGACCGAGCAGATCCATGTGACTCTCTCGTCCGACCTTGTCTATGCGCGTCCCGAGTACAAGAAGCTCCAGGGTGGCAGGGGATACAGCATATCCCCCGACGGCAAGAGGGCTGCCGTGGCCGCACGCGGCGAGATTTTCGACGTACCTGTCGGAAAGGGCATCACCAGGAACCTTACCAACACCCCTGGTTCCAATGACAGGAGCGCCACATGGAGCCCTGACGGCAAGTGGATCGCCTACATCGGTGACTCCACCGGCGAGACTGAGGTCTATCTCTACGAGGTGGCTTCCTCCAAGACCGTCCAGGCTACCAAAGGCACCGACACCTACATCCGCAACCTCGCTTGGGCACCTGATTCCAAGCACCTGTACTACACTGACCGCAAGAACAGGCTTGTCGAGCTCGACCCCGAGACCAAGGCGGCCAGGACAGTGATGACAACCCCTGAAGGGGAGATCTACGGCTTCTCCTTCTCTCCTGACAGCAAATGGATCGCCTTCACGAAGCCCGCTGCGAACGAAATGGGCATCGTCTATCTCCGCGAGCTTTCCTCAGGCAAGGAGTATCCTGTCACCGAGAAATGGTACAATTCTTCTTCCCCTATGTTCTCGTCCGATGGGAAGTACTTGATATTCACTTCAGACCGTGACCTCAATCCTATCTACAGCCGCATCGAATGGAACTATGCCTACGGCGACATGTCCGGGACCTACATGGTGATGCTCGCCAAGGATACGCCTTCCCCTCTGCTTCCTTCCGACAGCGAGTCCGCTCCTGCCAAGGAAGAAGACAAGGCTTCCCAGGACCGCCCCGGCGGACCCGGCCCCAAGGCTGCTCCCGGAAGGGGTGACATGCCTTCCGGAGGTCCCGGCAAGGGCCCTCAGGCAGGACAGGGCGGACCTGACAAGGCCGTCACCGTCAAGATCGACCCTGAAGGCCTTGTCGACAGGGTGGTGAAGCTTCCTCTCAACGGAGGCAGGGCTTTCTTCTGCGACGGCAAGAAGGTCTGGTTCTCCGGCGGATCCGCCGGCCCCATGGGTGGCGGTGCAGCCGGTCCCCGTGCAGGGGGCGGCGCTGCAGTCCGGACATATGATTTCGCTTCCGGCAAGATCGACGACTGCGCCGAAGGTATGATCTCTTACCGCCTCGGCGACAAGAAGGCCGTCCTTTACGGCAGGGGCAAGATGACGGTAGTCAATTTCCCTTCGCCCAAGGTCGGTCCCGGCGGAGAGGACATCGACACTGACAACATGTACGCAACCATCGACTACTCCCAGGAATGGCCCCAGATCTACGACGAGGTGTGGCGCGCTTTCCGCGACGGTTACTATCTCGAGAACATGCACGGACGCGACTGGAAGGCCGTCAAGGCAAAGTATGAGCCCCTGCTCCCTTACGTGAAGACCCGTCTTGACCTGAACTACGTGATCGGCGGAATGATTGCAGAGGTCGCCAGCGGACATGCATATGTCACCCCCGGGTCATATCCCAAGCCTGAGAGGATCGACATGGGGCTTCTCGGAGCGAAGCTCAGCAAGGACAAGGGCTTCTTCAAGATCGACCACATCTATTCCGGAGCCACCTACAGGACCGAACTCCGCAGCCCCCTCACTGAGCCCGGGATGGACATCGTCGAAGGTGACTACATCACCGCCATCGACGGGAAGTCCCTCGCCGATGTCGACAACATCTACAAGCTTCTCGTCGGGAAGGCCGGCAAACTGGTCGAACTCACGGTCAACAAGAAGGCCGCCGAGGGTGGCCGCAAGGTAGTGGTGAGGCCCATTGCCAACGAGTATCCTCTCGAGCACTACGAGTGGATCCAGAAGAACATCAAGACTGTCGAGGAGAAGTCCGGAGGGAAGGTCGGCTACATCTACATTCCCGACATGGGAGCTGAAGGACTCAACGAATTCGTCCGTTACTGGTATCCCCAGCTTGACAAGGAGGCCCTCATCATCGACGACCGTGAGAACGGAGGCGGAAACGTTTCCCCGATGATCATCGAGAGGCTTCTCCGCAACGTCTACCGGATGACCATGAGGAGGGGCTCTTCCCTCACAGGGACAGTTCCCGAGGGTACACACACGGGCCCCAAGGTGCTCCTGATCAACAAGTACTCGGCTTCTGACGGCGACTTGTTCCCTTGGAGTTTCAAGGCGAACAACCTTGGCACCGTGATCGGAACAAGGACTTGGGGAGGCATCGTCGGCATAAGCGGCAGCCTGCCCTACATGGACGGGACCGACGTCAGGGTGCCGTTCTTCACCAATTACGACGCGGCTACCGGGCAGTGGATAGTGGAGAACCATGGAGTCGATCCTGACATCCTCCTCGACAACGACCCGGTCAAGGAATATGCAGGCGAGGACCAGCAGCTCCTGAAAGCGATCGAGACTGCTCTCGAGCAGATCAAGACCACGCGTTCCCGCAAGGACCTTCCCGGTGTTCCCGCTCCTCGTACTTTCGAGGACCTTGGACTTCCCCAGATAAAATAGGGGAAGCCCATGGACCTGGGTGACAAAGTAACAGCAGATCAAAAACCATAGACTGAAATGAAAAAGAAATTTGCAATCATCCTGACAGCGTTGTTTACGCTTGCCGGTTCCAATGCCTTTGCGCAGATCGATGGCGCCCAGTGGTCGGCCGGAGGTGGCTTCACCACCATGCATCTGGTCGGTGCCGACAAGGCAAAAGTTTTCGACGAGATGCTCCCCGGTTATTATTTCGGGGCAAGCTTCGACTATGCATTTTCCACCATTGACGGCTTGACCGTGGAACCGGGAGCCTACATCGTGCATTATGCCAAGACATTCGCGTCTTTCATGGCTACTCACGAGAACTCCCACAAGGGCAACTATCTTCGTCTTCCGGTGAACCTGAAGTACACCTTCTATCCTGGGACTTCAGACCTGAGGATATCTGCTTTCACCGGTCCCAGGTTCAATCTCGGTCTTGGCGGGAGCCTCTTCGACAATTCCGCCAACTACTCCGGAATCAAGCCTTTTGATGCGCAGTGGGGGATCGGGGCGTCCATCCTTGTCCTGGATGCCATCTCCGTGTCTGCCGGCTACGACTTCGGTCTTTCCAGGTGCGCCCGCGACAGGACCATCGAGAAGATAAAGATCCGCGACAATGCTGAGGTAAAGCGCAACGCTTTCTTCGTCGGAGTGAATTTCGCTTTCTGACGCTTCTTCGGACTGACTTTCAGCCGGAGATCCTGTCATTTGGCTCCAGTTGGAAGAGGATGTATTCTTTGGACATTACCAATGAATACATCCTCTTCCCGTGTTTGTCAGTATCGGTGTTTTTCAATGTGGAATAAGCCGATTATCCTTTTTTTTCCTATCTTACGGAAAATCTGGCGACAAGAGCCATGAAACGGACTTGCATCATCCTTCCTCTCCCGGCGGTCTGGCACTGCGGCCGGG
>ONRD01000021.1 GCA_900320185.1 uncultured Bacteroidales bacterium
GGTATGCTCTCCGACGAGAAATTCTGCGAGAGGGCCCTCAAGTTCGCCCTGCTCAAGGACACGGACGGAAAGTATTACCCGATAGAGGATTACCGCAAGGCGGTCCAGGACAACCAGACCGACAAGGACAAGAAAGTGGTCTTCCTCTATGCCACCGGCACCGATGACCAGTACTCCTACATCGAGGCGGCCAAGGACCTTGGCTACAATGTCCTGCTCATGGACTGCGAACTGGACTCCCACTTCGTGAACCTCCTGGAACAGAAGATCCCGGACTGCAGGTTCGCGCGAGTCGACTCTGATTCCGCAGCCAACCTGATCCCCAAGGAGGACCGTGTCAGGCCCCAGATGTCGGACGATGACAAGAAGGACCTGGAGACGCTGTTCAAGTCAGTCCTTCCGGAGGGGAACGACTATTTCGTCGAAGCCGACAACCTTGGAGAGGGCGGTGCTCCTGTGCTGATCACCCAGAACGAATTCATGCGCAGGTACAGGGAGATGAGCTCGCTCGGAGGCGGGATGAATTTCTATGGCGAGATGCCGCGTTCCTACAACATCACCGTAAACCTCGAGAACCCCGTTGTCGCCGGCATCGTCAAGGGGATGAAGGACAACAAGGAAAAGGTCAAGGAATATGCGGAAGGCAATGACAGGCTCCGCCAGGTCGTCGACCTTGCGCTGCTGTCGAACGGCATGCTGAAGGGGAAGGCCCTGAGCGATTTCATCGCCAGGAGCGCACGTCTTCTTTCCGCGGAATGAGGAGCGGGAAGCCTCTCTAAGAGATGATAATCGTCAGGTCGTCGCCATCCTTCGGGTGGCGACGTTCCATTTTCCTCTGGAACCGCTGCATCACCTTGAGCCGGCGCTTCTCGATGTGTTCGCGGAGCTTCTTCTCGGCGTTCTTGGAAAGATCGGGATGCTTCTGGTGCATGGCTTTGATCTGGTTGTCGATGTAGGACTCCACATGCCGGGACTTCTTGTCGTCGTAGATGTCGTCGTAGCAGATCATTATCCCTGTCTCGATGGCATCGCCGAGTTCGTCGTTGATGCATGAACCGAACGTTTTCATCGTGGGCGAAGTCTTGATGTAGGAGTTGACCAGCGGAGGGATGCTTGTCCCGAGTTTCCTTACGGCCTCCTTCAGGAGGCGGTAGTCCTTCATCATGTCCTTCTCATAAAGGATCAGGTCGAGGAGGGCCGGATTGTCGGTCAGTTCCATTTCCTTGTATGGCCTTACCAGACGGTCTTCGTCCTTGAAATGCTTCTTGAGGAAATACAAGTCAAGCGTCCTCGCCGCCTCGTTGTAGGACGGGTAGATGGTCATCTTTCCGAACAGCCAGATGATGTTCGGGTGGTGGAGTATGACGGAGGCGATTCCTTCCCACAGGTTCTCGAGGGTGAAAACCGACTTGGAACCGGTCTTTGAACTCTGGTATTCCGGAGCGACGAAGGACCTTCCGAGCTCCATCGTGTGAGGGAGGTAGTCTGAGATGAACTCCTCGGAGAAATGGAAAAGGTGCGAAGCCGTGATGTCCGGCTGCCCGTTCTCCTTGAGCCTGACGTCCTGGCCAAGGATGAACCTGTAGCCGCCGAGGATGGACTCCGACTCCGGATCCCAGACTATCAGCTGCCGGTACGGATTCTCCATCATGTCGTAGTTGTCAAGGTCTACGGACTTCCCGGAACTTGCACCGGCATCCCTGTAGGAGACTTCCCTTATGCGCCCTATCTCGCGGACGGTGTTGGGAGAATCATGCCATGTGACCACATATAGCTGGTTCCCGCCCCTGCTGGTGTCTCCCAGCTTCTTGTCGGGCGTCAGTTCTGCCTTGATAAGTTCCTTGTCGACAGGAGGAATGATCTCTTCCATATTCACATAAGATTATATGCTTCTTCACGAATCGTCCCTGCCCACTGCTGGTAGGACTTCGATGAATCGAACCTTGTCGGTGGCACCGGCTTGCCGAACACGATCCTGAAACTCTTGTGCCTGGCCTTGTACAGCTCGTCGGGGAGGATGGCCATCCCGATGTTGAACTTCAGGCCCAGCGAGCTGAATAAAGACGTGACGCGGTAGAATTTCCCTGAATTCTGTCCTATGAAGTGCACGGGAACTATCCACCGGCCGGATTCGACGCTCATCTTCACGAATGACTTGGCCCAGGCCGGATCCTGTACTTTCCCGTCTATCAGCCTCGAGCATTTGCCTGAAGGGAAGATCAGCACGTCGTTGTCCCCTTCGTAGATTTCCTTCACCATTGCGGGGAGATTCCGGGACTGGCCTCCTAGCTTGTTGACGGGCACGCACATGCTCGCAAGCCCCTTGATATTCATGAGGAAATCGTTCACCAGGAGTTTTACCGGCCTCTGCTTGGCCGCTCCTATCAAACCGATGAGAGCGATGCCGTCAGCGCCGCCAAGCGGATGGTTTGAAGCGTAGGTGAGCCTCGCTCCCGGCGGGATCTCCAGGGTGTCGAGGCCGCTGACATCAAGTTTGAGGTCCAGGTACTTTATGCATTCGGTGCAGAACTCCACCCCTTCATATCCTTTTTCGAGGAAGCCGTTGATGAAATCCTGATGGATGAACTTTTCCATCCACCGCACGACGAAACGGGGGAAATGCCTCCCCGTCTTCTTCTCCAGGATTTCACCGACTCGTATCGAAGGGTCCGGATTCTCAGTCATGATGCCCATGCTCAAACCAAAAACGTTCTCAAATATAATCAAAAACTCGAAATTATCGCCTCTTTGGAAAAAAATGAGTATCTTTGCATGGTATAACCAGAGTTCTGAAATGTCGGCCAGCGAAGCAGTTTATCCCTTAGATCCTGAGAAAGTCTATTTTTCCATGGATGAACTGACCCTTGATACTGAAGAGGGACCCAAGACACTGAAAGTCGGTGCCTGGCTCAATTACGACCCTGTCCGCATCCATAAGATGATAACCAGGGAGAAGACCCTGAAGGTCGACCAGATCGAGGTTTTCAATCCATTGATGAGCAAGCTCCGCAGGGCTGACCAGAACTACTACAAGCAGATCATGGGGCTTAATGTGACCATCGATTTCCCCGGTTTCGCGACGGACATAGTCGCCAAGATCCCTTTCGAGAACGATCCCATCGGCTTCTACAAATGGTGGAGGAAGGGGAAGCATGAAGAAAAGGTCTATCTGTCGAAGGTCAACCAGTTCCGGCTTTTCCAGAAGGTTTCGCTCATGGAGCCGAAAGTCATGCTGAAGAAGGATCTCGAGTTCCTGTCCTCTTTCTGATTCCGCCCGTCCCCGTTCGTCTTTTTTTTGTTAATTCAAAGATAATTACTATCTTTGGATTTGACGCGTGTAAAAGGAACAACTTTTTTTACCATAAATTCATTTCGAAATGACTTACAAGATTATTGACATCCAGGGTATCGGACCTGTCTATGCCGAGAAGCTCATCGCCGCCGGCATAGAGACCGTAGACCAGCTTCTTGAAGCAGGCAAGACCCCCAAGGGACGCAAGGAACTTGAGGAGAAGACAGAGATCGCCGGCAAACTCATCCTTACATGGGTGAATCATGCCGACCTCTTCAGGATCAACGGAGTAGGACCTCAGTTCTCCGAACTTCTCGAGGCTTCAGGTGTCGACACCGTGAAGGAATTCCAGCACAGGGTCGCAGCCAACCTCGAGGCGAAGATGAAGGAAGTCAACGAGGAAAAGCATCTGACCAAGGTCGTTCCCAGCGTCAAGATGCTCCAGAAGATGATCGACCAGGCCAAGGAACTTCCTCCGGTGGTGACCTACTAGTCCCCATCCTTGACACTCAGGGCAGCGGTACGCCGCTGCCTTTTTTTATCGCATCGAAAAGCTGCAGGCGCTTTCCATATGTCCGAGGTAATCATCATGGACCTTTCCGGGACATATCCTGGAATGGATATGCCCCCGGGGCGCGTGATCGACTGCACCGGAATCGGCGGCAGCATGCGCTACTGCGAGCCTCAGGCTTATGAGGCCCTGAGGACCAAGGTCAGGGACAGCGCCGCTTCCCCGCGCGGGATACATTTCATCGACGGGGGTGACTACCATTACCTTTCAATGCTCTGGACCGGAATGCTGGCCGAACCCTTCAGCCTCATCGTTTTCGACCATCATCCCGACATGCAGCCTCCTCTTTTCGACGGGGTCCTGAGCTGCGGCGGCTGGGTGGCCGGCGTCCTCGACGGAAACCCTATGCTGGACAAGGTCCTGCTGGCGGGGATATCCCCGTCCCTGGCCGGTGAGACACTGCCGTGGAAGGACAGGGTCCTCGCCCTTGACGAAGGATCCTTCACCTTCGACGGTTTCCGGGAGGCACTCGGTTTCCTCGACCGGTCCCTTCCGGTCTACCTGAGCATAGACAAGGATGTCCTCGGCCGTCAGTGGGCAAGGACCAACTGGGACCAGGGCAGCCTTTCGCTGCCCCTCCTTGAAAAGGCCATCGAGGCGCTTGCAGCCCGTTTCCGCGTCATCGGGGCGGACATATGCGGGTTGGATCCGGAGTCGGCCGACCCGGACGTCCTGGAGGTCAATTCGAGGACTGACAGGGAACTTGCTTCCTTCCTCCGTGGGATATTGTCTGTGTGAGGCTTTTTCCTTATATTTGTCTTTCAGACAAAAAGTGAAAAGATGAAAAGGATTCCAAGAATAGCCGTCCTCATTGCGGCCGCCTTCCTGGCGTTCTCCTGCAAGACTGATTCGTCAATCTCCCAAGAGGTTGACTATCAGTTGTCCTACAGCATAGGGGACCAGAGTTTCGAAATGATGGAAGTGCCGTCCGGCAACTTCTCCATGCATGTGTCTGCCGACAACCGGAGGCTCGTGACCGGCGGTATAATACATGAGGTGGCCCTCGATGGTTTCGTCATCAGCAAGGAACCGGTGTCCACGGCCCTGTGGACTGCCGTCATGGGAAAGGACCCAAGCTCGGCGAAAGACCCTTCCGCCCCTGTCGACATGGTCTCCTACGATGAGGCGCTCAAGTTCATCGCCAAGCTCGGGAAACTTACGGGCAAGACCTTCTTCCTGCCGACCGAAGCCCAGTGGGAATATGCCTGCCGCCAGACGGGGAGCCGTGGGTTCACCAAGGTTGCGGAATGGTGCAGGGACAGTTACGAGGAGGTCCCTTCCGGCGCCACAAAGACTGATTATTTCGTCCCGCTGTCCCTTGCCATCAATCCTGAAGGGCCCAAGGAAGTCAGCAGGAAAGTGGTCCGGACAGTCCTGGAGAGGATGCCGCTTGACCGACATACCAGAAAGCTCAAGGTAGGCTTCAGGGTTGCCCAGCTTTCCGGAGACAAGCTCCCCGAGAGTTTCCTTTCCGCACTGGACGGCCCAGCCATGGACCGCGAAAAGACGGAATTCGGGGAAGGCCGGGCGGAGACGGTCCAGGTAGGACCGGTGGCCGTCAGGATGGTCAAGGTGAAAGGCGGTACCTTCAGCATGGGGTTCAACGAGCTCTACGATGCCCCTTACATGAATTTCAAGGTCAATGACAACGAGATCCCTCCCCACGATGTCACGGTCGACGATTTCCAGATCGCTGAATGCGAAGTGACCGTGGAACTGTGGAAGGCGGTGATGGGGTCGGTCCCTTACCTCAACGACACCACCCTTGCCAACAGGCCTGTCAGGAATGTCTCATGGTACAACTGCCAGACCTTCATAAGGAAGCTCAATGAGATGACGGGCAGGAAGTTCCGTCTCCCCACCGAAGCCGAGTGGGAATATGCCGCCCGAGGCGGGCAGCTTTCCCGCCATACCGGTTTTGCCGGCGGGAACGACATGAAGTCCGTGATGTGGTACTACGACAATTCGGGGACCAATCCGAAAGATGTGAAGCCTCAGGCTGTCAAGACCATGAAACCCAACGAACTCGGGCTCTATGACATGAGCGGCAACGTCTGGGAGTGGGTCTTCGACCGTGCGGCTCCTTACGGGAATGCCTCCCTGGACAATCCGGCCGGTCCGGCCGAAGGAAGCAGCCGCATCCTCAAAGGCGGCAGTTTCTCCAGCGAATGGGTCGCCTGCAGGATATCCAACAGGATGTTCATGCCGGCCAAGAATACCAAGGGAACTTTCGGTTTCAGACTGGCCATTTAGTGAAGATGGAAAGCAAGCGGGAACAGAAGGGCAGTCCAAGGAAGGCATCCGTGATCACCCTGGCTGCTTTGGCCATCCTGGGTACGGGCTACTATTTCCTGCCCGGCAGGACTTCTTCCGACGGCGGATCCGCCGAGGCCTCCGATCCTGCGGAGGTGATGGCCCGCCTGGAGATTCCCTACCGCTTCGACGACAATGCAGGCAACATCGTCGAGCACATGGGTTACACCCTTTCCTACAATTCCGAACTCAGGGTGCCCAATTGGGTCGCCTATGAACTCCTCGAATCCGAGGCGAATTCGTCCTACCGGCCCCGGGAGGACTCTTTCGAACCGGATCCCCTCATAAAGGGGCGTCAGGCTTACGACCGCGATTATGTGGGCGCAGGCTACGACCGGGGGCACATGGCCCCGTCCGGGGACATGAAATGGAGTTCCCAGGCCATGAAGGAGAGTTTCTATCTGAGCAACACCTGCCCGCAGAACCACAACCTGAACGCCGGAGCCTGGAACGACCTTGAGCAGCAGGTGCGCCGTGAAGCAAGGTATTACGGAAGGGTATGGGTCGTATGCGGACCGTTGTTCGAAAGCAATTCTCCCCGTCATGTAGGCGAGAACCATGTAGCCGTTCCGGATCGTTTCTTCAAGGCACTCCTTGCCAGGAAGAAGGACGGGAGTTATGCTGCGATAGGCTTTGTGTTCCCGAACAGTTCCTGCCTGAGGAACCTTTCGCTTTATTGTATGACGGTGGACGAATTGGAGGAGAAGGTGGGAATGGACCTTTTCTTCAACCTCGACCCTGAGGCCCAGGACAAGGTTGAAGCGGTGTCCGACCCCTACGGCGACTGGAGGATAAAGGACGAGATACTCAGGGACAAGGAGTACTGACAATGATTTGATACATAATTAATACGCAAGATATTATGGAGGAACAACTGAAACTGACCTGTCTTCATGACAGCCATCTGGCCCTCGGGGCCAAGATGAGTCCCTTCGCGGGATTCGACATGCCTATCCAGTACTCTTCGATCAAGGAAGAGCACCTCGCCGTGCGCGGGAAGGTGGGGATGTTCGACGTTTCCCACATGGGGGAGATATTCGTCTGCGGCAAGGATGCAGAGAGATTCGTCAATCATGTTTTCACCAATGACGTGAGGACGATGGAGCCGGGACAGGTGCTCTATGGGATGATGCTTTACCCCGATGGAGGGACCGTCGACGACCTGCTGGTCTACAAGGAGTTCGAACCGGACCATTATCTCCTTGTCGTCAATGCCGCCAACATAGAGAAGGACTACCGGTGGATACTCGACAACAAGGAAGGGCTCGATGTGGAAATCCTCGAAGATTCCGCTTCCTGGGGGCAGATCGCCGTGCAGGGGCCCCTGAGCGAGCAGTATGTGGCCGGGACTCTTGGCTTCAAGGAAGCAGCCGGACTCAAGTTCTACACCTTCAAGGACTTCAGCGACGAGGGCCGTAGGGTCATCGTCAGCCGTACCGGCTACACCGGTGAAGACGGTTTTGAGATATATGCCTCTCCCGCGCTGATCCGCAAGTATTGGGACACCCTTCTTGCGGCAGGAGTCGTGCCTTGCGGGCTCGGCTGCCGTGACACCCTTCGCTTCGAGGCCGGACTGCCTCTGTACGGAGACGAACTGTCGGCCGAGATTTCACCCGTTACGTCCGGACTCAGCATGTTCTGCAAGCTGGACAAGGAAGAGTTCATCGGCAAGGAGGCGATAGCTGCCCAGAAGGCCGACGGCACGCCCATGAAGATCGTCGGTATCGAACTCCAGGACAACGCAGTCCCCAGGGCCGGGTATCCGGTCGAACTCGAGGACGGTACCGAGGTCGGAACGGTGACTACCGGCTACCACAGCATCTCGCTGGACAAGAGCATCTGCTTCGCACTTGTGAAGAGGGAGCATGGTGCGCTTGACACACCCCTCTTTGTCCGCATCAGGAAAAAGGTTTTCCCCGGCAAGGTGATCAAGAAGAGATTCTATTCGACGAATTACAAGAAATAATCCATAACCAATCAATTATCATGAGTAAAGTAGTAGAAGGCCTCTGTTACAGCGAGGACCATGAGTGGGTAAAGGCCGAAGGCGACGTAGCCGTGATCGGCATTTCGGATTTCGCGCAGAAGGAGCTGGGTGACATCACCTATGCGGACCTTCCCGGCGAAGGAGATGAATTCGCTGCCGGCGACGAATTCGGCGCTTTGGAGAGCGTGAAGGCTTCCAGCGAGCTTCTCTGCCCGGTTTCGGGAGTCGTCGTCGAAGTCAACGCCGACCTTGAGGATTCTCCCGAGAAGATCAATGAAGACGCCTACGGCGCCTGGATCATAAAGGTCAGGATGAGCGATCCTTCCGAATTGGAAGCCCTGATGGATGCTCAGGCCTACAAGGAATTCACCGAGAAGTAGAAGGCATGGCCGCATTCCCTTATTTCCCGCATACCGACCAGGACGTACGGGCCATGCTGGACAGGATCGGCGCAGGGTCACTCGATGACCTCTATGCCGATGTCCCGCGCGACGTCGTCTTCAAGGGTGAATATGACCTCCCGGATGCAATGTCCGAGCAGGAGGTCAGGGACTATTTCGACTCTCTTGACCGCAAGGACCCGAGGCTGAAGGTCTTTGTCGGGCAAGGTGCCTATGACCACTATACTCCGGCAGTGGTGCCTTACATCACGTCGCGTTCGGAGTTCCTGACGGCCTACACTCCCTACCAGGCGGAGATTTCCCAAGGTACGCTCAGGTACATATTCGAGTACCAGAGCATGGTCTGCTCCCTCACTGGCCTGGACGTGAGCAATGCTTCCATGTACGACGGCCCCACCGCTGCTGCCGAGGCCGTGAAGATGGCTCCTTCCTGCACGAAGAAGAAGACAAGGGTCCTTGTCTCGAGGACGCTTCTCCCCAACGTGATCAGGACCATCGAGACGTACTCTCTCTACCATGGCATCGAGCTTGGCTACATTTCCGCCATGGAGGGCACGACATGCCCCCATCACATGAAGGAGGAACTCGCCAAGGGAGACGTGGCCGGAGTCATCGTACCTTCCGTGAACCGTTACGGGATCATCGAGGACCTCTCCGGTTTCGCCGATGCGATCCACGCGGAGGGGGGAATATTCATTGAATATTGCGACCCTTCGGCCCTCGCCGTCCTGAAGACTCCCGCGGAGTGGGGGGCCGACATCGCTGTCGGTGACGGCCAGAGCCTGGGCATACCCCTTTGCTTCGGCGGCCCCTACGTCGGCTTCATGGCCTGCCGCAAGGAGTTCCTCCGCAAACTCCCCGGAAGGATCGTCGGACAGACGACAGACACCGAGGGCCGTAGGGTGTACTGCCTTACCCTGCAGGCTCGCGAGCAGCACATCCGCCGCGAGAAGGCTACATCGAACATCTGTTCCAATGAAAGCCTCATGGCCTTGTTCGTGACGGTTTATGCCTCCTTGATGGGCCCCGCCGGCCTGAAGGAAGTCAATGACCGTTCCTGCGCCGGGGCCCATTATCTTTACGAAGAACTGCTGAAGACCGGCAAGTTCGAGCCGGTGTTCGACAAGCCCTTCCTCAAGGAGTTCGTCCTCAAGCCTCTCGTGGATGCGGAGGCTCTCCAGCGGAAGCTCGCGGAAGGCGGCTTCTTCGCGGCCCTTCCGACTGAAGATGGCTATGTGACTTTCTGTGTGACTGAAAAGCGTACCAAGGCCGAGACAGACGCCCTGGTGGCACTGGTGAAGGAGGCCTGAGAACCATGAGATACTACGACAGACTGATATTCGAGCTTTCCAAGGAAGGCCGTGTGGGCTACACTCTTGGAAAGTCCTCATTCGGGGAGTCCGGGGTTGCTTCTTTTGTCCCGTCGGGCCTTCTCCGTGCGGAAGCCCCTGCCTTGCCGCAGGTCAGTGAGGTTGATGTGGTCAGGCACTACACCAATCTTTCCCAGATGAACTTCGGCGTCGACACCGGCTTCTATCCGCTGGGCAGCTGTACCATGAAGTACAATCCGAAGATCAACGAGGAAATCGCCGGCATGCCCGGATTCCAGGGGCTTCATCCGCTCCAGAGTCCTTCTACGGTCCAGGGTGCCCTCCAGGTCTATTCGGAGATGGAGAAGGCGCTTTGCTCGATCACCGGAATGGCCGGCTTCACCTTCAATCCCTGCGCGGGTGCACATGGCGAGCTGACCGGCCTCATGATAATGCGCCGCTACCATATGCTCCGAGGCGACCTCCAAAGGACCAAGGTCATCGTGCCCGACAGCGCCCATGGTACCAATCCAGCAAGCGCCGCCGTCTGCGGTCTCCAGGTAGTGGTCGTGAAGTCCAAGCCCGACGGGCTCGTGGACGTGAATGACCTCAAGCCGCTTCTGGGCGACGACATAGCCGGCATCATGATGACCAATCCCAATACTCTCGGCCTTTTCGAAAAGGACATCGAGGAGATAGCCTCACTCGTCCATGGCTGTGGGGGACTGCTCTATTACGACGGAGCCAACATGAACCCCCTGATCGGAGTCGTCCGTCCCGGAGACATGGGATTCGACATCCTGCACCTCAACCTCCACAAGTCGTTCTCCACGCCCCACGGCGGCGGAGGCCCGGGTTCCGGCCCTGTCGGAGTATGCGGGAAGCTCCTGCCTTACCTTCCCGCTCCGCGCGTGAAGTACGTGGACGGAGCATATTCACTTGACTTCGGGGACGAGCGGTGCGCAGGAAGGGTTTCCGCCTTCATGGGCAATTTCGGAGTCATCCTCCGGGCATATGCCTACATCCTGATGCTCGGACGCCAGAACGTCCGTCTGGTAGGGAAGTATTCTACTCTTGCCGCCAATTACATCAAGGAGAGCCTGAAGGATTGCTACAAGCTTCCGATCCCTTCCGTCTGCAAGCATGAGTTCGTCTTCGACGGACTCCTCGACGACGGTTCGCGCAAAGACGGGCAGGGCAACGTGGTCCGTGAGGGTGCTACCACCCTTGACGTGGCGAAGAGGCTCCTGGATTTCGGCTACCATGCCCCTACTATCTACTTCCCCCTGCTTTTCCACCAGGCTATAATGATAGAGCCTACCGAAAGCGAGTCCCTCGAGACCCTCGACGGCTTCATCGCCGTCATGAAGAAGATAGCAGCGGAGGCTGCCGAAGATCCTTCCATCCTCAAGTCGGCGCCACACAACGCTCCGATTGCCCGTCCCGACGAGACCACTGCCGCAAGGCAGCCGGTCCTGAAGTATTCGGACACAATCCAATCTTGACAGTACAACTACAACTTTCAATCAATCATGGACAATAACACTAAGAAAAAAGGACAGCAGATGTCCAGAAGGGACTTCATCGGGGTTTCGAGCCTTTCGGCCCTCGGTCTTGCGAGTCTCACCATCCTCCCCAGCTGGAAGGTTCCCCAGGGACCCCTCAAGGGCAAGAAGATCGCTCCCAGCGACCGGATCGTTCTCGGTTTCGTAGGCCTTGGCCAGCAGGGAAGGAGCGACTTCAGGAGCTTCTCGTCCTGCCCCGGCGTGCAGGTGGCAGGCTGCTGCGATGTGGATTCCATCAAGCGTGAAAGGTTCCGCAGGGATGTGACCGCATGGCAGAAGGACAATGGAATGAACGAGCGCTGCGACATGTACGAGTTCTACGAGGACCTTCTCGAGCGCCGCGACATAGATGCCATCGAGATCGCCACTCCTGACCACTGGCATGCCCTTGTCGCGATAGGGGCCCTCGATGCCGGGAAGGATGTCTATCTCCAGAAGCCCCTTGCCTACACCATCACCGAAGGACTTGCCGTCCAGACTGCCGTAAGGCACAACGGTAGGGTCCTCCAGATGGGAAGCCAGCAGAGGTCCAGTTCTGAGTTCCAGCAGGCCATAAAGCTTGTCAGGGAGGGTGCCATCGGCCACATCAACGAGGTTCATGTAAGGGTAGGCGATCCGCCCAAACCTTTCGACCTGCCTGAGATGCCGGTCCCGGCAAACCTCAACTTCAACCTCTGGCTCGGCCCTCTCAACAATCCGAAGATCCACTACCATTCCGACATCTGCCCCGTCGTCTCCCTCGATCCTCCCCAGGACGAGAAACTCTGGGGCGCATGGCGCTGGTACGAGGAGACCGGCAACGGTTTCCCTGCAGACTGGGGTGCGCACATGTACGACATAGCCCAGGCAGCCCTCGGAATGGACGGTTCCGGTCCTGTCGAATTCATCCCCCAGGGCTACAACGGCACCAAGTACGGAACCATGAAATATGCCAACGGAATCGTCATGACCGAGCAGCCTTTCGATGAGAAGCAGCCTAACTGGCAGGGAATCAAGTTCATCGGCGACAAGGGCTGGCTCAAGGTGGCCCGAGGCTACATCGAGTGCTCTGATTCGAAGCTCCTCAAGAAGAGCCAGGAAGAAGTCAAGGCCGGCCAGTATGAGGTCAGTTCTCCCCACATGCAGAACTTCCTCGACGCCATCCGCGAGCACAAGGATCCCAATGCACCTGTTGAATACGGCGCCAGCACCAACACTCTCTGCTGCCTGTTCAACATCGCCCGCGAACTCGGCCGTCCTGTCCACTGGAACCCTGCAACCCTCAGTTTCGAAGGTGACAAGGAGGCTGCAGCCCACAGGCTGTACTACTATGAGTACAGGCGTCCTTACAAGCTTCCATATCTTGACCGGAGGAACAACATCTAGTCGAGTTTAGCAAGAAGGGACTTGCAAATAAGAAGAAATGTTCCTATATTTGCAGTCCCGATGGGGTATTAGCTCAGTTGGTAGAGCGTTTGAATGGCATTCAAAAGGTCAGGAGTTCGATTCTCCTATGCTCCACAAAAATCCCTCTCAGGTTAGCCTGAGGGGGATTTTTTGTATATAGTGTATCAAAAAGTGTGACAAATGATTGTTTTACACACGATGCCTATGTATTATACATAGTCTAGTGAAGGCTCTATTCTTTCTTCCTATTTCGTTTTAGTCTTGAAAAGCTTTTTTAGATCGTCCAGTGTGGCCGGGCCGTGCATATAAACGAGGGTGATGGCGTAACTGCCGGCTTTGGAGACACATTGATAGCAGACAAACCGATTATCATAGTTAGATTTCCTTTTCGGTAGCGTTCTCCGCATCGGTGAGGACGCGGCGGGAGACTTCCGCGAGGATCTGTTCATCCCCGGTGAAGGAAACACTGTGATACTGCTCCAGGTTGAAAGGGTCCAGCTGAGAGCTGCGGATAAAGGTCTCCTTCATGGCTTTCTGAGGAACCACCTTCCCGTCGAAGACGGCGCCCACCTGCAGGTCCCCCTGCGCTGAAACGGTCCAGGCAGGAAGCAGCAATACGATGAGTATCAATATCTGTTTCATAAGGCAGGGTTGAAAAGGTCAAACAATTCATCGCCGACATCTTCGCCTTCCCCGAAAATACCTTCCAAGGTGGCGGTCATATCATCGAGTACAAGATTCGGGTCCGTCGATTTTTGTCCGTAAGCAAGGATGTAGCAATCATTCTGTCGATGGTACAGGCCGATGGCGGCGATGAGGGCAAGGCTCGCGGCGACAACGAGGGCCGCGGTCCAGTGGAGTGTCCGACGGGGCGAATCAGCACCGGCTGTAGCTCGGCTCGTCGCGATCACCTTTCCCGCCGCGAAGAAGCCCGCCACCGCTTTTATCTCGTCGAAGTCGGGATCCTCCGTCGTCGCGAGGAACGACTTCAGTTCTCGCTCTTCGCCCCCGGTGAGGAGTGCGTCGAACCAGCGGTCGGCCAAATCCATATAGTAGTTCTTATTCTTCATGATATCGTTTCTTGTATAATTCTCGGATGGTTTTCCGGGCCCGGGAGAGCTGCATCCTGACTGCCGGGGGCTGCATGCCCAGTTCTTCTGCGATCTTTTCCAGCGTCAGACCTTCGTATTCGTGGAACCTAATGATACGCCGCTGGAGGTCGGTCAATTCATTA
Organism: uncultured Bacteroidales bacterium; assembly: GCA_900320185.1. GTDB lineage: Bacteria > Bacteroidota > Bacteroidia > Bacteroidales > UBA932 > Cryptobacteroides. Next base: position 14,060 of record ONRD01000021.1, read on the forward strand.
TCGACCATTTCCTCAACCTGTCGGAATAGAGCCTCGCGGTTTTCACCGACGTCCTCCTCCGGTAGGTCACCTGCCAACGGTACCGTCTTCCGTTTTCGGATCTGGTCGATGGAAACGTTCCTCACAGTGCGTGTCAGCAGCGCTTCCGCCTCCCGGCCGTTCCGGACCTGGTATCGGCCCCATAGACGGACAAAAGCATCCTGCAGCGCATCCTCGGCCGCCTCAGTGTCCGCGAGCAACTTTCCGGCCCCAACCTTCAAGCGTTGTCGAATCCGTTGGTATGTCTCTGTCAGGATGTCTGCCATTCTTTGCTGATCCATCAAGGATAGGCTATGCTGAGCGGCGCACTGTAGGCAGCATTGGCTCGGTATTGGGAGGCGTAGAGGGACTCGACGGTAATCACGGGGGCGGTGAAGGTGCCAGCCTGGGTGATGAAGAAAGATTCTTCCCAGGTAGAGGACTCCTCCGGGCAGACATCAAGCCACCAGCAGGTCCGGTCCGCGCGGATGTCCCGGTAGCACTGAGGGAGACGAGTCCAGAGACCGTCGACCCGAATGGGACCGAAGTAGCCAAGCGCCTGGCCGGAGAGCTGGTCCACCGGCACGAAACAGGCCTCGCGGAAGGCATCGACTCGGACGAAGGAGCGGTTCTCTGCGCTCCAAAGCTCATAGCGGGCGACGAGCTTGTCTCCCACGAAGAGAGTGTCGCCGGTCTGCAGTTCGGTGCGTTTGCCATCCTCCTCCAGATAGAACTTCCGCTCGATACGCATGCCGTTGCCAGAGGCTTGGATATCTGCGAACGGGACGGAGCCGGAGGCCGTCAAGGTGACAATCTGGCGGTTCAGGAGGCTGTCCGGCGCTGTGAGGACGGCTTGCAGAGCGTCTACATAGGCCGGATCTCCGGTCCAAGACTGCGTTTCGTTCTGGAGAATAAGCCAGAACTTCAAACCGTCGGAGACAGGGCCGTCCAGAAGACTTGCAAGCAGCGTATGGGCATAGACTTCAGAAGAAAGCAGACCCTTGAACGGAAGTACGGCATTCGGGTAATAAACCCCGCCAGACGGGTGCCGGACCGCGTATTGCTGCAGAGAAATCAGGTCGTTCGAGATGGATTTCTTGAAGCGGGAGGCCGTGAAAAGCGTCTCACCCCAGGCCTTGGCAAGGGCGATGCCTGCCTCGGAGGCTGTCAAGTTCCTGAGCGTCCGCACGCGGCGCGCCTTGTCCAGAATCCAGCCATTGGCGTAATCATAACGGCCGGGAGTCAGATACTTTCTGGCGAATCGCCGGAAATCATGCAGTCGGAAACGTCGGACCGCCTTCTCCTCTACGCCGGTCAGGTCGAAGGGGACATCGGACCACATGGCGCGAATATCCATGTACTGTTCGTCTGAAAGGCCTCCGCACCACATCGGCCACCAGTTGCCGAACTGGCTGTTGTCCAAATATCGGACGGTTTCCTTCATGTCTGGAATGGCAATGCCCCGATCGCGGAGCACGGCGAAGCGTTCCAGCAGGGCAGCCGTCACAACCGGTGAGGATTCCATGCCCTCTGTCCAGGCGAAACCTCCATCATCCTGGCGGAGCGCCAGAAGCGACGCCAGTGTGCCGGTCGTATCCCGACCCAGCAGTGCACGAGCGTAGAAGTCGGCCGAACGCGAGAGAGCGTCCGGATCTTCGGGCGCAGTCCACTGTTCAAGGCCCGTTTCCGCCACTTCGCGGAGCATACGGTACGTCACTTCCGCCTGGTCGCCGGGAAGGTTGACAAACATACGGCGGAGCGAATCGACTGCCTCCGGCCCAGCGAGGGCCGAATGGCTCTCCGTAAGCGACTGTTCGGCTCGGTTCACCGGGACGGGAATGCGCACAGCGTCGGTGAAACCATCGCCCTCGAACACGAGTCTAAGGTCCAACTTCGGGTCATCCCACCAACCGACGAAGGAAGGCTGGAAGGAAGGCGGCGCTGTTATGGTGAATAAGGCTGCGGCCGTGCCTCCGGCAGGAACTGTAAGTTCCGTGGCCTGAGCATACGTCGGCTGCCTCTCCTCCACGGCATCGTCCATCTCAACCCTGAGATAAAGACGGCCAGACAAAGTGTCATTTGAAATGTTTGAAACAGAGGCCGAAAGAATATACTTATCTTCTTCGTACAGATACCGGGGCGGCGTCACTGAGATCTGCACTGGAATCGTCACGACGAGGTCCTTTCGCAGTACGGCGTTCCGCATGGACGGGTCATGTGCGAAAACATTCACATGGTAGGTGGATAATTTATCGGAGGTATTGAAGACAACATCAACCTTCCCTTCAGAGTCCGGATACAGGAACGGTTCGAAAGCCAAAGCCTCGGAGAAGACCTCGCGGAAGTCGTCATCGGAGATCTCCGGCATATCTTCCACATAGGCATCCTCGGGGACGGCGACAGAAGAAACACCCCGAATCCGAATCTTAGGTATTCGAATCTTAGGTGATAAGGTGGCAATGGCAGTTTTCCGCCGCACGCCGTAGCCAGCAACCACGACTTCATTCAGCAGCTGGGCATCCTCTTCCAAAACCACCCGCATTCCCGAAGCGGCCGTGACAGATGCGGAATGGTAACCAATACTCGTGATTTCAAGGATGGTACCTATCGACACGTCCAGGGAAAAATGGCCTTCCAGATCCGTAATGGCCCCCCGCTGGGTCCCGGATGCGATCACGGTCGCCCCGATAATAGGCTCGCCGTTCGCATCTACCACCACACCCCAGACCGGGCCTACACCGCCCGGCACAATCATTATACTCTCTCCAGTTATCTTGCCGGCCGCAGTCCTGGACCAAGCCTCACGGAAAGTCGGTGGAAGCAGATCCACACGACTCCAGACACTCGGAGCCATTGCGTCCAGGCTCTTGTCGAACACAGCCACGGACATTTCCACATTCGGTTCCGTCTGTAGAGACAACGTATAGGGCGCACTGGGTCTCGTGCGGTCCTGGAAGCGCGAAAAAGTGAGTGGCAGGTCCATAGCATGCCGTACGCGATGGTAAACCGCCTCATGGACAACCTGTTCCGCATCACGGAAATAGAATACTTCAAGCCGGACAGCATCCGGATAAGTACCCTTGTAGATGAACTCCAGGTTCTTCAGAGACTTGACTCCGTCAAGGTGCACCATGCGGGATTCCAGAACCGAGCCGTCAGGCGCGTACAGCGTGGTTACAGCCCACAATGGGCCGGCACCGGCGCCCAGCCGGGCTTTGATCCGCTGTCCATACTCAATCTCAGTTTCACCAGACAAGAAAACACTCCTCACCGGAGCATTTAGACCAGAAGTCACTTTCAAAATAGGCAGATCGACCCGAGCATTCGCTTTGCCGGCTCTGACAGTGGCTTGCAGGAAATAAAGGCCGTCTGGGCAATCAGACAAATCCAGTTCCAGCGCCTCCTCCGATGTGCCCTCCCGGAGCGTATTCCCTTCTGAATCCACCAGCCAGTAAGTGACAGGCATCAGGACGGGTGTCTGTCCACTCTTGATGCTCCATGCAATGTGCGCAACAGATTCTGTCAGTACGGTCTTTTCCAGCGTGGCGCTCTGGATAGTGAAGTCACCCGACGCTGCATTCTCCAGCTCAGCCTTCAGGGAAAGGCCGTAAGAAACCGTGAACCGGTGTTCAAAGTCGCGGGTCTCACCCGTCGCATCCAAGGCCTTGATACTCAGGCAATACTCTCCCCGATCCGACAGTTTGAGCGGAATCTGGAAAGAACCTTCCTTGTCGATGGTGACAGAACCGCGCCATGACACACTGCCATTTCTAGTGACCAATCCATCTAGCGAGATTCCGTCCACCGGATGACCGGAATAACTCTCCACTTTACCTTTTACAACGAAGGCGGAATCCGGTAGATATGGTCCCTCCTGCGGGTCGAAGGTTAACTCGAATGTCGGAAGGACGAAATCATCGACCCGGAAAGATGAACGGGCAAGTGTTTGTTTTTTGTGGACTATTTCAATGTTCCAGAGGCCGTTCCGCTCTCCTTTAGGAATGTCCCATTCCCATGCTACGGAACCGAATGCATTGGTTTTCAGGTCAATGGCGGCAAGCCGCTTCCGCTCTGTATCGCTGATCAGAACCTTGACATCCTTCCCGGCCGACAGTGTCTTCACCTGATCGTGTAAGTCGCCCTCGAACAAGACGGCCTTGGCCTTGAGCGTGTCACCGGGACGGTACGCGCCCCGCTCCTTGAAAACGCGGGCATGGATCGTCGCCGTCGGAGGCTCAAACGTGTCCTCCGGCTCGGAAACGACGACGACTGCGCTCCGTCGCTCCCCGACCCGGGCCTCCAACAGGGCCGCTTTCCGGCCAATCTGTTTCTGGAAGTCGGCCGGCAGGGGCGTAAAGCCTTGGGGGTTCATGGGAATCTCCCGTTCCAGGACCTTATTCTGACGCCGCCCGTACTTAAGACGGATCGTTGCAGAAGAAACCGGCTCGCCAGTCAGATAATCGGCCACATAGATGGCGTAATCTTCGCCCTGCCGCCGTGCTCCCAGCGAGAGGGTCTGCTTCACGTAAGAGGACCGCACCCCATATCCCTCGGAATAGACGTCATATGCGCCGTCCGGCAAAGTCGGAATCGGCGCCTTCACCGTGTCCAGGGCATAGAACCGTCCGTCACGGTTCCGGAAGGAGACCGTCTTACGGTTTTCGTCCGAGACGAAAGTCAGCGTCACCCGCCCGAAATTGCGACCGGTCAGGACGATTGAATCCTGCAAGAAACGGATACTCAGCGAGGAGGCCTTAAGGGTGCGACGGATCTCGTCCACGGACAGGTCCACGTACAGGTCCATCCGACGATGGACACCCTTCTCGGCTTTCTCCATCTTGATGAAAGCCTCGGCATCATCGTAGAGCTTTCTCGCTTCGGCCTCCGTCACATTTGCGTTCCGCCGTAGTTGGAATAGCCGCTCGTCCAGGATGGCTTTTTCCAAAATGAAGAAGAACGGATCACCGGCATACTGCTTTGCAAGCTTCTTCAAGGCAGCCTCGCGGTCATCTGCCTGCTGGGCCGCCAGGTACTGCAGGTACGGACGGGCCGGATAGCGGTCGCCGATCTTTTCGTCCAGCAGACGGTATTCCTCGGAGTCGGGAACCAGGTCCGGATGACGCGTCAGGCGGTCCCAAAGAACCCATTCGAAATCATCCAGGATATCATTCTCGTCCCGGGTTTGCAGAAAAGGAATCATTCGGTCTTGCAGGGCAGGACTGTAACTGGTTTCCAATTCATCTCTATGGACTTTGGCATACTTGAAGTCCCGGTCCAGCCAACGGTAGGTCAGCAGAGGCTCCCCATAGGACTCTACTGCTTCCAATAGAGCCGTGCTCAGGGAATCGGTCGATTTCCAATTCTGGCGGGAATACACCCGCTGTTCTTCCCGGCAGGTGCGCAGGAAGTCGTTAGGGAGCCGATAAGTGCGAGCCAGAGCCCTGATTTCATGGAGCTTCTCGATCTGGTCGCGTGGCCGGTCCCTACGGCTCAACCGATCATATGCTTTCCACTCCTTGCTCAAATCCCTGGCCAGAAGGGCAGAAACAGGAAGCAGTAGAAGTGCTATGAGGATGGCGATTCTTTTCATAAACACATTTCCGTTTACTACTAAACGAAGAACGACCCAAAATGTAACAAGGTTTTTACTGTCCAATCATGATTTCACCTCCATTGTAACCAACGGTAATGAAAAAAAGCACGATGCCTGGTTCAATGCAACGTTTTCATGACTCTCAAATTTACATAAAAACTGGCGTTTATAGGCCAGTTGGATAAAAATCAAGACCGCAATCCTATCTTTGTGGCAAAAGCGGACATGGCATCACTGCCTGCCGCACGATACTCTAAGTTAAACGGGCTTGGTGTCCCAAAAATTTGAATGCCTATGAGACATAGTATGCGGTCTTGACGTCCACAAAGATAGTGTCTTTGCGTGTATTCTCAACGAGAACGGCGTCATTCTTCAAGAAAAATTCGGTGTCCTGACTCCAGAGTTGGAACAATTGGTTGCTACGCTGCAGGAGTATGATGTCGGAGAAGTGTGTATGGAGAGCACGAGCATCTACTGGATGCCGGTATGGCGAGTCCTAGAGCCATATGTGGCAGAACTGAAATTGGTCAACCCCTACTTCATCAAGCAGTTGCCCGGAAAGAAGAGCGACGTGAAGGATGCGGAGTGGATAGCGACCTTCCTGCTGAAGGATCTTATCAGCGGCAGCTATGTGCCTGCAGATATCATCCAGCAACTCCGTCAATACGACCGCCGCATCTCTGACCTGAATGCGGAGTGCGTCCGCATCCTGATTTCCAAGATGGAATCACTTGGCTTGATTCAGAGAGAAGGCGAAAAGAGAGGAGTGCGCTACCTGCAGACAGCGCGTTTTGAAAGGATGTTCTGATGTCCAAATTGCCCAAAACCAGCTGAATCTCGATTAAATGTATTGACTCTTAGTCGATTACGGGATGTCCAAACAATGTCCATAATTGCCAGGCACAAGGACTCCGACATATGCGAATCGCTATTGACGGTCATGATTATTCTTTTCGGTTTGCCTTGTTGTAAACGGTCAGAAGATAGCGGTTAACGTCTATAATTCCTACCTCGTCGAGGGCTTCGTCGGCCCATTCCTCGAAATAGTCCCGGCAGCGCTGGAGGATGAATGTCTGGAGAGAAAGGTCTTCCGGACGGGATTCGGCCTCCTTCAAGAGGACTTCCTTGAAACGCGGGAAGTCGTATTTGCTCCACCACCACAAGGGGTTGCGGTTCTGGTCGGAGTATTGCTGAACGGTAAGGGTGACTTCTATCTTGAAGTCGTTGATGCGGAGCACGTCCGGGATGGACCAGTTCATGTGCGTAACCAGGGCGTGGAGAGCATGGCAGATGATAATGTGCTCCAGCGGTGGTATGAGGAGCCAGGCTTCTCCCCAGGTAGTTCCGTCATCCATCATATTGGCGCAGCCGAGCTGTTCGTCCGTGATGGCCGGTGTGTAGTTTTTTATCTGATCCAAATAGCAGCGGACATCGGCCATACCGGGCTGATACTCTTCCGTCTCCTGAAGGATTGCGGCCATACGGACAAAATCGCTGCCATAGTAGGCGTCATCTTCCAGGCGCAGGACTGATGACGTGAGGTCGAATTCCGGAACGAGTTTTCCTTCGACAGTAAGGTCATCGTCAAGCTCTTCCCTCGGTACTGAGAGTATCTGGCGAGCCAGGATGGATGTTCGCTTGTATGTGCGGTCGGCAAGATCCAGCAGCAACGTGTTGACATTTTCCAGACGGGCGACTTCGGAGGGAGTGCAGTGCTTCTCGAAGAGCAGGTTCAGAATGTAGCTGCGGTCGCTCATCAGCTCCTGAACGCGCTCGACGGAGTTTTTGTTGCTTGCCCAGCAAAAAAACTTTCTGTAGCCCTTGCCCCCGGAAGCCAGCGGGTCTCCGGTGATACGAAGGATACGTTTTTCTAGTTGGATAAGCTCGTATTTGAGCTGGACTTCGCTCAGAGAGCGGTAGTCAGGTTCTTGTTCCCGTGTTTTCATGGCGGCAAAGTTAGTACGTATGTCCGCCAAAAAATGGCAGGATGGGATTGCTCTTTATAAATTAGACTGCCAGATTATAGCGGATTAACCCTCTATCTTTGTCGGTAAAGAAAACAATTACTATCCTTACTAAATAATAAAGGGGGATGAATTTTATGGCAACTGTTAGTCAAGAGAAACTTATCTTAGATGCATTGAAGATAGCCAGAGAGTGCGATGCTGATTATCCCAGGTATGTCACGTTAATTATTGCATTGAATGCGCTTTTAGGCTGGACGGACGGCAATCAGGTCTATGTCTGGATAAATCAAAACAAAGACAGGTGGGTCACATTATCGTATGTGGGCCGTCTTAAGGACAAGGATTGCCAACAACCATTCAAAGACGAGAACCTCTGCTTGCTGCTTTCTGATTCTCAGAAGGCGAACATTGAGGTTAAGCACTATGGATGCCTATTTCAAACCTCCGTGGATTGTCCTCCAACTAATCCCATTATTCGCAAAAGTGAACTTCCCGATTGCGAAAAGGACGCTTCATCGGTAACGATTGCATACAAGATTGGTTCAGATAATTGTAAGATTAGCGAGGAGAAAGTAAAAGCCATCTCCAGCTTTTTTTGCAATAGATTCCCAGGATTAACGGTTTGTTTCTGCGGCTAACCCTTTTTGATGTGATTAAGGCCTCTCTCCATATTGTTCAAGAATACAGTAGGCATAATCAATCACTTCATTACGCAGTGATTCTGGCTCCAGGACTTCGACTTTGTCATAATACTTCATCAGTTCCATGGCCAAATCCCAGGTTGGTGCCATGTGGTACTCAAGGATGGACCACTGGTCGTTGCTTTCAAGTTCGCGTTGAGACTTATGCAGCGGAAGGGATTGGAAGTATTTCCATTGCTGAGAAGTCACTTTGAGCAGAACCCGCTGCGGAGGAATTTCATCATCAATCACAACACCATAATGCTCATCAAAGAACTGCTTGGCATCGAATGATTTAGGGAGCCTAAAGGAAGAATCAAGAATTTCCAAATCTTCTATCCTGTCCAGGGAGAAGAGTCGGGGCTGTTTGTATCTCTCAACTTTGCCAAGGACATACCAGCGCTGGTGGAATAACTTGACACAATAGGGTGAAAGCTGCACAGAAGAAGCGTTGTCCTTATCATAGTCATGATATTCGATTCTTAGGACCTTCCCCATTTTCATTGCTTCTATAATGTCGTTGAGATAACGGAACCCGGATGGGATGTCCTCGAAGATAATGCGTGAACGCATATCTGCCGATTCTCTGACGGTATTATTCACGGAGATGGAGTTTAACATCCAGTTCCGGAGACCATCTTCGCCCAATTCGTCCTCGTTGGCAATGCAGTACCCTTTGGGTTTAACGTACTTAATTTCAATTCCAAACTGCTCTGATATTTCCTTGCAGTGATTGAAAAAGGTGCGTTCAGGGAGCGGAGCACCGGTTTCATTCAAACTTGATCGCTGCCATTTATTGCTGATTTCGTGGAGGGTAATGTATCTGGCACGGCGGATGGTATCCACCAGCCAAATGTAACGGTTGAAAAAAGTACGCGCCATAAGCTTCCAGATAATGTCCTCGGAGGAGTCTTGAATAATGTAAAAACACGGATACAGAGGTTATCGCTCAAATACTATGGCTAGCATAGCTATTCCACCGAAGTGCCGAATATTGTCATGAACTTCTCGGGATACAAGACGAAGTGTCTCGCAGTCCGGTTCTTCGTGCCAGACCAGATTGAGGCACTCCTTATATTCCTTGACTTCCTGGACACTCTTGCCCATATTCTTTGCCAGCAGGGCGAACCCGGCCTCGTGAAGATACTGACGGTCACCTATTTCCACGATGTGCCGGATCCCTTCCTTTCCGAGTTCCCGCTCCCAGTCGAAGACTACTTCCGCTTTTGAGACCGGCCTGAAGTCCGCCCTCCCGTCCGAGAAGGAAATCCCCCGGATATTGTTCTCTGACTTGATTTGGAACCAAGTCTTGTGAAGCATGTTACTATAACCCTTGTCCGGTGGAATGACAGTGTCATCGGGAATCCATATCGAGTCGCCCGGCTCACCTGTCCATCGCCCACCTGATGTGGGAATAATCTTCCTGCCACGGTCGCTGAACAACTGTCCCCAGAGGGCGTCCAGCATTCTCTGGTCCCTCTCCGGCAGCTCATCAAACCGCCTCTGTTTCAGCCCATCATCCCTTATCCCATCCAGCTCCCTCTGGAGCGTTGATAGGCGTTTCGCCTGGGAAGAGAGTAAGACATGATCATAGTTGCTACCAATACCTAAAAACTTAAAAAGATTGTCAATCATAATCACTCCCCTTTTAAAACAATCCTTTGAACCATGTTATCAACAGGACAATCAGACTTGAGACCAACCTTATTATAATGCACAATATGGTGATCATAATACATGACTTCAAGGCTTTGTTGTTGATTTCCTGGATAATAGATTCATCTCCTTCTATAAAGCCCACGATGTCTACATAGCTTCGCTTATACGATTTATGGAAGATGTCCAGAACGTCTCCAAAGATTGGAAAAAGTCCTATAGTTAGATCAGCTACGGCATTGTAGATAATTGATAATGTCAGTGGTATCGACCTAATTTTAAAGACCGATGTCACGACAAATGGTATAGTCAGTATTGCGGTCAGGATGTCTCCGAATCCAGGGATGATAAAACCCAATATAGGATCAAGGAAACTGTAGTCAGCTGCCTTGGCTATACCTTTGAGAAATCTGTAGTCTTGCGAATACTGCCATTGAATATCCCTTAAACTATTCATATTTACCATCCAATTATTATTGCCAGTGAAAATGCCGCAAGGCACAGGATCCATGTTATCAATCTGACATTTATTTTTCTGATTTCTCTCTCTGCCATTAGTCCAAAATATGAAATTCTTTCCTGTTCTCTTGTTTTATGACGCTGTCCCTAAATGATTTGTAACGGGAGTTGTATTTTTCAAGCCTGTGAATGTATGGAAATATGTTGTAGAAATTATTGTCAAGAAATTCTATTCCCAGCGAGACCCAGCAAACAACCGGCATGAGGAAGAATATTCTCCAAAAAGTAGAGGATTCAAGCCGGAATAGTAATAAGCTCATTCCAAAAAGAAGAGCTGGTATGACGAGTAATACCAAAGCATCTAAAATGCTGAAGCCGATTACTTTTTTTGGTGGAGAATAGGAATCGCTCAAAATGCTCTCACAGAATTGGTAATATGGATTTGATAATATAATCGGATTCTTCACATTAGTTCTTTTGGGTGAAAGCTTGATCAAAGCTGCGCTACAGTTGTTTGCCTCGCCAATATTAATTCCGACATAATTCCTCAACAGACATGGATTAGACAGTGTTGCGGCGATTGGTAACGGGCAGGATCCTTCATTAGCCTGTAATAGTGAGCGGATCTTATCATCCAGATTCTCACCTTCTTGAAATAGTTTTGCCGCCCAACTCTTCAACTCAATCTCAATCTCTTTATCGTAAGAAGGGCGTTTCTCTTTTGAGCTATGGTAACCCTTGATCCAAGCAGTCATTTCGGCCTCATAATACTCAAAGGTGTCATTTATGAACCTTGACTTGATTACAAGTTCGAAAAGACTCACAAATCGTTTGACTTTTCTGTTTAAATCTGAGTCATTGATTAGCACCTCTTTATGGAGATACAAGTTGTACAAATTCACTATTTGAGGCAAGCAAGATTCCTTAAAACTATCATGGACTTCTTTGATATGAGGTAATTTCTCTTGTGCTTGAATTTTTTTACTCGATAGGACCGCGTCTTCTCGGGCTTGTGCCTTAACAGAGGCTTCTTTTCTCTTTTTATCAGCTGCAATGCCACAATAGGTTTTCCCAATCAAAGACACGATGTCGAAACCTGCTTTTAAATATGGTGATTTTGAGACCATTTGCCCAAGGATAGCGACAGCTTCAATGGAAGCATTCACCTCATTCTGGAATTCGGCTATGGATTTATCTACTGCCGCAAGGTCTTTTGTTATTACAGCGAGTTCTTTATCGTATTTGTCAATAGATTGGAAAAGGGACTTCACATCATCTTGAAGCCCTTCCAAACTATTTGATATTAAGATGTTCGGTTTTCTATATTTCGCAATTTGGTTTGTTGGCATCACAAAAGCTTGATCATCATTTCAGATAAACGGTCCAAATACTTTCCGCTCATCTCAATTAATTTTTCTTGCAAAGTGGATTCGGCATTTCCATTCGTTTCCATCGCGAGAGCCTTATCCAAAATTTTTCCGATTTGCTCCTGAACGAATTTTAGATTGTCTTTAACCACAGGAACTCTCTCTCTATACTTAATAATATCCGCCTCTGTACTTGCTAGAAAAGCCTGCAATTTCACGTCCATAGAGTGCATTTGCATGTCTATTTCTTTCCATGAAGTAGTGGCATTCACGATGTGCATAGTCGTTTCACATATTTGATTAACGAGAGACTCTGAGTTTATCTCTGTTGAAACCTCGCTACTTGCGTTTTGTGAAGGTGAAAGGTGTCCCTCCATTGAATCTGATTGGTTTACTATTCCTGGCATAGATATTTGAATGTTTAGAATTCTATTTTAACCTTTATGACTAGGAAACTGTGGCCTATTTCTTTTTTGGCCCGATAAATGTTGATACAATCGAGCCTATAGCTGTAATCAAGGTTGCTAGAGCATTGAGGATATCCGCATCATGAGGATCGGTTCCATAGGATCCATCTGAGTTTTTGTGAAAATCACGCAAATTGTTGCTAAGTTGTTTGTTGACTTTACTCATCTTTATTTTGTTTTGATTTTCTTTCCTAAAACATACACCGCCAGCGGGACACTGGGGCTGAGGTGTCCGCAGTTGGGACAGGGCATTGAGGGATAGTTCGATGGCCCGGCGGGAGCCGGGTCGACAAACATCTCAACCTTGAAAACCCCTTTACAGTTTGGACATTTGTAGTACGCCATGACCTATTGTTTTTTCACGTCTAAATCCGACATGTTCAAGGCGTTGGCTTTCTTTAGGGAGATGCCGAACATACGCATAAAGGCGTCCTCAACGGCCTGGCCACCGTTCACGGTGACGGGATTATTGAAGGGAGAAACAACTTGAACGGTCATGCCTGGTTCTATCTGAACTCCGTTGCAAATCTTTTTGCGTTTTGTAGTGATAGTAAAAAGTGCCATAACTGAAATATGAGTTTGATTATTCTGTACGTTAATGCAAAGGTACACTCGAAGCCTGCAAAAGTTTGGCAGGCTTGGAATGATTGGTATCTATTTCAACAGTTATTCGTTAATTCCTGGTACATCTTGAAGAGGCGGGCGACGATGTCGGATTCGGTGGCGTCTTTGGGGAAGCCGTAGGCCTCCAGGGAGGCGGCGTCGTTGGCGCGGTGGGCCTTCTGCAACTCATACGGCATGGTGAGGTCATCATATAAGTCTGCGAAGTTACTATCCGGATTAATGCGCGAGCATAGAGGATTCCTTGAGCCGTTTGCTCTATCTTGGTCCTCTGTGCCTCTGTGACCTGTGGCCATGGGAAATTATTGTAGACAACACTGCCAGCATAGCGAAAATCCGACTTTAAACATCCACATACCATCCACCTGCTGCATCAGCACAGTCATGTCATTCCTCGAAAGCATAGGCGTATCAGATTATCTCACCGGCCCAGAGGGCTTTGAAAAAGTCGGTCACGTAGTAGAGGTCAATATCTCCGGAGCGTCTTGTCAGCGTGTCACGTGATACAATGATTTGTTTGGCATCCGGGTGCTCTTCAACGAATCGCTTCAAACCTTTTTTGTGTTCGGTTTCCACGTGATCCGTCGACTTGATCTCAATGGCAACACGAGCATCACCAATCACGGCATCAACTTCATCATTGTTGTAAGTATGCCAGTAGGTCAGTTCCTCTTCACTGCCGGTATATCCAAGGTATGCACGAATTTCCTGCATCACGATGCTCTCAAAGGCGTGGCCATATTCAGGCGTTCCCGGCATCAGGTAGTAACGATGCAGCAGGTAGTTGGGGATGCCGACATCAAAGAAATAAAACTTGGACGTCTGGTACAGTTTGCGTTTAATCACCTTTCTGTATGGTTTGACCTCGAATCCAAGGAGCGTGTCGTAGAGAATTTTGAAATAAGCCTTGGCCGTATTGACGGACACGCCGCAATCAGAGGCCACGTTGTCGTAATTCAGAATCTCAGTGTTTGTCACGGCTGCCACTTCGAGGAAACGCTCGAAAGTGTCGATATTCTGTACCAGGGCTTCCTCTTCGACTTCTTCTTTGAGGTAAAGGTTTACATAGTTCTTGAGGCGAACCCTTGCATCCTTCACCATATAGTGACGGGGAATCATGCCGTTCTGGATGGCCCGGCTGAAGTCGTAATCAGGAATCTCAGCAAAAACGAGAGGATACAAGTTCTCCTCATTCGCCCTTCCCCCCAACTGATTGACTCCGGCTTTCTTGATCTTCCTGGCGCTGGAGCCGCTCAAGATGAAGTACAGGCCATTCTCGACCATCAGTTTGTGTACCACATCCAGAAGCTCAGGGAGTTTCTGGATTTCATCCACGATGACCAGCGTCTGAGGAGGATACTTCACCAGCATCTCGTAGAAATCCATCGCACGGCGCTTGAAGCGCTTCCGGGTATCAGGGTCGAGGAGGTCAACGTATATCGCTTTTGGGAAACGTTCCCTCAAGAGCGTGGATTTCCCCACCTGGCGTCCGCCAAACAGGAACATCCCTTCATCAAGGCGGTTCTCTATATCGAATATCCTATGGTACATAAGACTGTTGAAATTTTTCAGCGGCGTTGACAAAATTCACGAAAAATCGTCAGCGGCAATGCAAATTTAACAAAGTTTATCTGAATACCAAAATCTTTGCGAAGTTTACCATTATTTCTTCAATTCTTCATCGAATAGTTTCATGGCATCGGCCTTGGTTTTCTCGGCGATGGCAATGTAGGGTTTCATGGCCTGGTAGTCGGAGTGGCCGGCGCTAACTATGATAATCGGTTTGTCTGCTATCAATGTGTCTCCAAAGCCGGCAGTTACGCCATCACCCTCGTTTATATGCACGGCCCGGCCACACTGGTGCCCGGATTATGGACACTCAAAATGACAACTGGTAACTATATGTAGGTCGACTGATGCCGCCTACCAGGTGCCGAAATGCGGCGAGCCGGGAGCGGCAGGAACAAAGGGAAAGCCGATACTGTCTTAAAAGCGCACAAGATTCAATGAGCGGATACGACGATAGCTCGAACCTTCGCAGGTCGAGCCGATCGTGCTCCATATTTCTCTTTTGACCCGCAGATTATCTGCGGGACGATTGGTAATCGTCGGCCAGCCTGCGGGCTGTATCGACGTCAAAGACGATCCGTCGCCCGATGCGGGAGACGACGGCAGGGCGGAGGATTCAATAATGTGCCAAACAATAAACTGGATGATGGACAATCGTTGCTTATTCTACAAGGAATTCATAGACGTTTGACGGATTGATCGTCTTGAACGTCGCTCCAGGATAAGCCTCTGCGAATGATTTGGGGCAGGAGGCGTTCTCTTCCGGATTCCATTTGAATTCGTAAGCAGTGATTTTCCCGTCTTCTTCCTCTATCAAATCAATCTCTTTCTTTGCGGTGGTTCTCCAGAAGTATCTGCTTGCAAAGGAACGGTCGTATTCGAGTTTTTTCATTCGCTCAGCCACCAGCCAGTTCTCCCACATATGGCCCACTTCCCGATGGTCCCGAAGTTCAATGGGCGCAAAGTTCCCGATAATGGCGTTACGGATACCCATGTCCCAAAAATAAATTTTCTTGTCGAATTTGAGCTCATTGCGAAGGTTGCGGGCAAAGGATGGGAGCCGGAAGATAATGTAGCATTTCTCCAGGATGTCGATGTACTTCTCGACAGTCTTGGAGTCGATACGGATGAGATTGGCAATCTCGCTATAACTGACTTGGGAACCAATCTGGAAAGCCAAGGCGCGAAGGAGGGATTCAAGTTTATCCTGTTTAGCAATTCCCTTGATATTCAAGATGTCTTTGTAGAGATAACTATCCATCAGTTCTTTTAGCACAATACGCTCTTCCCCGGGGGAGGTCACCACTTCCGGATAGTTGCCATATAAAAGACGCTGAGGCAGGAGACGAGTTTGCTCCAACAGACTTGAATCATCCACCAACTCTTTGAAAGAAAGCGGGAAGAGTTTGAATTCTCGCTTGCGACCGGAGAGGGATTCGTTGACTTCTTCGGCCAGTTCAAAAGCAGAACTACCTGTAGCTACTAGTCGGATATCCTTCATCTTGTCAGTCACGAGTTTAAGGACATTGCCGATATCGTCTATCTTTTGAGCCTCGTCAATGACCACAGTAGTGGCTTTGCCAAAGATAGCGCGGAGACGGGTTGAGGTAGCGTCTTTGAGGATGGCGCGGACATCAGCCTCATCTCCATCCAGGAACAGGACATTTTCCTCTCCAGAGAAGAGTGCCTCAGTGAGGGTGGATTTCCCTACCTGACGAGCCCCCATGATGGTGACGGCCTTCTTGCCGGCAAGGGCCTTACGGATATTCTCTTCAATGCTCCTATGGATCATAATATGCTTCTTTTTATGCGAAGATAGAGAATTATGGATAAGATTCCAAGAAAATTATAAAATTCTCGGAATTAAATCCAAGAAAAATATAAAATTCACGGAAAGCTACAGCAACCCATTGAACTTCGTCATCCAAAAGGTCGGGCAGGGTGGACCTGTTCCGGGGCTATAATCCTATGCCGATATGGAAACCCACCGTGTTCGTAGAATACGTCGGTCCAAGGAACAGGTGGAGGTTTTTCCAGAACCGGAAGCGGATGCCCGGCTGCAGGGAGGCGGCAAACAGGACTTCACCTTTTCTGTAGCCAATCGTTTCCGTTGTTTCTCCGGTATCAGGGTTGCGGGGGTACCCGCCGTCGATCCTGTAGACATACCCTGCGCCGACCGCGGTGTCCAGATAGAAGGCGACAATGTCTTTCTTGCTGAGATGGAAGTATCTTCGCATGAAGAGACCGCCGGAAAGGGAATAGACATTGGCAGGAGCGGCATCGATGAAGGTACTCCCCGGCCAGACCATCAATCCGAACGTCCGCTTCCCGTCAATTCTGACTCCTCCTGTAAAAGCGTATCCCCCCGTGATGAATCCTGTATATGCCCGGGCGGTAAACTCCGGTTTCCAGTTCTTCCTGCCTTCCTGGGAAAAAGCTTGTTTCATATCCTCCGTCCATGAGGGTATGATGCCCTCATCCGCAACCTGAGCCTTTATCGATGTGCAGCAGACCGACAACAGGATAAGTATCAGTAAAGTACGTTTCATGTAAAGTGTTTTTGGGGAAGCGAGGCCCAGCCTGTCGCTTCATATAATATAATCCACGGCAGGAGATATCTTGCATGGGCATAAACGGAAACTGCTTCCGGTAATCCGTCTGGATCTTTCCGGAAGCAGTTCCAATGGACTTATGAAGGGCCCGCAAAGGGATCAGTACCTGTTCAGGGGACGTCCAGCCGTCATGTTGTGGACCTTGTGGCGGACGGTGTCAAGGACTTTCTGGTATTCCTCCTTGCCTTCCTCGGTCTCGCCGTTCACTACCGCCGCGTACTTGTCGACGGCGCAGAGGACGGTGTCGATGAGTTCAACGATGTCGACCATGTCCTTGTCGACAAAGCCCCTTGAAGTGATGGCGGGAGTTCCGATCCTGAGGCCGGAAGTCTTGAAAGGAGTGCGGGAATCGAAGGGAACCATGTTCTTGTTGACGGTGATGTCGGCCTTTTCAAGTTCCTTCTCGGCCATCCTTCCGGTAACTTCGGGGAATTTGGTGCGGAGGTCGATCAGCATCAGGTGGTTGTCGGTGCCTCCCGAAACGATCTTGTAGCCCTTTGACATGAAGGTCTTGGCCATCGTCTGGGCGTTTGAGAGCACCTGCTTCTGATATTCGACGAATTCAGGCTGCATGGCTTCGTAGAAGGCTACAGCCTTTGCGGCGATGACATGCTCCAGAGGACCTCCCTGGACGCCGGGGAACACGCTCGAATTGATGATCTCGCTCATCTTCTTGACTGCGCCCTTCTTGGTGGTGAGCCCCCAGGGATTGTCGAAATCCTTTCCGATGAGGATGATGCCTCCCCTTGGACCGCGGAGGGTCTTGTGGGTGGTGGATGTGACTATATGGGCGTACTTCACAGGGTTTTCGAGAAGGCCGGCGGCGATGAGGCCGGCGGTGTGGGCCATGTCGATCCAGAGTATCGCTCCCACTTCGTCGGCTATCTTGCGCATCCTGGCATAGTCCCATTCACGGGAGTAGGCGGAGGCTCCTCCTATGATGAGCTTGGGCTTGCACTCGAGTGCGGTGGCCTCCATCTTGTCGTAGTCGATGGTGCCTGTCTCTTCATTGAGCCCGTAGGCGACCGCATGGTACAGGATGCCGGAGGCGTTCACGGGAGAGCCGTGGGTGAGGTGACCACCCTGGGACAGGTCGAGTCCCATGAATGTGTCTCCCGGCTTCAGGCAGGCCATGATGACCGCCATGTTGGCCTGGGCGCCGGAGTGCGGCTGCACGTTCGCATATTCGGCACCGTAGATCTTGCAGAGCCTGTCGATGGCGATCTGCTCGATCTGGTCTACGATCTGGCATCCGCCGTAGTACCGTTTCCCTGGATAACCTTCCGCGTACTTGTTGGTGCATATGGAACCCATCGCCTCCAGTACATTGTCGCTTACGTAGTTCTCGGATGCGATAAGCTCAAGTCCGGAAGACTGCCTTTCTTTTTCGTTTCTTATCAGGTCGAAAACCTGAAGGTCCTGTTTCATGTCTTAGGAATGTAATTGTTTGTGGTTACTGTCGTTCATGGGGCTCGCCCATACAAGTGGCAAAGATAACATTAAAAACGCAATTTTACTATCTTTGCAACCATAAAAGACCGAAGTGATGAAAGACCGCAAGCTTCTTGGCATCGAGCTTCACAGGATTGCTCCGCAGGAGTACCGCAGCCTTCCCGGATCCGGGGTAGCGGTGGTGCTGGACAACATACGCAGCGCCCACAACGTGGGTTCGGTGTTCAGGACCTGCGATTCTTTCAAGGCGGACAGGCTTGTCCTTTGCGGAATATGCGCGGTCCCGCCCTCCGCCGAGATACACAAGTCCGCGCTCGGAGCGGAGGACAGCGTACCGTGGGAATATTCGAAGGACACCCTGGCCGCGCTGGAAGGGCTGCGCGCGGAAGGCTATGAGATAGTCAGCGTCGAGCAGACCGTGAATTCCGTCAGCCTGGAGTCATTCAGGCCCGGGGCCGGGAAATATGCCCTTGTCTTTGGCAACGAGGTCGACGGGGTCGCCCAGGAGGTCGTCGACGCGTCCGATTTTTCCCTGGAGATCCCCCAGTTCGGCACCAAGCACTCCCTCAACGTGTCCGTGGCTGCAGGAGTCGTGCTGTGGCACCTGACCTGCTGCCGGCTCAATTCTCCAGCCAAGTAAGGAATTCTTCCGCCCTGGAGCGGCTGACCACCATGTCCGGGGCGTTCCCGAAGGTCCGCGGCACCGTCGTGGCCGGAGTGATCCGGAGGCGCCCTCCCGGCAGTTTGGTGACGCTCCTCACTTCGTCCTTGGCGAAAACACAGCTCCTGGATATCCTGAAGAACCTTTCCGGGTCCAGCCCCTCGGTAATAAGGTCCAGGGAACCGTCTATTATGTAGACTGCTCCGTCCCTTGTCACGACGTGGTTGTTCTTGTCTTCCGAATAGAAGAAGGCGATGTCGTCCCCCTTGACCGGCACTATCCTGTCGTTGAAGTGTACGAGGAAACGTTCCTTGTAGGCTGATGATTCCTTCCTTTTCACCAGTTCGTCAAGAAGCCTGCCGGCATCGATCGTGCGGACGCTCCGGCGGCATCTCTCCACGGCCCTCCTGAGGGGGGCGGCGTCTATCGGCTTCATGAGGTAGTCTATGCTTCCGGCTTCGAAGGCCTTCACGGCGTAGTTGTCGTAGGCGGTGGTCATGACTACGTTGGCCTTCACGTCGACTTTCCGGAAAATCTCGAAACAGTCTCCGTCGGAAAGCTCCACGTCCATGAATATCAAGTCTGCACCGTCAGGGTTCCCCGAGAGCCATTCCACGGATTCCTTGACGGAACCGCATTCGCCGATTATCTCCATGTCGGGAAAGTTGGCGGCCAGTAACCTTTCCAGGTTCCTTCTGGCCATCATTTCATCTTCAATGATCAGGACTTTCATAGCAGTGGAAGTTTGACAGTGTAGGTGGTACCGGTCTTGTGGATCGCGACCTCTTTCCCTGAACGTCCCCCGTACTGCCGCTTTATGTAGCTGAGTCCCATTCCGGTGGATTGTGACGGGGTGAGCCGTGGATTGAGGTTGTTGCTTACGGTGACGTATTCTCCGTCGGAAGAGATCCTGACGCACAGGGGAGCGCCCGGCTGGATGGAATTGTGCTTGGTGGCGTTCTCGATGAGGAGCTGCACGGAGCAGGGGACCACGTGCCTGCCGAGGTCTTCATCGCGGATGTCCGCCTCTACCGAGAATCCGTCCTGGAACCGCACTTTGAGAAGGTCGGTGTACATCCCGACGTAGGTCATCTCGTCGTGGAGCGGGACTGTGGCCGCATCTTCATTCTTGAGCATGTAGCGGTAGATGCCGGAAAGCTTGTGGATGTAGGTGCTCGCCTCGTCGGGCTTCCCGTCGAGCACGAGGGCGTCAAGGATGTTCAGGGAGTTGAAGAGGAAGTGCGGGTTGAGCTGCTGCTTGAGGTTGAGGTACTGGAACTTGGCCAGGTCGGCGCGGTCCTTTTCCCTATCCGCGTTGCGGCGCGCGTCGATCGCATATTCGACCATGTAGATGATTGAATATATCAGGGCCTCGGCGATCAGAGCGACGGAGGACAGCTCCAGGAACCGCTCCCACGAGAATGGATTGCCGCTCCCCGAAGTCAATTCCACGATGAGGGCTGAGAGCGCCGAAATGGCCAGCACGAACGTGCCCATGCCAAGGACAGTGATGCGGCGGGTGCCTTCGGCGTTCACGCGCTTTGCGTGTTCCATGAACAGGATGGTAAGTCCCGTGAGGCTCAGCAGCATTATGGGATTGCCCATGTAGGCGGACACGGCTTCGAGGAAGGAGCCTTCTCCGAAGAGGCTGGAGGAGAAAAGGCTCATGACGATCCTGATTCCGAGGATTACCGCAACCGCGGCCATCAGCCATGATAGGCCGGTGCGGTCAACCTGCTTCCTTACGGCGAAGCGGTTCATGAAGACAACGAGCCCCCAGCCCATCAGTTCGGTGGTCAGGAAGGTCGCTATAGCAGGAGAAGCAAGCGGATGGTCCATTGCCAGGCGCACCAGGGCGGCGATTCCGGTGCCTAGGGCATACCCCAGGATGTTGGCGATGATCAGGACGATGGAGGAGAACTCCACGCTCTGCCCGTACCTGATGCACAGGAAGGTGGTCAGGATTACGGTAAGCGTGGTGAGCATCAGTTCGTCCCCTATGCCTGCCATGCGGCACGCGATCGCAGTGGCCGCGTGGAGGAGGGCGAAGCCGTGGATGATCGTCGATGTGGGTACTCGTGCCATTCTTTAATGCAACATTGCAAGTTACGAAAAAACTTTCACCGTTCGTCATTCTTTTCTTGCATTTCGTCGTCTTTTCCCGACAATTCGTCTCCGAGTATAATAATTATAAGTATTAAAACTTATACCTTTGCCCGGATTAATGACACTGAAATGGCAAACTCCTATTTGCAAAACAAGGACAGGCTGTCCTTCTCCCAGATGTGGAACCTGAGTTTCGGGTTCTTCGGAGTCCAGATCGCCTATGCGCTCCAGAGCGCCAACATAAGCCGCATCTTCGCGACCCTGGGGGCTGATCCCCACCAGCTTAGCTTCTTCTGGATACTCCCTCCGCTGATGGGCATGATAGTCCAGCCGCTTATCGGCAAATATTCGGACCGGACATGGAACAGGATGGGCAGGCGCAAGCCGTACCTGCTCTTCGGCGCCCTCGTGGCCGTCCTCGTCATGGCCTTCCTCCCGAATGCGGGCAGCCTGAACTTCTCCACCAGGTTGCTTCTCGGGCTCAACGGAGCCATGTGGTTCGGGCTTTTCTCCCTGATATTCCTCGACACTTCGATCAATGTCGCCATGCAGCCCTTCAAGATGATGGTGGGCGACATGGTAGGGGAGAACCAGAAGGCGAAGGCCTACTCGATCCAGTCCCTCCTGTGCAATGCCGGAAGCCTGGTCGGCTACCTGCTGCCGATATTCCTTACGTGGATCGGCATAGCCAACACCGCCCCTCAGGGGCAGGTCCCCGCTTCTGTCATCTGGAGTTTCTATCTCGGCGCAGCCATCCTCATCCTGTGCGTGATGTACACCTTCTTGTCCGTCAAGGAGATGGATCCCGCCGAATATGCGCAGTTCCACGGCATCTCCCACTCCGGGGAGGAGGAAGGCTCCAGGAAGCCCGGCCTCCTGCACCTGCTGCTCCATGCCCCCTCCACTTTCTGGACGGTCGGCCTGGTCCAGTTCTTCTGCTGGGCCGCCTTCATGTACATGTGGACATATTCCAACGGGGCGATCGCCAGCAATTGCTGGGGAACCACTGACACGGCTTCGCCCGGCTACCAGGCCGCCGGCAACTGGGTAGGGGTCGTGTTCGCCGTACAGGCAGTCGGCTCCATCCTCTGGGCTATCGTCATCCCTCGCTTCAAGTCCCTGAGGCTCGCCTACGTCGTCAGCCTCATCATAGGCGCCGCCGGGTTCATATCCATAGCCTTCATCCACGACCAGTACCTCCTCTTCGTGTCGTATTTCCTGATCGGGGCAGCCTGGGCCGCGATGCTGGCGCTTCCGTTCACCCTGCTGACCAATTCTCTCAGCGGGGAGAACATGGGGAGTTACCTTGGACTTTTCAACTGCACCATCTGCCTGCCGCAGATCATCGCAGCGGCGCTGGGAGGCATGGTCCTCAAATGCGTCGGCGGAGTGCAGGCCAACATGCTTGTCGTAGCCGGGGTACTCCTCCTCCTGGGAGCGGCCAGCGTCGCGCTTGTCGGAGAGAAAAAGCATACTGTTGACTAACTACACCATATGAATATATTTACTACTCAAAATTTCCAAATGAAAAGGATTATAGCTGCTGTGGCGGCCATGCTTATCGGCCTGGCCGGCACAACCGTATCCGCTCAGAGCGGATATCAGGTGAAAGGAGTTGTAGTCGACGCAGCCGGTCCGGTGATCGGTGCCACCGTAATGGAGCAGGGCACCAGCAACGGAACCACCACCGGCATTGACGGAGACTACGTCCTTAATGTTTCCGGACCTGATGCGACTGTCGTTTTCAGCTGCATCGGTTACGCGACACAGACCTTCAAGGCTTCCGCAGTACCTGCGAGGCTGACGATCACCGAGGACACCCAGTTCCTCGACGACGTCGTCGTCATCGGTTACGGTACCGTGAAGAAGACCGACCTTACCGGTTCGGTCTCTACCGTGAAGGCTGATGAGATCAACAAGGGTGTCATCACCACCCCCGCCGACCTCCTCAGGGGCAAGACCGCAGGCGTGGTCGTCACCTCAGGAGACGGTATGCCTGGTTCAGGCGCTACCATCCGTATCCGCGGCGGCGCTTCCATCAATGCTTCAAACGACCCTCTCATCGTCATCGACGGACTTCCTGTCTCGAATGACGGCCTCGGCGGACTTGCAGACCCCCTGTCCTCCATCAATCCCGAGGACATCGAGAGTTTCTCCGTCCTCAAGGATGCTTCCGCGACCGCAATCTATGGTTCGCGGGCTTCCAACGGTGTCATCGTGATCACCACCAAGAAGGGTTCGAAGACTGCAGGCAAGGTTCCTCACGTGGCCGTGGATTTCACCACTTCCGTGAATACCATCGCCAAGTACAACAAGCTACTTGACGCCGATGGTCTCCGCAGCCTTATCCGCCAGCATTTCGGCGAGAACTCAGCCGCAGAGGCCGCACTCGGTTCCGCGAACACCGACTGGCAGAAGGAGATTTACCAGACCTCCCGGACCTATGACGGCAACATCAGTGTCAACGGCCGTATCGCCGAGTTCCTCCCTTACCGCGTCTCGGGCGGTTACACCAGCCAGAACGGTACCCTCAAGGGTTCCAAGATGGACAGGGCTACCCTTGCCGTCAACCTGGCGCCTTCCTTCTTTGACAACCATCTGACAGTCAATGCGAACGGGAAGGGCACCTATGCATATAACGTCTATGCCAACCAGGCCGCCATCGGCTGTGCCAACCAGTTCGATCCCACCAAGCCCGTCTATGACCCCAGCGGTCTCAACGGCTACACCACCTGGTTCGACGCTGCCGGCAACCTCAACTCGATGGCGACGATGAATCCCGTGGGAGTCCTTGCTTCCACACGTGATTTCGCCGACACTTACAGGTTCCTCGGCAACACCCAGTTCGACTACAAGGTCCACGGTTTCGAAGACCTTAGGCTCAACCTCAACCTGGGTCTTGACTGGGCTTATTCAGACTGCTTCACCGAGATCGGAAAGGGCACGGAAGTCTCGTTCCACGACAAGACCGAGTCCGGCGGAGGATCCCACAAGGATTACGACTACACCCGCCGCAACACCACCCTCGAGTTCTATGCCGACTATAACAAGACTTTCGCCGAGAAGCACAATGTCGACGTTATGGGCGGTTATTCCTGGCAGCATTTCTGGTACAACGACCACACTTTGAAGTACAGGATCGCCGACAATTTCGAGATGGCCAATTCAGAGGGGAAGGGTGAACTCTACCTCATTTCCTTCTTCGGCCGTGCGAACTACGGGTTTGCCGACAGGTACCTCATCACAGCAACCCTCCGTGCTGACGGAACCTCCCGCTTCCAGAACCACAAATGGGGTATCTTCCCCTCTGTGGCTTTCGCCTGGAATGTGAAGAACGAGTCCTTCCTGAAGAACGTGAAGGACCTTTCCACCCTCAAGTTCCGCCTGAGCTGGGGCGAGACCGGACAGCAGGCTATCGGCGGCTACTACGGTACCTTCGCCAAGTTCCTCACCATCAACACTCCCGGCTCATACTATTTCGTCAACGGCGACAATTATGTCGCACCTATAGTAGCGACGGAGTACAGCGCCGACCTG
Source organism: uncultured Bacteroidales bacterium (assembly GCA_900320185.1). Lineage (GTDB taxonomy): Bacteria > Bacteroidota > Bacteroidia > Bacteroidales > UBA932 > Cryptobacteroides. The sequence continues at coordinate 38,825 of ONRD01000021.1, forward strand.
AAATGGGAGACGACCACTACCTATAACGCCGGTTTCGACCTCGGTCTGTGGAATGACAGGCTCAGGCTCAGCGCCGACGTCTATCAGAGGGATACCCGCGACATCCTCAACAATATCCCTGTTCCCGGACTGTCCAACCTGTCCAACTACCTAGACACCAACATCGGTACGATGACCAACAAGGGTTACGAGATCGACCTTACAGGTGTCCTGGTGGAGACCAAGGATATGAGCTGGACCGCCGGGGTAAATATGGCGTACAACAATAACAAGGTGACCAAGCTCACGGCTTCCGACGAGAATGCGACGGGAATCGAGAAGGGTGAAGTCGACGGCGGTATCACCAACAAGGTCCAGTTGATCCAGGTCGGTTACCCGATGCTTTCCTACTATATGTACCAGCAGGTCTATGACTCCGAGGGCAATCCCATCAACGGAGTCTATGTGGACCGCAACAACGACGGTCAGATCACGCCCGATGACAAGTACATCACCAGGAAGCCGGACCCCGACTATACCTTCGGCTTCAACACGAACTTCTCTTGGAAGAACTGGACCGCAGCCCTTTCCGGCCACGCATCCATCGGCAACTGGGTCTACAACAACGTCGCTTCCAACACCGAGATGCTGGCTGACCTCTGGACCAACAGTTTCGTCAGCAACAGGCTTGTCTCCGCGACCAAGTCGATGTTCACCCAGGCACAGTACGTCTCCGACTACTATCTCGAGGACGGCTCGTTCCTGAAGCTGGACAACTTCACCATCGGCTACACCTTCCCGAAGCTGTTCAGCCTGAACGCCGACAGAAGCGCCTCTCTCAATATCTTCGGTACCGTGCAGAACATCTGTACCTTCACCAAATACTCCGGCATCGATCCTGAAATCTTCAACGGACTCGACAAGACTGTCTACCCTCGTCCGAGAACTTTCGTGATGGGCCTCAAGCTTAACTTCTAATATGGGCTGGAACATGAAAAAGATATATTGCATTTTCGGAATCATAGCTGCCTCTGCAGTTTTAGGTTCCTGCGTGGGTGACCTTGATGTGACTCCCATCGACCCCAGCACCGACACCGCTGAAAGAGTCCTTATTAGCCAGCAGGCGATGGATGCTTACATCTCCGGTGTCTATCTCGGTTTCGCCACTTCCGGTTATTACGGCCCCAACGGCGGCCCTTCGATTTCCGGTCTTGACGGTGGCGCATCCCAGTACATCCGTGGTCTGTACCACCACAGCGAGCTCACTACCGACGAGAGCGTCTGCGGTTGGAACGACCAGACTATCAAGAACTTCCACTATATGAACTGGTCGGTTGACGACTCCTTCATCTACGCTTTCTACTCGCGTATCCTGATGCAGATCAGCTCTGCCAACGAGTTTATCAGGGAAGCGAATAAATTCACCGGTTTCGATACCGACCGCTATGTCGACGAGGCCCGTGTCCTCCGCGCCATCGCCTATTTCCACGGGCTGGACAATTTCGGCAAGATGCCTTTCGCGGACGAGACCAGCCAGGTCGGACTCACTCCCCGGGAAATCTCCAGGGCAGACCTTTTCGATTATATCGAGTCTGAACTCAAGGACGTGATCGCCGCCGGGAAGCTTCCTGACAAGAATTCGGTCGTTTACGGCCACGTCAGCGCAGGTGCGGCCAAGTTCCTCCTCGCCAAGCTCTATCTCGGAGCCGGGGTTTACACCGGAACTCCCCGCTGGGACGACTGTGCAAATGTGCTTAAGGACCTTATGGACGACGGCTACAGCCTGCACACCACTCCCAACGGCAGCATCTACACTCCCTATCAGGATCTCTTCCTTGCCGATAACGACAAGTGCACCGACGAGATCATCTTCGCCGTCGAGCAGGACGGTCTGTTCACCCAGAGCTACGGGGTGACCAACTACCTGATCTTCGCTTCCACGGGCGGAACGATGAATGTCAATCATCTGGGCATCTCCTCCGGATGGGGCGGTCTCCGCACCACTCCCGAGTTCGCCGACAAGTTCTCCGCGGGAGACATCCGTAACCTTCTCTATGACACCGCCAAGTCCACCGCTGATGTCGAGGCCATGCCTGAGACACCGGAGGAGAGGGGCGACTCACCTGAGGCGATCAAGAAGATGAAGGAAGACGGCTCGTACAAGCAGGCTTGCGAGGACCTCGTAAAAGCCAAAAAGGCTGCCCGCAAGGACAACATCCAGGAGAAGAGCATCGAGGATGTCGGCAACTTCAAGTACGGCTACGGCTTCCAGAAGTTCCGCAACGTCACCAGTGCCGGCGAGATCCCCAACATGGTCTATGACAAGGAGAATGACACTTGGAGCAATCCCAGCTTCGTCAACACCGACTTCCCGATGATGCGTTATGCCGACGTCCTCCTGATGGCGGCCGAGTGCCAGGCGCGCGGCGCCTCCATCGACGGACTCGGCGCTTTCAACCAGGTTCGTGCAAGGGCGGGTCTCTCTCCTGTCTCTTCGCTGAGCCTCGATGAAATCCTAGACGAGCGCGGCCGTGAGCTTTATCAGGAATGCTGGCGCCGCAGCGATCTCATCCGCTTCGGCAAGTTCACATCCGGTTACAACTGGCAGTGGAAAGGTTCGACCAAGGACGGAAGCGACGTTGATGCCTACAGGGCTCTGTTCCCGATCCCTGCCAGCGAGCTTCAGGCAAACACCAACCTCGGTCAGAATGACGGCTATTAACAGAATACGACAATGAAAAAGATATTATCAATATTCTCTGCGGGCCTGCTCGCGTTGCTGGCTTTCTCCTGCGTAACCGAGGAGTATGCCACCTTCGACGAGTCGATGGCCACGGCTCCCGTCCTCGGGAGCTATGAGCTCGGCGAGAAAGCTCTCAATGCTACCTATACTCCCGGGACCTTCGACATGGGCTTCAATCAGAACATGCCCGTGAACCATTCCCTTATACTCGCTTCGGTGAATGGCCGGACCGTGAACAAGGCCCTGAACGCATCCTTCAGGGATGGTGAGATCACCCTCTCGATAACCAACTTGGCCAAGTCCCTCATAGCTCTCGGCTACCAGGAAGGCGAGACCGTATCCCTCGACATGTTTATCCGCGCCTCGCTCCAGGCTCCCAACCAGGACAATGGCCGCAACGGCCATGTCGATTCCCAGGGCCACATAATGATCGACGGCTTCGAGGTGTTCGTGCCTGTCGTCCAGGGCAACCCTTGGGAGGCATTCACGGAGAAGAGCGAATGGAGCCTGATCGGTTCCATAGCCAGTACCGGTAATGGCTGGAACAAGGACGAGGTCGCCTACAAGGAGCCTGACGGCAAGCGTCACGTCGTCAAGAACATCAAGCTCACTCCCGACGACCAGTTCAAGTTCCGCAAGGACGGTGGATGGGACATCAACAGGGGAGCTCCCGGTGAAGACGAGCCCTACAGGATGAACGCCGGCGACGAGGTCGAGGCTACCCAGAATGGTAAGAACCTCGGTGTCAATGTCGAAGGCAGCTACGACATCCTTTACGATGAGGATGCCGAGACCATCACCATCTCCGAAGCATTTCAGACATATCCCGGCTTCGACCAGAAGAGCAACTGGAGCGTCATCGGCTCCATAGCAAGCGTTTCCGGAATGGACTGGAACAAGGATATCTCTATGATTACCGACGGCGAGTGGCACGTCTGCGAAGGCGTGGTCCTCACTACCGCCGACCAGTTCAAGTTCCGTATGGACCAGGGTTGGGACACGAATCTCGGAGCTCCCGGAGACACTGAGCCGTTCGTCGTCTCGCTGGATGAAGAGCAGTCCGCTGTTGCAAACGGAAAGAATCTCTCCGTTCCTGCCGATGGTACCTACGACCTCCTCTGCAATCCTACTGCAGGACTCTACAAGGTAGTCGTCTCGCTTGGCGGCCATAGCCCTCTGGTGGGTGATGAAGGCGGCGAAGACGAACCCGATGAGCCCGTTGCCGTGACCGGATGGAACATCATCGGACTGAACGGCGACTGGGATAATGACATCCTCGCTACTGAGAAGGACGGTGTCTGGACTGCCTATATCACCGCAGCGGAGCCTACCGAATTCAAGTGGCGCAAGGATGGTGACTGGGCCGAGAACTACGGCGGAACCCTCGTCAATCTCGGTGAGCCGTTCGAGGCGGTCGCAGGAGGAGGCAACATCCAGGTCCCCGCAGGCTTCTTCAAGGTTGTCCTTAACACCAACGATCTCACTATCACCGTTTCCGAAGGCGATGTCTGGTCTCTCATCGGAGACTTCAACAGCTGGGGAGGCGATGTGGATATGGTCCTCACCGACGGCAAGTGGGTGAGCCCCGAGACCGCCATCACTGCAGGAGGCTTCAAGATCCGCCACAACCACGACTGGGCGGAAAACTTCGGCGGAACCCTTTCCGCACTTGGAGAGCCGTTCGAGGCTGTCGCAGGCGGTGACAACATCAGCATCGAAGCCGACGGTACATACGTCGTGACTTATGATCCTTCCGCCGGAACCATCACCGTCGTGAACGCCAAGAAGACCTGGGGCCTGATCGGCGTCAACGACGACTGGAGCAACGACGTGGCGATGACCGAAGTTATGCCAGGCATCTGGGTAAGCGACGAGGTCACCGTGGAGAAGGGCGGCTGGAAGGTCCGCTTCGACAAGGGCTGGGACGTCAACCGCGGAGGTGCGACTCCGTCCAAGCAGGGCGAATTCGTGAAGGCTGTCCCCGGAGGCGACAACATCGGTCTCCTCGGAACCTTCAAGGTCGTTTACAACGCCAACAATGAGACCATCGGAACCCTCCAGTGGGGCCTGGTCGGCTCGATTGCCAGCATCCCCGGATTCAACTGGAACGCCGACGTTCCGATGAACCTCGGAGCCGACGGCAAGTGGTATTCGATACCTGTCGCCCTCACGACGACCGATGAGTTCAAGATCCGCGAGAATGCGGGTTGGGACAACAACCGTGGCGGTGAATGCGTCGAGGCGAACGCCGAGTTCGCAGTCACCGGCGGCGGAAGCAACATCAAGGCTCCTGCAGACGGTACCTATATGGTCATCTATGACCCGGCGAACGAGACGATTACCCTCAGCAACCTGTTCTGGGGCATTATCGGCGGCTTCAACGACTGGGGCGGAGACGTCTTCATGATGTACGACGGCGCAGGCAAGTGGGTCGCCTACAACCAGAACATCTCCGGCGAGTGGAAACTCCGCCAGGGATGCGGCTGGGATGTGAACAGGGGCGGTACCTACACCTCCGGGGCTGCATTCGCAGCCGAGGCCGGCGGCCCCAACATCACGGTTTCCGACAAGGAGACATTCAGTATCATCTACGATTCCGCTGCTGAAACCATCACAGTCGAGTAATACGTAGCTTTTTCCGGGCCGGAGTCCCTGACCGGACTCCGGCTTGCCAATTAGATTTGATTATGACCATGGACAGGAAATCGCTTTCAAGGATTGCCGCTGCCTTTGCCGCAATGATGCTGGTGCTCTCATGTGGCGGGAAAGAAGAAAAGAAGACGGAACAGGACACGCTCACGGTGTCTCCTGCCTCTCTTGAATTCACTTCCGAGGACGCTTCGAACAAGTTGTTCAACATCATCACGAAGTCTTCCTGGACGGCTTCCGCCTCTGCGGACTGGATCCGTCTCGGCTCCGTTTCCGGCACAGGGAATGCTTCTGTCGCGGTCACGGTGGCCCCGAACCCCGGGGACGACCGCCAGGGAACGGTTTCCGTCGCCGGCGCCCAGACGGCTACCGTCACTATTGTCCAGACAGGCAACCATATAGAGGCCGTCGTGGCTCCCGAGATCTCTTTCGACGGGGTGAAGAGGGCAGGGACTACCTACCAGCTGCTGGTCTATTCTTTCGCTGACAGCGATGGCGACGGGACAGGGGATTTCAACGGAATCACGTCCAAGCTGGACTATCTCGACGGCATGGGCGTAAGCGCCTTGTGGTTAAGCCCGATCCATCCTGCGATGTCCTATCACGGCTACGACGTCACCGACTATACCAAGGTCAATCCCGACTACGGGACGGAGGCCGATTTCCGGAACCTCCTGGACAAGGCCTCCGAAAAGGGGATCGACATCTATCTTGACTACGTGCTGAACCATGCCGGAAAGGACCATCCATGGTTCCAGAGTGCAAAGTCTTCCGCCGACAGCGAGTACCGCGACTACTTCATATTCTCGGAAAACCCTTCGGCCGACATCGATGCCGGCAGGATCGCCATGATCCCCAAGGGCGGTTACGATTCCGGCCAGTGGTTCTCGTGCGTCAGCAGCTCCGCGACCTCGGCAAAGATCAAGTTCACACTTACCCTTGACTCTTCCGGAAAGCCCAGGACCCTTAAGGCCGAGCAGGTCGACAATGTCACGAACACCGGTACCCCTGGCGCGGGTGTGTGGCTTTACTACGGGGACGGCAAGCTGGCCGAGTTCTACAAGAACAGTGCGACCGTCTGCACCCTTTCCCTTGACATAGCCAGTTCCTGGGGAGTCCTTGTGAGGACCAGCAAGACCCAGTGGGATTCGTACAAGTACGGAGCCACCAGCGGCAGGAACCAGCTGGAATGGGGCAAGGACCTCACCCTTTCCAACACCGACAGCCAGGACATCCTCCTTCCCGGGATGAAATCCCTGATGTACCATTCGCATTTCTGGACCGACTGGTTCGCCGACTTCAACTACGGACCGGCGTCGACATGCGAGGATTCGCCGGCGTTCAAGGCGCTCGCCGAGTCTGCCGACAAATGGATCCGCATGGGAGTGAAGGGCCTGCGCCTGGACGCGGTGAAGCACATCTACTGGAATGAGAATTCCGACGAGAACCCTACCTTCCTTGACAAATGGTACAAACGGATCGACAAGACTTTCAAGGAAGCCGGGAACAGCGGGGACATCTACATGGTGGGCGAGGTCTTCAGCGACGCACCCGCCACCTACAACTACTACAAGGGCCTTCCTTCGGTCTTCGAGTTCAGCTTCTGGTGGATAGTCAGGGATGCCCTGAACTCCGGGTCTGCAAGCGGCCTGGTGAGCAACCTGGTGACCTGGAGGCAGCAGTACAAGGCCAGGAGGGCGGACGCTGTGCCGGCCCTGAAGCTTTCCAACCATGACGAGGACAGGGCTGCCAATGACCTTGGCAAGTCTGCGGCCAAGGAAAAGCAGGCTGCGGCGATGCTCCTGACCGCGGAAGGCAGGCCGTTCGTCTACCAGGGAGAGGAACTCGGCTACTGGGGTGCGAAGACCGGAAGCGGTGATGAATATGTAAGGACGCCGATGATGTGGACCAAGACCGGTCCTTATGCCTCCGCAAAGCTGGGAGGGAAGATAGACAAGTCGATGCTCACCGCCTCCATCTCCGTGGAAGCCCAGGCCGAGGACGGGAACTCCCTTCTCAACGTCTACCGCAGGTTCTCCATGCTCCGCAATTCATGCCCCGCCCTTGCCGAAGGTACGATGAGCCCCGCCTCGGTGCAGGGTTCCTCGATAGCAGCCTGGTACATGACTTCCACCGATGGGCAGAAGGTCCTGGTGATCCACAACCTTGCATCATCGTCCAAGACAGTTTCCGTGCAGGATGACATGTCAAAGCCGCTGGCTGTCCTGGGTGAAGTCTCGAGGAACGGGAACGACCTGATCCTCGGCGCCAACTCTTCCGCAGTGTTCCAGCTATGATTCCCCTCCGCCGGCTGGTCCCCCTGGTCCTTGCCTGTGCCTTCATCGTCGGATGCGGCGCGGACAGGATCGATCCGGTAATGCCGGACGAAGGGACCGCCGGGCCGAAAGACCACGGGATATCCTGGCTATACGACGGCAGCACCATCCCGGAGATCCACATTGGAGTATCCTTGAAGGAGTGGAATTCCCTCCTGCAGGCGTATGACAGGGATCCGGCTACCAAACTCCACATCCACTGCGACGTGAGCGTAGTCAAGTTCCGGGACACCGCCACCGTCACCGATGCCTCCCTCCGGCTGAGGGGGAACACTTCCCGGCGCCGTCCCGAGGGAGGCGGAGGCCGCCTCCATTCTTCCAAAGGTACCGACTGGCATCACTGCCACTACGAAATCAATTTCCACAAGTGGCACAAGGATGCAGGCCACAAGGTCCACGGGGCCGAGAAGGTTATCCTGAAATGGTACAAGGACGATCCCTCCTACGTGAGGGAGAATTTCTGCTACGACCTGTTCCGGAGGGCGGGGGTCTGGACCGCGGCCAATGCCGCCTACGCCAGGCTGTTCATAAAGGTGGAAGGCGATGCGAAGGAGACCTGCCTTGGAGTGTATGACATGATAGAGCCTGTCGCCGCCGATTTCCTGAAGGTACGCAAGGCCGAAGGACAATTCGGCAATGCGGACGGTTTCCTCTGGCGCTGCCGGTCAGGAGCGCGCCTCGGCGCTTCGGCAGCGAGCATCGGCCCCGACCTTGACGACGGTAAGGAATATGTCTACGAACTGAAGACGCGTACCGGGGAATTCGAGATTGCGAAGGCCCAGTTGCAGGACTTCCTGTCCAATTCCAACAATCTCGGGAACCAACGCTTCAAGGCATGGCTTTCTTCCCATTGCGACGTGCCGCTTCTGCTGAGGACCTATGCGGTGAACGTGGCAGTCGGGATGTGGGACGATTACTGGAACAACTGCAACAACTACTACATCTATTTCAACTCCACGGACACGAAGGACTACGGCTTCTTCTTCATACCGTATGACTATGACAACACCCTCGGGACTACCCTGGACTGCGGTGTCCAGACGGATGCAGCCTCCCAGGACCCTTTCAACTGGGGGGATTCCCGCAGGAATCCGCTCATCTGGAAGATACTCCAGGACGGCGAGTGGAGGGCATTCTACGCCGGCTGCCTGCTCGACCTTGTCTCCGAAGGCGGCCTGATGTCGCCTGAAGCTGCCGGGGACCGGATAAGGTCATGGCAGAACAAGATACGTTACTTCGTTCCCAACGACACCCATGAGGATGAGAAGATAGAGGACCTTCCCGCTCCCTGGAGCAACCACCGGGAGTACAGGCTTCTGGAGGAAGGCCCGCACAATTATTTCACGGCAAAGAGAAACAGCATATTGAAATACTGCAAATGAAACGGACACTGGCACTCGCGGCGCTTGTCGCCGCCGCATTATCCTGCACGCAGAATGGCGTGAAGCAGCCCGTCGCCGGAACTGAGTCCGGCTACGGCAATTCGGTTGTCTATGAACTCAATACCCGCCAGGCAACTAAAGAAGGCACCTTCGCCGCGGCGGAACGGAAACTCCCGATGCTCAAGGAGCTCGGGGTCGACGTGATCTGGCTGATGCCCATCTATCCCATCGGGGAAGAGGGGAGGAAGGGGACCCTCGGGTCCTATTACGCCATAAAGGACTACTGCAACACCAATCCCGAGTTCGGTAGCCTCGAGGACTTCGACCATTTCCTGGAGTCGGCCCACGGGATGGGGTTCAAGGTGATCCTGGACTGGGTCGCGAACCACACCTCGCCGGACCATCCGTGGGTAGAAGGGAAGGATGCGGACTGGTACGTGCGTGATTCCGTCACCGGAAAGACCGTGGTCGAATATGACTGGACCGACATCGCGAAGCTCAACTACGGCAGTGCCGACATGCGCGCCGAGATGGAGAAGAGCATGAGGTTCTGGCTGGACCGCGGCGTCGACGGTTTCCGCTGCGACGTGGCTTTCCAGGTCCCCGGAGACTTCTGGGCCGGAGTGATCGGCAGGGCGCGGGAGGATTATCCCCGTCCGCTTTATTTCCTGGCAGAAGGCGAGGAGAAGTGGCTGCACGACGCAGGCTTCGACTGCACTTATGCATGGAAGCTCCATCATCTGCTGAACGACCTTGCGCAAGGGAAGGCCGACACCGACAGCCTCCTCCGGTACATCGAGTGGAACACTGCCGGATACGGCACCTCCTCAAGGTTGGCGTTCACCTCCAACCACGACGAGAATTCATGGAACGGGACCGAGTTCGAGCGGATGGGAGAAGCGTGGAAGGCGATGACGGTCCTGTGCTGGACCCTGCCCGCCACCCAGCCCCTCATCTACACCGGCCAGGAGGTAGGCTATGACCACCGTTTCCAATTCTTCGAAAAGGACCCTATGCCGGAGTGGAATTACAATGCCACTACCGACTTCTACGCCTATCTTTCAGCCCTGAAGCATTCACATCCTGCCCTGGACAGCGGCAACCCCGGTTTCGAAGTCGTCTCGAAGGATGATTCCATGCTCGTGTTCAAGAGGTTCTGCGAGGAGGACACCGTGACGGTGACCGTCGGGATGCGTGCACCGTGGACTTGGGAGATCGGGACCGCCGAGTCGAGGGTCTCGCATGTCGAGCCGCCATGCTGGTGGACAGGCATGAAGACCTCCCTCCAGCTCATGGTCCACGGGAAGGACATCGCTTCCTGGGACGTAAAGTTCTCGGCGGGTCCTTCCGTAAAGGAGGTCCACAAGGCCCAGAGTCCCGACTATCTCTTCATCGATGTGGCCGTCGGGGCCGGAGTGAAGCCTGGCAGGTACGACCTCGTGTTCACGAAGGACGGGAAGAGTTTTACCCGTCCCTATGAGATACTTCCCCGCGAGGAAGGGTCTGCCGCGAGGACGAGTTTCACGACCTCGGATTTCATCTACCTCATCTGTCCCGACAGGTTTGCAAATGCCGATCCCGGCAACGACAACACTTCCGACACCAGGGAGAAGGCCGACCGCAGCGAGCCTTTCGGCCGCCACGGAGGCGACCTGCAGGGAATCATCGACCATCTCGACTATGTCGCGGACCTCGGGGCCACCGCCATCTGGTGCACCCCTCTCCTGCTTGACGACCAGGACCAGGAATCCTATCACGGCTATGCATGCGGCGACTATTACAGGATCGATCCCCGTTTCGGCAGCAACCGCCAGTTCAAGGAATATGTCGATTCATGCCATTCGAAGGGTATGAAGGTGATCATGGACATTGTCACCAACCATTGCGGGACAGCCCACTGGTGGATGGAGGACCTCCCGTTCGAGGACTGGATCCATCAGTTCCCGAGCTATACGGGTTCCGTATTTGAGTTCTCGACCTTGATGGACCCCAATGCCTCCCCGCGTGACCGCAATCTCCAGGAAAGCGGCTGGTTCGTGCCGAGCATGCCTGACATGAATCTCGACAACCCGTTCCTGCTCAAGTATTTCCAGCAGTGGGCGATATGGTGGATCGAATATTCGGGGCTCGACGGCCTGCGCGTAGACACCTACCCTTACAACGAGAAGGAGCCGATGAGCCGCTGGTGTGCAGCGGTGAGGAACGAGTATCCTTCGATCAATATCGTGGGAGAATGCTGGGACACCAACTACGACCAGCTTGCCTACTGGCAGGGCGGCAATCCCAATCCGGACGGCTTCGACTCCAACCTCCCTTCCATAATGGACTTCCCGCTCCAGGCGGCCGTCAATGCAGCCCTCTGCGAGAACCAGGCTTCGTGGGACGGCGGTATGGTGCGGGTCTACAGGGCACTTTCGCACGACGCCACCTATCACGATGTCTCGAACATGATGATATTCCTTTCCAACCACGACCACTACCGCGTGGCTGACTCCTGGCATCAGGATCCCGGCAAGATGAAGATAGCCTACACCCTCCTGGCCACGGTCCGCGGGATTCCCCAGCTTTTCTACGGCGACGAGATGATGTTCGCCACCGGGAAGGATTACAAGAGCGACGGGGAACTCAGGATGGACTTCCCGGGAGGCTGGCGGGGAGACCCCGTAGACCTCTTCAGCGAGGAAGGCCGCAAGGGCACGGACGCCGAACTTCACGACTATGCCCGGCGGTTGTTCCGGTGGAGGAAAGGCAAGCAGGTGATCCACGACGGGAAGACCATGCATTTCCTCTCCAGGGACAACACCTATGCATTCTTCCGCTATGACGACGACGAAAAGGTCTTCGTCTTCATAAACAATTCCCCTGAGGAGAAGACCGTCCCCTGGTCTTCGTATGCGGGGATCAACGATTCTCTCGCTTCCGGGACGGACGTACTGACAGGGGAGAGTGTGACCGTCTCCGACAGTACCGTGGTGCCGCCCGTATCTGCGCTGGTGGTCGAATACGACCTCCGTTGACGGACCGGAACCGATGACGGTAAAGGAAGGCGGCTGATAAGTGATTATCGGTTGCCTTCTTTATTGTTGAGTTTTGCGGCAGGCGGCAGTCTCCTCCGGAAGGTTCCGTTCGCTTCCGCTCACTCCATCCCTCCCAACGTCTACTGCGTCATCGCTTTGCGATAACTTGTATCCGTCGGGCCCCGCCCTCTAACGTGTCCGAGGGTGGACACGCCTTCCTTGAGGAGACTGCCGCCTGCCGCTCGCGAACTTGAAACAACAAAAAAGAGGATGACTGATAAGTCCATTGGACTTTGAGGTCATCCTTCTGGCGTCTTGAAGGGAGGGAAGATGCTACTTGGTCCTTCCGACAAGCTTCTGGGCGAATCTCCTCAGCATTTCGAACCGGATTCCGTCCACGGCCTTGACTGCGCAGCCAAGCGCCTTTGACGTGTAGTCCATTATGGCAGCCTTGGCATCCGTGTCGACACCGAGGGCCTCATAGACCGCCTTGACGCTTGCGATCTTGGCTGCTTCATCTTCGCGGGTGGGGGCGGGAGCCGCCATCGCTTCCGCGAGCCTTGCCTTCGTGGCCGGATCCGCCTTTCCGAAGGCATGGACGGTGAGCCAGCTTTTCTTGGAGTTGACGATGTCGCCTCCGATGGGCTTCCCGAAGACTTTCTCGTCCCCGAAGGCATCGAGGTAGTCGTCTGCTATCTGGAAGGCGAGACCGAGGTTGAATCCGTAGTCGTAGAGGTTGTCGCAGTCCTCCCCGGGGGCACCGGCGATCAGTGCGCCCATCTTTGCAGCGCAGGCTATCAGCACGCCGGTCTTCAGCCCGATCATGCGGATGTATTCATCCATGGAGACGGTCTCCCTGCTTTCGAACTCCATGTCGTACTGCTGCCCTTCGCAGACCTGTGCGGCCGTGCGGGAGAAAAGTTCCATCAGGGGCGCCATGACTTCGCGCGGCCCCCTGGCTATGCGCGAGTAGCTGTCGATGCACATTACGTCTCCGGAAAGGATCGCCGTGTCGGGATTCCATTTCTTCCAGACCGTGTCCACTCCGCGGCGCAGAGGGGAGCGGTCCATGATGTCGTCGTGGATCAGGGTGAAGCTGTGGAACACTTCCAGCCCGGCGGCCGGCTCCAGTATCTCTGGAGTGAAACCGTCCTTGTAGAGTGAATATGTAGTGAGGCAGAGCCGGGGGCGCAGCCTCTTCCCCCCGATCTCTATCATGTACCTGAGAGGGTCGTAAAGGCCTTCCGGCTCCTGTGTGAATGATATCCCGCCAAACAGTGCCTTGACGGCGGCATCGATCTTCTGTTCCTTGGTCATTGTAGTGTAACTGAATAATCTATCTGAATTTCCTGTCCTCCTCCAGCATCCCGAGGTAGGAGTTGTACCTTTCCTGTGAGATGGACCCTTCCTCGAGGGCCTGCTTGACGGCGCAGCCGGGTTCATGCGTGTGGGTGCAGGGAGTGAAACGGCATCCCTTGGAGACCCTCAGCATCTCCGGGAAGTACAGGGCGATCTCTTCCTTCTTCAGGGAGACCAGTCCGAATCCGCGGAGTCCCGGGGAATCGATCAGGAAGCCTCCGGAGGTGATGGGATACATCTCGTAGAGCGAGGTGGTGTGCTTCCCCTGCAGGTGGGAAAGGGATATCTGGCCTATCTTCGGGTCCAGGGAAGGATCCAGCGACTTGATGAGGGAGGATTTGCCGACTCCGGATTCCCCGGAGAAGAGGCAGATGCGCCCGTCTTCGCGGCCGCCGATGCTTTCCCTGAGCTCCTCGATGCCTTCGCCCGTAAGCGCGGAAGTGGCTATCACCCGGTAGCCGGCTCCTTCGTAGATCCGCCTGAAGGATTCCATCTCTTCGGGGAAGTCCTTCCTGAATATGTCGGCCTTGTTGAGGATTATTGTCGCCGGAATCCCGTAGACTTCGCAAGTCAGAAGGATCCTGTCCAGGAAGGGGAGCTTGGTCTCCGGGAAATACAGGGTGACCACTATGTAGGCCATGTCCAGGTTGGCCGCGATGACATGGGACTGCCTGGACAGGTTGGTGGAGCGGCGTATGAGGTGGTTCTTCCGGTCCATCACCTCCACTATGGTGGCGGGATGGGTTTCGGTCGGTGCGGCCGCATATTCATAAGTCACCTCGTCCCCCACGGCAACGGGATTGGTCGACTCGCTGCCGGTCAGCCTGACCCTGCCTTTGAGAACGGCCGGGAAAGGCTTCCACACAGGAAGTTCCGACAGCAGGAAATGGCTTCCGGCATTCTTGACGACTATTGCTTTCCCTCTCATCAAGGTGCAAAGTTAATGAATATTTCCGATGCTCTCCTCAACCGGGAGCAGGACCGCGCGGCGGTATTTGACGGTCTGGTAGACCGAGCGGAAGACGAGGTGGGCATAGTATGCTGCGAAAAGCAGGTGCACGCCGGCGGCCCCTTCAGGGCGGAGCAGGGCGGACCCTGCAAGCCACACGGCCGCGAATGCGAAGACGCAGCCTATGTTCGAGTCCCTCATCTGCCTGGTGGCGGTGGCTCCGGTGTAGATTCCGTCCCATGTGAAGGCAGGGCATCCCAGGAGAGGGATGAATGCAAGCCATGGGATGAACTGCCTTGCCGAGTGGAGCACCTCATGGTCGGTTGTCATCAGCCGGAACATCGAAATCCCGAAGAAGGCGTAGACAAGGACGAACAGAAGCCCGATGCCCATGCTCCAGGCAAAGGTGTGCCTGACGGTATGGCGGACCATCGCCGTGTCCTGCATTCCGGTGAACTTCCCTGTGAGGGCCTCTCCCGCGAATGCGAAGCCGTCGGTGAAATAGGAGAACACCAGCATCAGTTTCATCATGATCGAGCAGGTGGCCAGCAGGACGTCTCCGAACCGCGCCGAGATGGCTGTGAATGCCAGGTAAACGGCCATCAGGCACAGGGACCTGATGAAAAGGTCGGCGTTGACTTTGTAGAATCTCCTGAAGTTTTCCATGACCGATCCCTCCGGTTCCCCTTCCGCTGGCGCGGCCGCCATGACTTTGCCGAACCGGCGGAAGATCATCGCGCATGCGAAAGCAAGCCCTCCGTACTGGGCCGCTACGGTTCCCCATGCGATGCCGATGTATCCTATGCCGTCGAAGCCTGCCCCGGGCAGGCCTGTTGCCAGGAAGATGCTCAGTATGATGTTCGTCCCGTTCACTACCAGGTCAGTGAGCATGGAGCTGACGGTGTCCTGCATCCCGATGAACCAGCCGCGGAGCACCATGAGCGAAAGGGTAGCCGGTGCGGCCCAGATCCTGAGACGGAAGTACCTGGTGGCCAGGTGCCTGACTTCTTCCGAACAGTTGACGAAGAAAAAGATCAGTTTCTCGAAAGGCCATTGTATGGCGATCAGCACGAGCGACAGGGCCAGGGCGGTCAGCAGGCTACGGCGCAGGTTCGTCCGGCATCCGGCGATGTCGCCCCGCCCGAATGCCTGTGCGGTCAGGCCTCCGGTGCCGGCCCTCAGGAAGCCGAAGTTCCAGTAGAGCAGGTCGAACATCAGCGAACCGACGGAGATGCCACCGATCAAGGCGGCAGAACCGCCGTCAAGGTGTCCGGCGACGGCCATGTCCACCATCCCGACCAAAGGGATCGTGATGTTAGCAAGAATGCTGGGGAGGGCGAGCCTCAGTATCTCCTTGTCAAGCGTCTTCACCCTTCTGCCGTTTCTTGAAATGCCTGCCTATGACGGGTAAGGAAGAAAGAGGGAGGTCCTTCTTGACTATGAGCGCACAGAAAGAGAGGATCAGCAGTATGTTCATGCCAAGTGACAGCGCGGAGGAAAGATGCCTGGACCCGGCGACCATCAGGGCGTACAGGGCCATGGCGGCCGCCACATAGACGGCTATGTCCTTGAGAGGGTAGGCTATCGGGTACTTCTTCTGCCCGACCAGGTAGGAAAGGACCATGGCCGTACCGTAGGCGCCGACGCCAGCCCAGGCGCATGCCATGTAGCTGTGCGAAGGGATGAAGATGATGTTGACGGCAAGCAGCACCAGGCAGCCGATCCCCGAGAAGACGGCCCCCCAGAGAGTCTGGTCGGTGAGCTTGTACCAGAAAGAGAGGTTGAAATAGATCCCCATCATGATTTCCGCGGCCATCACTATCGGGACCACCTTGAGGCCGACCCTGTAGCCGGACCCGATTATGTACTTGAGGATGTCCATGAATCCCACGACGCAGAGGAAGGCAAGGAGGGTGAAGATGATGAAGTACTTCATGGCCTTGGCATAGGTCTCCTTGCTGCCTTTCTCCCTGGCGTTTCCGAAAACGAAAGGCTCGTAGGCATAGCGGAAGGCCTGGGTGATCATGGCCATGATCATCGCGATCTTGATACAGGCCCCGTAGATCCCAAGCTGGGCCTCGCAGTCCCCGCCCTTGTACACGAAGGGGAAGATTATCTGGGATGCGGTCTGGTTGAGGATGCCGATGATTCCGAGGATCAGTATGGGCCAGCTGTAGGACAGCATCCTCTTCATCAGGGCGGAGTCGAATCCGCCTTTTATGCCCTTGAGTTCCTGCACGAAGAACAGGGTCATGAACGAGGTGCAGAAGAGGTTGATGTAGAAGATCCAGCCGACGGAGATGCCGTCGTCATAGATGCCCAGCGGATTCAGTCCCAGTTTCGGCAGGATGACGAAGTAGGCCAGGTTCAGGGATATGTTGAGGAATATGAAGCCGAGCTTCAGAGCCGCGAACTTGATCGGACGTTTCTTGTACCTCAGGTAAGCGTAGGGGATGCACTGGAAGGCGTCTATGGCGACGGTGGCGGCCATGGTCCAGATGTATTCCGGATGGTCGGCGTAGCCCATCGCGGAAGAGATGGGCCTGAGGAACAGCAGCACCAGGGCGACGAAGAGGGCGGAGGTCGAAAGTACGGAGATGAGGATCGTCGAATACACTTTCCCCGGGTCCTCCCCGCTCTTGTTCGCGTACCGGAAGAAGGTAGTCTCCATCCCGTAGGTCAGGATAACCAGGAGAAGGGCGGTGTACGCGTAAAGGTTCGTGACCACTCCGTAGCCTCCGCTGGAAGCATTGATCACATAGGTGTACAATGGGACCAGCAGGTAGTTGAGGAACCTGCCGATAATGCTGCTAAGGCCGTAGATCGCCGTGTCTTTCGCGAGTGACTTCAGGTTTGCCATCGGATCGCTGTCAGTTTTATGCGAAGATAGCAATTCTTTTCTATCTTTGCGAAGCGATATGAGCTTATATTCTTTCTACAGGATTTCAAAGCCTTCCGGGCGGAAGGTCCCTTCCGGGCAGGTCCAATCTGAGTACAAACGTCTCAGGAACAGGACCTTCTGGGGCGTGACCGGTGCCTATGCCCTCTACTATGTCTGCCGCATGGCGATGTCGGTAGTCAAGCAGCCCCTGATCGATGACGGAATATTCACGGCCGGGGAGCTCGGAATCATCGGCTCGGCTTTCTACTTCGTCTACGCCTTCGGAAAGTTCATGAACGGTTTCGTGGCCGACTACTGCAACATCCGCCGTTTCATGGCCACGGGCCTGCTGGTCTCCACGGTGGTGAACCTCCTTATGGGGGTGACCGGACTCATGCACGGCTGGTGGGGGATGTCCTCAGTCGTACTGCTCATCGTCTTCGCCGTGCTCTGGGGGATCAACGGTTTCTGCCAGTCCATGGGAGCCCCTCCCGGGGTGATCAGCCTTTCCCGTTGGTTCCCGCTCAACCGCAGGGGCACCTTCTACAGCATACTCAGCGCAACTCCGTACCTCGGGAAATCCCTGTCCGTCTTCCTCCTCGGGATAGTCGTCGGAGCGATAGGGTGGGAATACGGTTTCATCTTGTCCGCGGTCGCCGGAGTCATCGGCTCCGCCGCCATAATCCTGTTTGTCTCTGACACTCCGGAAAGCTGCGGACTTCCTTCGGTCCAGGAGCTCTCAGGCGAGGAGACGCTCAAGACCGACTCCATGCCGACCAGGGAGCTCCAGAAAAAGGTCGTCAGGCATCCCGGAATCTGGATAATAGCCCTTTCAAGCGCCTTCGTCTACATCACCCAGCACGCTGTCAGCGAGTGGGGAGTGCTCTTCCTCCAGAAGGGCAAAGGCTACTCGCTCTCTTCAGCCACCCAGATCATCGCCTTCTCCGAAATCTTCGGGATTGCCGGGACGGTCCTTGCCGGGTGGCTCTCTGACAGGGTCTTCAAGGGCAACCGGTTCATCCCCGTCATGATTTCGGGGATCGTCTGCCTGGCCAGCCTCGGCGCCTTCCTGCTTACAGGGGGAAGCTATGGCCTCAACATAGTGTGGGTAGCCGTCTTCAGCCTCTCCATAGGGGTGGTCTATTGTACGGTTGCGGGCTTGATGGCCCTGGACATTGTCCCGAGGAAGGCGACGGGCGCCGCCCTCGGGATGGTAGGACTGGCTAGCTACGGGGCTGCCGGATTGCAGAACCTCGTGAGCGGCTTCATGATAGGCGCCGGCGGTTATGATTTCAAACCGGTGTCGGTCTTCTGGCTGGTTTCATGCCTGCTTTCTTTCATGATACCGGTCCTTTCCTGGAAACTCCTGAAACAGAAATGATCCTGTTACCTTACTGAGTGGAAGTGCGGGCCGAAGCGTTCGAACGCGGCCCTTTCAAGACCTTCGCGGTCATCGGGATGGGCGATGGAAAGAAGCAGCCTGGCGCGTTCCTGGAGGGATTTCCCCCAAAGGTCCACGGCCCCATATTCAGTTACGATCCAGTGCACGTCGGCCCTTGGCGTGACAACTCCGGCCCCCAGCCTCAGGGTAGGGACTATTTTCGGGACGCCCTTGGCCGTGCGCGAGGACAGTGCGATCATCGATACCCCTTCCTCGGACATGGCCGCCCCCCTCACGAAGTCAAGCTGGCCGCCTGTGCCCGAGAACATCCTCGTCCCGATCGAATCGGCGCAGACCTGGCCGGTCAGGTCGACTTCCACCGCTGAGTTGATGGAGGTGACGCGCGGATTGCGGGCTATCGTCCAAGGGTCGTTGACGTACTTGATGTCCTTCATCAGAACGTCGGGGTTGTGGTCGATGAATGAATACACTTCCCCGGAGCCGAGCAGGAACGATGCGACTATCTTTCCGGTGTCGATCCTCTTGTTCCTTCCAGTGATGACCCCTTTCTTGATCAGTTCAAGGACTCCGTCGGCGAACATCTCGGTGTGTATTCCCAGGTCCTTGTGCCCGTTCAACTGGGTCGCAAGGGCGTTGGGAAGGCTTCCTATCCCCATCTGGAGGCAGGCTCCGTCCTGGACGAGGGCGGCGCAGTGGCGGCCGATCATTATGTCGGTGGCGGAGGGTTCCGTGTAGGCCTTGGTGAAAAGGGGAGTGTCGTCCTTAACGAGGAAATCGAAGGTGTCGACGGGTATGAGGTCGCCGTAGGCGAAGGGTACGTTTGGATTGACCACGGCGATCTTCACCCTTGCCGACTCGACAGCCGCGATGGAACTGTCCACGGAGGTGCCCAGCGAGACCATCCCGTCGGCGTCGGGAGGGGAGACCTGGACCATCGCCGCTCCAAGCCTGATGCCGCCGGTCCTGTAGAGCCGCTGTGTGTCCGACAGGTGGACTGGGATGTAGTCGGCGTACCCGGCGTTGACGTTGGCCCTGACATTCGGGCCGACGAAGAATCCCTGCTCGAAGAAGATTCCTTCGAATTCCGGATCCGAGTAAGGAGCGTCACCCTCCGTGTGGAAGTGATGGAAGTGCAGGTCCTCGACTTCGCCGGCGCGCGCCCTCCTTACAAGGGCGTCGACGAGTATGTGCGGGACGCTGGCTACGCTGCTCAGGTGGATGTGGTCTCCTGACATGACCGAGGCCACTGCCTCATCTGCGGAAACATAGCGTAATTCTTTCATCTCTCTGTGGGTACGATGTCGGGTAATACGGCGTCAAATATACACCTTTTTTTGTTATTTTTGCAGCCTATGATCAACAAGGAAAAGAAACTGGAGGCATTTGCCAGGGCGCTGGAGGTGATGGACGCACTTCGCGAAAAGTGTCCGTGGAACCACGCCCAGACCATCGACACACTCAGGCCGATGACCGTGGAGGAAGTTTACGAACTGAGCGACGCTGTCCTGAAGAAGGACGAAACAGCCCTCGAGAAGGAACTCGGCGATGTCTTCCTGCACGTGATATTCTATGCCAAGATAGCCGAGGAAGAGGGGAAGTATGACATAGCGGACGTGATGGACAAGCTCTGCGAAAAGATGATCTACCGTCACCCGCACGTGTTCTCCGACACCAAGGTGGCCGATGCGGAGGAGGTTTCCACCAATTGGGAGATGCTCAAGGCGAAGGAGAAGGGAGGCAACAAGCGCATCCTGTCCGGGATTCCCGATTCCCTGCCTCCGATCCTCAAGGCCTTTTCCATGCAGGACAAGGCCAGGGGAGTCGGTTTCGACTGGGAGGAAAAGCAGCAGGTCTGGGACAAGGTCAAGGAGGAGGCAGGTGAATATGAAGCCGAACTCAAGGCCATGGACTCCGCGGTAGGGGAGGATGAGAAGAAGGCCGCTGCGGACCGTGCCGAAGAAGAACTCGGAGACTTCATGTTCGCCACCATCAACGCCGCCCGACTCTACGGCCTGGATCCCGACACCGCCCTCAACCGCGCATGCGACAAGTTCCGCCGCCGCTTCACCTATCTTGAGGAGCAGACCATACGGCAGGGCAGGGACCTCCACGACATGACTCTGGAGCAGATGGACGCTATCTGGGACGAGGGCAAGGCCAAGGGACTGTAGCCGATTTGGCCGATTGCCTCCGATTGATTATTTTTGCAAACTCAAAAGACCAGAAAACAGGAGTTTCCATATGGCAGAAAATACATTGGTTGACAAGATCCTTGCCCTGAGGGAGAAGTATTTCTCTCTCCAGGCCCAGCTTGCGGACCCCGCGGTGATCGCCGACATGAAGAAATACGTCCAGCTCAACAAGGACTACAAGGAGCTGGAGCCCATCATCAAGGCGGGCATGGAATACAAGCAGCTGGTCGACGAGCTGGCCGAGGCCAAGGATATCCTGATCAACGAGAAGGACGAGGACCTGCGTGACATGGCCAAGTCCGAGATAGCGGAGATAGAGCCCAAGATCCCTCAGATGGAGGAGCAGATCAAGATCCTCCTCATCCCCGCCGATCCCGACGACAGCAAGAACGCTATAATCGAGATCCGCGGCGGCACCGGCGGCGACGAGGCCGCGATATTCGCCGGGGACCTGTTCCGCATGTATTCGAAGTACGCGGAGAAGAGGGGCTGGAAACTGGAGGTCAACGACGAGACTCCCGGAACGTCCGGCGGCTACAAGATGATAGTCTTCAAGCTTTCCTCCAACGACGAAGGAGTTTACGGGATCATGAAATATGAGTCGGGCGTCCACCGTGTCCAGCGTGTCCCGCAGACGGAGACCCAGGGCAGGATCCAGACTTCGGCGGCGTCGGTTGCGGTCTTCCCGGAGGCCGGAGAGTTCGACGTCGACCTCAAGTGGGACGACATAAGGCTCGACCTCTTCTGTTCTTCCGGTCCGGGAGGACAGGGTGTCAACACGACATATTCAGCCGTACGACTGACGCATCTTCCCACCGGCCTCGTGGTCCAGTGCCAGGAGGAGCGTTCGCAGCTGAAGAACAAGGACCGTGCTTTCGAGGAACTGAGGACCCGTCTCTACAACCTCGAGCACCAGAAGTACCTGGACGAGATCGGTGCCAAGCGCAAGACGATGGTTTCCACCGGTGACCGTTCAGCGAAGATACGTACCTACAATTATCCCCAGGGGCGTGTCACCGACCACCGCATAAACTGGTCGATGTACAACCTTCCGGTGTTCATGGACGGCGACATCCAGGAGTGCATAAACCAGCTCCAGATCGCCGAGAACGCCGAGCGCCTCAAGGAAGCCGGCGAATAGCTGGCTGCCCCTCCCACCACCTTGATGCTGGTGTAGCCTTCCCGGCTTGATGTTTCCGGACTCTCCCATCACCTTTATGCTGGTGTAGCCTGCCTGGCCTTCGGATGCCGATGCGCCTGGCTCGTTTTTCCTTTCCCCTCCGGCAAGGAGAGGTCAGGCAGTGACAGTGCCGGCTTCTGCCGCTCCCCGGACTGGCGCCTGCCGGCTCCACGGCGCTTCCCGTACACATATTTCCTCCGGCAATGGCCGGTCAGGCCGTGACAGCACAGTGCCGTCGCCTGCTGCTTCACAGCGCTTCCAAATCTGACAATTTGGCATATCCGGACGAGTGGCACAACATTCGTTATTGTTATCGCGTCCCGGAAAGTGACTCCGGGACAGTGACAGATTAATATAAATTTAAAAGATATGGGAAAAATCATCGGCATTGACCTCGGTACCACGAATTCGTGCGTCGCGGTCATGGAAGGCAACCAGCCTACCGTCATCATCAACAACGAAGGCGAAAGGACAACTCCTTCCGTAGTAGCTTTCACCGAAGGCGGTGAAAGGAAGATCGGCAACCCTGCCAAGAGGCAGGCAATCACCAACCCTCAGAACACAGTGTTCTCCATCAAGAGGTTCATGGGAGAAACTTTCGACCAGGTGAACAAGGAAGTTTCCAGGGTCCCTTACAAGGTGGTTTCCGGAGCGGGCAACACACCGCGCGTGGACATCAACGGGAAACTCTATTCTCCCCAGGAAATCTCCGCAATGATTCTCCAGAAGATGAAGAAGACAGCTGAAGACTATCTCCGTCAGGACGTCACCGAGGCTGTCATCACTGTCCCTGCTTATTTCTCCGACTCCCAGCGCCAGGCTACCAAGGAGGCCGGAAAGATCGCCGGGCTTGACGTCAAGAGGATCATCAACGAGCCTACGGCCGCCGCACTGGCCTACGGCCTTGACAAGAAGAACAAGGACCTGAAGGTCGCTGTCTATGACCTTGGCGGCGGCACCTTCGATATCTCCATCCTCGAACTCGGCGGAGGTGTATTTGAAGTCAAGTCCACGAACGGTGACACCCACCTCGGCGGTGACGACTTCGACCAGGAGATTATCAACTGGCTGGCCTCGGAGTTTGCGGCCGAGAACGGCGGCATCGACCTGAAGAAGGATCCGATGGCCCTCCAGAGGCTTAAGGAAGCTGCCGAGAAGGCTAAGATCGAGCTATCCAACCAGACTTCCACGGAGATCAACCTCCCTTACATCATGCCTGTGGACGGTATCCCCAAGCATCTTGTAAAGACCCTTACCAGGGCCAAGTTCGAGCAGCTCTGCGACAACCTGTTCCAGAGGTCCATCGAGCCTTGCCGCGCAGCCCTCAGGGATGCAGGCCTCCAGGCTTCCGACATCGACGAGGTCCTTCTCGTCGGCGGCTCGACACGTATCCCCAAGGTCCAGGAACTTGTCAAGGAGTTCTTCGGCAAGGAACCCAACAGGAGCGTCAATCCTGACGAGGTGGTGGCAATCGGTGCCTCCATCCAGGGCGGTGTGCTTGCAGGCGACGTGAAGGATGTCCTCCTTCTGGATGTGACACCTCTGTCCCTCGGTATCGAGACCCTCGGTGGAGTGATGACCAAGCTCATCGAGTCCAATACCACCATCCCTACCCACAAGTCACAGGTCTTCTCGACCGCTGCCGACAACCAGCCTTCCGTCGAGATCCATGTCCTCCAGGGAGAACGTCCCATGGCGAAGGACAACAAAGAGATTGGCCTGTTCCATCTTGACGGGATCGCTCCCGCCCCGAGGGGAATACCTCAGATCGAGGTAACCTTCGACATCGATGCCAACGGTATCCTCAATGTGTCCGCAAAGGACAAGGCTACCGGCAAGGAACAGAAGATCCGTATCGAGGCTTCTTCCGGACTCTCCGACGACGAGATCCAGAGGATGCGTGACGAGGCGAAGGCCAACGAGGCTGCCGACAAGGAAGCCAAGGAAAGGGTTGACAAGATCAACAATGCTGATTCCCTGGTTTTCCAGGCGGAGAAGTTCCTCAGGGAGAACGGCGACAAGATCCCTGCCGATGTAAAGGGCCAGGCAGAATCCAACATCTCCTTGCTCAAGGAGGCGGTCAAGTCCCAGAACATCGCCGACATCGACAGGTATTCAGAGGCACTGAGCAAGTCCTTCGAGCAGATGTACCAGGCTCAGGGCGCTGCCCAGCAGGGACCTCAGGGTCCTCAGCCCGGTCCTCAGGGACCTCAGGCAGGTCCTGACGACCAGGGTCCCGACGAGCAGTAATGCTCTTCCGGCAGGTCCTGGCGACCGAGGCCCCGACGGGAAGTAGCCCTCTTCCGGCAGGTCCTGACGACCACGGTTCCGACGGGCAGTAATGCTCTTCCGGCAGGCCCCCTTGACCGGGACCCCGACCCCGACGGGAAGTAGCCCTCTTCCGGCAGGTCCCCTTGACCGGGACCCCGACCCCGACGGGAAGTAGCCCTCTTCCGGCTGTACCGGATGACTATAAGGAGGCTGACACTTAAGTGATGTCGGCCTCCTTTTTTATTTCGTCTCCGCCGTCAATCTCCTTATAGTGTTCGTGCGCCCTGTCTCCCACCGTGCTTCGCGCGAGCTGACTCCCACCGTGCTTCGTGCGTCCTGACTCCCACCGTGCTTCGCGCGAGCTGCCTCCCACCGTGTTTCGCGCGAGCTGCCTACCACCGTGCTTCGCGCAAGCTGACTCCCACCGTGCGCGCACCCTGCTACTTTGCGCTTCGTTGTTT
The DNA here is from genome assembly GCA_900320185.1 of uncultured Bacteroidales bacterium. Taxonomy (GTDB): domain Bacteria; phylum Bacteroidota; class Bacteroidia; order Bacteroidales; family UBA932; genus Cryptobacteroides. The sequence goes on from ONRD01000021.1 coordinate 63,626, forward strand.
CTGTAGCTTGGCGTGGCCGTAAAGTGTATTGTCCTTCGGACCTTCCGCTTCGCTCCATCCCCTCCACGCACAGAGCTGTTGTTTTGCTGGGTGGTCGCAAGCAGTGTTGCCCTTCGGACCTTCCGCTTCGCTCCATCCCCCCCGCGCGCTACGCTTGCGGGTACCCGCTTACGGCCGCGGGTGGCCAGGGTCCTCAGGACAACACCGCTTACGGCCCTTGCACAAATCCACAGTATCCATCCAATACCTGCCAGCACGGTCCAGCCACAAACCGTTCGCTCCGCTCCCCCCTCACTTCGCTTGAGGGTACAACTAATCTATCTTCCTGCATGGGATTATCTACCATCATACGGCATGGGGCCATATACCATCGTGCGGTATGGGACCATCGGCTATCGCACGGATAGTCTTTTTCAAATAGCTAACACGCT
>ONRD01000019.1 GCA_900320185.1 uncultured Bacteroidales bacterium
AATGTTGCTCTGCATCTTGCAATGCCGGAACGGGGTGAGGAAACCATCGGCAATGCCTTCCTTCAAGGAATACTCATAGACCGGTTTCCCGAAGTATTCATAGGTATTGGCATTGACATCCCGTCTCGGTGTTGCGGTCATACCGAGTTGCACGGCACTGCTGAAATATTCCATAATGCCTCTCCAACTGCTCTCGTCATTTGCACCCCCACGATGGCACTCATCTATGATTATGAAATCAAAAAAGTCCCTGGGATACTGACCGAAGTTGGGCTTGTTCTCCTCTCCGCTCTCAAAGGTCTGGAATATGGTGAAGAAGATGGAGGCGTTTGTCGGGACCTTGCCGTTCTTGCGGACGCTATCCGGGGTAATGCGGCACAAGGCATCATTGGCAAATCCAAAGAAGCCGTTGAATGCCTGGTTTGCAAGGATATTCCGGTCGGCCAGGAAGAGGATACGGGGTCTGCCTCCGGTCTTCCTCACATTCCACCTCGTATGGAAGAGTTTGTAGGCAATCTGGAAGGAGATGAAAGGGAACCTTCTGCCCGTCATTGTAAAGCGGCTGGGCGTAGAACTTGTCCCTCCATTCATCTGCATCGCCGAAGGTCCGTGTCCATATCTCTTCCGGGGAAAGGTAGTCATCCACCTGGCCTTCCTCGCCGGTCTCCATATCTATCTGGTAGATGGTATCCCCGTTAGTGGCGTATGTGAAGCGGATTTTCAGTTTCTCGGCATATTCCTTCGCTTGCATCACGCCTTCCCCCACCGGCTTCTCATCGCTCTTCGCTTCCACGACAGCCAGTTTGACACCCTTGTACTGGAGGATGTAGTCCGCCTTCATCGGTCTGGGCTTGATAGTCTGGCTTATCCTTCCCCGGGTGATGGGGACTTCCGTGAGGATATAACTGTCAGCCGTCACGCCCCAGCCGTTCTCTTTCACATAGGCTGGAGCGATTATTTATCATCATAATGGCCGTAAGATGAAACTACATAGACTTCCACTAATTCATCTTCAACAGAATAGACCATACGATGCTTCTGCGTTATTCGTCTGGACCATTGACCCTTCCTGTCTCCTGACAGAGGTTCAGGCTTTCCGGTACCGGTCCTTGGATGCTTTTTAAGCTCATCTAACAGACGACACGCCTTCGCAAACGCATTCGGCTCATTCTTCCGGAGGCTGGCCAAGTCTATTGCTGCATCCGGAGAGATGATCACATCATATGTCATAGCGAATCCAAAAACCTTTCAAGTTCTTCTTTTGTGCCGACCTTGTATCCTTTCCCTTCCTGAATCTCCTTGATACCTTTGTCAATTTTCTTGTACAGTTCTTCTCTCGTCATGAGGGTGTCGTCTTCGCTGACAGGGACAATCTTGAACGAACCCATGTTTCGGGTCGTCAGGACAACGCCTACTCCTTTTGCGGCCATTCCAAGGTATTTGCTCTGATTGGAGCGGAAATCTCTGCTGCTTATAACTAACATAATTACGATACTTTTGATACGTTGCAAATATAGGAATTAATTTTTTGGATACCAAATCGGATGCCAAAGGCTTTTTATTATTCTGTAGCTCCTACTTTTGGGTGCTTTCCAGAAAAATAAAGCAGATTATAGTTCGCCGTTGAATGCCTTGCGGAGAAGGGACTGCTTCAAGTCATCGCAGAGAGTGAGGGCCTTCTGGTAATTCTCTTGGAGGGCATTACACCTTTCGTTAAGGTCATCCAAACGAGCGACAATCTGCTTTTGTTTCTCAATCGTGGGGACAGGGATAGCTATTTCTTTTAATATTGCAACAGAAGCAACATTCTGTATTGCAGCTCCCTTTGAATGCCGTTGAATATCTTTCTCAAAAGAAATGCTCTGCATATACCATTTGAGATATTCGGGAAGTATTCTCTTTTTCGGTGTTAGTTTAAGAAGCGCTTGGTTGATTATCCCTATTGGGGCATCCTCCGGGATAATGGCGACTTTTCCAATTGTTCCAGAACAACTCATAATGAGATCCCCGGGATGTGTTGTAAAACGCTTCATCTCATTGTATTTCTCTTCATTCACAAAGTATCTAAAAGTGAATGTTGAGTAAATCGCGTGTTGCTGCTCATACACGGGATAACCAGAAGGTACAAAACACGATTTTTTCAAACTTCCCCCGAAAGGTCCTCTAACGAAAATGCACTCATCGCCAAGTTTTGAAACCGGCGAAGGCTCATTGTAATACCCATTGGAAATATGCCGGAAGAGGTCCTTTGCTGCTTGAAGGGATTTCTCGGCATTGGCTTTCAGGGCATCAATCTTGGCGAACTCCCGGTCCAGAATATCCACGATACGCTGCTGCTCGGGAAGAGAAATATTGGGAATGTGTATCTCTTTAATCTGCTTTGAGGATAGATGTTTGACTGTTGCGTATGCCGTTTTATCCTCAATGTCTTTCAACGCCTTGGGAATGTAATAATAGATGAACCTTGGCAAAATCTTGCTTGAAGGTAGCAATTTGCACACTCGCTGATTGAGTAAGGCGTTTTCGCTCTTCCATTGCCCAATATTGAACTCTCCGTCCATCCCAATAAGGTAGTCCCCATCTTTTACGACATACGCATTATCGCATTCTTCCGTGGTGAAGGTTTCGCTATAACCTCTTTTGATATCACGGATACGAATGAGAGGAAGCCCTTTACCATCGTTGTTAAACAACTTTGAGTCAAAGGCAAATCCATTCTGGATATCACAGAGAGACCCGAGTTTTACTAAATCCCACCCTTCTCTCATAGCATCTCCATAATCTCGTTCAATAAACGCTGGCTATCTGCTGCGAGGGCTTCAATCTCGGCGGCAATCTGCTGGGGCGTGCGCTCATCCACGACTTCCACCTTGTTGGGGTTCTTCACAGAGAGGTCATAGTTGTCATCCAGGTCAGCGACATTCACGGACCAGGAGTTTTCGCTATCCGGCGTGGTCTTCTGCTTCTCAACGAAGTCCGCCAGGTCATTCTCGTTCAGCGGGTCCGTCTTTCCCAGTGTGCGGTCCAGGTTCAGTTGGTAGAACCAGACCTTTTGCGTGGGCTCACCCTTCTTGAAGAAGAGTACGATGGTCTTGACACCGGCTTGGAACACTCCGGAAGGAAGGTCCAGTATCGTGTGGAGGTTGCATTCTTCCAAGAGTTTCTTACGAAGTTCAATGGAAGCGTTGTCGGTGTTGGACAGGAAGGTGTTCTTGATGACGATACCGGCGTTCCCTCCTGCTTTGAGGTACTTGATGAAGTGTTCCAGGAAGAGGTAGGCGGTTTCTCCGGTCTTGATGGGGAAGTTCTGCTGGACCTCCTTACGCTCGCTGCCACCAAACGGCGGATTTGCCAGGATATTGTCAAACTGGTCCTTGACCTGGACATCGGCAAGGTTCTCTCCCAGGGTGTTTGTCTTGATGATATTCGGCGATTGGACCCCGTGGAGTATCATATTCATCATTGCGATAAGATACGGGAGCGCCTTCTTTTCCTTGCCGTAGAAGGTGGTCTTTTGCAGTTTTTCCTCATCGGCGGTCGTATGGACCTGGGCGTGCATATAGTTGTATGCTTCGCAGAGGAACCCGGCGGAACCGCAGGCACCATCATACACGCTCTCTCCAATCTTGGGATTTACGACCTTGACGATGGACCGGATGAGCGGACGGGGCGTGTAGTATTCACCTCCGTTGCGACCGGCATTGCCCATCTTGTTGAGCCGGCTCTCGTACAAATAGGTCATTTCGTGCTTCTGCTCGCTGGTCTGGAACTTCAAGCCATCTATCTGCTCAATAATGTCCCGCATACAATACCCGCTTACCAGTTTGTTGCGGAGTTCGGCGAATATGAGACCGATTTTGACCTTGATGGAGGTGTTATCCGTTTCTCCTTGTCCAAGGTTCTTCAAATACGGGAAGAGCTTGCCATTCACGAACTCTATGAGGTCATCTCCTACGAGGGCGTTATGGATGTCGTACTCACCGGCAGCGGTTCTCGGCATTGCCCAGGTATTCCACCGGTACTCTTCATCCAGGATTGGGGAATAGGTCCCACCGCCCAGAAGAGCCGCCATTTCGTTCTCTTTGTCAAGGTCATCCAGGTATTTCAGGAAGAGTATCCAGGATGACTGCTCCACATAATCCAGTTCGCTGCTGCATCCTTCATCGGTACGCAGAGCGTTGTCTATATTTTTGAAGACTTGCTCGAATGCCATAATGTATGTGCGTTGTGCGATTGCTATCTTACAAATTTAGCAAAAAATGCTGACAGCAACGCCGTGGGAACGTATGACTTATGTTTGAAATCAACGAAAGTCTTACATCGGCACTATTCCAGCTATCGTCAAAGTGCTGATATTCAGTGGCGATACACGGAAATTGTAATAGTTTCCACGGAAGTCGTACATCTCATGCAGTAGCCGTAGGATTAAGTATTCAATAATAATGCTTAAATTTGTAAATAAAACACTAAATGCTCATTTTATGAAATTACGTTATCTTTCCTTATTGCTAGCCTGCTATTTTGCTGCCGCTTGTTCTCCTTCTATTGAAAGAATTCAGACTATTCTCAAAGCGTATATTTCAGCATCTGGCGAAGATGGCTCAACAATTTTAATGAATGTTGAACAGACAGACAAAGGCATTTACACTGGAACGTATGGAGTGCAAAAAGACAGTCTCACTCTGTTCGTCTATCCATTCACAGCCATTGTAAAAAAAGACCAAGTAATTCAATTCTTCAAGGATACCGACGATAAAAAAGTATCCGTCCTCACGTTTCTAACTGAGGGCCAAGGGCAGTATCATAGCGATGAAACCGGCCTTGACTACAATGTTGAAACAAAGGCAGCTTATGAAGAGAGACTACGGAAAGAGGAAGAAGAGAGACAAGCGGCACTTGCGGCGAGTAGGAGGGCTTCGGGAAGCGATTTAGGAGCGAAAGGAGCTAATTATCTAATGTCTCATAATAATAACATAGTACAAATAATTAGTTATCATAGAGCAAGCGTCATGGACGTCGCTAAAGTGATGTTTGGACGCAATGCGGTTACCTATGTATACAAAGTCTTGGAGGCGAATGGCATTGGAACCAACACAGCCGCGTATGACGTCATATTCGTAAATGGTAACATTGTTTCAACTATGGAGTCTACGACGGCGAGCTTAGAAAGCATTCATCAACAAGCTTCTGAAGCTATAATGTTGAAACAAATTCTTGGCCAATAAACCGAGAACTTACACCTACGTCATGTCTTCTGGGTTTAGAAGAACACTCGTTCAATACTGAATGAGGTGGAGGGGGCGTGGCCGGGGCGGAACTCCACCATACTCTCACAAAGAGGAGAAGTTGAGGATAAGGGTCGCTGCGCTATGCTTTGCGTTTCTATGCCTCCAATTGGGATAAGCCTCTCCCTCTTCTCCCTAACTATCCAGTCATTTAGAGAAAACCCGTTACTGATATTCAATAAAGATAAAACCGGACGGGCATTAGCAGAGAAACATCAACAGATAGTATCTATCATTCCCATTCGATAGTTGCCGGCGGTTTAGAGGATATGTCATAGACGACACGGTTCACCCCCTTGACCTTGTTGATGATGTCGTTGCTCACTCCGGCGAGGAAGTCGTAGGGGAACCTGAACCAGTCCGCGGTCATGGCATCGGTGGACACCACGGCACGCAGTGCGACCGGGTTCTCATAAGTCCTCTCGTCCCCCATCACGCCCACGCTGCGTACGGGAAGGAGGATTACGCCGGCCTGCCAGATGGCGTCGTACAAGGTCGAAGCCTCAACCCTCGGATCGGAAGCCGAAGGGAGGTGAAGGCCGGTACAGTCGTATCCGCGAAGGCCTTTGATGAATATGTCGTCGGCCTCGCGGAGCACCTGCAGCTTCTCCCTTGTCACCTCGCCGATTATCCTTATGGCAAGCGAAGGCCCGGGGAAAGGATGCCTTCCCACCAGTTCTTCCTTGATGCCCAGGGCGCGGCCGACACGCCTGACCTCATCCTTGAAGAGCATTCTCAGGGGCTCGACGACCTTGAGGTTCATCTTCTCGGGCAAGCCGCCCACGTTGTGGTGGGATTTGATCTTGGAGGCGATCCCTTCTATGCCGGCTGACTCGATCACGTCGGGATAGATGGTCCCCTGGGCAAGCCAGCGGGCGCCTTCGATGCCGCGGGCGTACTTCTCGAAGGTCTCTACGAAGAGCCTGCCGATTATCTTCCTCTTGGTCTCCGGATCGGTCACGCCGGCGAGGGCATCCAGGAAAGCCTCGGAGGCGTCGGCGCCTATTACGTTGAGGTCCATGTCCTTGTAGGAGGCCAGTACATCTTCGAACTCGTCCTTCCTGAGCAGCCCGTTATTGACGAATATGCACGTCAGGTTGTGGCCGACCGCCTTGTTGAGGAGCACTCCCGCCACGGTCGAATCCACACCTCCGCTGAGTCCCAGGATGACCTTCCCGTCCCCGATGGTCTCCCTGAGCGAGGCGACCGTCGTGTCGATGAAGGAATCAGGAGTCCAGTCTCCGCGGCAGCCGCATATTCCGAAGGCGAAGTTGCCAAGGATACGGCTTCCTTCCGCTGTGTGGAAGACCTCGGGATGGAACTGGACGGCATATGTCTGCTCCCCTTCGATGCAGTAGGCGGCATTGGCGACGCTTCCGGTCGAAGCGATGACCCTGCCCCCTTCCGGGAGCCGCGAGATCGTGTCCCCGTGGGACATCCAGACCTGGGAGCGCGGCGGGACTCCCTTCAGAAGCGGATTCCCTTCATCCACGACTTCGAGCATGGCACGTCCGTATTCACGGGCGAGCGAGCCTTCCACCATGCCGCCGTACTTGGAAGCAAGGTACTGGGCGCCGTAGCATATTCCCAGCAGCGGGTACTTCCCCTTGATGCCAGACAGGTCGACCTGCGGGGCGTTGGCGTCCCTGACGGAGCAGGGGCTCCCGGAGAGGATGACTCCCTTCACGTCCCGGTCGGGAACGGGCATCTTGCCGAATGGATGGATTTCACAATAGACGTTCAACTCGCGGAGCCTGCGGCCGATCAACTGAGTGACCTGGGATCCGAAATCAATGATGAGAATCTTTTCAGACATTGCCTGGATTTGTTAGACCATTGCAAAAATACTCAGAAAACGGCGTTCCTGCAATAGAGCCCCCCGAGTCAGGACCCGGGATTGAGGATCACTGCTTCAGGGCCGGGATGTGGGTGTTCAACCATTCATACCTGGAATCGAACCAGTCTTTCGCATTCTTGCAGCTCTTCGCCACCGTGGTATGTCCTGACCGCCATCTCTGGTTGTCCAGGACGATGGAAGCATCAAGGGCCTTGGCCTCCGCCGAAGAGGCATAGCTGGTCATGAAAGAAGACATGGACTGGCAGATGCTCTTGGAGTAATTGTTCGTCCACAGGGTGACGAACGTGTCCAGGAATTCTGGGTTGGAGTTGGACAGGAGAGCCGGGTAGTAGAATGCTCCCCAGACGTGTATGTTCGCCCAGTTGCCCGTCATCCGGTAGATGTTGTCGAAATCCCAGAGGTTCGCCATCATCAGCTTCGAGTAGGGCGTGTTGTCGCCCTTGGTCAGGAAAAGGTTCGAGCCGGCACAGTCCAGGTTTCCCAGGATCTCATGCCCGAGCAGCCATTTCGCGAAAGAGGTGACATCGATGTAGTCGGGATAGGTCCCGTGCCTTATGGCCGATTCGGCTTCCTTCACATACTGGGTGATGTAGGCCTTCTGCTCGGGAGTGACCTCATCGTCCTCCGGGTACTTGAAAGTGTACTGCTGGCTGTAGTTCCATCCTCCTGAGAAATAGACTTCCTCGTTCCACCAATAGGCATCGAACTCGAGCACGAAGCCGTTTTCGGAGACCTTCAGGCGGCAGTCTTCGTTGCGGCGGACCTGCTCTATGAGCATGTACAACCCCCGGTAATCACCGTTGAAGACCACGTTGACGAAGATGAAAGAAGGAGTCCACTGCATGCCGAGCAGCTTGTTGACCCTCAGGCCTGCAAGGGTATTGAGGCCGTCATAGCGGAGAAGGATCCAGTTCTTGTCCTTGTACTTGGAGTCGTCCCCCCTGAAGAGCATGTCGCCTTTTTTCTCGAGCTTTATCTTGTAGGGCTTCTTGGGCTGGTAGGCGCTGGTGTTGCCGCGGATCCTCACAGTCATGCTCCCCGAATACTTGATCTCGTCTCCTGAAAGCACGGCGACCGTACCGGGCACCTTCGTAGGGTTCTTGATTCCGGCGCCGTTGCATCCCGGAGGATGGGAGACGTATTCGCAAGTGGGTTCCTCGTGGTCCACGGTCTCGATCCTCACCAGAGGGAGACCGGTGGCAAGCACCGAAGCGGTGAGCTCGTCGCATTCGCTTTTGACGGTGAAGGCGGCGGACTTGGCCTTCCTGCCCTTGTCATCGGTATAGACCAGGGTGAACTTGTTCTCGAAAGTGTGCTTCCTCCGGGCGTTCGAAAGCCAGACCCGGTACTTTCCCTTGTCGTTGTAGTCGGAACCGAGGGGCTCGATACGTGTAATGGTGCAGTTCAGGTCTGCACCCTGTCCTCCGTACTGGTCGGCCAGGGAGATGGCGCACTTCCCGCCTTCGACGTCGTAGTCGAACTTGGTTTCATAGGGATTGATCCGGAAATCGACGTAGGCCTCTTCGCCCGGACTGATGTTGACAAGATAAGTCAGCATGGTGATGCTGGCCTGCGGTTCCTGGGGGACAGGGACCTCCTGTGCCTCTTCCTTGCCGCAGGAGAAAAGCACGGAGAGAAGGAGGCCGGCCAGGGCGGCCTTCGCAGTCTCCGGGAAGATTATCCTGAAAAGTTTCATAGCAATCCGATCAAGTATTGGTTAATAATCGTGATTACGGGGCAAGGCTTATCGTGTACTGGGGCGATTCGGTGATATCCAGGAACTTGTCACAAGCCACCCTGATCCCTTCCAGGCGGATGTGGCTGGCGGACGAACGGGGCATGCCGGGCCTGTCCTCCAGTTTTTGGAACTGGGACCATGGCCAGGCGGTAACCACCCTCTTGCACTTGCCGGTGATGTTCGACACGGTGATATATTCATAAGTCTGGGGGGTGTCGGTCCGCATCTTCAGCCAGAGGAGACGTTCACCGTCGCCGATCGTGCAGTTGCGCAGGATCACGTTCCTGTCGTGGATGCTCTCGCTGCCCATGGTGATGCATCCATGTGAGTAGCCGTAGTCGCAGTCCTCGACAAGGATACGTTCGTTGGGGCCGTTGCACGACATCGTATCCGCCCAGGTTCCTCTGCCTCCCTTGAGGACCACGGCATCGTCGTTGACGCTCATGTAGCAGCCCTTGACGAGGACATCGGTGCAGGCGTCTATGTCGATGGCATCGCTGCTGGGCGCAGGCACACCATCCTTGGGTGCGGTCATGGAACAGTCAAGGTAGCGCACGAAGGAGCACTTGTAGACATGGGTCGTCCAGAAAGGGCTGTCCTTGAAATGGACATCCTGGATGGTCACGTTCCTGCTGTTGGAGACGAACAGGAGCCTGGGACGCTGGGCATCCTTGTTGGTGCATTCCGGATTCCAGCTGCGCCGGATCCAGAACTCCTTCCAGTAATTGAGGCCGTTGCCGTCTACCGTCCCTTTCCCCGCGATCACGAAACCGTCTACGCCGTCGGCGTTGACCAGGGCAGGGAAATACCTGCAGTTCTGGCCTTCTATCCTCGTGTCGACCACCGGGAAATCCTCGATGCGGTCGGAGCCCTTCAGGCGCGCTCCCTCCTCAAGGTAGAGGGAAGTCCCTTCCTTGAAGAACAAGCTGCCGGAAAGGAACGTCCCGGCAGGGATGACGACCAGCCCGCCGCCTTCGGCCGAAGCCTTGTCTATGACGGTCTGGATCGCCCGGGTCTGGACAAGGGTGGAATCCTTCGAGACTCCATGCTCGGTGATGACGTAACGCTTTCCCAGAGTCGCAGGATCCACTTTTGAAGCATCGGAGAACCACGGGCTCATCGGAGTGCCGTCCGGCCAGGACTCCTGCTTCGGAGCCTCCTTGCGGGCCTTCCTGCCGGAGGGTTTTCCGGCGCCGGCGTCACTCTTGAAGAAACGGTCGATGAAGGGGATGTACTGCTGCCAGTCGTATAGAAGGATGTTATGGCTGCCATGGCGGACATGATGCCCCATCCTGCCGGCTACCCGGGGGCTTTCCACTTCCGGCATGACCGGGTCCGTGAAACCATCGATCCCGAAGAGAGCGTAGACAGGAGCCGCACCTACCAGGGAGAGATATTCTCCCTTGGGGTCGGCCCAGAGGTCGTCGTCTGCACTCGAGACATACACCGGCCTCGGGGCGATCATGGCCAGCAGCTCATGCTGGTCGAAGGGAAGGTCCTCCTCCCTGTCGCGGTACTCCCGGTAGTTGCCGCAGAACCAGTGAGGGAAATTCCTGGTAATCGCTGCAACCGTTTCGCCGAACTTACGCCGCGAAAGGGCAGCGCCGGAGCAGCCGGAGCAAGACGAGAAGGCCGCCGCGAAACGGGTATCGGTGGCAGCCGCCCAAAGGGCGGTCTTCCCGAGACGGGAATGGCCTACCACCGCCACCTTGGCGGCATCGACATCCGGGTCTGTCTGGAGATAATCCATCGCGCGAGAGAGGCCCCAGGCCCAGGCCGAGATCGTCGCCCATGAATCTCCGCCGCGGGGAGTCCCGTCGTCCATGAGTCCATGCACTCCGTTGTGGAACCCATCGTGGAAATCCGGGTCGATTTCATGGTAGCAGAACGTCGCGACCCCGTAGCCGCTGGTAAGGATGTATTCATAAGGCCAGCGCATGGCCTGGGCTCCCCGCTCAACCCTCTGGTATTTCGGACCATATCCGGCTTCCTTTTCAGCGGAAGGCAGGAGCACGGCCGGATCTGTGGTGGTCGCATGGTTGCCTTTGAAATTCTCCCCTACGAAAAAAGGCACGGGGCCCTTCCTGTCATTGGGGATGTACATCAGCATGGTGAAGGAGAACTGCTCTTCCTTGTCGAGGAAGACCTCCACCTGCCTTCTTGTAGCGAGGCCGAAAAAGGCGTCCGGACTCTCCTCGACGACCTTGAAATGCATCCCGGAAGGGACACCGGGCTCGCGGCCGTACATCTGCGAGCGGAAAAGCTCCATCAGTTCCGGCCTTCTCTTTCGGACCCAATCCTTGCTGTTGCGGACCTTCCGCCCGTCTTCCGTCAGAAGCGGGTCGGGAAGCGTGTACGGCTCCACAAGCGACTCGTCCTGGTTGATCGGACGTTCTTTCTCCTGTGCCGGGAGTCCCGGCATCGCCGTCATCACCAGTAACAAGGCGCAGGCAGCCTTGAGCAAAGGGTTTCTCGTTGACATGGTCTATCTTCTGTTATTATCACATTTCTGTCTTTGTGCTGAATGCCGCGCCGGACCGCGGAAGGACCACCGGGAAGGTGGCACCGCAGCCGGACACGGGAATGCCGTCAGGACACTCCGGTCTTTTCCGTCTTGTCCCTGTCCGTCACAAGGTTGTCATCCGGGATGGCGGCGACCAGGCCGAGGAGATATTCCCTCAGGTCCTCCCACCTGTAATAAGGGCCGGCGGAGGCGCCGAGGGCGGGGATCGTGGTCTCTTTCTCGTTGTAAAGGACCTTGACCAGGACCTCTCCCTTCCTGTTCCTGTAGAAGACCATCTGGATGTTCGAGGCCATGCACATGAACTCGAAACTGTTCCAGTGCTCATGGACGGTCCTGGATTCATAGCGCTCGTCCATCCCCTCGATTCCCAGGGTGCCTATGAGGGGAAGGAGACCGACGTCATGGCCGAAACGGAGGTCCGCCACCCTGTGGCTCCCCTCAAGGACGGCCTCGTCGGCCTTGGCCACGATGTCCTCTATAAGGGGACGGGCTATTGCGGATGAGTAGTCGCCTGCCTCCTTGGATATTCCGAAACTGTAGTAGAGCTTCTCGTTGCGGGCGATCCAGAGCGCCTCCAGCTCCTCGACCGTGAAATGCTTGAATATGTCAGGCCGGCCGACCGTGTTGGGAGAAATGGCGCCGGCGCAGAAGACTGCGTCGATGAAGGCATACTTGTCCGGGATGAGCCTCGCTGCGGCTTCAGGATCGGTAAAAATCGCCTTGAAGAACCTTCCAGGGTCCAGAAGGCTCTCGCGCAGCTGGTCCGCTATCCTGTTCCCCTCCTTTCCTATTTCCTTGGTATCCAGATCCATGCTGATGTAGTCCAGGTACTTCGGCCCGGTGACATAATGCATCTGCAGGCCGGGAGCCCCGCTCTTGAGCTGGGACGTGAAGTTCGCCATGCTCACCAGGCATCTGGGCCAGTAACTGGAGACACACTCCACTTCCTGCCTGTCCGGGTCTGTGAAGACACGCTTGAACTCCCTGTACATCCGCCCGCCGATACCCCTGTGCTCGGCGCCTCCCCTTTCACTGAGCATTCCGTACATGCCCTCATGCTCGGAATCGAGGGTGTCCATCTGCCTTTTCAGGAGTTTGCCCTCTTCAGTCAGGAGACCGGCTTCCCAGGCCGCCCTCATCCCTTCCATCCCTTTGGCCATGTGCCTGGCGCCCGTGTGGTAGCGCGAACCATGCCTTCCGTAATGGCTTATGTAAAAGGGCTTGAAACCCTTGGGAGCCTTTGTGCGGGGCGACTGTGAATATTCGTAATAATGCAGGACACCCGCAGCCCTGTCAGGGTTCTCCCTGATCAGCGAGTCATAGGTCTGGGCGTCCACGGCTAGGACAGGCAAAAGTGCCATGCAAGCCGCCAGGAAGGTTATTTTCACGGATCCCTTTATCATGGAAAAGTTCGTTTTACTTGTATTTTACCAAAATACAAATATAAGAAATTGCACTCTCAATCCAAACTGACGACGTTTTTCGAGATTATCCGTGGGAAATTTCATCCTACGGCTGTCACGCGCTACCTTTGCGGAACTCAACAAAAACTATGTAAAACATGAAATGGATTATCAAGATTATGCTGCCGGCGCTGCTGCTGGCGTCATGCAGCAAGGAGGGCACGTCCCCGGAGGGGAACGCCCCCGAGGTTCCGGAAGAAAGACAGGAGCAGGCATCACATGGGATGATGATGCTCGGAGAAAAACTGGACAACCCCTACTCCCTGGCGAACGTCAAGGCCGCGGTCGCTTCACTCTATCCTTCCAGCGAAGTGGAAGACCTCGCCCCCACGGACTACTACGTCCGTTTCCTTCCTGCCTCAGGCGATGAATATGCCAGGCTGGAGGAAGCCGGGGTCGAGATGGCCGACCACCCGCTTGACAGGGAGATCCTCCAGGACGGAGACTACTACCATGACCCTACGGTTCCCGAAGACGGGATCACATGGCAGTACGCTGTCGTGAAGCCCGGATTCGACTTCCCCCTCGGCATCCGGTACGAGAAACTGGAAGAATGTTTCATCCCGGATGAGACGACAGCGACCAAGGGCCTCCCGGGCATCGACTGGGATGCCGTGGAAAGGGAAGCCTTCATCAGGACCGGCAATGCCGGCTTGCTGGAAAGCGCGACGAGGGCGAAGGCAAGGCCCGGAGGAAAGATCACTATCGTGGACGAAGGCGGAGGCGGCAAGAAGACTGTCGGAGTCGCCGGCGTCAAAGTGGTAGCAAATGTCTTCGTGAAGATTGCCACGACGTACACCGACAAGAACGGGAAGTACGAATTCAGCAAGGCTTTCTCCATGAAACCCCATTACCGGATCTGCTTCAAGAACGAAAAGGGCTTCTCGATCGGGCTGAACCTTGTCCTGATACCGGCATCCGTGTCCACGCTCGGGAAGGGAGACGCTTCAGGAATGGACTGCAAGGTAGACCAGGGCTCGGAAGCCTCGCTCTACAGGAGGTGCGCAGTCAACAACGCAGCCTACGACTACTACACCAAATGCGAGACTCTCGGGATCACTCCCCCTCCCTCAGGTCTCAGGTTCTGGATCCTGAACATCCTCAAGCCTTCCTGTACGATGATGATCCACCACGGAGCGCTTCTGGACAACGCCCTCGTGAGCAATTATCTCGGTATGTACAAGATAATCGTCAGGTTGGCCGCACCTGACATAACCATCGGGACGAAGGGGAAGAGCTACGATTACGCGGCACTCTATGCAAGCACGGTACACGAGATGGCCCATGCCACCCACTTTGCCAAGGCTGGAACGGGCTACTGGAGCAAATTCGCGACCTACATCCTCTCGTCATTCGTGATGACCGGATCGAGCTATGGCAGCGGGAACGGAGAGAATGCAGGTTACTGCGAAGTAAGCGAGATGTGGGCTTACTACCTCGAGAACGCCCTCTACGAGTTGCGCTACGGGAAGAATCCCCAGGACGGTTACAATTACTGGTTCAAGCCCCAGATTTTCGCCTCGCTGGAAAAAGACGGGATGACCAAGGCCGATTTCTGCTCCGCCCTGACTTCCGAGGTCACGAACAGGGACATGCTGCGCGACAGGCTGGAGGAAGCAAGGCCCGACCTGCGTTCCAAGATCGAGCAGACGTTCAATTTCTACAGGAGATAGACGTCCCATATCCAGAATAGATAGACGGCGAAGTCCGTTGGGCTGACATGCCTGGCCAGGGTTAGTCCTTGACCCGGCCGTCAGGCCAGGACAGAGGGTGGTTCGGAGCTGGTTAACTCCAACCCGAGCCACCCTTGTTTCCTGCGGAAGAAAACTTTTGCAGTTTTGAGAACAATTCTTATCTTTGCAGTCCGATAATGCGCGGGTGGCGGAATGGTAGACGCGCTAGTTTCAGGAGCTAGTGTCAATTGCGACGTGTGAGTTCGACTCTCATCCCGCGCACGTAAAAACCGTTCTGGAGTTATTCCAGGACGGTTTATTTTATATTTTGGCGACTTGAGACCCGTATTAAACCATTAAACAAGGAGAGGGGTGCATTGGACAGTTGTCTTATTCACTTGAATTCAAGCGCCATCGCTTTGTTTGTTTCCCAAAACAAATTACCTCGGGCCGCTTAGTCTTGGGAATTAAAAAAGGAACTATTGATTATCTGAACTGTTGTCATTATTCGCCAGTTGCATACATATATAGCCAATAACATATTCCTTTGGAGTGAACAGCTCAATATCATTATTTATTATTAGCTCATTAAGGGAGGATTCAATGATTCTCCAATTATTGGTGTCTTCAAATTGACGATATGGGTGATTCTTCATTATTTGGGGCTAATGGACATTCAGTAGGATGAAATCCTTGCAAGTAATTTAAGGGGTGGCTACAATAGGAATCAATCTATCTCCTGAATAGAAGAAATAACCGTCATGGGTCGTGTTTCCTTTTGCGTCGTAGGCGTCGGAATTTACTTCTATAATAAGTCTTGATATCATCACTGGTTCTATCAATGAACAGATCTGTCCGGCCAGTGCATCTGTAAACAGTTCGTCTTATTTTTCGAGAACTATACTTTATGGACCAGATGTAATCATAAATAGGAAACCAAACGTCTTTTCCATGCTTTGGTATAATATGAATACATAATACTCTCTCTTCCTCATTCCAAAGCCTTGGTTGCCCTAAATCCACTGCTCTAAGTTCAAAGTAATCAACTTGGTCCCATCCTAATTCGAGGTAATTCTTTCCGATTATCAAGGTACCTTTTCTTTTACTATGTATTATCTTTTCCTTTTGTTTAATGTATATCCCTTTTTTGTTTATCAATAAAACGATATTTTTTCTTTTGGGAAACTCTTTTATCAGGTGAACTGTGCCAGCTACTGAGAAGCATACGTAAATAGCAATTCGATGATATATACTCTCATGCTTCGGGATAAATATTATGTACCCTATCATTAATAAGATATCCAAGAAAAAAATATCATACTTTTCTCCTTCCCTAATACAATAGTATGGTTCTTTATTATGACTAGTCATCGCTTATCCAACTAGATACTGTTTGAAATCCCCACTTTGTGACAGTCTTTTGCGCCTCGTCTGCAGTTTTAAATACCACATTGGAAACGCCTATGTCTGTCTTTTTGAAATCACTAAGCCTTTGCTTGGTCTCTGTATCAACCTTCCGTTTAGTTGACTTCCCAATTTGCTGACCAGAGTCAGTGGTTTCTTTTTTTACTTGCTTATAAACCGCATCTCGTGAATTCTAATTAGAAGTGCAACACACTTCAAAAGTCAAAATTAAATAATTGTTTACAGTATTCCAAAGGCGTCCTGTAACCGAGGGACTTACGGGGCCTGTGGCATATTGTTAGTGTTATCTTAATTCTCCTTTTTACGGTGAAGCAATCTGTGATAGGTTTATTACAGTTATTTGGAATATGCTCTTCTAACAGCCCTGGTCGACTTCCTTTCAAGTAGCTAACACGCCTCAAAAAGATAAATACCTCATTATCATCATATTACCAAGCAACAGCGTGTGAAGGTACCCCTAAAAAACGGCCTCCTAACACGCCCGCAAAACTTAACAGACTAATCTACAGACTATTACAAAACCAAGGCGTGTGAGCTATTTGAAAATGTGGGTGGGCCAAGGACGGCTTCTCTATCACTGACCATCCCCACGTCAGGGCAGCGCGCATACTGCATGCTTACGTCACATGCCAGGGCAGCGCGCATACTGCATGCTTACGTCACATGCCAGGGCAGCGCGCATACTGCATGCTTTCGTCACATGCCAGGGCAGCTGTGTGTTCTATGATGGGACCACAAGCTGTATTGTCCTTCGGACCTTCCGCTTTGCTCCATTCACCCCACGCGCTTCGCTTGCGGGTATGACGCAGGCAGGATCCGCTACCTCCTGTATTGTCCTTCGGACCTTCCGCTTCGCTCCATTCACCCTACGCACTTCGCTTGCGGGTATGACGCAGGCAGGATCCGCTACCGCCGTCTCTTGCATGGTCCCATTAATTTCGTATATTTGTAAGGTTACAGCTAAAACATGCACGCCTTAAATCTGACCTTCATGAAAAAAATCTCTTTCGCCTGCCTTTTCGCAGCAGTCATCTTTACTGCATTCGTCTTCGCCGGGTGCGATCAAAGGGACCCTCAAGCCGAGTATGAAGTTTTGAGTGAAACGGTGTACCCCAACCCGCAGAGCGGAATCGATGCCGCCCAGGAATACATCGACCACTTCTCCAACAAAAGCGGGAACCGCGTGACGGAGGTGTCGGACATCAGGCACCAGTACCGCCTGATGGATGATTTCCTTTCAAATTACTTCAGTTCATATTCCGAGTTCCTGAACAAGGCTTCCGAGATTGACGACGAGCTCAGGCAAAGCAATTACCAGGGTGTCAGGGAAACATGGAAAAACCTGTACACCAAGGAGCAGAACAGGTTGGTAGGTCCGATAATGGACAGCATCACCGACCAGACCTTCGACTCCTATTTCAAGAACCAGGTCCGCATCCTTTGCCAGGACAGGTTCACTACCTGGGACTATGAGTCAGTAGACCGGATATCTCTCGGCACGCCGCAGCTTACGATGAACGGCCTCGCCAAGGAATGCAGCGGAGAATACCGGGTCCACCTTCGGGGCAGCATCCTCGGCATACGTACTGAAACGGCCCGCGTCTCCATCAGCGGACTGATCGGCATCGGGTACGGAGGAGAGATAGCCTACGAAAGGACAGGCTACCAATTCCTTGAGACGCCTATTTTCTAACGCTTTTACGGAAGGAAGGGCAACCGTCGTTCCCCGACTGTCCATGAAAAGGTTTTTCATATTGTACTGCTTCGCCGCCCTTGTCCTCAGTTCCTGCGGCGGGGATGCCTTTGTCATCAACGAAGGGACTCTATACAGGATAATTACCGACAAGGATGAAGGATTCGGCCGCTTTACCAGGACATCCGGCAGCTACTGGAGGGGCACCTATTACAGGGAAACGGAGGGTGCCCTCAACGCCTCGGCCAGGGACGTGGTCTTCCGCAACGGAAGGAGACCTTCCATGGAAAGCGCCGACGGCGAGAAATTCAGAGTCGAAAGCATTGCCGAGTATGAGCCCCCGCGCTACAAGGAGTATCCGTTCGCCACGGACTACAGGGACTCTGTTTTCTCCGTGACCGAACTTCATGACATCACCTACGCGAAGGCGTACGGTTACTGGTCGTCGTTCCCTGACAACGGCCGCTCCAACCTGGCGATATTCATGTCGCGTGTCCCGGACCTGTCAAAAAGCGATCTCGACCTCACGATGGACGTCTACCTGCCGGAAGACGGCGGAAAGGTACTGAGGCCGCTTCTGATCCTGATACATGGCGGAGCATTCTTCAACGGGGACAAGGCTTCGCTCGGCTTTCCCGAGTGGGGACGTCATTTCGCCGCGGCGGGCTATGTGGTAGCATCGGTCAACTACCGTCTCGGATTCCACCTGAACACGATTTCAGTGGAGAGAGCCGGCTTCAGGGCCGTGCAGGATGTCAACTCGGCGATTGCCTTCATCCTCCACGACCGGGAACGGTTCCGGGCAGATCCCGAGCGGGTGTTCCTTGCAGGGACAAGCGCCGGCGGGATTGCCGCACTCAACGCCGCCTTCATGAGGGACGCGAACATTCCGAAATCTTCAAAGGGCGAGGGAGGCATCATGGGCGTCAACGAAGGTATCGCTAAGCCCTTCAAGGTCAGGGCCGTCGGGAACATGTGGGGAGCAGTCGAAGACACGACCATCCTCGGCAACGCCCGCACACCGGTACTTTCCATCCACAGCACCGGCGACCCCATCGTGCCTTTCGGCGAAGGCCATCCTTTCACGAAGATATTCGGCAACGATGTAATCTTCCCGAAGATGTTCGGATCCGCTGCCGTCACGCGCCTGACGAGAAGCAGAGGTTCCGTCCTCATGCCTTATGACCTTCCGGAACGGCACACGCTGCACTTAGACGAGCATGAAGACGGCTCCAGGCTGCTCAACAGCCACTTCAGGGAGATAGAGGCAGCCCTGAAGGACTTTTTCTCGGCTAATATGTTCGCACATCCGGCGAAGATCGAACGGCTGCAATCCTCCAACATATTCAAAATCGACATGACAGACGTCAAGACGGTTTCATGGAAGGTCGAAGGGGGTGTCATCCTGGAACGGAACGGAGGTCGTGCGGAGGTCCTCATGTTCCCCGACGCGCCGTCCCGCTCCCTGACTGCCAGCGGCGAGTATCATTCCGGCATCACTTTCATGGACACCATGGACCTGTAATGCCAACGGGACGGCACAATTCCCGGAGATTGCCTTCATCCTGGCCCTTACTCGTATCCCTGGGCAGTCCGGCCTGAGATTGAGCGGATCGGGAAGGCTAAGGGCAATGGCGGCGGATCTCTTGAAGTCAAGCCGGCCGGCCGGAACTCCGAAATAGTGGAGGGACGCGGCCTGGACTCCGAAAAGCCCCGGGCCGGTCTCCGCCACATTGAGATACACTTCCATTATTCGGCGCTTGCCCCAGAAGGTTTCTATGAGCACGGTCCACCATGCCTCCAAGACCTTCCTCAGCATGGTAGGGGTCCCGAATGTGAAGACATTCTTCGCCGTCTGCTGGGAGATCGTGCTGCAACCTCGGACGGGCGTCCCTGCCTCATGATGAGCGGCCAGCACTCTTCGGATTTCTTCGAAGTCGAAGCCGTGATGGTGCATGAAGCGCTGGTCCTCCGAGGCAAGGACTGCCCCCACAAGCGAGGGGGATACCTCTTCCAGCGGGACCCATTCCTGGCGGGGACGCCCGTCGCGGATACTGCCTGACTGGACCTGCCGTTTCAGCATCACGGGAGTATACCTGACCGGGACCCACCTCAGGAGGACGACCAGGGCCACGCTCAAGGCGACAAATGCGACAGGGGCCTTGACCAGAAGCAATGAAAGGATCTTTTTCCTGACCATGATGCCTCCCTACCTCATCACCTCTCCCTTGGAATTGAGGATCACCTCCGAAGAATAGTCCAGGAGGATAGCACGGAATATGTTTTTGTCCAGGGCGAATATGTCCTTGTACAGAGGTTCCGTCAAGCGGTGGCAGCCGGCATCCATGAGGCCGTACCGGCCGCCGACACAGTAGGCATAGAGGCCAGTCTTGACAATCTTGTCCGCATAGCCGACCTCCCCCTCACCTGTGATGAACCGTTCCTGCTCGCGATAGGTCAGTTCCTTCAGGTTGTCGAGGACGAAGGCGTTGAGCACCGTCCCGTCGTATCCCATCTGCCTCGTGACTCCCGCCTTAGTGACAATGGCATATTCAGGGTATGCGCTTACGTAGTCATATTCAGGACGTATAAGCCAGTTCCCGGCCTTGTCGATGACTCCGCACTTGCCGGTGGTGTCCGCTACCACGCAGTGCCCGTCCTCGAAAACGAAGGTCGTCAAGGGGTTGCCGTGATAGGGGAACTTGAAGTCGATGACCGTTTCCCCCTTGTAGTTGATGAAACCGATGTTCCCGTTGCGCTGTACGGCCGCAAGGCCTTCCCTGAACACCCAGGCGCGGCGGTACTGGGCAGGGACTGCGATCTCGCCCGTGAAAAGGTTGTAGAAGCCGCGCTTGCCCTCCGAGCAGAACACGGCCAGGGAATCGTTGCCGGACCGCTGGGTCCAGTCCAGCTTGATGTCCTTTATGGTGACTACCCCGGTGGAGGCATTCTTTATGTACACGCGCCCGTCCTGCGAGCGCATGGCCACAAGGTCGTCGTTGAGAAGGAGTCCGTCGTCCGAGATGTCTTCCGCGACGGAGGTGTTGGAACTGCAACTTGAAACGATGGTGCCGGCAAGAAGGGCGGCGAAGATGAATCTGATGGTTTCCATGATCTGTGCGATTAAGTTTTTACGCCGCGAAGTTCTCGCTTAAAATGCAGATTGCCAAGCATTTTCAAGGCCAGTGTACGAGTCGGGCCACCATGTGTACGAACAGGTTTGGCGTACACCGTTTCGTACATCATCCGTCCATTTCGTACATTCTCCGGGGAGGGGCCGGATAACTTCGAAGGTTTTGTTTATATTTGCATCAAACACTGCCTCATGCCCCAGAACCTGACCGGGCGGGTACGCCACATAGTAATATCCAAAGGTACCGAGATGCTGCGCATCCCGACCCATGCACTGGTCTTCATCGAGGCCGACGGCAACTATTCCAACGTTTACACACTGGACGGAAAGTCGCAGATGGTCTCCTTCCAGCTCGGACAGTTGGAAGACAGGATAGGCGACCAGCTTGGAGAGGACGGGAGCAGGTTCATCCGGCTCGGGCGGGGCTATATCATCAACATGGACTATGTCCACCTGATCGACATTTCCAGGAAGCGGCTGGTACTGTCAGACTGCATGAACTTCTACCGCGAGCTTGAGCCTTCCCGGGAAGTGCTCGTGAAACTCAAGGCCTATTTGGATGCAAGGATTGAAGATGAAAGACAATAAGAAGGAAATAAGGGACGACGAGTTCCGCGTAATCGGCAAGGCCGATGGGAGGACCGACGGGGAAGCCCGCCGGAGGAACAGGCTCATCGGTGCCGTCTCACTTGCCCTGGTCCTGCTCATAGGGTTGTTCTTCATGCTCAGATGGCCGAAAGGACCGGCAGAGGAGCCTGAAGGAGGAGTTTTCGATCCTGCACCCGTCCCTGTCCAGGCCCCTGGCGACACCCTGCCGCTCGGGCATCCGGCTGAAGGGACCTTTACCGAAAGGGTCGACACGGTGATCAACGATGTGCATCTTGCTCTTTTCATACCGCACAATGCCGTTCCCGAGCTTACTCTCGGCGTCCCGTCCGGAGAGGGGATAATCCTGACTGCGCAGGCAGCCGACGTCAAGGCGGAAGACCACAAGATACTCGGAGCTTTCGTACTCAAAGGCAAGCCTCTGGCATGGGGGCTGTCGAAAAAAGGCTACTGCGCCATCATCGACGGGAAGATTACGGTCGGGACTTCCGAGAACTCCCCCTTATTCGAGGAAGCGACCGAGAAGGAAGGATACTTCTTCCGCCAGTATCCCTTGGTTGACAAGGGGGTCCTGGTGGAGAACGAGCATAAGAACAAGACCATGAGAAAGGGCCTGTGCTGCCGCGCAGGGCAGGTGTTCGTGGCAGTTTCGATGACAGATGAATCCTTCCACGACTTCTCCCAGGCGCTGGTCGACCTTGGAGTGGAAGACGCTGTCTATCTGGTCGGCGGTCACAGGTCCGGCGGCTGGTGGACCGGCGAGGACGGGGCCACCCGCACCTTCGATCCCGAAGCCCGGTCGGGGACCTATGCCAACGAAACCTACATAATCTGGAAATAAACGATTCTCGACTGAAATGACAAAGAAATCCTTTGCCGCCTTGGTACTCATGGCCGCGCTGGCTTCACCCGCACCGCTGACTGCGCAGGAAGCAATCCCGGATGATTTCATTTCCTTCCAAGTCCCCGGACACGAGGAGGAGATGGAACAGATACGCGCCATCTGGTACGAGGCCTACATGAACCCGGAGGCTCGCCCGGGCCCCTCTTTCTGGGATGTCTGGACACCTGTGCCACTGATGAGCGTGGCACCTTTGAAGGAGGACATGGAACAGGCGTGGAAGACTGCATTCCTCAGCAGGAAGATCGATGAAGAAGGGTACGTCTCCTGCCACCAGCACTTCAGCCATGCCCTCGACGACGGATGGCCCTTCCCTCTTTTCCCCCAGTTCCAGACAGGTTTCGAAGGGAAGAGTTTCGGTTATCTCTTCCAGGACTCCCCTGAAAAGGTACACGGGATGCTGTCGGGATGGAGAGGATACCTTTTTGACAGAGGCTACATGGGAGAAAGGGCCGTTTCGAGGCTCCGCACCTCGGGATTCGCATCGGAAGGGATAGTCGATGATGCATGGCAACTGACCGCGACTGCCTCCAAGCCATACATCGAGACCGAAGAAGGATTCCGGATTGAAACATTCTATTGTCCTTTCATCAGTTTCCGTGTGGAACTGGACACCGACGCGCCCCTTGTGGGCGTACTGGAATGGCAGCGTGAGGGTGACAAGGGATATTCCAGGAAAAGGAGGGTCGCGTTCGACCTCCGGCAGGAGAATCCTTTCGGCAAGAGCAACGTGCACTACTGCACGGTAGAGCCTTCCAGGGCCAGTACATGGGACGGGACAGTCACAAGGCTGCGCCTTTCCTTCCCGGGCGCCAAGGGCGTGAAGTTCAGAATCGAATCCTTCTTCGCCGCATTCAATACCCGCCACCAGATGAACGCCTGCAACTTCCTGATAGGTTCCGCACACACCTTCAACCAGACAGGCGACCTGGACTTCCTGAGGCGGAACATCGGCAGGATGAGGAAGGTACTGGAATATTCAAGGAAGGAGCTTTACGACCCGGAGGCGGGGATGGTGAGAGTGCGGTACGTGGGGCATGACGGCCTTCCGGGGCACTACACTGACGCCGAAGGCAACCATTGCTACAACTACGGGCACGGGATCGGAGGGACCTACTGGGACGTTCTGCCTTTCGGCAACCTCGACACCTACACCTCCTACTACCTTGCCTATGCGCTCAGGCTGATGGCGGACATCGAAGAATACATCGCCGCCACACGTCCCGATGGCATATCCCCGAAAGGGAAATCCTTTCCGGGCACGCTGCGCAGGGAAGCAGCCATCATGGCATCGACCCTCAACGAAAGGATGTGGAATGATGAGAACGGCCGTCTGTGGGGTGCCGAAGACACCGACGGCAACAGATGGGACTACGGATTCACTTTCCTCAACGAGGAAGCCATATACTACGGAGTCATGACTCCGGAACACAGCCGGAGGATAATGGACTGGATCGCCGGAAGGCGCATCGTCAAGGGAGACACCAGCACCGGGGAAGACATCTACAGATGGGAGCTGGCGCCAAGGGCGACCACCCTGAGGAATCCAGTGTGGTACTACTGGGGCTGGGAGCCTGACGTGTTCCCATTCGGCCGGCAGGTCCAGGACGGCGGCGCAGTATTCAGCCAGAGCTTCAACGACATGATGAGCCGAATCATGGTTTACGGTCCCGACGACGCCTGGGAGCGGTTCAAGGGAATACTCAAATGGTACAGGAAAACCAGGGAGGCCGGCGGCTACCGTGCCTACTACGCCCGGCAAGAGAGCGGGAACTCCCTTCAGGGAAGCGGAACGGCAGGAGGTATAGGGATCGACCTGGAATTCGCCGAAACCATACTCGTCCCCTACACCATGGTCGAGGGCTTCCTCGGATTCAAGGCAACCCCTGAAGGATTCACCATCAAGCCCAACCTTCCTTCGGACTGGGAATCCCTGACCGTCAGGAACCTCTATTTCCGGGGAGAGCCGCTCACCGTCACCGCTTCCCGGAAAGGGATAACGATAAAGGGCAGCCGAACCATCGAACTGCCCTATGACCCTTCGGTTGAAACCAAGGTTGTGTACCCGCGTACGGGGGCCGGCCTCTAGAAATAAGCCACAGTCTTCTGCTCTATGGCAGACATCAGGGCATTGGCAAGGCGGCTCACGCCGAAACGGAAGAGGTCCTTGCAAAGCCACTCGTCCCCGAGGACCGTCTTCACTATCGCATAATAGCCTGCCGCATCCCGTGCGGTGGATATTCCGCCGGCTGCCTTGAAACCTACCTTGCGGCCGGTTTTCGCACAGAAAGCCTTTATGCATTCGCACATCACGTAGGCCGCCATGGGAGTTGCATTGACGCTTACCTTCCCCGTGGAAGTCTTGATGAAGTCCGCTCCTTCTTCCATTGCGATGAAGGAGGCTGCAGCTATCTTTTCGGGAGTGACGAGCAGGCCGGTCTCGAGGATGACCTTGAAAACGACCTTGCGGCCGGCCTTCGCGGCGGCCTCGTCGATGGCCTTGCGCATGGTCCGGATCTCTTTCCTTGCACCTTCCTCATCCCCTGCGAGGAAAGCACCGACGGCAAGGACTATGTCTATCTCGTCCGCTCCTGCCTCGACTGCCATCTCGCACTCCTTCACCTTGACTTCGAGGAAGCTCTGGGAGGTCGGGAAGCAACCGGACACGCAGGTGACGTGTACGTCGCGGCTCACCAGGGTATCCTTCACCGTGGAGGCGAAATTGGGATAGACGCAGATGGAGGCCGGGAGCTCGTAGCCGGGATAGTCGTTCATGAAGGAATTCACCTTCCCGACCAGCTTCGCGACCGAGGCTGACGAGTCTTCGGTGTGAAGAGTGGTAAGGTCCATGAGCGACATGCACCTCCTCAGTATCTCAGGGGACATGACGTTGTCGATGTTGGCCGCGAAAATATCCAGCCTCTTGCTTATCTGCTCCTTGTCCGGAGCGTAGCCATACTTTTCGAAAAATGCTTCCATACTGTTATCTGTTCTTGTTTCAATTATCTTGGTGCCGGGGTTTACCCGCTTATGCTGATCGAGAATCCCTCTTCGAGAAGAGGTGCCACCAGACGGGTCATCTCCTCGACGGAGAATTTCTCCAGCCCCTCTGCAGGGGCTTCCCTGTCAAGGGTATAGACCATGATCTTCCTGGGCCTTAGACGACGGACGATGTCCATCCACGGACCCAGCACCTCGGGAGAAGAAGAGTCGAAGCCTGGGCCCTTGAGGAACATTGTCTGGAGGATGAAATCCCCTTCGAAGCGTTCAAGGGAGGCAACGACTTCATCGACATGGTAACGGCCCTGGGGCTGGTTGATCCTGGCGGCCAGTTCATCCGTGGGTGCGTCCAGTTTCATTATGGGGTTGTCCACCTTGCGGAGCGCGTCGAAGACCGGCTTTCGGCCGGCAGTCGTGGCATTGGAAAGCACGGACACCACCGCCCCGGGGCAGTATTCGTCACGGAGTTCCAGGGTGATGTCGATGATCTGTGCGAAATCCGGGTTGAGGGTGGGTTCACCATCCCCGGAGAAAGTGATCGAGTCGATCCCGATCCCTTCCGCCCTGCACCAGGCCAGCTTTGCCTGAAGGGCATCCTTCAATTCAGCTGCAGAGGGCAGGACGGTGTCTCCCCTGCCGTCTTTGTTCCAGCCGCATTCGCAGTAGATGCAGTCGAAATTGCACAGTTTCCCCCTGGTCGGGAGCAAGTTGATCCCGAGCGACGATCCAAGCCTCCTGGAATGGATAGGGCCGAACACCGTTTCTTCCCGCATCATAGCTTAAACCAGTCTTAATGAAGTGCTTCCGGCCGTAAGCCTGCCAGAGGCATCCAAATTGTCAATCATCACGATCCCTGGAGCCTTGCCAGGCTCGATGGTACCGAACCGCTCTTCCTTGCCCAGGAATTCCGAACCGTTGCGGCAAGCCCAGAGGAGCAGTTCATGAAGGTCCAGCGACGGGAAATGCTGCTGCAGGCAGAACAGTTCCGCGACGATGTCAAGGTCGTCGTTGCTGGACAGGGAATCCGTCCCTACGGTAAGTTTCAGTCCGTTGGAGCGCATCAGGTCCACCGGTGGCAGCGTGCCGTGGATGAAAAGGTTCGACAGGGGGCAGAGGGCGATGAACGGATGCCTCAGCACCTTCTTGACGGCATCGATCCCTTCCTGGTCCATGCAGACTTCATGTACAAGCAATATGTGCTCGTCGAAGGGGGCCGGATGCACCTTCTGCAGGATGTCCAGGAAATAGAGGAGGGATGATTTCCCCGTGACGGGAGGCACGCTCATCCCGGCAGCCTTGCGGTTGTCCCACATCGCCCCGCGGCCATGCTTCAGCATCTCCTCTTCTTCTTCAGTTTCTTCCGAATGATAGGAGAGGAATCCGGACTTCAGGCCTTCGGCAGACGAAGCTTCCAGCAACTGCGGACTCATCGTGTAGCATGCGTGGGGAGTCGGAGCGGCATCGAGTCCCATCCGGTCGGCATGGGCCTTGAGGGCAAGGACATCGGAAATAACTTTCGGGCAGTCCTGGGGCTCCGTTCCGAACACTTCCAGGAAGGTCCTGGTGTACATCTGGGAAGACGACTTCATCCCGAAAGTATCCGCGCAATTGCTTATGTCGGCCATCGCAGAGACTCCGCGGTCCCACATCACGTCCATCCAGTATCTTATCTTGGCGAGCTTCTCCTCCCTGGAAGTCGTGTCGCGCAGGGCGTTAATCTGGTCTATGAAGCCGGCCATGCCGGTTCCTTTCCTGAACAGCCTGTGCATGGAAGACAGTTCCAGGTGGCAGTGGGTATTCACGAAACCGGGAACGATGGCCCCGTCAATGAATATTTCCTCCGATTCCGGATCATCGCAGGTCCCGGTCTCGACGACAGTTCCGTCATGGTCGGTGACGACATAGCCGTTCAGGACCGGTCCTTCCCTGTCAAGGGTGTAAAGGTATTTGGCGGCGAATCTCATTCGAATATCAATTCTTCTACCCCTTTTGAGGACTCCTCCTTCAACTTTGGCTTTTCCGGCTTATGGTCAGCCTTGCGGCTTTCAACTCCGGCCGGTGTGCCATCGGAAGCCACCGGGCCGTCTGTCCCCACAGCCTCGGGCAGTGCTTCCGCTGCGGGTTCAACCACTGAACTGTCAGGAGTTTCCGCCACCCTGGAAGTATCAGGCAGCACGATTCGCGCAGGCCCGTAGAACGGAAACACTTCATCCTTCCTGACAAACTTGTAGGATCCTTCCACGGGGAAATG
Organism: uncultured Bacteroidales bacterium; assembly: GCA_900320185.1. Classification (GTDB taxonomy): domain Bacteria; phylum Bacteroidota; class Bacteroidia; order Bacteroidales; family UBA932; genus Cryptobacteroides. The sequence continues at coordinate 27,551 of ONRD01000019.1, forward strand.
CTTCTCGAAGAAAAGAAGGATGCTTTCCGGATTGAATTGCTCTCCCTGGTCGAAGGATGACACCGCGGCCATGGCAGCGGCATGCTGGTCCTCCCTCTCCTTCTCAGCCTCGGCGGTCAGGCGGTTGAAATCCTTCTCCAGCCTCGTCGTCACCTCCCGGAGCATAGCAGCGTACCGTTCCGGATCGTTGAGGTAGAAATCGACACTGCGAAGATAGTCCTCCTTGGTGTAGCCGTATTTCTGGAAGACCGGTTCATAGAACCAGGAGGTGTCAGCCTTGGCCCTGGCTTCAGGGTGTACGGCAAGCCACTGGTCCGCCATGAACATGTCGTAATAGATCTTCTCCATCGTCTTCTTGGGGATGACCTTGTCGCCCCGGGCACACGAGGCCAAGGCCAAGGCCAGGGCCAGGGCTGCAAGAAGGGTACGGAGAAGTCTCTTCTTCATGGGTCCTACCTCAGAGTGGCTCCGAACTCGTTGCGGAAGGAGGAAAGTATCCTGTCCATTATCCTTTCTACGTCGGCGTCCGTCAAGGTCTTTTCAAGGTCCTGCAGGACAAAGCCGAGGGCATACTGCTTCTTGCCTTCGGGGATCTTCTCCCCGCGATAGACATCGAAGAGAGTCACTTGCCTGAGGAGTTTCCTGGCTGACTTGAAAGCACTCCGGCGAAGATCGGCATAACTCACTCCCTCATCCAGGAGGAGGGCAAGGTCCCTGCGTACTTCCGGGAACCTGGGCATCTCCTTGAAGGTCACCTTGTCCCTCTTTACAAGCTGGAACAAAGTGTTCCAGTTGATCTCTGCGGCAAAGACCGGCTGCCTGACATCGAACTTGCGGGCGAGGGAAGGTAGCACGGTGCCGAGCACTGCAAGGGGAAGGTGCTGACCGGGAAGCGCATACGAGACTCCTTCACTGAATATGTCGGAAGGGGCCTCCGATGCCTCCATCTGGTAGATATCGGCCCCGAAGCGTCTCAGGAGCAGGTCGACATAGCCCTTGAGCTCGAAGAAGGAACTCTTCCCAGGCTGCTGGTTCCAGCTCTTCTCTGAAGAACCGGTTATGAAAAGCGAGAAAGCCTGATGCTCCTCGTAAGAGGCGAGGGTCTTACCGTCGGACTCGGGGTCCCTGCTGTAGACCGAGCCGTACTCGAACAGCTTCATCGACTGGATCTGGCGGTTCTGGTTGTAGGCAACGACCTCCAGGCCGTTGAATATGAGGGTCTGCCGCATGACGTTGAGGTCGGAGCTCAGGGGATTCACCACCTGCACGCACCTTTCCTCCGGGAAAGAAGAAAGCCCCTTGTAATATGCACTCTTCGTCAGGGAATTGTTCATCGTTTCGACGAAGCCGTTGGCAGCCAGGAAATTGGATATCCCGTTACGGACTGCCTCCGGTTCGGGGGAAGGAGTGGCATTGACTGACATCTTCATGTGCGGAGGAAGGTCGATGTTGTTGTAGCCGTAGATTCTGAGGATCTCCTCGACCACGTCGCACTCCCTCGTCACGTCGATCATGTAGGTCGGAGCCGCGACCAGGGCGCCCCCCTCCCGTTTCTGGACGAAGTCATAGCTCAGGTAACCGAGTATCTTCTCTATCGTGTCGTGTCCGATCTTCTTGCCGATGAACTTCTCGATGCGGTCGTAGTCGAGGTCGATGACCTTCTTCCCGATCTTTACGGGATAGAACTCCTCCATGCCGCCGACGATCTCGCCTCCGGCAAGTTCCCTGATGAGAAGGGCGGCGCGCTTGCAGGCATATTCACAGATTGCAGGGTCGGCTCCCCTCTCGAACCTGAACGAAGCGTCTGTCTGGAGAGTGTGGCGCTTGGAGGTCTTGCGGACTGAACCGGGATCGAAATAGGCGCTCTCGATGAAGACGTTGACCGTGGATTCAGTAACTCCGGAGCCGATGCCGCCGAAGACTCCCGCTATGCACATGGGTCCCTCCGCGTCGGCTATGACGATGTCCTCCGGCGAAAGCTTGCGCTCGACCTCGTCCAGGGTGACGATCTTCTCCCCTTCATGCGCCCTTCTTACGATCACGGTACCTCCGGAGACCTTGTCGGCATCGAAGGTATGGAGCGGCTGCCCGAGCTCCCAGAGGATGAAATTGGACACATCCACCACGTTGTCTATGGGCCTCAGGCCAATTGACAGGAGCTTCTTCTGAAGCCACTCCGGGGATGGTCCTACCTTCACTCCCTTGACGGTGATCCCACAGTAGCGGGGAGCCGCCGAAGGGTCCTGGACATCGATGGAAAGACCTTTGCCTTCACCGTCCTTCCAGTCTTCTATACCAGGATATGCGAACTTGCAGGGGATGCCGTTGAGCATCATCCATGCGTAGAGGTCGCGCGCAACGCCTATGTGGGACGAAGCGTCGACACGGTTCGCGGTAATCTCATATTCGATGACGGCCTCCGTCTCGAGATGGAGATACTCCTTGGCGGACATCCCGACAGGTGCATCCTCCGGAAGGACCTTTATACCGGAATGGTCCTCACCTATGCCGAGCTCGTCGTCGGCGCAGATCATCCCGAAGGACTCTATGCCGCGGATCTTGGACTTCTTGATCTTGAAATCCCCGGGCAGGACGGTACCGATGCGCGCGAAGAGCACTTTCTGCCCTGCGGCGACATTGGGAGCCCCGCACACTACGGTCAGGAGCTCTCCGCTCCCGTCGTCCACCTTCGTGACATGGAGATGGTCCGAATCAGGATGGGGCACGCACTCGGCCACACGGGCGACCACCACTCCGGCCAGACCGCCTGGTATCTGTTCCTGCTCCTCCACGGCATCGACTTCGATGCCGATGTCAGTCATCGCGTCCGCAACCTGCTGCGGGGTCAGGTCGCAGCCGAGGTAATCCTTGAGCCAATTGTAAGAAAGTTTCATATTCTTTTACCGTTATTTATCGATATCTTCAACAGAGAAAAGGGAGTTCACGAACTCCTTGCGGTCGAAGACCTTCAGGTCGTCTATCCCTTCCCCTATCCCGATGAACTTGACCGGGACTTTCATCTGGTCCACTATCCCTATCACGACGCCTCCCTTGGCCGTACCGTCAAGCTTGGTGACGGCAAGCGAGGTGATGTCGGTGGCCCTGGCGAACTCCTGAGCCTGGCGATAAGCGTTCTGCCCCGTCGAAGCGTCAAGGACCAGCAGGACCTCATGCGGAGCGTCCGGGACGACCTTCCGCATGACATTGCGGATCTTAGTAAGCTCGTTCATCAAGTCGACCCGGTTGTGAAGCCTGCCGGCCGTGTCGATAAGGACCACGTCCATGTCCTTTGCCACCGCGGACTTGACGGTGTCGAAGGCTACGGAAGCCGGATCGGAGCCCTGTTTCTGCTTGACGATCTCAACACCGGCGCGGTCCGCCCAGATCTGGAGCTGTTCGACGGCGGCGGCCCTGAAAGTATCCGCGGCACCGATCATGACCTTCTTGCCCGCAGCCTTGTAGCGGGAAGCAAGCTTGCCGATCGTGGTGGTCTTCCCCACTCCGTTGACTCCTACGACCATCACCACAAGCGGTTTCTTCCCGAGGTCGAAAGGCTCTCCCACAGATTCCTGGGAATCCACGTCCAGCAGCTTTCCTATCTCGTCGCGAAGCATTTCGACGAGTTCGCCGAAAGACATGTACTTGTCCCTTCCGACCCTTTCCTCAAGGCTGTCGACTATCTTGAGCGTGGTATCGACTCCCATGTCGGAGGCGACAAGGGCCTCTTCGATGGCATCAAGCACATCGTCATCAACCTTTGATTTGCCGATGATCGACCTGGAAAGCCTTTGGAAGAAACTTTCCTTAGTCTTCTTGACTCCTCTGTCAAACAGTCCCATAGCGATATTCCATCAATCTTGCAAATATACTCAAATTCTGGTGCAGAAGCAAAAAACGCAGCCCCAAAGAGACTGCGTTCTTAAACATATTTCCAGACGGAAGATTATTTCTTGCCGTTGAAGAATTCCTTGGTCTTCTCAGCTTCGACAAGCTGCTCGGTGAAGATGTAGGCTCCGGTCTTGGGAGACTTGTCCATACGGATGCACTTCACCATGCTCTTTGCGCCGGCCTTTGCGGCGAACGTAGCGACTGCTTTCTTTGCCATGTGTTAATCTCCTTATTTGATTTCGCGATGAACGGTCACCTTGTGAAGGTAAGGGTTGTACTTCTTGCGCTCAAGACGCTCAGGTGTGTTCTTCTTGTTCTTGGTAGTGATGTACCTGGACATGCCGGGAACACCGCTTTCTTTCTGCTCAGTGCACTCAAGGATGACCTGCACCCTGTTTCCTTTTGCTTTCTTTGCCATAACTCAAATGATTTTAAACAAGGCCGACATATCCTTTTGCCTGGGCCTCCTTGAGAGCGGCGTCAAGGCCTTTCTTTTCAATAGTCCTCATGCCCTTGGTCGAGACCTTGAGGGTTATGAACCTCTGCTCAGACTCAGACCAGAACTTCTTGGTCTTGAGGTTGAGGGAGAAGTCACGCTTGGTGCGAAGCTTCGAGTGAGCGACATTGCAGCCGATCATTCTCTTCCGTCCTGTGATTTGACAAACTTTTGCCATGATATTTAACTTTTTTATTGATTCAAAACAAATTGCGGGGTGCAAATTTCGGTTAAAAAAATCAGAATTGCAAGAATCCTAGATAAATTTGAAAAATCTGCGCCAACGGATGTTGTCAGGGAACCTGCGGGACGCATCGGTGGACAGCCAGATAAGCGACGGCCTTCCGACGATGTGGTCCTCAGGGACGAATCCCCAGTACCTTGAGTCCAGGGAATTGTGCCTGTTGTCCCCCATCATGAAGTAATAGTCCTGTTTGAAAGTGTAGCTTGAGACTTCTTCACCATTGATGGAAATCTTCCCTTCGGGGCTTACCGCCAGGTCATTGTGCTCGTAGGAAGTGATCAGCCTCTCATACAGCGGGAGATTGTCCACCGAAAGAGGGACTGTCGCACCCTTGCTTGGGATCCACAACGGCCCGAAGTTGTCCCTCGTCCATTTGAAATTCTCCGAGAAGGGGAATATGCTCAGGTACGAGTCCGGGAAATCCGGAGGATAGACATCCACGTTCGGTTCCACGCTCACGACGGACGAGTAGCCTTTGACCTGCTCGAGCATCGATGCCGTAAGGGGCATGGCCGGATAACCGGGAAGGTTGGGATCGAAAAAGAGCTCTTCGACATTGACATCCATCTTTTCAAGATTCTTCGGATTGATCCGCTGTCCGGTGGTCACGACCTTGTAGGAAAGCTGCACGCCCGGATAGACCTCCTGCTGGACGCCGTTGATCCAGACGAGTCCGTCCCTTACGGAGATGGAATCACCCGGACAGGCGACACATCTCTTGACGTAGTGGTCCTCCTTGTCCATCGGCCGGACCTTAACCGGTCCGAAATTGCTGATGGCATAGTCCCTTCCGGCTGTCCTAACAAGGAAATAGTAGTCCTGTGAAGGAATCTTGGTCAGGACGGTGTCGCCGTTGGGGAAATTGAAGACCACGCAGTCTCCCCTGCGAACCTGGCGGAAACCCTTCAGCCGCCTGTAATCGTTCTTGATGAGAGTCGAATACGACTCCTTGCCGAAGATCACGTTGTGGGTGAAAGGAATCGTCAGGGGAGTTTCCGGGATACGGGGACCGTAAGCAGTCTTGCTGACGAACAGATGGTCGCCGGTGTACAGGGAACTCTCCATCGAGGAGGAAGGTATCTTGAAAGCCTGAAAGAAGAAGATATTGATGAAAGTCACGACGATGACTGCGAATATGATGGCGTCAAGCCAGTCCAGCCATACATTGTGCTTCTCCCCGGGTTTGTAGTTCTTTTTCCAGAACGCCCACTTCACCTTCTTGGTCACGAAGATGTCGAAGATGACGATCAGCCCCAGGAGCCACCAATAGTTCCCGAGCCAGACAACCCACGCCAGGTACAGAACGGACCAGAAGCCCGTCCTCACCCATTTGTTGTGGTATATCTCGCTCAAGCTCACTTCAAAAAACTATTTTACGGAATTGACGATAGCCTCGAATGCCTGCGGATTGTTCATGGCGAGGTCGGCGAGGACCTTGCGGTTCAGGCCGATGTTCTGCTTCGCGAGCTTGCCCATGAACTGGGAGTACGAGATGCCGTACTGGCGGGCTGCCGCGTTGATCCTCTGGATCCAGAGGGCGCGGAAGGTGCGCTTCTTGGCCTTGCGGTCACGGTAAGCGTAGGTGAGACCTTTCTCGTAAGTGTTCTTCGCTACGGTCCAGACATTCCTTCTGGAGAGGAAATTTCCGCGGGTCCTCTTGAGGATCTTCTTGCGGCGTGCCCTAGAGGCAACTGAATTTACTGATCTTGGCATTTTTTTGATCTTTTTTGGTAGCAGTGACCGGGAAGCGTCCCGGTTCTTGTCCTACTGCGTTCCAGTTAAACAATGAATTACTTAAAGGACCAACATTTCCTTTACCCTTCTGATGTCGTCAGCCTCGACGATAGCGAAGTGGTCAAGATTTCTCTTGCGTTTCTTGGTCTTCTTCGTGAGGATGTGGCTGTGGTAAGCATGCTTCCTCTTGATTTTTCCTGTTCCGGTAAGCGTGAAACGCTTTTTGGCACCGGAGACGGTCTTGAGCTTTGCCATTTGTTTTAATTGTTAATGTTAATATATGCTCCGCAGCACTGCGGATTCTTCTACTGTTTTTTCTTCAGCGGGGCGATCATCATGGTCATGCGCTTCCCTTCCAGGGTCGGCATGTTCTCCGCCCTCCCGTACTCTTCCAGCTCTACGGCGAAGCGCAGGAGCTGCTTCTCTCCCTGGTCGGCGAACATTATGGAACGCCCGCGGAAGAAGATCGTCGCCTTCACCTTGGAGCCCTCCTCGAGGAACTCCCTTGCATGCTTGAGCTTGAACTGGAAATCATGCTCGTCGGTGTTGGGGCCGAACCGGATCTCCTTGATGACTATCTTGGAGGCGTTCTGCTTGATTTCCTTGGCCTTCTTCCTCTGCTGGTAAAGGTACTTCTGGTAATCGAGTATCTTGCAGACAGGAGGGTCTGCCTTCGCGCTGATCTCCACAAGGTCCAACTCCAGCTGGTCCGCCATCTGAAGGGCCTTGGAGATAGGATAGATTCCGGGTTCCGCAATGTTGTCACCGACGAGACGAACCTGCGAGGCCGTGATCTCCTCGTTGATGTTGAGCTCGTCCTCGGCCTTCTGGCGGACGGGACGCTGACCGCGGACAACGGCGGGCTTCACTCCGCCAGGCCTGAACGTAGACGGTCTGGAACCTCCGTAATGTGGTTTCTTGTAAGGCATTCTTTAATCTTTACTAATCTTTTGTCTCCTGTTTGCAATAAACACATCCAACTACGCCAGTTCACGGGCGACCTCCGCCTTGAACCAAGCGATGAAATCTTCTACTTTCATGGTGCCTGCATCGGCGCCTTCCTTCCTGACAGAAACCGTGCCTTCCGCCACTTCCTTCTCTCCCACGATAGCCAGCACGGGTACTCTCAGCAATGAAATCTCACGGATTCTCTTTCCGAGGGTTTCATTTCTGTCATCAACGGAGCTGCGAATATCGGAATTATTCATCAATCTGCAAACTTTTTTTGCAAAATCTGAATATTTCTCACTGACAGGCAGCACCTTAACCTGGTCGGGGCTGAGCCACAGAGGCAGGTGTCCGCCGGTGTGCTCGAGGAGCACGGCGGTGAACCTCTCGATGGAGCCGAAAGGTGCCCTGTGGATCATGACCGGACGCTTCTTGCTGCCATCGGCGTCGGTGTACTCGAGCTGGAACCTTTCGGGAAGGTTGTAATCCACCTGGATAGTCCCGAGCTGCCACTTCCTGCCTATGGCATCGCGTACCATGAAGTCAAGTTTGGGGCCGTAGAATGCCGCTTCACCATATTCCACGACGGTCTTGAGTCCCTTCTCCGCGGCCGCCTCGATGATGGCGTTCTCCGCCTTCTCCCAGTTCTCGTCGCTGCCGATGTACTTGGACTTGTCGGAAGGGTCCCTGAGGGACACCTGGGCAGTGTATTTGTCGAACTTGAATATCCTGAACACATAGAGGATCAGGTCGATGACCTTCTCGAACTCCCCTTTCAGCTGGTCCGGCGTCACGAACATGTGGGCGTCGTCCTGGGTGAAGGAGCGGACCCTGGTGAGACCGTGCAGCTCTCCGCTCTGCTCGTAGCGGTAGACGGTTCCGAACTCCGCAAGCCTCAGGGGCAGGTCCCTGTAGGAACGGGGAGCGGAACGGAAGATCTCGCAGTGATGGGGGCAGTTCATGGGTTTGAGCATGTACTCCTCCCCTTCCTGGGGAGTGTGGATGGGCTGGAATGAATCCTTGCCGTACTTCGCATAATGCCCGGATGTGACGTAGAGGTCCTTCCCGCCGATGTGCGGAGTGACCACGGGCAGATAACCGTACTCATCCTGCTTGCGGCGAAGGAACTTCTCGAGCTCATACCGCATGACCGAGCCACGCGGGAGCCAGAGGGGAAGGCCGAGTCCGACCCTGGACGAGAAGGTGAAGAACTCCATCTCCTTGCCGAGCTTGCGGTGATCCCGCTTCTTGGCCTCCTCGAGGACTACCAGGTACTCGTCGAGCATGTTCTTCTTGGGGAAGGTGATGCCGTAGATCCTGGTAAGCTGGGGACGCTTCTCGTCACCGCGCCAGTATGCGCCTGCGAGGGCGGTCAGCTTGACTGCCTTGATGACCTCGGTGCTGCGGAGATGCGGTCCGCGGCACAGGTCCGTGAAATGGCCGTTCGTGTAATATGTGATGGTGCCGTCCTCAAGTTCGTCGATCAGCTCGCACTTGTAAGGGTCGCCCTTCTGGCGGAAATGCTCCATGGCCTCGGCCTTGGGAACCTCTATCCTGGTGAACGCCTGCTTTTCGCGGGCAAGTTCGAGCATCCTCTTTTCTATTTTGGGGAAATCAGCGTCGGTAAGCTGATGGCCTCCCAGGTCGACGTCGTAGTAGAAGCCGTTCTCGATAGCCGGTCCGATTCCGAACTTCACCCCGGGGAACAGGTCCTCGAGAGCCTCCGCCATCAAGTGCGAAGAAGAGTGCCAGAAAACCCTCTTGGCCTCGTCGTCCTCCCACTTGAGGAGCATAATCGAACAATCCTCAGTCAACGGACGGTCCAGGTCCCGGGTCTCACCCTTGCCGATGGTCTTGTCACCGGCGGGCTTTACCGCTATCGCCAGCACTTCTTCCGCAAGCCTGGGGCTGATGCTCCGGGCGATCTCATAACCTGTTACGCCTTTCTCGTAGGCCCTGACGCTGCCGTCAGGAAATGTGATGTTGATCATAAAACTAACTAAAATAAATTGGACTGACCAGTAATTTACAGACCAAGTACTTGAACTTGGCCAGCCATATTCTTAGCCAGTCGACAAAGATACGAATTATTTTGCTATTTTTGCACTGCAATACAAGGCTTAATATGGAAACAAGGAAAGAGTTCAGCAGCGCCGCAAGCTGGAACAGTGCAGCGGTCGCGGGCTTGATGATGGCGGCGGTGACGCTGGCGCTGCAGTTCGCCTCCACCCTCGCGGGCGGTATAGGAGGCATAGGAGGAGGATTCCTCTCCATAGTCATGTGGGTTGCCAAGATAGTCTGCTGCGCCGTGTTCTTCAAATACCTCTTGAAGAGGTTTGCCACCTCCTACAATGGCGTCGGCTACGATTCCCTCAAGAACTACGGTCTCAAGACCGGCCTTTTCTCCTCCCTCATCATTGCCTCCATCCTGGCATTCATGGTGACCAAGGTCCCGGCCGCGGAATTCATGGAAGCATTCCAGGAACAGATGTCCCAGATGCCGGCAGGGCTTGATTCCAACACCATGGACTCCGTGGAGAAGATGTTTCCCAAGCTTCCTGTCTGGTCCTTCTTCTTCTATCTTGCATACGGTTGCTTCTGGGGATGGATATTCACCCTCATGTTCGCCAAGGACACCCTCCCGCATGACGCCTTCGGCGACCCCCTGGACCACGACGACGTCGACGACCAGACCACCCTCCTGTAAAAAAGGTGCCTGCCCGGGCAGCGCGCTGCCGGCAGGCTGCAACCCTCAGACCGATCATAAGTGACTGAAATGGAATACCAGAAAGACCTATCAATCATCATCCCCCTCCTGAACGAGGAGGAGTCCCTGGGCGAACTGCTCGCATGGATCAGGAGCGTCATGAACGCCAACGGCTACGCTTACGAAGTGATCTTCGTGGATGACGGCAGCACCGACGGCTCATGGGCAAGGATCCAGGGCTTTGCAAAGGATGACGACCGCGTCAAGGGAATATCCTTCAGGCGCAACTACGGCAAGTCCGCAGCCCTCTTCCATGGCTTCGCAAAAGCCGAAGGCAGGGTCGTCGTCACCATGGACGCCGACCTGCAGGATTCCCCGGAAGAGATTCCAAGGATGTATGACATGGTGGTCAACGAGGGATGGGACGTCGTCTCCGGCTGGAAACAGCACAGGCAGGACAACAAGGTCACGAAAAACCTGCCGTCCAAGCTCTACAACGCCACGGCCAGGCGCATCACCGGGATAAAGCTGCACGACATGAACTGCGGCCTGAAGGCCTACAGGAACGAAGTCGTAAAGAACATTGAGGTGTACGGCGAGATGCACAGGTACATCCCCTACCTTGCCAAGAACGCCGGCTTCACCAGGATCACCGAAAAGCCTGTCCATCACCAGAAAAGGAAATACGGGAAGAGCAAGTTCGGCCTCGAGCGCTTCGTCAACGGCTTCCTGGACCTGCTGTCACTTTGGTTCCTGAGCACCTTCGGGAAGAAGCCCATGCACTTCTTCGGCTTCACCGGCCTGCTGATGTTCCTCGTCGGTTTCGTAATGACGATCTGGATCATAGTGGCGAAGCTGGTGCATCAGGCCAGCGGGGCCTACTACCGGGCCGTCACCGACCAGCCGCTGTTCTACCTTGCCCTGGTCGCCGTGATCCTTGGAGTCATGCTGTTCCTTGCCGGCTTCATCTGCGAGATGATCTCGCGCAACTCCGCCGACAGGAACAAGTACAACATCAAGGATACCATAGGCTGAGTTTCCCCACTCAATTGTAAAACGAACTTGACACAAGATGAGAGTACTGAAATTCGGGGCAACATCCCTGAACGTTCCCGACGGCGTCGGGAGGATGAAGGCGATCATTGAATCTGAGCCCGGGGCGAAGATCGTGGTGGTCGCTCCCCTTGAAGGAGCAGGTGCCCAGGCCAGGGATGCCGCCAAAGCCATGGCCCGTGAACTCTGCAAGGCAATTCCCGGAGCGGAGGTACGCAACCCGCAGGTCTACCTGGGAGGGCATCCGGAAATGCTTCCGGCATGCGAAACGGCGATAGTTCCCGGATTCATCCCCGACGGATTCAAGACCGGCGAATTCGACGACCTTGAAAAAGGCGGGGCTGACTACCTGGCCAGCCTCATCGCCTCGGAGCAGGATGCAGAAGCCCTTGAGATCTGGACCGGCACGGACGGGTTCATGACAGCGGACCCGCATTCCGTAAAGACCGCCTACGTGATCAAGGAGATGAATTACAGGGAGGCCATGGAACTGTGCAACTTCGGCGCCGAAGTGATCTACTCCCCCGCCATCTATCCCGTGCACGCCAAGGGAATACCCCTGATTGTCAAGAACTTCCTTAACCCTCAAGGCACCGGCACCACCATCCGCGCAGATGTAGGCGCGTCGGAAAGGGCCATCCGCGGGATCTCCTCGATCGACGATGTCAGCCTGATCACTCTCTCCGGCACCTCAATGGCCGGTCTTGTCGGTGTCAACTGCAGGATATTCACAGCCCTGGCACTTGAGAGGATCAGCGCCTTCCTGGTGTGCCAGTCCGCTTCGGAGACAGGCATTTCGATCGGAGTGAGTTCACGGGACGCAATGAAGGCAAAGGCAGTCCTCGACGGGGCCTTCTCACGTGAGATTGCCAGCGGGGCGCTTCTCCCGGCTATCGTATCCGACGCTCTCGCAGCGGTCTCCGTCATAGGAGAGAACATGAAGGATACGCCCGGAGTGGCCGGGAAGCTGTTCTCGACCCTTGGGAGAAACGGCATATCCGTGAATGCTTTCGCCCAGGATGCCTCCGAGTCCAACATATCCTTCATAGTGCGGCGGAACCAACTGCGCAAGGCCCTGAACGTCATACATGACAGTTTCTTCCTGTCCGAATACCAGGAACTGAACCTCTTCGTCTGCGGAACAGGAACAGTTGGCGGGAAACTGCTCGAGCAGATCGCATGTCAACGCAGCCGCCTGATGCAGGAGAGCAACGTCAAGATCAACGTCGTCGGCATCGCCAGGAGCGTAAAAGGAATATTCAACCGCGACGGGATCGACCTTTCCCGTTACAGGGAAATCCTTGAAAAAGGCTCCCCTCTCGACCCGGGCAGGCTCCGTGACGAAGTCATCGGGATGAACATATTCAATTCCGTGTTCGTGGACTGCACCGCCTCCGGTGAAGTAGCCTCCCTGTACGAAGACTTCTTCAACCACGGAATAAATGTCGTCACCGCCAACAAGATAGCTGCCTCATCCTCCTACAGCCGCTACCGCAGTCTGAAGGAGACCGCTCTCAGGCGTGGAGTGAAGTTCCTCTTCGAGACCAACGTCGGCGCGGGGCTTCCGATAATCGGCACCATAAACGACCTGAGGAACAGCGGGGACCGTATCCTCAGGCTGGAAGCCGTCCTGAGCGGCACTCTGAACTTCATATTCAACACCATCTCGGAGGAGGTGTCTTTCAGCAAGGCAGTAAGGATGGCGATGGAACAAGGTTACTCGGAACCTGACCCAAGGATCGACCTCTCAGGCAAAGATGTCATCCGCAAACTGGTGATCCTGTCAAGGGAAGCCGGATACGAAGTCGAGCAGGAAGACGTGAAAGCAAGCCTTTTCATTCCGCAGGAGCTTTTCGAATGCAGCCTGGAGGAGTTCTGGGAGAAGCTTCCTTCTCTTGACGCCCATTTCGAGAAAGGGCGGAAGAAACTGAAGGAAGAGGGCCGCAGATGGAGATTCGTAGCCCGAATGGAGAAAGGCGAATGCAGCGTCTCGCTGGAAGAGATTCCGATGCAGCATTCTTTCTACGTGCTGGACGGATCCAACAACATCATCCTCATCACCACGGAACGCTACAACAAGCACCCTATGCTTATCCAAGGCTATGGAGCCGGAGCCGACGTCACCGCGGCCGGCGTATTCGCCGACATCCTGTCAGTCTGACATCACTTCCGCATTTTTTACCATAGAAACCTTCTACATTAACCCATAACTGCCACTGCCATGAAGTATCATGTTATCAATATGGCTTTTGCCATCCTGCTGGCCATTTCGGCCGGTTCATGCTCCAAGTTCGAACCGGAGGCTGAAGACATTCCTTTTACGCCTATAGAGCTGACCGGGAACACGAAAAGTTTTGTATCAGGAGGGAACTCCTTCGGATACAGACTTCTGAAGGAAGCTGTACAACAAGAAGACAACTCCTTCATGATTTCACCCTTCTCTCTTACTTTCGCCTTGGCTTTGACAGCCGATTCAGCTACTGAGGAAGAAGAGTTTGACCAGATTTCCAAAATTCTGGGATTTGAAGGAGCTAGAAGGTCAGATATCAGGGAGTACTGCTCGATAATGTCAGAGCGACTTCCCAAATTGAGCGAGAAGGTACAAGTTTCTACCGCAAATGCCATTGTCATTGACAGCGACTATGGAGAACCCAAGGCTGAATTCAAAGACATTGCGACCACCTGTTACAATACCATGCTTGAGAGCATGCCCTTCAAGGATAATCAGGAAGCGGTTGCCAAATTTATTAACACATGGACTAAGGAAGAAACCCGGGGAATGATAGATAAAGCCATAAGCCCAGTAAATGTTGTACCAGGCCTTGAAATCATTGCCAATGCACTATATTTCAAGGGACAATGGAAATACAAATTTGAAAAGAAGAATACAGCCAGACATACATTCACCGATGAAGAAGGTAAGAAAACCCAAGTTGACATGATGTCAATGGATCACGGACAATTATCTGAAATTCCATATTTTGAAAATAACATTTTCCAGGCTGTATCACTCCCATATGGGAACGGTGCATTCGAGATGACTGTTTACCTTCCAAAGTCCGGATACAGTTTGGAAGATGCTGCAGATTATCTTGCAGACAAAGGGAAACCGAAAGAGAATGGCATCAGGGTCCGTGAGATATCCCTGCCAAGATTCTCAATTAAAGGAAATCGGGTCAACTTGACAGGAATCCTGTCCAAGATGGGTTGCGAATACTTGACGGAACTGAACGGTGACTCCCAGGAGAATATTTTACTGGACGGCAGGGACATATTCCAGGTTTCCGCAATCGAAGTCAATGAATCTGGTACTGAAGCTGCGACTGTGACTATAATAGGATATACAACGGGAGTAAGTCAAGACTTCTGCGCCGACCATCCATTCCTTTACATTATAAGCGAGACTTCGACAGGAGCGGTTCTGTTCACCGGAGCATACAGAGGCAACGAGTAATCACACCATACATACACAAAAAAAAGAAGGAGTCCGTCGCAGACATGTGTCTGTGACGGACTCCCTAAGAACGGCGGCGACCTACTCTCCCAACTGGTGGGTCAGTACCATCGGCGCGGATGAGCTTAACTTCTCTGTTCGGGA
>ONRD01000022.1 GCA_900320185.1 uncultured Bacteroidales bacterium
CTCTAGTCAGATCCCGGCAGCTTAATTCCTAAAGAAATCAACGCTCTCGTTTCGTTCTCGGTACTTTGTTGTACTTCCTTCAGTCTTTTCAATGAACTTTTTTGGTGCCCCTTTTCAGAAGCGGGTGCAAAGGTAGCCCAATTTTTCAAACTACCAAATTTTTTTTGATAAAAGTTTTCAACAAAATCATCAACCGAGGGGCCTAAATCGATAAAATGAATCCCGTCCGGCACTCTTGCGGACCGGACGGGTTCCAGAAGTCGCGCAGTCCGAAGAGATCCGGTAGGAAGACACGGTTGCGCGGAAGGCTGGATTTACCTTGCAGGCTCCTTCGGAAGGATTTCCAGGAAACGGTCAAGCACGGCGGCCGCCTGGGTCGAATCGACGGTAAGGTAATAGCGGTTGCCGGACTCCTGAGGGGTGAACCGCATTCCGCCGAGGTCGTTTGCCTCCAAGGTGCCTGGGCCGACGATGCTGAAGAGGGAGTTCTCGGGAGTACCGAGCCCCTCTACCACATAGAGGAAGCTGGTGATGTCCCATGTCGGTTCGTCATAAGGCATCTTGTTGTAGACCTTGTAGGCTTCGACCACGGGATGCGCCGTCGTCCAGGAGAAATCATTCTCTATGCTCGAACCAGGATAGCGGATGGCAATCCCGACCTCGAAAGGAGAATCGACTATCTTGCCGGGCCACTCGGCGAAGAGCTTCTTGGCTGCGGGTATATCCTTTATTATATTATACTCGGGCTGGTTCTCGTTTGCCACGGCTCCCGCCATGGTGGAAAGAAGCGCGACTTTCTTCTCGGCGAGTTCCTTGCCGGTCAGGGGAGAGACGTCGTCGGAGGGCGTGTCGAGCAGACGGGCAAGATTCGTGGAGAACCCTGTCGAGACGATGGTGATGCTCCCGTCCTCCGCTTCGGAAAGGATCTTCCTGTAAAGGTCAACGGCAAGCGGGAGGTCGTCATAACCGGACATGGAACGGGCAAAGAGCGGCTTGCCTTCCGCATCCTTCATCTCGCAGACAGCCTGGGCATACTGGACTGCATCCTGGGAGCAGTCTGCCCCGCCGCGGACGACCCCGATCGGAATCCCGGGATGGCCGTACCACGTACAGAGGATGTCCGCATATTCAGCGGAGAAAGGACTCTCCTTGTTGAGCATGATCGCGACAAGGTCGATCTTGCCTTCGGACATGTACTTGAACATGAGGTCGAGAGCCATGGCATCATCGACGTCATTGCCCAGGTCGGTCTCGAAAATGACCTTAATGGGCTCCTGGGTGGCAACCTCGCTGCGGTTTGCGCAGCCTGTGGATGCGATGCACAGCGCGGCCACGGCCGCGGCGACGGACAATTTCTTCATATTTCCTGATTATCTGGTTGCAATGAATATAATAAGGTGTGCAGCGGCCGCCATGCACCGGAAGGCCGGGTTCCGCATGGCTGGCAAACGGCGTCACGCGCCGGCTGTCGGCACGGCAGTGCTGCGGACCGGAATCACGCTCCGGCGGCTACGATCAGCGAAAGGCCGGCCACGAAGAAGAGGAACATCAGCCCGAGGAGGGCATATACATTCTTCCCGGATCCCTTGAACTCCTTCCAGACGAAGACGCCCCAGATCGCAGCGATCATCGGAGCTCCCTGCCCGAGGGCGTATGAAACCGCAGGTCCCGCCGCCTTTGAAGTTATGTAGCTGAGCGCGGTTCCAAGGCACCATATCGCGCCTCCGAGCATCCCCACAAGGTGAGTACCGGCGCTGCCCGCGAAATACTGGCTGTAGGAGACCGGTTCCCCGACGAAGGGCTTCTTCATCACGACGGTGTTGAACAGGAAATTGCTGGCAAGGACGCCGAGGGTGAATATCACCGCAGCGGTGTAGGGAGTGGCGTACGGAGCGGCGAACTTGGCTGCATCCGCCACTGCGTCGACGTTGCCCATACCCCTCATCACGAACGAAGAGAAGAAGGACATCAGCACCCCGGCCACCAGGGCCAGGATCACGCCCTTGCGACGCTCCGCCCCGCCCACGTCCGAGCCGCCTTTCTTGCCGGACGCGATACCGTTGCAGACAATGGCCACCACCACAAGGGCGACTCCTGCGGCCAGGAGGACGGGATTGCCGGTGTGGTTCACGATGTAATTGTTGGCAACTCCCAGCACAAGCGCAAGGCCGACCCCAAGAGGGAAAGCCACGGACATGCCGGCTATGGAAGTCGAAGCGGAAAGGAGGATGTTGGAAGCGTTGAATATGACTCCGCCCAGGAGTATCCAGCCCCAGTTGGCGGCCGAAACTCCCTTGATGTTCTGCAGGAACGGTTCGCCGTCATGGCCGAAACTGCCGAGAGTGAAGGCAAGAAGGAGGGCGAACAGGACCATTCCGATGACATAGTCCCAGTAGAAGAGCTCGTATCTCCAGCTTTTTGCAGCGAGTTTCTGGGTGTTACCCCACGAGCCCCAGCAGAGCATTATGACAAAGCAGAGGATGACTGCCAGTACGTAATTGTTGACGATAACCATTTCAGTATTATTAATTTATTGATTCGATGCAAAAAATGCTTCATTTTCTTGATTCCATGCCCAAGAATATGCATCCCGGCTCCTGCCTCACTCACCTGGACCTGAGGCGGAGAAGCGCTTCGGTCTCCTCGCGGCTCGGTATCGCGGTCTGCGCTCCCATCTTCGTAACGGACAGGGCGGACGCCGCGCTGGCGAAGAGAGCGGCCTCGTCAAGTGACTTGCCTTCCGCAAGCGCTACGCAAAGGGAACCGCAGTAGGTATCCCCCGCTCCGGTGGTGTCGACCGCATCGACCTTGAAGGCCGGCACCATCCTCGGCTCACCGCCGTCAAGGATGAGCGACCCCTTGCCGCCCATGGTCACTATAAGGTTGCCGACTCCCTTGTCCTGAAGGACCCTTCCGGCCCTGGCGGCCGATGCGGCGTCGCGGACTTCGACCCCGGAAAAACCGGAGAGTTCGGTCTCATTGGGGATGAACAGGGAAATGTATCTGAAAAGCTCTTCGGGAAGATCTGAATATGGAGCCGGATTCAAGACCACCATGGCCCCAGCCTCGCGGGCGGTCCTGGCGCATTCGAGCACGGCCGGGACGGGAATTTCCAACTGCATGAGGAGGATATCACAGGACCTGAGGGCCTCCCTGCTCGCTTCGATGTCACCGGGAGTGAAGTCCAGGTTGGCACCGGATGCCACGACGATGCAGTTCTCGGCATCCTTGTCTACGGTGATCAGGGCCACACCGGAAGGCTTTCCGGAACGGATGACGCCGGACACGTCTATCCCCTCATCCTCATAATGACGCAGCGAATTGTCGCCGAACATGTCCCTTCCTACCTTGCAGATGAAGGAGACGTCTCCCCCGGCCCGCTTGGCGGCTACGGCCTGGTTGGCGCCCTTGCCGCCTGCGCTCATGGTGAACTCGCCTCCCAGCACGGTCTCCCCTGGAGCTGGCATCACCGGGGTCTTCACCGTCATGTCGGTGTTGCTGCTGCCGACAACAAGTATCTTTTTCATAAGCTTGGCTTGATTTGTTTGTGAATCCAAACTTAAGAATAAAAATCCACATTTCAAACGGGCAGTTGGACTGCACATCCGCCCGATCCCTCACACGGCGATGCTTCTCCCTCGAACCTTCCGCTCCGCCGGTTCCATCGCCTGGTATGGTCGAAGCGGTGTTGTCCTTCGGACCTTCCGCTCCGCTCCATCCCCCCACGCCTGGCGGCGCGGTGCCTCCCGCTTACGGCCGCGGGTGGCCAGGGTCCTCTGGACAACACTGCTTGCGACCCGGCACACACGCTTCATCTCTTCCATACAGGTCAGGCGGAGTCCGCCTGACCGGAGCAAAAAAAAAGAAGGCGACCGATAATCACTTATCAGTCGCCCTGCTTTATTGTCATGGCTGGTTCGGACCCCGCCGATGCCGACGGACTCCGTAAACCCGGCCGCTAGTACATTCCGCCAGCGGGCATCTGGGGAGCCGGAGCTTCCTTCTCGGGGATGTCCACGATGCCACACTCGGTGGTCAGGAGCATTCCGGCGACAGAAGCGGCATTCTCGAGAGCGACGCGGGCTACCTTGGTAGGATCGATGACGCCTGCCTCGAACATGTTGACATATTCATCGGTACGGGCATTGTAACCGAAGTCTCCCTTGTTCTCGCGGATCTTCTGGATCACGACGCTGCCATCGACACCTGCGTTCTCGGAGATCATGCGCAGAGGCTCCTCGATGGCGCGTGCGATGATGTGGATACCGGTGGTCTCATCTTCGTTCTCTCCCTTGAGGTTCTTCAAGGCCTCGGCCGCGCGGATGTAAGCTACGCCACCGCCGGGAAGATAACCTTCCTCGACAGCTGCACGGGTAGCGTTGAGAGCATCCTCGACCCTGTCCTTCTTCTCCTTCATCTCGATCTCGGAACCTGCTCCGACATAGAGGACGGCCACGCCGCCGGCGAGCTTGCCAAGCCTTTCCTGGAGCTTCTCCTTGTCGTAGTCGGAAGTGGTGGTCTCGATCTGCTTGCGGATCTGGGCGACCCTGTCGGCGATGTCTTCCTTGATTCCCGCACCGCCTACGATGGTAGTGTTGTCCTTGGTGATGGTGACCTTCTCGGCCTTACCAAGCATGTCTGGAGTAGTGTTCTCAAGGGTGAATCCCCTCTCCTCGGAAACCACGATAGCTCCGGTAAGGGTAGCGATATCCTGGAGCATCTCCTTGCGGCGGTCACCGAAACCGGGAGCCTTGACGGCAGCGATCTTGAGGGTGCCGCGGAGCTTGTTGACGACCAGGGTGGTCAAAGCTTCACCGTCGACGTCTTCAGCGATGATGAGGAGGCTCTTGCCTTCACGGGCGATAGGCTCGAGGATAGGCAGAAGGTCCTTCATAGTGGAGATCTTCTTGTCGGTGATGAGCAGGTAGCAGTCGTCGAGGACGGTCTCCATCTTGTCCGGGTTGGTCATGAAGTAAGGAGAGATGTAGCCGCGGTCGAACTGCATGCCCTCGACCACCTTGACCTCGGTCTCGGTACCCTTGGCCTCTTCCACGGTGATGACTCCGTCGCCCTTGACCTTGGACATGGCATCAGCGATGAGCTTGCCGATAGTAGCGTCGTTGTTGGCGGAAACGGTTCCGACCTGCTCGATCTTCGAGTAGTCGTTGCCGACCTTCTTGCTCTGCTTCTTCAGGTTGGCGACCACGGCTGCGACAGCCTTGTCGATACCCCTCTTGAGGTCCATCGGGTTGGCGCCTGCAGTGACGTTCTTGAGGCCGACATTTATAATTGCCTGTGCAAGGACGGTTGCGGTGGTGGTACCGTCACCGGCCTGCTCGTTGGTCTTGGAAGCGACTTCCTTGACCATCTGTGCGCCCATGTTCTCGAACCTGTCCTCGAGTTCGACTTCCTTTGCTACGGTAACACCGTCCTTGGTGACCTGGGGAGCACCGAATTTCTTGTCTATGACCACATTGCGACCCTTAGGGCCGAGAGTGACCTTTACTGCGTCGGCGAGAGCGTCAGCTCCGGCCTTCATCTTAGTGCGAACGTCAACGTCGAATTTTATTTCCTTTGCCATAATGCTTTCCTCCTGATTAAAGAATTGCCAGAATGTCTGACTGCTTCACGATGAGATACTTCTCGTTCTCAACCGTAACCTCGGTACCGGCGTACTTGCCGTAGATGACCTCGTCACCTACCTTGACCTCCATCGGTTCATCCTTCTTACCGGGACCTACCGCGATCACTTTGCCCTGCTGGGGTTTCTCCTTTGCTGTGTCAGGGATGTAAATGCCTGAAGCTGTCTTGGTCTCCGCCTCTTTGGGCTGGACCAGAACTCTGTCTGCTAACGGTTTGATCATGATTATTGATGCTTTTAAATGTTATTGTCATCCTGCTCCCCGGACTTTCCGGAGGCACGGTGGAGAAATCAAAGGACGTGCCACTCCAAAGGCATGACAAATTGTCACCCATGAATATCATAAGGCAAAAAGGCAGGCGAAAAAGGTTGGCATTACGAAGAACAATGACTACCTTTGAAGAATATACCGTACGGCCCGTCTGCCGGCTTCCGCGGCACGGCGGCCGTGGCTGGACGGGAAGGATCATCCACTCGCTGAAAGACCTGTCAAACCATGGAAATGAAATCATATTCAAAGGCCATCGCGGCCATCCTCGCAATCGCAACCCTCGCCGTCGCAACCGTCTCCTGCAGCAGGTTCGGCAAGAGCAAGGGGCAGAGCACCGAATTCGCTGCCTTCATCAAAGCCTACACCGGAGGCATAATCTCAGACAAGTCAACCATCCGGGTCGAACTGGCCACGGACATCCCGGACGCCGTACCGGGAGCCGACATCAAGGATGGCATCCTGAGTTTCACCCCGAGCATCAAGGGAACCACCCGCTGGCTGTCACGCAGCACCATCGAGTTCATCCCCGAGCCCGGCGCCCTCAAGAACGGCCAGTCCTACACCGGCAAGCTGCGCCTCGGGAAAATCGAGAAGATTGCCGACAGGAAGTTCAAGGTATTCACATTCAAGTTCATGATAGCCTTGAAAGAGGCTGTCCTCTCCGTGAATACGGCGACCATCACATCTTCTTCACCCGAATCAGCCTCCGTCGACGGCACGGTAGCTTTGACCGAAGAGCTCCCGCTGGAAAAGGTCCGGGAGATGGTCCAGTTCGACTTCCACGACAAGTCGGCCGAACTGAGCGTCACACCGGGGGCGGACCCGTATCATTTCCACTTCGAGATCATCGGCCTGTCGAGGGACTCCAGGGACAGGAAGGTGAAAGTCTTCATGAAGCCCTCCGACACCGGGTTCGTCACGGACTCGAAGGTTGAGGCCGTCGTGCCCGGAAAGGGAGCATTCAAGGTGCTGCAGGCGGAAAACAACGAAGGCGAAGAGCCTTTCATCGACATCTGTTTCACAGAGCCGCTCGCCGACGTGGATGACAACTCCGGACTCTTCACCCTCACAGGAGCGGGCCAGACCTATGTCCAGGCCGAAGACAACCATGTGCGGGTGTTCTACGAAAACGCCGGGGAAGACCCGCTCCAGCTGACCGTTTCAGGAGCCGTCAAGTCCTTCGAGGGCGTCAGGCTGGATGCCGACTTCACAAAGAGGTTCGCCTCGTCCCAAGGCAAGCCGGCCGTCGAGATACCCCTCACAGGGACGATCCTCCCCAATGCCAAGGAGCTCATCCTCCCGTTCAGGGCAGTCAACCTGAAGGCCGTGGACATCAGCGTGATCCAGATCTACGAAGAGAATGTCCTCATGTTCCTCCAGGACAACGACCTTGGCGGAAGCAATTCCCTCAGAAGGTCCGGACGCCTTGTGTACAAGAGGTGCATCCCCCTCGATTCGGACCCTTCCAAGAACCTGCACAGGTGGCAGGATTTCTCGGCGGACCTTTCAGGTCTCTTCAAGCAGGAGGCCGGCGCGATCTACCGCATCAGGCTGTCCTTCAAGCAGGAATATTCAATCTACGGGAGCAACGACGAATTCAGGAGCGGGATCCCTTCCGGCAAGATGGTGGAAATCTCTTCCGAGAACGTCACTGCCGAAGATGACGATACCTGGGACAGCCCCTACCCCTACTTCTACGAGAACTACATAGACTGGGACAAGTACGTCTGGGAGGATAGGGACAATCCGGCAAAACCCACATACTACATGGAGGAGGACCGCTTCCCCGCCGTCAACCTCCTCACCTCGAATCTCGGAGTAATCGCCAAGTACTCAGGCGAAGACAAGATCTGGGTCAGTGTCAGCGACATCCTGTCCACGGAACCGGTGTTCAATGCGGAGCTCTACGTCTACAGCTACCAGCTCAAGGAAATCGGCTATGCCAAGACCGGCACTGACGGAATGGCAGAGATTTCAATCTCAGCCAAACCGTTCGTCGTGGTCGCCAAACGGGGCGGAGCCACCAGCTACCTGAAGGTAACTGAAGGCAATGAAAAGCAGCTCAGCCGTTTCGATGTCGGAGGGAAGGTCCTCGACAAGGGCCTGAAAGCCTTCATCTACGGAGAAAGGGGCGTATGGAGGCCGGGCGATACCCTCCACGTAACCATGATCCTCGAAGACAGGGACGACAAGCTTCCCTCCACGCATCCGGCAGTCATGGAGCTCTACGCTCCGGACGGCAGTTTCTACAGCAAGATGGTAAACGGCAGCGGCAAGAATGGTTTCTATGTCTTCTCCATACAGACGAAGGCCTCGGACCCCACTGGTTCCTGGAACGCTTATTTCAAGATCGGCGGGGCAACCTTCCACAAGTCGCTGAGGATCGAAGATGTCAAGCCGAACAGGCTGAAGATCAGCAACAGCCTGACTCAGGAGAGTGTGAGCGCCGGTGCGACCGTACCAGTGACGATAAAGTCATCCTGGCTCACGGGGCCGCCCGCCTCCGGCCTTACGGCCAAGGCCGCAATGACCTTGAGAAGAGGTCCCGGCACATTCAAGGGATTCGAAGGCTACAACTTCGTCAATCCCCTGTCGCATTTCGACAAGAGCGAGCATGAGATACTCAGCACGAGGCTCGACAAGGAGGGCGCTGCCACCACTAAGGTGACCATGCCATCTGCCACCGACGCCCCCGGAATGCTGCTGGCCGACATCGTCACTTCCGTGGAGGAACAGGGCGGCGACCTGAGTTTCAACACTGTCACGATCCCATATTCACCATACCGGTCCTACGTCGGGCTGAAGATTCCCGTGCAGGAAGGCGGCAGTTTCCTGGAGACGGACAAGGACTACAGCTTCCCGGTGGCCGTAGTCGACAAGGAGGGGAAGAGGGTCTCCGGCGATGAGATCGTCTACGCCGTCTACAAGCTTAAATGGAGCTGGTGGTGGGAGAGCCGCAGCGAGGATCTGGACTCCTATGTCAACTCTACCGCGGCCACTCCCGTAGCCAAGGGTTCGTTCATGTCCGGAAGCGCCGACGGTGCCATACCCTTCAGGGTGGATTATCCTGAATGGGGACGCTACCTGGTCCTCGCCCAGGACGTCACAAGCGGGCATGTCGCCGGGCAGGTCGTCTTCGCCGACTGGCCGGCCACGCGCGGAAGGTCCTCGAAATCAGACCCGGATGCATTGACGATGCTGTCATTCTCCACCGACAGGAAGTCCTACGATGTCGGAGACAAGGCCACCGTGTACATCCCATCGGCCTCCAAGGGGCACGCACTTGTGTCCATTGAAAACTCCCGCAGGGTCCTTTCACGCCAGTGGGTGAAGGTCACGGGAGAGGGCGACGCCACCTGCACGTTCAAGGTGACTCCCCAGATGGCGCCGGGTTTCTACATCCATGTTTCCCTCATCCAGCCTCATGAAAGGACGGACAACGACCTCCCCATCCGGCTCTATGGAGTGCAGCCGGTCCTGGTGAACGACAAGGACTCCCACCTCAATCCCGTCATCACGATGCCGGACGTGCTGGAACCTGAAGAAGACTTTACAGTCAAGGTAAGTGAAAAAGACGGGAAGGAGATGACCTATACCCTCGCCGTGGTGGATGAAGGCCTGCTTGACCTTACCGGCTACAAGACCCCCGACCCATGGAAGTCCATGTACGAAAGGGAGGCTCTCGGAGTGAAGACCTGGGACCTCTATGACGATGTGGTCGGAGCCTTCAGCGGAAGGTTCTCGCCGATGTTCAGCATAGGAGGCGACGAAACCGTCATGCTGGGTGCGAAGAAGGACAACCGCTTCAATCCGGTGGTCAAGTTCATCGGACCTTTCACGCTCCAGAGAGGCTCGGCCAGCCATAAGCTCAAGCTCCCGATGTATGTCGGCAGCGTCAGGGTGATGGTAGTCGCGGCCTGTGACAATGCCTACGGCAACGCCGAGAAGACCGTCCAGGTGAAATCCCCTCTCATGGTCCTCCCTACCCTTCCAAGGGTGATAGGAGCAGGAGAGAAGGTATCCCTTCCGGTCAATGTGTTCGCTCTCGACAATGCAGTCAAGGAGGCCACGGTCAGCGTAAGCGTGGAAGGTCCCCTCTCAGTTTCCGGCAGCACTCAGTCCAAGGTCTCGTTCCCTGTCCCGGGGGACACCATGGTCAGTTTCGGCCTTGAAGCGACCGGTACCGGACCGGCCAGGGTCACCGTGACGGCTTCCGGAGCAGGCCACAAGGCTACCCAGACCATAAGCATGGAAGTGCGCAACTCCAATCCCGCCACCACCACCGTCACAAAGGTGACGGTTCCTCCGGGGGAGACAAGGCATCTGGGATTCACCCCGTTCACCCCGGGAGAAGACCAGTGGGCCGAACTCGAACTCGCCTCCTTCCCCGCCATCGACTACAACGGCTTGTACACCTTCGTGAAGGGCTACGGCTACAACTGCACGGAACAGATTGCAGCCCGTGGAATCATACTCCTGTCAATCAAGGACATGCTCGACGAGGAAAAGAAAGCGGAAGCCGAAAGGATGATTCCCGGCCTGGTGCAGCAAGCCTGCCAAAGGCAGCTTTCCAATGGAGGATTCGCCTACTGGCCGGGCTCTGCAGACGCTTCATCATGGGTCAGTTCGATGACGGGAGAATTCCTGGTCATGGCTTCCCGCAACGGCTTCCAGGTCAGCAAGGGAGTGCTTGCAAGCTGGTCACGCTTCCAGAAGAAAGCAGTTCAGGAGTACCGCAACACCGGCAGCAAATATCTCCACGACCTCGACCAGGCCTACAGGCTGTATGTCCTCGCACTCAATTCCGAGCCGGAGAACGGTGCGATGAACCGTCTCAGGGAAAGCGAGAACCTTTCTCTCCAGGCGTCCTGGATGCTTGCTTCCGCATATTCGGTGGCAGGGAAGAAGAACATCGCTAAAGAGCTTACCCAGAGCCTGCGCACCGACTTCACGGCCACCACCGAGGCGGACTGCACCTTCGGTTCCCCGCTCAGGGACAAGGCTCTCGCAGTGGAATCGCTCGCCTGGGCCGACATGCTCACGGAAGCGGTGGAGTCCGCCCTGGACGTCTCCAAGGCGGTCGGAAGCGGATGGTACTCCACCCAGGAGGCCGCCTTCAGCGCCAAGGCCCTTGCAATCGTGGCCGCCAAGTCCGGAAGCGGGACCATTGACGCCCAGGTAACCCAGGGCGGGAATATGGAGCCCGTCAAGAGCGCTAAGCCCGTGAGCCTGGTGAAAGTCGACACCGGAGCCGGAGGAATCGACCTGAAGAACGATTCCAAGGCTTCACTCTACGCGACCCTGGTCACATCCACCGTAGCCGCGGCCGGAGAGAAGACCCTTGCCAAGGCCAACGGCCTGGGCCTCAACGTCGCCTACACGACTTTGGACGGGAAAGTCCTCAACCCCACGGAGATGGTCCAGGGGACAGACTTTACCGCCACGATAACGGTAAGCAACACAAGCGGCGTCAGGGACTACACGAACCTGGCACTTGAAGAAATGGTCCCTTCAGGATGGGAGATATTCAACGACCGCCTGCACGGTGAGGGCGGGAACGGTGGACAGTACACCTACCGCGACATACGGGACGACAGGATAATCTGGAGTTTCGACCTGCCGAAGGGAACATCCAGGACCTTCAAGGTGAAGCTGCATGCAGCCTACGAAGGGGAGTTCATCCTGCCTGCAGTCAAGTGTGAGGCGATGTACGATTCCAGGATCAGCGCCTGTACTTCTTCCGGTACCGCGAAGGTGACCAAGTAAGCCTGACCCGCCGGATGAAGCCGCTGGAAAAGGCCGGGGCCGCCATGATAGCGGCAATCGTGACCTGCTACATATTCTGCCTTCCGAGGGACCTGTTCAAGGGGACCGGCTATTCAACCGTCGTCTCCGACCGGAACGGTGAACTCCTTGGGGCCAGGATCTCCGAGGACGGCCAGTGGCGTTTCCCCCCTTCCGACTCCATCCCGATGAAATACAAGGCTGCGGTAATGATGTTCGAGGACAGGTGGTTCCCCCTCCATCATGGGGTAAACCCCGTGTCGATCGCCAAGGCGGCATGGAGGAACATCAAGGCTGGCCGGATCACCGGCGGAGGCAGCACCATCACCATGCAGGTCATAAGGATGTCCCGCAGGAAGGAGAGGAACCTCCTGCAGAAATGCATCGAGGCTGTCCTGGCCACCCGCCTGGAACTGCGCTGCAGCAAGGACGAGATACTGCGGCTCTACGCGTCGCACGCCCCCTTCGGGGGAAACGTAGTGGGACTTGAGGCAGCGTCATGGCGCTATTTCGGGAGACCGCCGGAGGAAATGACATGGGGAGAGGCCGCCACCCTTGCAGTCCTTCCCAACTCCCCTTCCGACGTACATCCCGGAAGGAACAGGGAACGGCTTCTGGCCAAGCGGAACCGCCTTCTGGAAAGTTTGTTCGCACGGGGATGCATGGATGAGACAGACTACGCCCTGGCCTGTGACGAGCCTCTTCCCGCCGAACCCTACTCGCTTCCAAGGGAAGCCGTCCACCTGACCGGCCACTACTGCCAGGCCAATCCCGGAGAGAGGATACGCACTTCTGTCGACATACATATCCAGAGACAAGTACAGGCAGTTGCCGACCGCTGGAACGACGAGTTCTCCCTGACAGGAGTCAGCGACCTTGCCGCAGTGGTGATCGATGTCCGGACCGGAGAAGTCCTTGCCTATGTCGGGAATGCCAATCCCGACAGGAAACGCCCGGGAAGCGATGTGGACATCGTCAGGGCGCGAAGGAGCACCGGGAGCATCCTCAAGCCCGTGCTCTACTGTTCCCTGCTCCAGGAAGGAGAGATCCTGCCAAGGACGTTGCTGCCCGACATCCCGGTCAACCTCAACGGTTTTTCACCCCAGAACTTCAACCGCCAGTTCGCCGGAGCAGTCCCTGCATCCGAAGCCCTGGCAAGGTCCCTTAACGTTCCCTCAGTCCACATGCTCAGGAGGTTCGGAGTCCCGAAATTCCTTGACATACTCCGACGTTGCGGAATGACGACGCTCGACAGGAGCGCCTCCCATTACGGACTGTCGCTGATACTCGGCGGCGGAGAAGGGAACCTCCTCGACATCACCGGCGTGTATGCGAAAATGGCCGCCTCCTACATGGACACGGACACATCATGGACAAGGAAAGGCGACCGGCTGCATGGGTTCCCGCTCAAGGACAAATGCGCCTTGTGGTGGACCCTGGATGCCCTGAAGGAGGTGAACAGGCCAGACGAAATCGACTGGCACCTGATCAACTCGGTAAAGAAAGTGGCCTGGAAGACAGGGACCAGCTACGGATTCCGCGATGCCTGGGCCGTCGGGGTGACAGCAGACTACGCTGTCGGAGTCTGGGCAGGGAATGCAGGCGGAGAAGGGGTCCCGGGTCTGACAGGCGCCAGGACGGCAGGCCCGGTGATGTTCGACATCTTCAACCTCCTCCCGGTAAAGGAAGGCGACAGTGCCTATTCCCGTTCCGGATGGTTCAAGGAGCCGGTGCCCGGCGACTACATCCTGGCCGAGGTCTGCCATGAATCAGGATTCCTGAAGGGAGTGGACTGCGAGCATGCAGACACGGTGATGCTCCCGCGCAAGGCTGTCAGGAGCGATGCCTGTCCCTACCACAAGACCATCGACGGAGTTGGCACCTTCGTCCTTCCCCCTTCGATGGAATGGTACTACAGGCAGCACCATCCCGAGTATGCGCCGTACATCCCCGCCGACAGGTCGGAATACTCCCCGATGGAATTCATCTACCCGGAGGCCGGGGCGGTCATCTACATCCCGAGACTCCTGGACGGCTCGGTGGCAGGGATCACATTCAACCTTGCCCACAGGCTCCAGGACGCCGTAGTGTTCTGGCATCTCGACGACGACTACGTAGGGAGTACGCAATTCATCCACCAGATGAGGCTGAAGCCTGAACCGGGCAGGCACACGGTCACCGTGGTGGATGAATCGGGTAACAGCCTGTCCGTGGCGTTCAAGGTAGCCCCGGGCAATGGCTGAGAGTCGTTATTGTTCCTTTACGGAGAACCGGTAGACGCAGGTGTGGGTGTAGGTCTGCCCGGGCCTCAGGATCACAGAAGGGAAATTGTCACGGTTGGGGCTGTCGGGGAAATGCTGGGTCTCCAGCGCCAGCGAACACCTGTAGCGAAGCGGTTCACCGCTGACGTCGGTCCCGGTCCCGTCGAAGAAGTTGCCGCAGTAGAACTGCACTCCGGGCTGGTCCGTGAGCACTTCCATGTACCTGCCGCTTACCGGATCCCAGACTGTACATGCCGGCTCGACCTCGCCTTCGGTCTTGCGGTCAAGCACCCAGTTGTGGTCGTAACCGCGGGCATAGATGACTTGCTGGTTGTCAGAATCCTTGATCCCGTCGCCCAGCCTGACGGGCTTCCTCAGGTCGAACGGAGTGCCTTCAACGCTCTCGTTCTCCCCAAGCGGGATGCTCAGGGAGTCGATGGGGGTGTACTTGGAGGCATTGATGGAGATTATGTAATCCTCGACCGTACCCCTGCAGTTGCCGCGGAGATTGAAGAAGGAATGGTGCGAGATGTTCACCGGAGTGGGCTTGTCGGTCGTTGCCGAATACTTCACGGTGAATTCGTCGGCCGCGTTGAGGGAATATTCCATCCTCACGTCGAGGTCGCCCGGGTACCCCTCGAAGCCGTCCGGACGCAGGTAATGGAAGAGTATGGAGGAATCCGTGACGGACTCGACCTCCCAGGGGATGTTGTCGAAACCGTAGAAGCCACCGTGGAGGGTGTTGACCCGGTTGTCGTTGGAAGGGACATTGTAGGTCAGGCCGTCGATGGTGAAGCTGGCCCCTCCGATCCTGTTGGCGACCGGCCCGACGCAGGCACCGAGGAACCTCTCCCCTTCCGGGGCAGCATATTCCTTGATCGAACGCCTTCCGATGACGATATCCTCCGCCTTCCCGTCCTTGTCCGGCGCGAACAGGGTGACTACCCTGCCACCGAAATTGGTAACCTGCATCACCAGGTCTCCGGCGCTGAGAGTGTAGAGTTTGACATCGACTCCGGCCATGGTGGTGTCGAAGTCCGACTCAGGCAGCAGGTCGAGCTTGGCCTGAGGCCTGCCGCATGCCACCGAGAGGGCTGCGACAGCGATAATCGTAAAACCTTTTAAATAATTTTGCATAATTCAAAATAAGTTCATATTTTTGCATACACAATGGTACGACAAATATAACTCATAGGTACTTTTTGTGCAAGAGTTATATTTAAACAAGTTCTTGTTAGTAGTTTTAGTTGGTTATTAGTTATAAGTTATAAGTTTTCAGAATTCGTGAGAATTCGGGCTTTACTTAACAAGACAATGCAGGGCTTCGCAGTGATTGCATGGCCCTGCTTCTTTTTTCATTAATTTGGTTATATTTGCGGATGACAATGATTGTCAGACCAGACCCCAAGGCAAATACACGAACATCAAATATCAACTCTCGAAATGAAAAAGCTAATCATCATGCTTGCAGCGGCAAGTGCCCTGTTCGCATCATGTTCATCCCTGAATCCCGAATACCTGCTCTCCAGCGGAGCGAAACTCGCACAGGCCGCATCCATCTCCGATGAGTACATCCAGGCCTATGTCAGTCAGTACATCGCCCAGCTCGACGCGCAGAACAACGTCCTGCCGGAAAGCAGCCCCTATGTCAAGAGGGTCCGCAACATGACTGCAGGAATCACCTCCGTCGATGGAATCCCCCTCAATTTCAAGGTCTACAAGACCGATGACGTCAACGCATTCGCCTGCGCTGACGGCAGTGTCAGGATCTATTCAGGACTGCTGGACCGGATGACCGACGATGAAGTCCTCGGAGTAGTCGGGCATGAGATCGGCCACGTCGCCCTGAAGCATTCGAAGAAACAGTTCAAGCAGGCCCTCATGACCTCCGCCGTCAGGGACGCTATCTCATCTACCGGTGGAACCGTCGCCGTCTTGACCGCATCACAGCTCGGAGACCTCGGGGAAGCCCTCATGAGTGCAAAGTATTCCAGGAAACAGGAGAACCAGGCCGACGACTACGGCTACCAGTTCCTCGTCGACCACGGGAAGAACCCCTGGGCTATGGTGTCGGCCTTCGAAAGGCTTCTTACCCTCTCTTCCGGTGGTACTTCCGCCGGCACTTCGGCTGCCGCGAATTCAGCGGTGACCGAGATCTTCTCCGACCATCCCGCTACAGAGACCCGCATTGCCAGGATGACAGAGAAAGCCACGAAGGACGGTTACAAGAGGCCCGCCAAATAGCCTCCGCACATAAAACACATTACACCAGAGGATGGAGCCGCCAGTCACCAGGACTGCCTCCATCCTCTCTGCTTTCCCCCAAGCGGGCCGATGGTCATCCCAGCGCCGCAGGTAGCGAACGGAACCTTCCGGAGGCGAGCTGCCGCCTGCGCGGAGCAAGAAAAAAGAAGGCGGCCAATAATCACTTATTGGTCGCCCTCATCAAATTTCTTTCAAGGAAAAACGTCAGAGCCCAAGGATATCCTTGCGGTCGTACAGCTGCTGAAGGGCTCCGGCTGCTGCCTTTACCCCTGCTGACTTGGCCTTGCCGAAGAACTTCTCAGCCTCGTCGAATTCCTCGTTCAGGGCAGCGAAGACTCCCTTGGCGTAATTGGCCTCACCGCTGTTGCCGGCCTTGTCAAGATACTTCTTCGCCGCATCGAGCTTGCCGTCCTGCATCAGTGCCACTGCCGCGTTGAGATTGGCGGTAGGGTCGTCCGGATAGACTGAAGCAGCCTTAAGGAAGGTGTTGTTGAAGTCCTCTGAACCAGGGGCATACTTCTGGGCGGCCAGATAGAACTCTTCAAGGCTCAGATTGCCGGGACGGGTCTTCAGGACCTCCTCGACTTCCTCTGCAGAAGCGTAACTGCGGATCGTGTACTCAACCTTATAGTCGGTACGGCGGAGGAATGGATAGCATTTCTCCATGAGGATTTCGTAATCTTCGGGATATGTGCTCTTGAGTTTCCATTCCTTGGCATCCATGTCCTGATAGGTCAGCTTGTCGTCTATCAGGGAGAGGATCTCCTGCCTGCTGGGAAGGGTGGAACCGGCCACATATTCCCTCAGGCCGTCCCAGTTCTCGGCAACGAAGTTGGTGATGAACTTGTTGTCGGGAAGGTTGTAGATGTTCTTGACATACTGCCTGATTGCCTCGGTGCGCTTCCTGGAAAGCGACTCGTTCAGGGAATACTTGCCTTCCGGGGAAGAGTATCCCTTCAGGAAGATCCTGTCGATGGTGATGTCCTTGTCCCTGCGGACAGAGTCGATGGTGGCGCGGATCTTGGCAAGCTCGCCGGCGTTGCTGTGGTAGGACTCGTCGATGCCGGTCCTCCCCTGTTCGAAATCGACGAAAGCCTGTCCGGAGATCGAACGGCTCTTGGTCACCTCCGCCTTTGGACGGGCGAACACGAATTCGGGCTCATAGGTGAAATCGTTGTAGCCGCCGAGTTTCTCGGAGGTCGCGGTGGAAGTCTTGCAGTTGCGGCAGCCATATTCATCGGCACGGACGTAGAGCTTTGCTCCGGTCATCCAGTTCTGGAAACGGACTGTCTCGTCGTACTGTACGGACGAGGGCATGTTCTTCTCCGAATATGTCTTCGCAGCCAGGTTGCCGCCGTTCCTTTCATAGGAGATGTAGCGGCCCTTGCTGTAGATGCCTATGGCGGGAAGGTCCACGGACTTGTCCTTGTTCGCAAGGACAGGGGTGAGTATGTAGGCCTTGTTCTTGGGAATATCCACTCTCGAGAGGTCCACGTCCATCCTGACACGCATGTTGTCCCCGGTCCTGGAGACCTTGACATTGTCGACGGCCGTCCCAGCCGCGCCGGAAAGCGTTGTCTGGGCGGATGCTACTGATGAGGCTGCGAGCAATCCCAGGACGGCGATCGCAGAAACTATATACTTTTTCATTGCCATTACTCCTGAAAGTTAGAACAGATATACGATGTTGATTGCAGCCTTCGTGGGGCCGAAGTAGTTGTGGCTGTTCTCTATGTCGGAAACCTTCCGTGCACAGTCCTTGCACTCGTGCAGGTAGGAGTTGTACCTTGTGTAGACATAGCCGAGGCCGGCTTCCAGTTCAAGGTTCCAGTGCTTCCCGAGGACGAAGTCGTAGCCGTAGCCGATGCCGGCACCCAGGCCCCATCCTTTATAGAGGTGGTCCTTCAGGAGGGAGAAGTCTGTCCCCAGGATCTTGGCGCCGAAGTCGAGGCCGCCGATATTGAACTGCTGGCCGATGGCATGGAGGCCGAAGAAATGGCCGGCAAAACGTTCGCAAAGCCAGTAGCGGACTTCAGGATTGACGAGGATATGCTCCCATTTCTTTATCCCGCCTGTCGACCAACCGTTATAGTTGCCGTTCAGGTCGATGGTCCATTGGGGAGCCATCCCGAGTTCAAGCCCGGCGTTGACGGTTGCAGTAGCATCGTAGAGCAGATTGGTCTTCAAGGCCACGGTCTGCCCCATGGCTGCAGTCCCGAAGAGGAAAGCGGCCATTGAGATCACTAATAGTTTTAACTTCATCTTGCTAATATTTGAATGATTATAGTCCAATCCAAAATCTTTCAAAAATACTCAATTCTTGCCAAAACCGCAAAAAAGCGCCCACAGGCGCCTTGGTCAATCGAAAAACTTGCCTTCCTCATCCTTGGACGGAGTCCCCTTGGAACTGAAATGTCCCCATTTGTTGAGTATCCTCTGGTCGAGTTCGGCGTAATGGATGCGGTAGATTTTCTGGTAGTGGTAGAGGATCTGGGCCGCTACGTTCTCCGGGCACATGTTGCACAAGGTGTCGATCCACTCGGTAAGCATCACGTGGCGGTAGATGGCATCCCTGGCAATGGCCTCGCTCTTTGTCGTGTCGATCACGAAGCGCGCCGTGTCGGTGCCTCTGTCCAGGCGCATGTCCACAAGGTCCAGAAGGGAGTCCTTGTACTCCTGTTCGGCATCGGCACGGTTGAGAAGGGAATCAAGGTCGGACGACATCTTCGCAAGTTCGGTCCTGAGGCTGTCTGTGAGGACGTCCTTCTTCTTCGCCTCCCTGTGCATTCCGACCGAATAATACAATGAACCAAGGATGGAGGCGAGGACCAGGACCAGGCCAAGGACCCAGGCATGGCTCTTCTTAGGTTCCATGGAGGCGAGAATCCCATCCACGGAATCAAAGCGTTTTGCGGGGTTCTTGCTGGCGCATTTCCTGGAGATGCCTTTATAACTGCCGTCGAGCAGTTCGGACATTATCTTGCCTATGGAGAAGATGTCGCTCCTGACATCGATGTCGCGCGCCCTGTTCCTGAGTTCCTTGGAAGAATAGTCCCAGTTCATGCACTTGGACTTGACCAGCAGATGCGCATCTTCCGGGGTTATTCCGAATCCGGACAGCCGCACGCAGTCGCCTTCCTTCGCGACCATGACCGTCATCGGGCTCAAGTCATTGAGCAGGAAGCCCTTGGAGTGGCAATATGCGGTGACGTCAAGCAACTGTCCCAGCACGCGCCGCCGGTCTTTCCGGGAAGGATTTTCGGCGATATATTCCCGCAAGGTGCGGCACGGGACATAGTCCATGACGATCGCCGGGCCGACCGGCGAATCGCCGAGGAACTCATAGCAAGTCTCCAGGCAGGGATGCTTCAGGGTCTTGGACCTCTCGAAATCACGCCGGAGCATCTCCAGGCATTCGCCGGACTTGTCCTTGGGAGTCTTCAGGCAGAGGGTCTTCCCTCCCCTTTCAAACTTGTAATACCTGGCATAGCCTCTCGAATCGAAAAGCACGGGGGATCCCCCGGCCGTCGCCAGGGCTCCTTCACCTGCGGTTCCTTCCCTTGCGGCCTCCCCTGCGGGAAGCCCTCCCTCAATACCTTTGTCCATCAATCTCAAACGTTACGGATCAGTAATGCACGCACCGGCCCGGGACCTGTCCTGCGGAACCCCGCCCGATACGTATCTGCAAAATTAGTAATAAAATACGGAATATGGACCTGAAGGAAGAAATCACTATATTTGCATCTGCCGGGCCTTCCTTTACAGGGCGGGCCACATATCACTTGAAAAACAGCATTCTGCCATGACCATGAACATCCCTGCCACGGGCAAAGCCCTGCTGCTTGCCTTTCTGATCGCAGCGCCGTCGATCCTCACCGGATGCAAGATGAAATCCGGGGGAAAAGCCTCTGAAGACTCCATATTCAACCTTCCGGAAGGACAGGCCCCCGGCGCCCTCAGGATCGACAGCATCTACTGCCGCGACCCGTTCATCGTTGCCGACGAGGCCTCGAAGACCTACTACCTCTACCGCAGCATTCCCGCCAAGGAGAGCGGGAACGGCAGGGGCGCAGTCGAGGCGTTCGCCAGCAAGGACCTCCGGAACTGGTACGGTCCGGAAAGAGTGTTCACCGTCCCGGAGGACAACTCCCTCACCGGCGTAGTCTGGGCTCCGGAAGTCCATCGCT
The DNA here is from genome assembly GCA_900320185.1 of uncultured Bacteroidales bacterium. GTDB lineage: Bacteria > Bacteroidota > Bacteroidia > Bacteroidales > UBA932 > Cryptobacteroides. The sequence goes on from ONRD01000022.1 coordinate 20,410, forward strand.
ACAAGGATTCATGGTACATTTTCGCAACCCTCAACACCGACAGGACCTGGGCGGAAAGCGTGGATGGCTGGCCTCCCTTCACCTACAGGGGGACACAGACCTTCAAGGCCGACAGTCCCGAAGGCCCCTTCCTCCCTCTCGCCAAGGAACCCGTCACACCGAAGGACTTCATGGCCCTCGACGGCACCCTCTGGGTAGAGGATGGGATCCCCTACATGATCTTCTGCCACGAATGGGTGCAGATCCTGGACGGTACCTTTGAAGCCATGCCGCTGAAGGAAGACCTTTCCGCCGCTGCCGGGGATCCGGTCACGCTTTTCAAGGCCTCCGACGCTGCATGGACGTCGCCTGTCGCGCTCTGGACGGAACAGGACGGTTCCAAGCGGGAGGCCTATGTCTCCGACGGCAACTTCGTCTACCGGACAAAGGACGGCGAGCTGCTCATCCTGTGGTCCTCGATGAAGGATGGGAAGTATTGCGTGGGCATCTCACGGTCCGTTACCGGGAAGCTTGCAGGACCTTGGAAATGCGACGACGAACCTATCTTCCGGGAAGATGGCGGCCACCCCATGGTGTTCAAGGACTTCGACGGAGGGCTCCACCTTGTCTTGCACCAACCCAATTCCGGATTCTGCCATCCGGTGATCCTGGACCTGGAAGACACCGGCAGGACCCTTGTCATCAAGGATACGACAGACAAACCGGCATAGACTCTCCCGGCCGGAAGTGCGCGGCACGGCACTGCAGGCACGGCCGGGGCTGCCCGGAATGGAAGATGCGGCCGGGACGGCTGGCTCAGAATGGATGATACAGCAGGCCTTTGCGGCTTGAGACGGGAAGCACGGCCGGGGCCGGAGTGCTCCCATGGAGACTGAAAAGGATTGAAAGGGAAAAAGTTTGCAGAATCCAAAAAGAATAGTACCTTTGCATCCCCGAACCGGAAGGTAACGGCGAAGGGCGCATAGCTCAGTTGGTTCAGAGCATCTGCCTTACAAGCAGAGGGTCGGCGGTTCGAATCCGTCTGCGCCCACGACGGAGGATGGCTGACAAGTCTGAAGACTTGAAGGTCATCCTCCTTAATCATTCAATGCGTATGAATGCCAATGGAATCATTGTAGGGGCGGCCGTCTTCCTCATCATCGGGATCTGCCATCCTGTCGTCATAAAGATGGAATACCGGTGGGGGAAGAAAACCTGGTGGGTCATGGCGGCAGCCGGGACTGCCTTCGCCGTCGCATCGCTGTTTGTCAGCGGAACCATTGCTTCCACCATACTCGGGGCAGCGGCCTTCTCCTGTTACTGGGGCATCCACGAAATCCTCTCCCAGGAAATGAGAGTCCTGCGCGGGTGGTTCCCGGAGAATCCGGCGAGACATGACTACTACGAGCAGAGGCGGAAAGAGCTCAACCTCGAGAAGTATCCTTCCCATAAGAACCTCAAAGCCAAGATCCAGTAAGCACGGCCGAAGCTTCTCCCGTCACCCCGCACACCCCGGGCCATGGAAGGCTCCGGCGGCAGGGTGCCCGTAGGGCTTTGGATGCTGCCAGAGACAGGGCACCGAAGGGCCATGGAAGCCATCTGCAGCAGGGAGACCCCTGGAAGGGGCGTCACTTTGTACCCAAAGGGCCCTGGAAGGCTGCGTTTGCCCTGTAGTGCGGCGCATAGAGAGACTCGACCGTTACCACCGGGGCCGAGAAAGTACCGTCCTGGGTGATGAAGAAGTCCTCTGAAACGACAGTGTCCTCCTCCGGATACACGTCGAAGAAGTACTCGGTACGATCAGTCTTGACATTCCTGTAGCCCTGAGGGGTGACCGAATACGTGCCGGCGACCCTGAAGGGGCTCAGCCACCATCCATAATGCCCGGAAAGCTGGTCCACGGGGCGGAACATTGCCTCGCGCGGGGCGGTCAGCTTCACGAAGCTGCGGTTCTCCTGGTTCCAGATACGGTACTCCACGGTCACCTTGTCACCTGTCCGCAGGACTGAACCCGGGAATATCTCGACCCTCCCCTGAGAGCTGTCTTCGCCCTTGACGGCTTTGAAGAAATGCCGCTCAACCGTGAACCCGTTGCCGGCAGAGGCTATCTCGCCGAATGGTTTCGAATATGTCTTCGTCAAGGCTATCACCTTGGTGGAAAGGACTTCCTCGCCTCCGGCTACAACGGATGCAACGGCATCCACGAAGGCAGGATCGTCATCCCACTTCTGAGTCTCTTTCTGGAGCATCATCCAAAGCCTGACGCCCTTTGCGACATCTGCGCATGCGCGACCTTTGACGTCATCAAGCGGGAGCCGAGGGTCGGACAGAAGGTCGGACAGGAGCGCATGGGCGTAGAGCTCGCTCTCCAGGAGACCGCGCCAGGGCATGACGGCATTGGGATAGTACTTCCCGCCGTCGCGATGGTCGACCGAATATTCAAGGAGGGACTCCACGTCCGAGGCCGCCGACTTGTTCATCTTGGACACGGCGGAGAAACGTATTCCCCACTCCCGGGCCAGGGCCGCTCCTCCTTCGTTGTTGACAAGGTTGACAAGGGTCTTTATCCTTCTTGCCTTTTCCAGTATCCTGCCGTTCAATCCACGTCCTTCCTTCTTTCCTGGAGTGAGGTAGTCCTTGATGAACTTCTTGAATTCCTTGAGGTTCCTGGAATAATCATCCTTCTCGCCGGGAGTGGAAGCGGAAACATCGAAAGGCACCTCCGCATAGAGCGAACGCACGAAGGCATACTGCTCAGCCGACAGGCAGCCGCACCAGTAAGGCATGGAATGCCCGTGGAGGAACTGGCTGCGGTCGAGATAGGCGACCGCCCTTGCCGGATCGAAGTCCCAGGTCCCGAGGCCGGCACCGCGTAGTTTGGCGTACCGCTCGAGAAGCACCGCAGTGATCACCGGCGAGGACTTCATACCTTCGAACCAGGCAGCACCGCCGTCGGCATTCTGGCAGGAGGCGATCCTCGAAGACAAGTCCGCATCTGACAGGGTCCTGTCGACGGAAGCCCCCAGGGCTTCGGCAACCTTGCGCACATAGAAAGCTTCAGAAAGGGACAGGACATCTTTTCCCTTCGGCTCAGCCTTGCCTGGAACGGCCTGGAGAAGCATGGCGCGCACGTCAATCTCCTTCTGGACCGCCCCAAGGGAAGACGTACCGGTGAACTCAGACCTCAACCGTTCCAGAAGCGCCTCTTTGTCTTCACCGTCAAGGAGGACAGCCGAATGGGACTCGGTCAGAGTCTGTTCCGATGCCAGGACCGGGACCTTGACGAACATGCCGTCTGAGAACTGCCCTTCCCCGTCGGCGAAAACAAGTTTCAAGCCCAGGGTGTCACAGTCCGGGGCTCCGACCTCGAAGACTACGGGAACGGAACCTCCTGCAGGAACTGTCAGTTCCATGGACCTTGAGAAGAGCGGACTTGACGAGCGATGGTCCCCCGTGGCGAATGCCTGGAGGGTCGCGGTTCCGGAGACCGGCTCACCTGAATTGTTGGAAACCGTACCATGGAGGATGTATGCGTCTCCCTTGTAGAGATACTTGGGCTCCACGACCGAAACCTTGACCGGAATGGAGACCAGCATCTCCTTCCGGACGACGTTGTTCTTCATGAGGCGGTCGTGAGCCCACACCTGAACCACGAACGTCGAGAGTTTGTCTGAATTGCGGACCTTGAACTCCAGCCTGCCCGAGTCCCCGGAGCGGAGGAAAGGCTCGAAAGCGAGAGTGGTGGAATAATCCGAACGTACGGGGACATCCGCTGCGTTCCCGCTGCCGGAAGCTGGCATGGCCATGTACGAGACAAGCCCGTCACTCGACACCTCTTCAACCACGGGAAAATCCAAAGCGTCTTCGATGCTGTAATCCTCGTCCCGGAGCTCGGCTCCGGAAACCGAACCGGCAACTGCCTTCGACGCGTTCGCCACCTTGAAATCCATCATGCGCCTGTTCCTGTACGGGCGCAACCCTCCGTCAGCGGCTGCGTACCACACTGGAATGGCTCCACGCCTTTGCAGGGACAGCTTCGGCCAGGTATTCCGCGCAATGGTCTCCGAGCTCTTGTCGAAAACCGCCGCCAATGCCTCCACTCCGGGAGCGGTCTCCAGGGAAATGGTATACTCCTCGCCCGGGAAAGTCCTGTCACGGAAGGAAGAAAAGGTGAGAGGCAGTTCTTCGGCCGCCCTTTCCCGGGAAAAATCATGCGTGTAGGAATAATGGGCGCCATTGTGGAAATAGAACACGGACAGGAAAAGCTCGTCAGGATACTCTTCCTTTACAGGGAACACCACATGCTGGAGCGAACCTTCCGTTCCGGGAGTCCCGCTGAAACGGAGCAAACGCTTCTCGAGCAGCTGCCTCCGGTCGCCGAAGAGTTCGACCACCATCCACACGGGGCCGCAGGAAGACCCGGCCTGGAGGTCCAGGCTGTCTCCTGGGAGGAACTTCCCGCCGGCAGTCCTGCCGCAGAGCTTGAACACATTTTCGACCTTGAAACCGATGGAGGGCGCCTCATCGGGGATCCTTATCAGGCCGATGCTGTTTTCTGATTTCACCTCGCCTCCGGCCGACTGGATGACCGCCGAGGCCGACAGGACGTATTCTCCGGGTTTTTCAAGGAGAAAGTCCTTCGTGCCGCCGGACAGGACCGATCCGGAATCGCAGACGGTCCCGTCAGGATCCTTGAGGACATATTCAAAAGAGACAGGCACCGAAGGCAGTCCATGCTCGTCCAGCACTTCGAAGCTGACCTTGGCCGTTTCACCGGAAACGATTTCCGGGGCAATCCGGTAGGACCGGGGCCGCCCCGCTTCCTTCAAGACTGAGCCTTCCGCCTTGTTCAGGACGGACATCCATATCGTGAATTCCGAATCGACGTAAAGGTAGTACGAGAACTCCTTTGTCTCCCCGGTCGAATCGGTGACCTTGACCGTGGTGATGTAATTGCCCTGGTCCGCTGCAATGAAAACGACGGAGAACGATCCGTCCGGACCTATCCGTACGTCTCCCTGCTGGATGATGGAGCCATATCGTTTCACTTCCGAGACCGCGGAAGCTGCAGCCAGGGAGTGGCCGCTGAAGCTTTCCACCCTGCCTGAGATCCTGACCGTGTCGCCAGGGAAATACAGCCTGTCGACTTTGTCGAACCTCACGTCGTAGGTAGGGAGTATGAATTCATCGACGCGGATTACCCTGTCACCGATCGCTTCTTCAGAAGAGGCCTCCACGGTAAACTGTCCGTTCCTGCATCCGACGGGAATCTCGAACGAGCCGGCGACCGAGCCGAATTCATTCGTCCTGGAATCCAGGTTGGCAACCTTGTTCCCTTCCGGGTCGACGAGCGAGACGGAGACCTTCACACCCTCGGCCGTCGTACGCAGCTGCCCGAAGATACTGCCCTCGTAGAACAAGGCCTTGAAGCCGACCGTCTCTCCCGGGTTGTAAGCCGCCTTGTCGGTGAAGACGGTGCAGAAGCTGTCGTCTTCTCCGGCGACTTCTTCATAGTACTCACGGAAGGCCTGGACGGAGACTCCGGGACTCATCCTGAGGAAGCCGTCAGAGTCCTTCTGCCTGGCAACCAGGATGTTGTCCGCCCCTTCCTTGACCTTGGAGGAGATGCCTGCCGGAAGGACGGCGAACCCGTCCGAGACGAAGCCCTCCACACAAGCCACCGCCTTGCCGGACCTGTCCAGTTCCAGGTCGACCTTCCCTGCCGGTTCACCGGTCCCGTAGTCGGCGACGAAGACACCCGTACCGCCCGCGAACTGCCTGGCAGCTATCGAAAGGCTGTAACGGTTGTACCGCATCGACGCTTCTGCGCGCTGCCCTTTTGCGCTCACGGAATATTCCCCGTCGTCGCAGCGAGGGATGTCCAGGGTCACGGTGTCGGCAGCATAGAAACTCCTGCGTGGATTCGGCAGTACCTGCCGGAGCAAGGGCCTGGCCTTTTCTTTCTCGGGGAGCATCTCGACGGTGACCTTGTCCACGTTGCGCAGGGTCACTACGAAGCGTCCTCCGTCGACGTACACGTCGACGCTTTCCTCCTCAAGCGTGGAAAGCAGCCCTTTGATCCCTTCAATGGAGCGGGCGATCCTCGAGTCCATCCCCTTGGTGTAAGCCTTACGCTCATTCTCAAGCGCCTTGCACTCGTCGGCAAGGGCCTTGTACCTGGAAGAACAATCCCCGGCTCCCTGGTATTCCATGGCCTGGACGGCACTGAACTCCTGCCAGGCCATCCTCTCACGGGCGAACAGGGAAACTGCCTTGCCTTTGTATTTCCGTGCATATGCCTCCCATGCCGCCATGCGTCCGTCATCCTGTACGGATTGGGCGTTCAAAAGTCTTTCCGTCTCGAGGAATTCCAGCCATTGAGCTGAAGGATAAGTATTTCCAATCTTATCAGAGAGTATTTCGGCCACTCCCGCGCGTTCCGGTGCCGATGAATATTCATTCCACAGAGCGAATTCGAAGTCGTCCTTGATACAATCCGCGAGGAGGCCGTTCATCTGCCCCTGGACCATGGTGCCCTTGTAGAAAGCAGGGTTCCTCCCGGCCTCGAGGCGGGTTCGGTTCGTAAGGATGAAGTCGGTCAGGTTTCCTCCGCCCGACTGCCGCTTCCACATGTACGTGACGATGGGTTCGCCGTACTTTTCGATTGCGGCGGCCAATGAATCACGGTATTGGGCGCGGAGTTTCCAGTTGCGGGATGTCTGGACGCCGAGCCACTTGTTGAGGGCGTCATAATAGTCCCAGTGGTAGCGGCGGGCCTGCGCCTCCTTCCTTATCTTCTCGAGGATTTCAATCTGCCTGAGCGGCTTGTCGTCCTTCCTTGCTGCCTCGTACTGACTCCAGAGTGCCGTAAGCACGTGTCCCGAGTCGTCGGCGGGAGCCTTGATGCCTTTCCTGTCCATGGTTGCCATAGTAGTGAAACCGGCCGCGCCTGCAAGAAGCACGGCGGCTATGATGAATATCTTCGTTTTCATTTCCGTGGGCTGTCTTTACGGGTTACATGACCCTTTCTATCAAAAACCTTGCAAGGATTTCAATATCTGCACCGCTTCTGACACAAGATAGGTGCTCCCCCCGACGTAGATAAGGGGAATCGCCAGTTTCTGCGAAGCCGCAGACGGCTTCCTGGCCGTCTGCTTGGCAAGGCTGATCGCCATGGTAAGCGCCTGCCTGGCGGAATCGGCTTCGTAAACCCGGTTCTTCGGCCTGCCGGAGGAATCGCAGAACGCAAGATAGCGCCGCAGGAGTTCCTTCCCTTCAAGCGCGCGCCTGGTCTGGGGAGCGGTGAATATGTAAGTCGCGTTCACCGGCATGAGCGGCATGATCCCGTCAAGGTCCTTGTCCGCCATGACCGCATAGACGATGATAAGGGACGAGCAGTCGCCCTGGGCGACCATCTCCTCAAGTTGTGCGAAATTGAGCGCGAGCGCGGCGGGGTTGTGGCCTATGTCGGCGATTATGAACGGCTGCTGGCAGAGCCTCTCCCACCGTCCGTGGAACTCCATCCGCCTGGCCGTGTTCTCGATGGCCTCAACGGTCCTGCCGTCGTCGCAGAGCCCCCCGTAGCGGGGAATCCCTTTCAGGATGTCGACAGCGGAGAGGACGGTGCGGAGATTCCTGGACTGGTACTTGCCCCGGAGATCCATCCTGCCCAGTATCCGTTCGCTGAGATGCCATAGCCCGGGCTCCGAATCCTCCGCGAATGTGAGGGAGGCGCAACCTGCATCCTCCGCCTTGGACTCGAACACGGGGCGGGTCTGCCCGAGTGCCTCCCCCACCAGGGCCGGCACTCCTTTCTTGAATATGCCCGCCTTCTCGGAAGCCACTTCCTGCAGGGTGTGTCCCAGCAGTTCGCAGTGGTCAAGGGCGATCGAGGTCACGACCGAAAGGTCGGGAATGATGATGTTGGTGCTGTCCAGCCTTCCTCCCAGGCCGACCTCGACCACGGCGACATCGACCTTCTCGTCGGCGAACCAGCGGAAGGCCATTCCGGTCGTGATTTCAAAGAAGGAGAGCCCCAGGGCCTCGATGTCCGCCTCTCGGTCGCACAGGAAGGACCAGACATATTCCCTCGGGACAAGTTCTACGGATGGATTCCGTCCCGCAGCGCCGACAGGCCCTTCATCGGCAGGGGGGCAGGCTATGCGCATCCTCTCCCTGAAATCGACGATGTGGGGGGAGGTGTACAGTCCGACCTTCAGCCCGGCGGCGGCCAGGGCCGACGCCAGCATGTTGGCTACGGATCCTTTGCCGTTCGTACCGGCCACATGGATGGAGTGGAAGGAATCCTGGGGGTCCCCGAGGATCCTTGTGAACTCCCGCATGCCTTCAAGTCCAGGCTTATACGCCTCGCCGAAAGGCGCAGCCTGCACCGAAGGATGCCTGGAGAAAATCTTCTCAAGCTTTTTCTTGTAGTTTTCCAGCGAATAGCCTTCCATTTCCTCAGAACAGCCGTTTTTTTGAACTGAATCCAAAAATACTTAAATTTACCGACATATTGCAACAAGGAATGAAAGAAAAAACCTCCGCCCTGCACTCCGTCTACATTATCGACGGAATCCCACAGCCGCTCACCCCGGCAGAGATACTGGCGGACTGTCTCCCGCCCGGAAGATCCGAGAGCCAGGACAAGCCGGAAGGCAGCCAGGGAACGGGTTTCGAGCCCATCGTGGACGAAACCACGGATCCATCCCCTTCTCCGGACACGCTGAAGGACGGAATGACCCGGGAGTACCTTTCCTTGGTTTCGGCAAGCCTCGGGAAACCCAGGCTCTGCCCCCCGGAATTCGCCTGGCAGTACACGAAGGGAAGGATAGCGAAAGCTCTCGTCGACTCCATGTGGATGAGAGGACATTTCAGGCTCGGCGACCTTGCACTCGGCGCCAGGTGGAGATGGAACTGCAAGCCGCTGGGCGCCATGGCGGCGTTCTACGACTCGGTGGAAGCCACAGCCGAATACCTTGAAGGCCTTGGGATATACCTGACTTCATATTCCTTCAATGAAAGCGAAAAGGGCAGCCAGGTACTGTTCAAGGTGAGCACGTCCGGCCTGGCAGGCGACCCTGACGCCGTAGTCGACGAGATGGAGGAAGAGATAGAACTGCCGGACTCTCCTTTCGGCAGCGAACATCCTTCCATCGGACGCAGGAGGGCCGTCGGGGACAAGCTGGTGCCCGACTTCGACAGCTGGATCATCTTCGTGCCTTTCGACGGCTGCGATTTCCGGCTCGGCCATTCCCTGCTCTGCGAATCAGTCGGAGAGAACGGAGACCCCTTCCCGGAGATAGGCGACCCGGACTACTTCATCGACTGTTTCGAGGTGGTGAGGGAATTCGTCGAAGACAAGGTGGTCATCTCGGCCATGACTGTCGGAGACGGCGGCATGGTCTCAGCACTTGAAATGATGTGCTCCGAAGGTGTAGGGGCCTCCATCGACATCAGCGGGGTGATGAAGGCCTACGGGGAAAAGAAGGGCAACCGCGTGCTGTTCTCCGAGGTTCCCGGCGCGCTGATCCAGGTAAGGGACCTTGACTATGACTATATCGACGCCGAATTCCTGCTCCAGGATGTCGCCTATTTCCCGCTCGGGCATCCCCTCAAGGGAGACGGGAGCGTAAAGGTAAGGACAGGCGGCGGGGGCATCTCCGAGATACTCCAGTCGCTGCTGTCCAGCCAGGCCTCGGAAGGTGAAGATTGATTTTCATTAGAAAATATGGCAAAGAACACTAGAACTGAAACTGTGAGGAGGACGAAGGGCAGACCGAAGATCTTCGTCCTGGACACCAACATCATCCTCCACGACTACAAGGCTATCCGCAAGTTCAAGGACAACGACATCGTGATACCGGTCGTGGTGATCGAGGAACTTGACAAGTTCAAGAAAGGCAACGACCAGCTCGCCTACAACGCCAGGGGGTTCATGCGCGACATCGACCGCATCACCGAAGGCAAGTCCTTCGGAGCGCATGGGGTGCCGATAGGCAAGGACCTGGGCAACATAAAGATCGAGCCCAACCATCCTTTCCCGGAGGCCATGAAGGACATGTTCTACGACGATATCCCCGACCACAGGATCCTTGCTACCGCGATCTGGATAAGGGACAACAATCCGGACCGCTTCGTCGCCCTGGTGACCAAGGACATCAACCTGCGCATGAAATCCAAGGCTGCAGGGATGGAGGTCCAGGACTACATGACCGACCGTGTGGAGGAGGAGAAGATCGAGAATTCGAACAAGGAGGTCAGGTTCATGGAGGACCTGCCGCCGGAAGTCGTGCAGACACTTGCCTATGGGCCGGACAACACCATAGAATGGGAACGGTTCACCGACAAGGAGCCCCGCGCCAACCAGCTGTTCAAGGTCAAGGACGGCGAAAGCACCCTGTGCGCGCGCTATGACGCGGACGACAAGCTCATCCATCTGGTGAAGACCCACACTGTCTATGGCATCAGGCCCAGGAATCCCGAACAGAGATTCGCCATAGACGCCTGCCTCAACCCTAAAGTCAAACTGGTCTCAATGACTGGAGGCGCCGGTACCGGAAAGACCTTGATAGCGCTTGCCTCCGCCCTGGAACAGGCCAGGGACTACGACCAGATCATCCTCACCAGGCCTACCGTGGTCCTGGGCAACCAGGAAATCGGTTTCCTTCCAGGCGACCAGAAGGCGAAGATGAGCCCCTTCATCCAGCCGCTGATGGACAACCTCAACGTGATACGGGCCCAGTTCCGCAGCACCAGCAAGGAAGCCTTGAGGATAGACCAGATGCTCAAGGAGGAGAAACTCCTGATCTCGCCTCTGGCCTACATCCGCGGACGCAGCCTCGGGAACGTGTTCCTCATCTGCGACGAGGCGCAGAATCTCACTCCCAACGAGGTCAAGACCATAATCACCCGTGCAGGCGAAGGCACCAAGATGGTGTTCACCGGAGACATATTCCAGATAGACCAGCCTTACCTGGACCAATGGTCCAACGGCCTGACGCACCTCGGGGAGAAGATGGCGGGGCAGAAACTGTTCGAGCACATATTCCTGAGGATCGGGGAAAGGAGCGAGCTTTCCGACATCGCCTCGAAGCTCCTCTGATCCGCAGGCACGGAAACCTGCAATGTCCGTCCGGCAAGGCAATAAGGGCGGTTGAAGGAAGATGGCCTGGGAGTCCGCGCTCACCGGGCCATCTTCTTTTATGATGGAAGACGGTTGAAAGACGGTGGCCTGGGAGTCCGCACTCCCAAGGCCATCTTCTTTTATTGTGAGTATCGCATTATTGTTTCGACAAATACTTTTTAGTAAATTTGCAGGTTTGAGGAAAAGACTATAATCAATATTCAAATAACCAGTTAATAAAATGTTCGAGACAAAGAAGAAAAGAGTCTATCGCTTCGGCGGGAAAACCGCGGAAGGCGACGGCAAGATGAGGGAACTCCTCGGCGGCAAGGGTGCGAACCTTGCTGAAATGAGCAAACTTGGCATGCCGGTCCCTGCCGGATTCACCATCACCACTGAGTGCTGCGCCGAGTACTACTCCCTCGGAGGCGGTTACACCCAGGAGCTCAAGGATGACGTCGCACGCGCGATGGCCGCCACTGAAAAGATCATGGGCAAGAAGTTCGGAGACCCGAACGATCCCCTCCTCGTCAGCTGCCGCTCCGGTGCAAGAAGCTCCATGCCGGGAATGATGGACACCATCCTCAACATCGGACTCTGCTCCGCCACCCTGCCTGGAATGATCCAGAAGACCGGCAACCCCAGGTTCGTCTACGACGCCTACAGGCGCCTCATCATGATGTACTCCGACGTCGTCATGGAGAAGGCCGAGGGCATCGAACCTGCCGATGGCCAGGGCATCCGCCAGCAGCTTGACAGGATGATGATGGAACTGAAGGAGAAGAAGGGCTACAAGTCCGACACCGAGATCACCGCCGACGAACTCAAGGATCTCTGCGACAAGTTCAAGGTGAAGGTCAAGGAAGTCCTCGGCGTAGAGTTCCCAGACACCGCACAGGCCCAGCTCTGGGGCTCGATCGGCGGCGTGTTCAAGTCATGGAACGGAAAGAGGGCCATCGCCTACAGGAGGATCGAGAAGATTCCGGATGACTGGGGCACGGCAGTGAACGTCCAGTCCATGGTGTTCGGGAATATGGGCAACACCTCCGCCACCGGAGTCGCCTTCTCCCGCAACCCTGCCAACGGAGACAACAAGTTCTACGGGGAATGGCTCATCAACGCCCAGGGCGAGGATGTCGTCGCCGGTATCCGCACCCCCAACCCCTTGAACGAGGCCACCAAGACCGAAAAGAACAAGGACCTCGAGTCACTCGAGACCGCAATGCCTGACGTCTACAAGGAGCTGGACGGCATCCGCCTCCGCCTCGAGGACCACTTCAAGGACATGCAGGACATAGAGTTCACCATCCAGGAAGGGCATCTGTGGATGCTCCAGTGCAGGATCGGGAAGAGGACTGGTCTTGCCGCCCTCCAGATGGCCATGGACATGGTCGACGAGAAGATGATCGACGAGAAGACAGCCGTGATGAGGGTCTCCCCTTCCCAGCTCGACGAGATACTCCACCCTATCCTCGACCCTGCTTCAGAGAAGAAGTCCGCAGTCCTGGCCGTCGGTCTTCCCGCATCACCGGGAGGCGCCGTCGGACAGATTGTATTCACTTCCGAGGCTGCGATGGATGCGGCCGCCAACGGCAGGAAAGCCATCCTCATCCGTGAAGAGACCTCCCCTGAGGACATCGAGGGAATGCGTGCGGCCGCCGGTATCCTCACCACCCGTGGCGGAATGACTTCCCACGCTGCCCTGGTAGCCCGCGGATGGGGCAAGTGCTGCATCGTCGGGTGCGAATCCATGAAGATCAACTTCGAGGAGAAGACCGTCACTTTCAACGACAACCAGACATTCAAGGAGGGAGACTGGCTCAGCCTCAACGGTTCCAAGGGATTCGTCTACGGCGAGAAGATCGACACCATGGACGCTACCGAGAATCCTCTCTTCCAGAAGTTCATGGCCATCGTGGACAAGTTCCGCAAGCTCGGCATCAGGACCAACGCCGACACCCCCGAAGACGCTGCCAAGGCTCTCAGCTACGGAGCTGAAGGCATCGGCCTCTTCCGCATAGAGCACATGTTCTACGGAGCCAATTCCGAGAAACCGCTCTCCAAACTCCGCAAGATGATCCTCTGCGACACCGATAAGGAAAGAAGGGAAGCCCTCGCCGACCTTGAGCCCTACATGAAGGCCGCAGTCAAGAGCACCCTCAAGATCATGGACGGCAAGCCGGTGGTGTTCCGTCTCCTCGACCCGCCTCTCCATGAGTTCGTTCCCAAGACCGAGGAGAAGAAGCAGGAGATCGCCCGCGAACTCGGCGTCACCGTCGAGGAAATCGAAAAGAGAGGCGAGGCCCTTCACGAAGTCAATCCGATGATGGGACACCGCGGAGTCCGTCTCCATGTGAGTTTCCCGCTCATCGCAGAGACCCAGTACAAGGCTATCTTCGAAGCTACCGCTGAGCTGCTTCTCGAAGGGATGCATCCCATGCCGGAGATCATGATTCCCGTGACCATCTCCGCCCGTGAGCTCAGCTTCCAGAAAGCCATCTGCGACAGGGTGAAGGCACAGGTCGAAGGGATAAAGATCCAGAACATCGACTACAAGTTCGGAACCATGATCGAGATCCCAAGGGCAGCCTTGACCGCCGACAGGATGGCTCGCGCCGCCGAATTCTTCTCGTTCGGTACCAACGACCTCACACAGATGACCTTCGGATTCTCCCGCGACGACGTCGGTACATTCATGGGTGACTACCTCGGCAACAAGATCCTTGATTCCGACCCGTTCCAGACGATCGACACCAAGAGCGTCGGGAAGCTGGTAGAGTTCGGTATCCAGGGAGGCCGCTCCAAGAGGCCTGACCTCAAGTGCGGAGTCTGCGGTGAGCATGGCGGAGATCCGGATTCCATCCGTTTCTTCAACAGGATCGGTGTCGATTACGTCTCCTGCTCGCCTTTCCGTGTCCCTATCGCCCGTCTCGCAGCAGCCCAGGCTGCCATCGAGCAGAGCAAATAGGTGCGCAGGCTTTGCGGGGACCAGCCTAAGGACCCCGGGATAAACTGAAAGAGGATGACCGATAAGTCAGTTGACTTGGAGGTCATCCTCTTTGTTTATCGTTGACGGAAGCGGTTGATCGGTGGTTGATGGCTGGTGGCTGGTGGCTGGTTGGTGGTTGCTGGTTGGTGGTTGCTGGTTGGTTGATGGTGGTTGATGGCTGATAGCTGGTTGGAAGTCGTAAGCGGTATTGTCCTGCGGACCTTCCGCTCCGCTCCATCCCTCCCACGGCGCTTCGCTTGTGAGCCCCGTCCGCTTACGGCTGCGGGTGGCCAGGGTCCTTCAGGACAACACCGCTTACGACCTGCAACTTCAATCCATTCCTCCTCCGCTGCGCTTCGCTTGTAAGCCCCGCCCGCTTACGGCCGCGGTGGCCAGGGTCCTTCAGGACAACACCGCTTACGATCCTGCAACTTCAATCCATCACTCCTCCGCTGCGCTGAAGGCCATGGCAACCGCCCCTGGCGGCTAGCTCTAGTTGCCCTCTCCGTTGTCTCAAGTCATCCACGCTAAAGGCCGGTTTTTGTGGATGGCCCTGCCACAAGCCATCCACGCTGAGGGCCGGTTTTTGTGGACAGCACCCACCTGATGATGCCCGAGTCATCCACGCAGAAGGCCTGTTTCCGTGGATGGCCTCTTTCACTCTGGCATATTCCTTTCGTTTTATTTCCATGCTTTTCGGAGCCATCCTTTAAAGGGCTCATAGGCGGCATCCCCGAATGCCTTGAGGTAGGTGGCGATGGAGAAGCCGTCCTTGGTTTACCCTACATTTTCAAATAGCTAACACGCTCGGCTTTTGCTATGGGTTGTAAATCAATGCGTTAAGTTTTGATGGCGTGTTAAGTGGACGTTTTTTGGGGGTACC
>ONRD01000012.1 GCA_900320185.1 uncultured Bacteroidales bacterium
TGCCGCTTGCAATGGTTCGGGGAATTGGACAGGTCCTCATCAAACTTACGAAAAAAATCCGATAATACAATGAAGCCCGGCCATTTTCAGGCCAGGCTTCATGTGATTCAAAGGGGGTAACGGCTACTTCCCGGCGAGGCGGGTGTAGGTGCCGTAGCGCACCTTGGCGAACTCTTCGGTGAGGTTCAGGAGTTCCTGGGCCCTGTCGGGGAAGAGCTTGAAGAGGGAAGCGAAGCGGACTTCACCCTTGAGGAAGGCCTGGAACTTCGTCCAGTCAGGCTCCTTCGAGTCAAGGGAGAACGGGTTCTTTCCCTGCTCTTCGAGTGCCGGGTTGTACCTGTAAAGGTGCCAGTAGCCGCACTCGACGGCAAGTTTCTCCTCCTTCTGGCTGAGTCCCATGCCGGCTTTCAGGCCATGGTTGATACAAGGAGCGTAGGCAATGACCAGTGAAGGACCGTCGTAGGCTTCAGCTTCCTTGATGGCATTGAGATACTGCACGGGGGATGCTCCCATCGCAACCTGGGCGACATAGACATAGCCATAGCTCATAGCCATCATTCCGAGGTCCTTCTTGCGGATCTTCTTTCCGGAAGCGGCGAATTTAGCGATCGCTCCGGCCGGAGTCGACTTGGAACTCTGTCCGCCGGTGTTGGAGTAGACCTCGGTGTCGAGCACGAGGACGTTGACGTTCTTTCCGGAGGCCAGGACATGGTCCAGTCCGCCGTAACCGATGTCGTAGGCCCAGCCGTCTCCTCCGAATATCCACTGGCTCCTTGCGGGGATGAAGTGCTTGTACTCGGCGAGTTTCTTGCAAGGCTCGCTCTTGCTCTTGGAGAGCAGGGGAACCAGCTTGTCCGCTATGGTGCGGGTAAGTTCCCCGTTCTCCCTGTCGGCAAGCCACTGCCTGCACAGATCCTTGATCTCGTCGGATGCCTTTCCGCAACCGATGGCCTGTTCCATGAGATTGGCGACGGTCTGGCGTGCCCTGTCGGAACCGATCTTCATTCCGAGACCGAATTCGGCATTGTCCTCGAAGAGAGAGTTCTGCCATGCGGGACCGTGTCCCTTGGCGTTGGTGCAGTAGGGAGAAGCAGGGAAGGAAGCTCCGTAGATGGAGGAGCATCCTGTCGCGTTGGCTATCATCATCCTGTCGCCGAAGAGCTGGGTGATGTTCTTGATGTAAGGAGTCTCTCCGCAGCCTGCGCACGCGCCGCTGAACTCGAAGAGAGGCTGTGCGAACTGCGAGTTCTTCACGTTCGCGGCCTTGTTGACGACGTTTTCCTTGTAGCCGACCTTTGAAGACAGCCAGTTGAAGTTCTTCTGCTCATGTGTCTGCTCCAGGTAGGAGACCATCGTGAGGGCCTTTTCCTTGGCGAGGCAGACGTCCACGCAGTTTCCGCAGCCTGTGCAGTCGTCCACGGACACTGCAAGGGCGTACTTGTAGTCCTTCAGGACAGCCTTCCCCTGTGCGGTCTTGACCTTCTTGGGAGCCTTGGCGGCTTCCTTCTCGTCGAGCAGGAAAGGACGGATGGCGGCATGGGGGCAGACGAAGGCGCAGGTGTTGCACTGGATGCACTTGTCCGGGTCCCAGGAAGGAACGGTCACTGCCACACCGCGCTTCTCGTAGGCCGAGGTGCCTGCAGGCATGGTCCCGTCCATGTAGGGAAGGAATGCGCTGACAGGGAGGGAGTCCCCGTTCTGGGAGTTGACGACGTCGGCGATGTTCTTGACGAACTCGGGAGCCAGGCGGTCCTTGTTGGGAGTCTCGAACTTGGCCGTGAGCTTGGCCCACTCAGCAGGGACCTTGATCTCGGTGTATTCTCCTCCGCGGTCGACGGCGGCGAAGTTCATGTTCACGACATTCTCCCCCTTGCTGCCGTAGCTCTTGACGATCGCGTCCTTCATGTATTTGACCGCATCCTCGTAAGGGATGATGCCGGTGATCTTGAAGAAGGCGGACTGGAGGATGGTGTTGGTCCTTCCGCCGAGGCCTATCTCACGCGCGATCTTGGTCGCGTTGATGATGTAGACCTTGATCTTCTTCTTGCCGATTACTGCCTTGCAGTTGTCGGGTATCCTCTTGATGGTCTCCTTCTCGTCCCACAGGGAGTTCAGCAGTAGGGTGCCTTTCTCCTTGATGCCCTTCAGGACATCATATTTCTGGAGATATGAAGGAACGTGGCATGCCACGAAGTCGGGAGTGCTGACAAGGTAGGGGGCCTTGATGGGAAGGTCTCCGAAACGAAGGTGCGAGCAGGTGTATCCGCCTGATTTCTTCGAGTCGTAGTCGAAATAGGCCTGGCAGTACTTCGGAGTGTGGCTGCCGATGATCTTGATGGTGTTCTTGTTGGCGCCGACGGTACCGTCAGAGCCAAGGCCGTAGAACTTGCACTCGGTGGTGCCGGGCTTCACGATTGAAACCTCCCTCTTGATGGCAAGGGACTTGAAAGTCACGTCGTCGACGATCCCGATGGTGAAGTCGGCCTTGGGCTCCTTGAGCTCAAGGTTGTCGAACACGGCGACTATCTGGGCTGGGGTGGTGTCCTTCGAGGACAGACCGTAGCGGCCTCCGATGATCATCGGGGAATCCTGCTTGCCCTGGAACAGGGCCTTGACGTCGAGGAACAGAGGCTCTCCGAGAGCTCCGGGTTCCTTGGTCCTGTCGAGGACGGCGATCCTTTTGACGGTCTTGGGCAGCACCTTGAGGAAATACTGCTCTGCGAAGGGACGGTAGAGGTGGACTGTCACGAGGCCGTACTTGCGGCCCTTCTTCTCGAGATAGTCGATGGTCTCCTTGATGGTTTCGGTGACGGAACCCATGGCGACGATGATGTTCTCGGCGTCAGGTGCTCCGTAATATGTGAACGGACGGTACTCGCGGCCGGTAAGCTCGCTGATCTCGCCCATGTAGCGCGCAACGATGTTCGGAACCTCTGCGTAGACGTTGTTCCTGGACTCGACGGCCTGGAAATAGACGTCTCCGTTCTGGGCGGTACCGCGGGTGACGGGAGCGTCGGGGTTGAGCGCCCTGTCCCTGAATGCTTTCAGTGATTTCTCGCTGACCATTCCCTTGAGCGCCTCCTCGTCGAGGGCCTCGATCTTCTGGATCTCATGCGAAGTGCGGAATCCGTCGAAGAAGTGGAGGAAAGGCACGCTTGACTTGATGGCTGCCAGGTGTGCTACGGCTGCGATGTCCTGGGCTTCCTGGACGGAACCCGAAGCCAGCATGGCAAAGCCGGTCTGGCGGCATGCCATTA
The DNA here is from genome assembly GCA_900320185.1 of uncultured Bacteroidales bacterium. Classification (GTDB taxonomy): domain Bacteria; phylum Bacteroidota; class Bacteroidia; order Bacteroidales; family UBA932; genus Cryptobacteroides. Next base: position 3,258 of record ONRD01000012.1, read on the forward strand.
CATCCTGGTGGTCTCCGAATATGGACAAGGCATGGCTGGCAAGGGCACGTGCCGAGACGTGGAACACTCCGGGAAGGAGTTCGCCGGCGATCTTGTACATGTTGGGAATCATCAGGAGGAGACCCTGGGAAGCGGTGTAGGTCGTGGTGAGAACTCCGGCCTGGAGGGATCCGTGGACGGCTCCCGAGGCACCGGCCTCGCTTTCCATCTCAGTGACGCTTACAGTCTCGCCCCAAAGGTTCTTTTTGCCGTGGGCAGCCCATTCGTCGATGTTCTCGGCCATGGGAGACGAGGGTGTGATAGGGTATATGCAGGCGTTCTCGCTGAAAAGATAAGCGACATTGGCTACTGCAGTGTTACCATCACAGGTGATGAATTTCTTTTCTTTAGCCATAATATTTAATGATGTGGATATGCATTCTGTACAGGAGCGTCATCCCTGGAAACCTATCCCTTCGATGACGGCGCCGCTGTCCGGGCCGCTGATCCTCTTCACGAGTCCCTGCAGCACCGTACCGGGGCCGGATTCGATGAAATGTCCGGCACCGTCGGCGATCATGTTGAGAACCGTCTCAGTCCACCTGACGGGGCTGGTCAGCTGCTTGAGGAGGTTCTCCTTGATCAGTGACGGATCCGTGGTGGGCATGGCAGTTACGTTCTGGTAGACCGGGCAGACAGGAGCGGTGACCGGAGTGTTTTCGATAGCCTTTGCAAGCTCGATCCTGGCAGGCTCCATCAGAGGGGAGTGGAAGGCTCCTCCCACCGGGAGCGGGAGCGCCCTTTTCGCGCCGGCCTCCTTGGCCTTCGCGCAAGCCTGGGCGATGGCGTCCTTCTCTCCGGAGATCACCACCTGGCCGGGGCAGTTGAAGTTGGCGGGAATGACTGTCCCGGTACATTCATCGCAGATGCGCAGGACCGTCTCGTCGGGAAGCCCGATGATGGCTGCCATGCCGCCGGGAACCTTCTCGCAGCATTTCTGCATCTCGATGGCCCTTACCTGCACGAGGCGGAGGGCGTCTTCGAACCCGATGGCGCCGGCGGCTGCAAGTGCCGAGAATTCGCCGAGGGAGTGCCCCGCGACCATGTCCGGCGCGAAAGTGTCATTGCACATGGCCAGTACGACCGAGTGCAGGAATATCGCCGGCTGGGTGACCCTTGTCGCCTTGAGGTCTTCCGCCGTTCCTTCGAACATTATTTCGGTTATGCTGAATCCGAGGACTTCATTCGCCCTGTCCAATAGTTCCTTTCCTTTGGCACTGGACTCGTAGATGTCCTTCGCCATCCCGGGAAACTGTGACCCCTGTCCGGGGAATAGATAAGCTTTTTTCATATTCCGCAAAAATACAATTAAATAATCGAATAACCAACCTCGTCGCGGTTTCAACCTTCAACTTTGCCGTCCATGTTCGTTATTTCAAAAAATATTGCTAATTTCGCGGTCCGGACATGCCCCTGTAGTTTAATGGATAGAATTTCGGATTCCGGTTCCGACGATAGGCGTTCGATTCGCCTCGGGGGTACCAAAGTGGAATTTCCAGCAGTTTGCGGAGATTCCACTTTTGCATTTTCCCCTTGCGGCCGACACGCCTGACAGACCTGAACGAAGATATGGCATAAGCGGTATTGTGCTGCTGGCCTTCCGCTTCGCTCCATCCCCCCCGCTGCGCTTCGCTTGCGGGTACCCGCTTACGGCCGCGGGTGGCCAGGGCCCGCAGGACAACACCGCTTACGCCCCTGCAACTTCGCTCCATCCCCCCGCTGCGCTTCGCTTGCGGGTACCCGCTTACGGCCGCGGGTGGCCAGGGCCCGCAGGACAACACCGCTTACGCCCCTGCAACATCGCTCCATCCCCCCGCTGCGCTTCGCTTGCGGGTATGCGATTTACAATCGTTTCCGCTCCATCCCCCGGGCGCGTCAGATTTTCCCGAAGGCCTGGTCCAGGTCGGCGATCAGGTCATCCACATGCTCCGTGCCGATAGACAGGCGGATGGTACTCTGGAAGATTCCCTGGTCCGCCAGTTCGGCCTCCGTGAGCTGGGAATGCGTCGTCGTGGCGGGATGGATGACCAGGGACTTCACGTCGGCCACATTCGCCAGGAGGGAAAAGATTTCCAGCGCATCGATGAACCGGTAGGCCTCCTCTTTTCCGCCCTTGATCTCGAACGTGAAGATGGACCCGCCTCCGTCCGGGAAATACCGCTGGTAGAGGGCATGGTCGGGATGGCCGGGAAGGGAGGGATGATTGACTTTCGCCACCTTTGGGTGGTGGGACAGGTATTCCACGACCTTCAGGGCATTGGCGACATGCCGTTCCACCCGCAGGGACAGAGTTTCCACGCCCTGCAGGAAGATGAAAGCGCTTACCGGCGAGAGGGTGGCGCCGGTATCCCGGAGCAGGATGGCCCTGGCCCGGGTGATGTAGGCGGCCGGCCCTACGGCGTCGGCAAAAACGATCCCGTGGTAGCTGTAATCGGGCTCGGTGAACTGCGGGAACTTGCCGGAAGCCTTCCAGTCGAACTTGCCGGAGTCCACGATGACGCCGCCGATGGCCGTTCCGTGTCCGCCGATGAACTTGGTGGCGGAGTGGACGACGATGTCGGCGCCGTATTCGATGGGCCTCAGCAGGAAGGGCGTCGCGAAGGTATTGTCGATCACCAGCGGGATCCGGTGCCGATGGGCGATGGCCGCCACGGCTTCGATGTCGATGAGGTTGGAATTCGGGTTGCCGAAGGATTCAATGAAGATGAGTTTGGTCTCGGGACGGATGGCCTTCTCGAAATTCGAGAGGTCGGACGGGTCCACGAAGGTGGTCGTCACCCCGTAGGGGACCAGCGTATGCTCGAGCAGGTCATACGTGCCGCCATAGATGGTCTTGGCTGATACGACATGGTCTCCCGCGCGGGTAATGTTCAGGATGGCGTAGGTGACGGCGGCCGCGCCGGAAGCGACGGCCAGGGCTCCCACGCCTCCTTCCAGGGCGGCGATCCGCTGCTCCAGGACGTCCTGCGTGGAGTTCGTCAGGCGGCTGTAGATATTGCCGGGATCGGTGAGGCCGAAACGCGCGGCGGCGTGCTCGGAATTATGGAAGACATAGGAGGAGGTGAGGTAGATGGGGACGGCGCGGGCGTCGGATGCCGGGTCCGGATGCTCCTGTCCCACATGGAGCTGAAGGGTTTCGAAGTGGAGTTTGTGCGTGCTCATGATCAGTTCGTTTAATTTCTGTCTGCAAAGGTAGAGCGCGCAGACATTTCAAACAAGAAAACGCAAAAATTAGCAGGAATCCTCCAAAAATCATTATATTTGTAGAAGAATCAATTATCCGGACATTTTTGACGTCCCTTTCGCAGAAGAATCCGCTATGACCGAATCCCTGGACAAGACCGACATCGCCATCCTGCGCATCCTGCAGGAGAATGCACGCATCACCGTCAAGGACCTCGCCCTGAAGGTCCACCTCTCCCCCACGCCCGTCTTCGAGCGGATGCGCCGGCTGGAAGCCGGCGGCTATATCCAGCGCTACACGGCTGTCCTGAGCCCCGCACGCCTGGGACGGGGCTTCACCGTCTTCTGCAGCGTACGGCTCCGTCGCATGGGCAAGGACATCGCCCACGACTTCGTGTCCCGCGTCCGGGACATTCCCGAAGTGGCGGAATGCTACAACATCTCCGGGGACTTCGACTATCTCCTGAAAATCTACGCCCCCGGCATGCAGTATTACAATGATTTCATCATCAACACCCTGGGTACCATCGAGAGCCTCGGGTCCATCCAGAGCTGGTTCGTGATGAACGAAGTCAAGAACAGTTACGGCTTGCCGGCCTCCTGCATTGGATAATGACGTTTCTTGAGAAACTATTAGGCATCTTATCCCAAGTGAGATGCCTAATTTTTTTGGAACTATATACTTGTTGACCCTAATATTAGAAAAGAGCCGCGGTGGTCATCCGCGGTTCTTTGTTTCTACCATTCGTCGTCGATGTATGATTTCCCTTCAAGCAAAAACATACCCGAAAAGAACTTGTCATAGAGTTGAGAAGGGACTTTCGAGAATGCTTTGGTAATCTCTCCATTTCGTACTGCCCAAGTTTCAATTGGATTCTCCGTACCCTCTTTCATAAGGCCTCCCGTGGAGTTCTCGGTGAGGACAATGTTATCGGCCGTTACCCTATATCTTCCGTCTTTAATCTGAACCGTCACAAAGCAAGAGACATCGCTTCCTGCAGCATAAATTGGAATGGCGCCACGGGAGTACCCAAGTTTTTTGAAATCCAATTTGGCTCGTACTACACGGAACGTAATCACATCCCCATCAACAACATCGACAAACTGTCCGTTATTGATAATGATATTAAGGAGACCATCATGTTCAAGTTTGGTGTCATACACCTTTTGCCAAAAAGCCTTTCCTTCTTGCGAGACGGAAAAGTTGTTGACTTGCGCATGAAGCGACAATGAAATAAAAACGGCAGCGCATGCCGCAAGTAAATGGCAAGTTCTCATATCTTACATTAGTATGGTTACAAAGGTAGTAATTTGTTTCGATTGCCTAACTGTATTTATGAGAAAAGGAATGATTATGGATTATAAGGATTTTAAGCTAACATCAATTCAAATCAAGGCTATTAGGAGGTTGGTACATGTACTTATACCTTAAACGTAGGGGATTATTTCACGAAATCCAGTCTTTTTTTGCTATAGTTCAGGAATTTACGCGGATTTTCGGGTCAACTAGTATATAGTTCCCTATTTTTTTCCCTCGTAGACAAAGAGCCCAAGGGTGTAGTTTGCGACCCGCCGAAATGCGTTTCACGCTCTCAAGAAACAATCCTAATGAAAAGAAACGGCATTTATTCCGCTGGCACGAAACTTCAGGTTGAAGTGAGAGTGCCCGGTCTTGTACGTGTGAGTTCGTATTCCCCTTGCGGCCGACACGCCTGACAGACCTGAACGAAGATATGGCGTAAGCGGGGGTACCCGCAAGCGAAGCGCAGCGGGTGGGATGGAGCGAAGCGGAAGGTCCGAAGGACGATACCGCTTACGCCATGCCGGAAAAGTTTCCCGGCGGGAGGCTTGCCCGATGCCGGGATTTAAGGAAAAATCCTTATATTTACACATCGACCGGAACAAAGAAAACTACATACGATGAAAAAGACCGAAGGAATCGCCGTCGTCCTGTCCCTCCTGTTCCTGCTTTTTGCATGCAACGGTGGAGAAGACAGGATGAGGTACCGTGACAGCTCCCTTTCTCCGGAGGAAAGGGCCGAAGACCTCCTGAGCCGGATGAGCCTGGAGGAAAAAGTCAGCCAGATAAGCGCCCAGTTGCTCTTCTTCAATGAATATGAGTCCGGAAGGGACTACACCAAGGGGCATGTCCGCAACAAGGGACATTTCCTCTGGGAAGGTGGCGTCTCCAACGATCCGGCCTCAGTCGCGGAACAGATCAACGAGGACACCAGGCGGTCGGTCGAAGCGAGCCGCTGGGGCATCCCGGTCCTTCAGCATGGAGAGGCCCTCCACGGTGCCCAATGGGGGAATGCGACCTGTTTCCCGCAGAGCATAGGCATGGCCGCCACATTCGACGACAGCCTTTACCATGAGGTGGGCCGTACGGTAGCAGAGGAACTCCGGGCCGTAGGGGTCCGCCAGGTCTATGCTCCGGTGGTCAATGTCACCAGGGACCAGAGATGGGGCCGCTGCCAGGAAAGCTATGGCGAGGACGTCCTCCTTAATTCCCGGATGGGCGTCGCCTATGTAAAGGCGCTGGAAGAGGGTGGAGTTGTCGCCACCCCCAAGCATTTCGTGGACAACTACGGCGAGGGAGGGCATGATTCCTATGCCTCCACGACATCCTGGAGGGTGCTGCGGGAAGTCTATCTGGAGCCGTTCCGTGCCTGCATCCAGGAAGGTGGAGCCCGTTCGGTGATGGCGGCCTACAATTCCGTCGACGGTGTCCCTGCCAGTTGCAACCCCCGCCTTCTCAAGAGCATCCTGAAAGATGAGTGGGGACTGGATGGCTATGTGGTCTCAGACTACGGAGGAGTTGAGATAGCAAGCGGCGGCCACGGGGTTGCGCCGACTGAGGAAGAGGCACTTGCCCTTTGCCTGGAGAACGGGTTGGACATCCAGCTGGCCAACACCAGCTCCGCCCTGGTGGATCTCGTGAAGGAAGGGAAAGTCAGCATGGAGACCTTGGACGAAAGCGTCCGCAGAGTCCTGAAGGTCAAGTTCGAGCTTGGGCTTTTCGAAAATCCTTACGTGGACCCGCAGGCCGCGGCGGGCATCGTACGGAGTGAGGAACACCGCCAGCTTGCCTACGAAAGCGCATGCAAGGCCATGACTTTGCTCAAGAATGACGGAATACTGCCGCTGAAACCTGGGAGCGTCAGGAAGATAGGCGTTTTCGGTCCTTCGGCCGATGTCCTCAACCTTGGCGACTACAGCGGTGGCCGCGGAGGCTGGAGAGGCGATGGCGTGACCCCCTTCCAAGGCCTCAGGAAAGCTTTCGAAGGGTCGGCGGAGGTCGTCCTCAACACTCGTGGCCAGGAAGTAAGGCCTTTGGCGTCTTCGTGCGACGTATTGTTCTTCTTCCCCTCCATCACGGAGGAAGAGGGGAGTGACCGGAGCAGCTTCAAACTCCCTTCCTGCCACATGGAATCCAACCGGGAGGAAGGTCCTGCCATGATTGTGGACGGGCGGGAGTCCCTCGAGGTTGAAATAGACCAGGAAAAGATGGTCCGGGACCTTGTCGCTACCGGAAAGCCTGTTGTGGTGGTCCTTCACAACGGAGCCGTAGTGGACATCTCCGACTGGGTCGACGGTGTCGCTGCGGTGCTCGAAGCATGGTATCCGGGAGAGCAGGGAGGAAGGGCGATAGCCGACATAGTCACAGGGAAGCGCTGTCCCGGCGGCCGTCTCCCCATAAGCTGGCCAAGGAGCATCGGCCAGAACCCGATGTACTATTCGATCAAGCCCAGCGGCCGCGGCTACGGCTATGTGGAGAATGACGGCAGGCCGCTCTACCCGTTCGGATACGGCCTGAGCTACACGACATTTGAATATTCAGGCTTCTGGGTGTCGGAGGAACTTGGAAAGGACCAGCCGCTTAAGGTCTCCGTGACCGTGACCAACACCGGGACAGTCGAGGGAGACGAGGTGGTCCAGGTCTACATCCACGACGAGCTTGCCTCCGTGGCGCGCCCGCTCAAGGAACTGGCCGCCTTCAAGAGGGTGACGCTTGCCCCGGGCGAGAGCAGGACCGTGGAACTTGAGATACCATACCGCAGCTTCGCCATGTGGGATGCCGACATGCATTTCCGCGTCGAGGAGGGCTGGTTCAAGGTCTGGGCAGGACGGAACGCCGACGATGTGGCGGCCGAAGGCAGGGTCTATGTGAAATGAATGCAATATATTCCATTATGAGATTCAAAGTTTTTTCAATCATGGCCATCGCCGCTTTGGCCCTGGCCGGATGCTCTCCCAGGGAGGCGGTTAAAACAAACAGGGTCGGACATGTCTTTTTGATCGGACTGGATGGCTGGGGGGCCTACAGTGTCGGGAAATCCGACATGGTGAATGTCAAGAACTTGATGGAGAACGGCTCGTACACCCTTAAGAAGCGCACCGTGCTCCCTTCGCACAGCGCCGCCAACTGGGCGTCCATGTGGATGGGCGTAGGTCCCGAGGTGCATGGATTCTACGAGTGCTGCTCAAGGACTCCGGACCTCGAGCCGAGGATGACTCCCGAAAACGGGATATTCCCGACAGTGTTCCAGCTCCTGCGCGACAAGGAGCCGGACGCCGAGATCGGTTGCCTTTACGAGTGGGATGGGATCAAGTACCTGATCGACACGATGTCCGTGAACCGCTACGAACAGGTGCCCCATGCGGACCTGTGCAACGCGGCCAAGGAGTACATCAAGGAGAAGAAGCCACGCCTTGCTGCGTTCATCTATGACGAACCTGACCATGTCGGCCATTCCTCCGGGCATGATACTCCCCAGTACTACGAGGTCCTGGTACGTCTCGACAAATGGATCGGCGAGATCGTCCAGGCCATCGAAGAAGCCGGCATCATGGACGATTCGGTCATAATCCTCACTTCCGACCACGGCGGCATCAACAACGGGCACGGCGGACGTACGATGATGGAGATGGAAACGCCTCTGATAATCTGCGGCAAAGGCATCAGGCAGGGCTATTGCTTCGACGACCTCAGCGTGATGCAGTTCGACATCGCTTCCACAATGGCCGCCCTCCTTGGGCTCGAGCAGCCCCAGCCTTGGTTCGGGCGTCCCCTGACACAGATATTTGAATAACCAGTTACCTGACGAATGCGCAAGATAATCCTTTCGGCGGCAGTGCTGCTGCCTTTGTCGCTTGCCGTTGTTTCATGCGGCAGTTCCCTCAAGGTCCAGGACCTTCGCTGCGAAGGGCTGGACCAGCCTCTGGCCATTGATTCGGCGGAGCCTCATTTCAGCTGGAAGATCTCTTCGGAGACCACGATGTCCCAATCTTCCTTCCAGATCCAGGTGGCGAGTACGCTGCCCTTGCTCAAGTCCGGCGCTCCTGACCTTTGGGACAGCGGCCAGGTCCAGTCTCCGGACCAGGTGATGGTTCCCTATGGCGGCAAGGCCCTTCCATCCCGGACGCTTGCCTGGTGGAGGGTCCGCGTGGCAGGACAGGACGGGAAGTTCTCCCCGTGGAGCAAGCCCCGGAGATTCGGGACCGGTGTCATCGGCGGCGATTCCCTCAAGGGTGACTTTATCGGGGCCGTCCCTGGCGAAGGGCGCTCTCCGCTCCTGAGGAAGAAGTTCAGCCTTTCCGGGAAAAAAGGCACTACAATCCTGTATGTCAACTCGCTAGGCTACCACGAGGCCAGCATCAACGGCCGCAAGGTCTCCGAGGCGGTGCTCGCTCCTGCTGTCTCGCAGCTCGACAAAAGGTCGCTCATCGTCGCCTACGATGTCACCGACCTTCTCAGGAAAGGGGAGAATGAACTTCTCGTCCGCGCAGGAGCCGGCTGGTACAACAAAAGGACTTACGGATCCGAATATGAAGGCCCGCTCGTGAAGGCCGAGATCGACTTGTTCTCGGGTGAGGGCTTCGAGCCCGTGGTTTGGACCGATGCTTCCTGGGAAGGCGCCTGGAGCGGCCGCAGCGACCTTACTGCCTGGTGGTCCGGCTCCTATGGCGGAGAACGGATCGACGCAGGGGCCGTCCCGGAGTGGGGACCTGTCGATGTCGTCAATCCCGGGAACATGGCCGCCACGCCCCAGATGTGCGAGCCTTGCACGGTGCAGGAGGTCCTGACCGCCGTGAGCATAGAGCCTGCCGGGGAGAACCGGTGGCTTGTCGATTTCGGGAAGGTAGTCAACGCCATGACTGCGATCACTCTTCCCGCCCTTCCCGCAGGGCACAAGACAACCGCCGTCTACAGTGAGTCGGTAAGGGATGTTACTAACAGGAACGATTTCGGGTGGGATGAGTTCATCTCCTCCGGCAACAAGGACGGGGACAGGTTCGAATCGCTGTTCAACCACCACATATTCCGTTACATCTACCTTGAAAACCTTCCCGAGGCCCCTGCCAGGGAGGCGGTGCAGGCAAGGAGGATGCGGACCGACTATGTCTCGGAAGCTTCCTTCAGGTGCTCGGACGAAGAACTTTGCAAGATTCACGACATGGTGGCATGGACGATGGAGAACCTCTCCTTCGACGGCTACATGGTCGACTGCGCCAGTATAGAGCGCCTGGGCTATGGCGGGGACGGCAACGCCTCGACTCTTTCCCTCCAGACCCGTGCTGATGTCGCACCCCTCTATATGAACTGGCTGCAGGCGTGGAACGACGTCATCCGTGAGGACGGCGGACTTCCCCACACGGCTCCCTGCCCCTTGAGGGCCGGCGGCGGTCCCTACTGGTGCTCCTTCATAGTCCAGGCGCCATGGCGGACCTACATGAGCTATGATGACGACAGGCTGCTCCACAGGTGCTATCCTACCATGAAACACTGGCTCGACTATGTCGACGCCCATACTGTCGGAGGCCTCCTGAAGCGTTGGCCGGATACTGGCTACAGAAGCTGGTATCTTGGCGACTGGGCCGCCCCGGACGGAGTCGACGTCACTGCCGAGGCGTCGGTCGACCTGGTGAACAACTGCGCCCTTCTCCAGTCATATTCAGACCTTGGGAAGATCGCTTCCCTGCTCGGCTGCACCGAGGATGCGGAGGAGTTCGACAAGCGTTACCAGGACCTTTCTGCACTGGTCCACAAGACATTCTACCATCCGGAAGATTCCACCTACGCTACCGGGACCCAGGTGGATTTGGTCTATCCTATGCTGGTCGGGGCCGTTCCGGACTCCCTGGTGCCGGCCGTGCGGGAAAAACTCTTCAGAAGGACTGAAGAGGTCTACGGCGGCCATCTCTCGACCGGGCTTGTAGGCATCCCCGTGCTGACGGAATGGGCCACCCTCGCCGGAGAGGCGGACTGGTTCTACGGCATGCTCAAGAAGCATGGCTATCCCGGCTACCTGTACATGCTTGACAACGGAGCCACCGGTACCTGGGAGCATTGGAACGGGGCCAGGAGCCTCCTGCATAACTGCTTCAACGGAATCGGGAGCTGGTTCTACCAGGCTCTGGGAGGCATAATCCCGGATGAGCCAGGATTCCGTCACGTGACGGTCGCCCCGCAGGTGCCCGCCGGCCTCGAGTGGGTCGAGGTGACCCAGGGGACCCCGTACGGGAAGATCAGCGTCAGCCGCCATGCAGGCCATCTCTCGGTTGACATCCCGGTCGGCGTCACGGCTACGATTGCCGGTAATGAATATCCCTCCGGCCACCACGAGGTTAAACTTGACTTATAGCATGCAGCCCCGGCTCTCCGCCGTCATGCCCGGAGCAGCCGGGGCGCATTATTCAACATTATGGACAGAAGACAGTTTATCAAGGTTTCCGGTTCGGCAACAGCCGCTCTTGCGGTCTCCGGATGCTACGCAGGCAGGAATATGGGCGGCAGCAATGGCCTGCGCCCTGCCGCGTCGGACTTCGAAGCCCGTATCTCACGCGGAGTCGAGAAGTTCAAGCCATTGAACATAAAGGAAATAACCATCAGCGTGGGGGCTTCGGAGCCGTTCTCCGTGATGCACGTTTCCGACACCCATATAGTGAAGGTCGACGACCGTGACGGCGAAAGGAAGATCAGACTCGCCGCGGCCCGTTCCCGCTACATGGACTGGGGCGAACATTACCTTGACGAGGCCGTCGCCTATGCGAGGGACCACGGGATGTTCATGATGCACACAGGCGACATGTACGATTTCGTGTCCGAGGCCAATCTCGATTTCACGGCCCGCACCATGCTCGGGGCCGACTGGTTCGTCTGCGCCGGGAACCACGAGTATTCGCAATATGTCGGTGAAGCCAAGGAGGACCAGGCCTACAAGGACGCCAGTGCCCAGGCAGTCCGCAGCGCCCTTCCCAATGACCTCGTCTTTGCGTCCAGGGTGATAGGCGGAGTGAATTTCGTCGCGCTGGACGATGTCTACTACAACTTCACCGAGTCCCAGCATGCCATGATGGAGGAAGAGATGAAGAAAGGCCTTCCCGTGGTCATGCTATGCCACGTCCCGCTCTATACTCCTGAATTCTGCAGGTCGGAGCTGGAAGCCATGGGCGGCAGATGCGCCTACCTCACCGGTGTCCCGGTCGAGATTACTTCGACGTACGAACCCGGTGTGACCTATCCCGAAGGGGAGGAATGGCGTTACCGCAAGGTCCAGCAGAAGGCTGACAAGCCGACGCTGGACTTCATCGGCTGGCTCAAGGAACAGAAGCTCCTGAAGGCCATCCTCTGCGGTCACATGCACCGCTTCTTCGAAGAACGCTTCTCGCCGACCGCAGTCCAGTACACCGTAGGCGCCACCTACATGGGCGACGCCCAGGTGGTGCATTTCAGATAAACGGCTTCCCGTCGTTTTACCCCGACAAACCTACAATCATGAATAAAAGACATCTCCCTTCCTTCATCCTTGCACCGGCGGCCGCCATGCTTGCCGCCTTGGCCTTCTCATGCCAGGATTCCCCTAACGGCAATGCGTGGGGAGACACCGGCGACGGCAGGTACCTGAACCCGGTCCTTGCGGCAGATTATTCGGACCCTGACGCCATCAGGGTGGGCGACACCTACTACATGGTAGCTTCGGATTTCCATTTCCTCGGCATGCAGGTCCTCAAGTCCGACGATCTTGTTAACTGGGAACTGGTCAGCCAGGTCTACGACCGATTCGACCTTCCCGGCTGGGATTCGATGGAGCATTACGCCGGCGGCTCATGGGCTCCGAGCATCAGGTACCATGACGGGTTGTTCTACGTGTTCTTCTGCACACCCGACGAAGGCCTGTTCATGAGTACGGCAAAGGATGCCGAAGGCCCTTGGTCACCCCTGCATGCAGTGAAGGAGGTCGTCGGGTGGGAGGACCCCTGCCCCTTCTGGGACGACGACGGTACCGCCTACCTGGGACACAGCCTCAGGGGCGCAGGCCCGATAATCGTCCACAAGATGTCTCCTGACGGCAGGCAGCTCCTTGACGACGGCGTCACCGTCTACGAAGGCCCTACGGCCGAAGGGACCAAGTTCCACAAGATAGGGGACTATTACTATCTGAGCATCCCCGAAGGCGGAGTCGGCCCCGGATGGCAGACCGTGCTCCGTTCCAAGGACATCTATGGCCCCTATGAGCGCAAGGTCGTCCTTGAGACCGGTTCCACTTCGGTCAACGGCCCACATCAAGGGGCGATCGTCGACACCCCATACGGTGAATGGTGGTTCCTGCATTTCCAGAAGAAGGACCCCCTTGGAAGAGTCGTGCATCTCCAGCCGATGCAATGGGTGGACGGATGGCCGGTCATGGGGGAAGACTACGACGGCAACGGAGTAGGGGAGCCCGTCCCCGGATGGACGAAGCCGAAGGCGGGAAGGAAGACCAAGCCATCCCTTCCCGCATCTTCGGACGATTTCTCGAAGCCGGTTCTTGGGCTTCAGTGGCAGTTCAACCACAACCCGGTCGATTCAGCCTGGTCGCTTGTCCGCAAGGCCGGTTCCCTGGCGTTGGACGCCCTTCCCGCCCCTTGTTTCAAGATGGCCCGCAACACGGTCTCGCAGAAGATAATGGGCTATCAGGGCGCCTGCACGGCGGTCCTGGACTGTTCCTCCATGGCGGAAGGCCAGTTCGCAGGACTCTCTTGCATGGGGCAGGACAACCATTGCGCGGGAGTCATTGTGAGGCACGGCGTTAAAGTCCTTGTGGCCGGGCATGAATCCGGAGTCCAGGAAGCAGAAGGAACCGTTTTGGAAGGGGACCGGGTCTGGCTCCGGCTTGAATATGACACAGAGGCCAACGCCTTCTCGTTCTCCTTCAGCCTGGACGGGAAGACGTTCGCCGCGGCAGGCGATCCCTTTGAAATGCACTTCGGGTTCTGGAAGGGGGCCAGAGTCGCCTTGTTCAGCTACAACTGCACTTCAGCCCAGCCTTCGGGAACGGCATTCTTCGACTCGTTTGACTACCGTCTGGACCGCTGATTCCCACGCCCTTCCGCTGCCGGATCGCTTTCCGGAACCATGGCGGATCCCACGTTTTTGTAAATATATTGCAAGACAATCGAAACCTATGATGAATATGAAAAGAATGAGTGTCATCGCGGCTGTCGCTCTTTCAGCCGCCCTTACAGCGGTCTCATGCGGGCCACGGCAGGAGTCCAAGCCCTTCGTCGTCAGGGACGAGGTCGTGGAGCAGGGAAAGACCATCACCCTCCCCGGCCTTCCCGCAGGGGAACAGAACCAGTGGCTGGCCTTCAGGAAGGATTTCAGCATCGACAAGGTCCCTTCGCAGGCTCCTGCGAGGATAGCGGTGGACAGCAAGTACTGGCTTTGGATCAACGGAAAGATGGTAGTGTTCGAAGGCCAGCTCAAGCGTGGACCCGCGCGCGGAGAGAGCTATTTCGATGAAGTGGACATCGCTCCTTTCCTCAGGAAGGGAGAAAACAAGATAGCCCTGCTGCTATGGTATTTCGGCAAGGATGGTTTTTCGCACAGCGGCAGCGGAATGGCCCAGCTCTGGTTCGACTGCCCGGCTGCAGGTGTCACCAGCGACGCGGGATGGCTCTGCAGGAGGGTCCCTGCCTATGGCAAGGCCGACTGCCCGGAGCCTAATTACAGGCTTTCCGAGACAAGCATCTCCTTCGATGCCAGGAAGGATATAGGAAACTGGCAGACCGGTTCGACCGAAGGGTTCCAGCAGGCGGTAGAGGTTGAAAGCACCCTCGGGCTGCTGAGGCTCCGTCCAATTCCCCAGTGGAAGGATTTCGGCATCAAGGAAGCATCTTTCGAGACCCGCCCGGGCGAGAAGTGCGACACTGTGGTCGCACGTCTTCCCTACAACATGCAGATGACACCCGTGATCGCCGTGAAGGATGAAGAAGGCGGCCACAGGATCCTCATAGAGACCGACCATTCGAAGGTGGGGGCTGAATGCCTTCGTGCCGAGTACATCACCAAGGCGGGGACCCAGGAGTATGAGTCCTATGGCTGGCTCAACGGAATGAAGATAATCCTTACCGTGGAGCACGGCGCTACGGTCACCTCGGTGAAGTACCACGAGACCGGCTACGACGCCTCTCCCGACGGGAAGTTCATGTGCGACGATCCGTTCTACAACAAGTTCTGGGACAAAGGCCTGAGGACTATCTACGTCAACGCCAGGGACAACTTCTTCGACTGCCCTGAGAGGGAGAGGGGACAGTGGTGGGGTGACATCGTCACTATTCTGAACGAGAGTTTCTACACATATTCAACCTCCCTTCATCCCCTCATCCGCAAGGGAATATGGCAACTGTGCGACTGGCAGAAGCCCAGCGGCGTCCTGTATTCCCCGATCCCCGGCAACTATGGGGCGGAGCTTCCATGCCAGATGCTCGCAGCCGTAGGGGTCTATGGTTTCTGGGCATATTACATCAACACCGGCGACAAGGTTACCATCGAGCATGCCTTCCCGGCGGTTAAAAGGTATCTGTCACTTTACAAGGTGGGAGAGGACGGCATCACCGACTTCCACAGCGGGGAATGGAACTGGGGCGACTGGGGCGACAACCGCGACATGCGCCTGCTGCAGGCCACCTGGTACTGCATTGCAATGGATGGAGCGGCAAGGATGGCTTCCCTCCTTGGTGAGAACGAAGTCGCAGACTCCTGCATGAGTGTCCGCGAAGGTGTCGTAGAAGCTGTCAACAGGGTGGCATGGAACGGCAGTTGCTACCGGCATCCGGACTACACCGGAGAGACTGACGACCGGGTCCAGGCCCTTGCAGTTGTCGGAGGAATCGCCGGCCCCGACAAGTACGATGCCCTGTTCGAGGTCTTCAAGAAAGAAGAGCATGCCAGCCCCTACATGGAGAAATACGTGATGGAAGCCCTCTTCTGCATCGGCCATGGGGACTATGCCCTCGAGCGTGAGCGCAAGCGCTATGACTTCATCGTGAACCATCCTGATTTCGACACCCTTTTCGAAGGATGGAACGTCGGAGTGAACGGTGACTGGGACTGCGGGTCCGTCAACCATGCCTGGAGCGGCGGTCCTTTGACCGTCCTTCCGTCCAAGATGATGGGCCTCAATCCCCTGGAAGCCGGTTGGAAGCGTTTCGAGGTGCGTCCCGACAAGTACATCTTCAATGACTGCAGCATCTCATTCCCGACAGTTTCCGGAACCGTTGCGATGGAGTTCTCCCGCAAGGGCGGGGATGCGGTACTCAAGGTGACCGTTCCCGACGGCACCACCGCCGAGGCGACGCTTCCATGGACTTTCTCCAAGGCGACCCTTGACGGAAAAGATCTTTCCGGCCAGGAGGCCGTGCTCGAGGCCGGAAAGCACGTTTTCAAGTTGTCCGGGATTGAATGATCCTTCATCGCGGCATTGCTGGGAGGAAGGAGCGGATGTGCCTGGCGTAGGCGGTGTTGTCCTGCGGACCCTGGCCACCCGCGGCCGTAAGCGGGCGGGGCCTGCATGCGAAGCACAGCGGTTTGGATTGAGTGGACGTGTTGGTCGTAAGGGGTGTTGTCCTGCGGACCCTGGCCACCCGCGGCCGTAAGCGGGCGGGGCCTGCAAGCGAAACGCAGTGGTTTGGATTGAGTGGACGTGTTGGTCGTAAGGGGTGTTGTCCTGCGGACCCTGGCCACCCGCGGCCGTAAGCGGGCGGGGCCTGCATGCGAAGCGCAGCGGTTTGGATTGATCGGACGTGCTGGCCGTAAGGGGTGTTGTCCTGCGGACCCTGGCCACCCGCGGCCGTAAGCGGGCGGGGCCCACGCCGAAAGGCGTGGGAGGGATGGAGCGAAGCGGAAGGTCCGAAGGACAATACCCCTTACGACTTCACCATCAACGGTCAACCATCAACGGTCAACGATACCTCACTACCGATAAAAAAAAGAGGATGTATTCGTCCAGGAATACATCCTCTGTCTTTCGGTTACTTGCACCACCTGTCCAGCCAGTCGAAATAGGACCGGTGCCAGAACAATGCGTTCTGCGGCTGGAGTATCCAGTGGTTCTCCTCCGGGAAGACTATGAGTTTGGAAGGAACACCCATCATCTGTGCGCAGTTGAACGCCGCCATTCCCTGGTCGTACGGGATGCGGAAGTCCATCATGCCATGGATGCACAGGATCGGAGTGTGCCATTTGGTGACGTTGAGGGCTGGAGAGTTGGAGTAATGGCGCTGGGCCTTCGGAGCGTTGCTCCAGGGAGAACCGGCCTGCTGGATGCCTCCGAATGTCTTCCCGTCGCCTCTGGGACCTGTCTCGCCGGGAGTGAATGAATATTCACTCAGCCCGCCGTTGTCCCAGTTCGGGAACCACATCTCCTCGGTCTCATAGTACATGTACTTTTCATCGAATATTCCGGCATGGGCGATGAAGCAGTCGTAGGTGTCGCCGTGGATCCCCGCCATGTAGTACACGCTGAATCCACCGTACGAGGCCCCGCAGCCGGCGATCTTGCCGACGTAAGGCTCCTTCTTCATCTCGCGGGCGGCGCTCAGGTAGTCCTGCATGTTGAGGCCGATGTAGTCGCCGCTGATCTGTTCGCACCAATCCTGGCCGAAAGCGGTCGTCCCACGGCGGTTGGGGAGAATGACGATGTAGCCCTGCGCGGCCATCAGCCGGTAGTTCCAGCGGTAGCTCCACCCCTGGCTGAGCGTACCCTGCGGGCCTCCAAGGAAGATCTCAATCGCAGGATAGGTCTTCGAAGGGTCGAACTTGGGAGGGTAGAGGACCCATGTGAGCATCTGCTTGCCGTCGACAGTCTTCACGAAACGCTGCTCGGTCTCGTAGGAGTCAAGCTGTCCGATAATGTGCCCGTTCTCATCCGAAATCCTGGAGAAGGCGCCGCTCTCTTCGTTGACCGCGACCAGTTCTGTCGGAAATTCCATCGAGCAGTAGCTGGCGAGGAGGGTGCCCTCGACAGCGGCGAAAGGAGAGTTGAAGTCATACCAGGCATCATCCGGAGTGATGCGGACAGGGGTGGGGGCGACGTCAAGATGGGCGCCGTCCACAGCGGCTGCACCCACGAGGGCGTCGACCTTGTAGATGGCCTGGAGCCCTTCCGTCAGGGCGTTGAAATAGATGACCCTCGAGTCGTCGGCCCAGACAGGACCGGCGGCATTGTACTTGAAGGCTGACGTGAGCTCGCGTATGTCTCCCACTTCGATGCCGGTCTGTCCGTCTCCCTGCGCTTCGCCGCCGGAGACTGATGCGACCATCAGGCGGACCTTGTCCGCCTCGTAACCGTTGCGCGCCATGCTGAGCCAAGCGATATGCTTCCCGTCGGGGCTCCAGGCGGGGTCGGTGTCGTACCCCCCGTCCATGGGGATCCTCTCCGTCTGCCCGGTCACTATCTTGTACAGGTAGATCTCCGTGTCGGTTGAGAACGCATATTCACGGCCGGTCGCGACCTTCTTGCATGCATAGGCGACCATCTGGCCGTCCGGACTCCATGCCGTCTGCTCGAGACCGCCGTAGGGCTCGAGAGGAAGCTCGTACTTCCCGGCATCCTCCCCGAGGATGTTGAGTGCATTATCCATGGTGGCCTTCTGCCCGGGTGCCGGTACAGGTGTCAGGTAGACCTGCGGCCTTTCTGTCGTCCAATGGTCCCAGTGACGGTACATCAAGTCTTCCGTGACAAATGCCTGGGCCTTGTCAAGGGCAGGATCGAAATCCTTGGGAGTCTTGACGGTGCCCGGAACCGTGCTGATGAACAGCATCTGGGTCTGGGAAGGATCCAGGCTGAATTCTCCGATCCCTTCAGGGATGTCCGTCAGCTGGACCGCGCCCTTGAGCCCCGCTTCCTTCCCATCCTCGGGGAAGACCACGTCCGCCTTGAACACCTGACCTCCCTGCAGGAAGAAGACGGACTTGCCGTCGGCCCCCCATCTTGCATTGCTTATGCTTTTCCCTTCCGAGGTAAGCTGGACCTTTTCCCCGAAAGAGAGGCTTCCATCCTCGGCTTTCCTGACTTCCTGGAGGAAAAGGTTCCTGCAGGAACGGTTCTGCTCGATGGATGTGTAGCTTACTCCGTAGAGAATCCATTTCCCGTCGGGAGACAGCCTCGGGTCTGAAAGCCTTCCCAGCGACAGAAGTACCTCAGGGGTCATCCTGCCGTCTTCTACCTGTATGCCGGAAGGCCCGATGTAACCTTGGCTTCCGGTGTCGCCATTCTTTGGACTGCAACTGAACATTGTCGTGATCGCGGCTGCCGCAAAAGCAGCCTTTCTAAGGGTTTTCATGATTATCTGTACTGTTTGCTTGCTTTTTCAAGTTCATCTGCGACTGCTCTCCTCAAGTCTTCAGGTTCAAGGACTTCGACACGGTCTCCCAGTCTGCAGAACTCCATGACGAGATTCTTGTCCGGGATGACCCTGAGCTTGAATGTCACTCTCCCTCTATCGTCAGGGACTCCTTCCTCGGCCTGCGAATGGTGGAGGGGAAGGTCCCTCAGGTAAGCCGCCTCTTCGGCCGTTGCGCGGAATCTTACAAGGACGGATTTCTGCCCGGGTTTCGGAAAGAAGATCCCGAAACTTCTGGCGAAAGTCTCGTCCACGTCGAAGCCGCGGGGCATCCTGAAAGGCTTGTCGGTCTCCAGGAGGGAGAGTATCCGGTCCAGCCCGTAAACCCTCCATGCAGCCGGATCCGAGTTGGGAAGTTCGCCGCCTTGCGGGTTCGCCGCCCGCTCATGGCAGAAAGCCACAAGATACCATCTGCGCTCATGCTCTTTGACCGCGAAAGGTTGAAGGTGAAGCGTTTCTGGAGAAACGGAACCATATTTCCTGTATTCGATCTCGATTTCCCTTGATTCCTCCATGGCCTGCATTACCGTGGTGAGGTATTTCCTGCCTGACGGGATCTCTTCGACTGAAACCCGTCCTGACAGCCTTTCCTTGCTCATGGACAGGAGGTTGTTCACGGTGAAAGTGTCTATGAGCCAGCCTATGCTGCTTTCATTGTCCAATGCGTCCTCGCTGGAAGGGATGTAGTAGCGTTTGGTGCTGCGGTCGCACAGGATCTCTATGCCGAAAACATCTTCTATGGCAAGGCGGTGGTTGTTGAAAGTCCTTCTGGAATAGTCCTGGGAGAACCGGCGTTCGTACTTGTCTGCAATCTCTTTCATCGGCAGCCCGCGGCTGCCGGCTGCTGACAGTGTCTGTATGAGCCACACGTATTTCCCGATCAGTTCCGTGACCATTTCCTTCAATGTGCTTGACCTTGGCACACCAAAGGTAGTGATTTTTCATCATGTTCCATGCAATGTTCCTGAAATCCGGGATTTGGACTTGATGGATGCCCTTTGTTGTTTTATTTATTGTTATTTTTGCAGCATGTTCGACATGACAAGTAGAATCGGTAAGGTTGCCAGGCGGATCGGCGGAGCCCTTCTCGCCCTTCTGGGTTTCTCTTCCTGCTCCAAGATAATCGAAGTACCTCTCGAGTACGGCACTCCCAATGCCACCTACAGGATTTCAGGAACTGTCAAGTCAAAGTCCGGCGATGCCATCGGCGGCGTGCAGGTCGCCTTGAAGTTCGTCGTTCCCAATACCGAAGAAAGATACCTTCACAAGGACACCCTTTACTCCGACAAGTCCGGTGAGTTCAGCAAGGAAGTCCGGGTTTTCCCTGTCTCGACCATTGAAATGACCTTCAACGACATCGACGGGGATATGAATGGAGGGGAGTTCGAGTCTGAAAAGGCAGTGGTCACTCCCGTGCAGTCTGAAAAGGGGAGCGGCTCATGGTATAATGGAAGCTTCGACGTCCGCCACGATGCGGTGCTGGAAAAGAAGGCGGAGTGATCCTCTCAGGAAATCTTGCTGAAATCCCTTACATCGTACTTGTCCTTCCTCATCTCTGAGGCCAGGGTTCGGTTGATTTCCATTTCCAGCGTGGGATCGTCCGCCAGGACTTTCCCGGCGTAGCTCCTTGCATCGGACAGGATCTGTCCGTCCTTTGCCAGGGAGGCTATGTTCAATGAGACGGGCAGCCCGCTCTGGGCCGTCCCTTCAAGGTCTCCCGGGCCCCTCATCTTCATGTCTTCTTCGGCAAGGTCGAATCCGTTCTCGGTGGCGCACATCAGGTCGAGCCTCCTGCGTGATTCCTTGCTGACTTTGTTCCCATGCATCAGGACGCAGAAAGACTCTTCCGAACCTCTTCCGACCCTGCCCCTGAGCTGGTGTAGCTGGGCCAGGCCGAACCTTTCAGCGCTCTCTATGACCATGACGGATGCGTTGGGAACATCCACTCCGACTTCTATCACCGTCGTCGAGACCAGGATCTGGGCACGTCCGGACGCGAAGGCGTCCATGTTGAATTTCTTCACTTCGGACGTCTGCTGGCCGTGGACGACGGCGACTTTGTAGGTGGATTCGGGGAAATGGGCGATAATGTCCTCCACTCCCTTCTCCAGGTTCTGGTAGTCCACCTTCTCGCTTTCGAATATGAGGGGGTAGACGATGAAGACCTGCCGCCCGAAGGAGATCTGCCTTTTCATGAAGTTGTAGAGCTCCGGCCTCTTGCCTTCTCCGATGCAGAGAGTCTTTACCGGCTTCCTTCCGGGAGGCATCTCGTCGATCACGGAAACGTCCAGGTCCCCGTACAGCGTCATTGCCAGAGTCCGCGGAATAGGCGTCGCGGTCATTACGAGTATGTGCGGCGGTATCCCTCCGGCGCCTTTCGCCCATAGCCTGGACCGCTGTTCAACCCCGAAGCGGTGCTGTTCGTCGATCACTGCAAGGCCGAGACTTCTGAATTCCACGTCTTCTTCTATCAAGGCATGCGTCCCGATGATTATCCCGACCGAGCCGTCCTTCAGGCCCTCGTGGATCGGTTTCCTCTCCGCCCTGGTGGTGGATCCAGTCAGCAGTTCGCACCTGACCCCTGTCGGAGCAAGATACCTGCTGATGTTGATGAAATGCTGGCGGGCGAGCACCTCGGTCGGAGCCATGATGCAGGCCTGGCAGCCGTTCCCCACGGCAATCAGGCTGGTCAGGACGGCAACCATGGTCTTGCCGGATCCGACGTCGCCCTGGAGGAGCCTGTTCATCTGGCTTCCGCTCATCAAGTCGGCCCGTATCTCCTTTATCACCCTCTTCTGCGCTCCGGTCAGGTCATAGGGAAGAGAGTTGAAACAGGCATGGAACGCCGGCCCGACCTTCTCCATCATGATGCCCCGGGAGGCCCTGCTCCGGATGTATTTCTGTTTCAGGAGGGACAACTGCAGGAGGAACAGCTCTTCCCACTTCAGGCGGTACTGTGCCTTCGAGAGAGCGGTGCTGTCGACGGGGAAATGGATGTTGCGTATGGCATATTTGAGCGGCACCAGGCCTTTCTCCTTCATTACATATTCGGGAAGGGTCTCTTCCACGTCGCCGATCGCCATGTCGATGGCCTCGGCCATCAGCTTGTTGAGCACCTTGTTGGTGACCCCTCCGTTGCGCAGCCTGTCGGTGGAATTGTAGACCCCGGTCAGCACGCCGGAAAAGCCCTGGGCATTCCCTGAAGGGGGATTGTCTATCTCCGGATGCACCATGTTCATCCTCCCGTTGAAGACGGAAGGCTTGCCGAAGAAGAGGAACACGCTTCCGACCTTCAGCCTGTCGTAGGTGTACTTGATTCCCTTGAAGAACACCAGCTCCATCTGTCCGCTGTCGTCCTGGACGATGACGCTGAGGCGCTTGAGCCCCTTGCCGGTGAGTTCCGAAGAGACTACCCTGGCGAGAATCTGCACGAAAGCGTTCTCACCCCTGACGTCCGCTATCCTCTGGATTGAACTGCGGTCGATGTACCTGAATGGATAGACGTGAAGGAGGTCTCCAACCGTGGAGACCTCCAGTTCGCTCCTCAGCAGGGAAGCCCGCTTGGGCCCCACTCCCGGCAGGAACTGCACATCCGTGTCCAGTTTGTTCTTGTACATCGGGAACAGATTCGCGTGATGGGCCTACCGTCCGTTGCCGAGTCTTCCTTCCTGGATGGCATCGTAGCTTGACCTCTTCCTGAATATGTCGATGGCCGTGAAGATGGAAGACATCATCGAATGGGGGTCTGCCTCATCCCTTCCGGCCATCTCGTAGGCCGTCCCGTGGTCAGGGGATGTCCGGACTATCGGAAGCCCGGCGGTGAAGTTGACTCCGTCCTCGAATGCGAGGGCCTTGAAGGGAGCGAGCCCCTGGTCGTGGTACATGGCAAGGGTGGCGTCGAACCTGCCGTACTGGCCGAGTCCGAAGAATCCGTCGGGCGAGTAGGGACCGAAGGCCATGATCCCTTCCTCGTTGGCGGCCTTGACGGCAGGAAGGATGATCTTTTCCTCTTCGTCTCCGAGCAGCCCTCCATCCCCGCAGTGCGGATTGAGTCCGAGTACGGCGATCTTCGGCTCCACGACGCCGAAGTCCCTTTTGAGGGATGAAGACATGAGCCTCAGTTTGCTGAGGATCTTCTCCTGGCTGATCGAGCCCGGCACTTCCTTGAGGGGAATATGCCCGGTGACCACGCTGATTTTCAGGCTGTCGGAGACCATGAACATGGCCACGTCCCCGACCCCGAACTCCTTCTGGAGGTATTCGGTGTGTCCGGTGTTGCCGAACCCTTCGTTTACCATGGCCCTCTTGTTGATCGGCGCCGTCACGAGCACGTCGATGTCCCCGGCCTTGATGTCCTTGACCGCGCACTCAAGGGACCTTATCGCCGACTTCGCGGATTCCGGAGTGGACTGCCCGGGCTCTACGAACACATTGTCCGGAAGGCAGTTGACTATGTTTATCTTCCTGGGCTTGGCATCCTTGGCGCTCTGGATCACATAGGTGTCCATCTGGTCGAGGTTGTGGATCAGCTTGCGGTAGAAGCCGAAGATCTTCGACGAGCCGTAGATCACCGGGGTGAACGACTCGAGGATCCTTGCGTCGGCAAGGGACTTGATGATCACTTCATAGCCTATACCGTTGCCGTCGCCCTGGGTGATGCCGACGAGCGGCTTTCTGGAAATTCTGTCTGACATTGTCCTATCGTTAAGTTATCCTGTTGTATGTTATCCTATTCTCCGAAATCTATCGTGTTGTCTTGCCTGGCCTGTTTGGAAAGTACGTAGCCCTCGTCTTCGGGAAGACCAGCCGCCGCAGCGGCAGCGACGGCGAGTGAATCGCATCTCTCGTTCTCGGGATGGCCGGCGTGCCCTTTGATCCAATGGAAGGTCACGTCGTGCCGGCGGAAGACATCGAGAAACCTTTGCCAGAGGTCCTGGTTCTCGACGGGCTTCTTGTCCGACTTCTTCCAGCCCTTCCTCTCCCAGTTGGCCAGCCATCCCTCATTGACGGCCTTCACGACGTAGGAAGAGTCGCTGAAGACTTCTACCTTCGCATTGGGACGGCGTATCGCTTCAAGCCCGGTTATCACTGCGAGGAGTTCCATCCTGTTGTTCGTGGTGAGGGAGAACCCTCCGCTCATCTCCTTGCCCATGGTGCCGCATTTCAGCACCACGCCGTAGCCTCCCGGGCCTGGATTGCCGCTGGCTGCACCGTCAGTGTAGAGGAATATGGGAAGAGCCTTGGCGGAGGCACCGTCACGTTCAAGGACAAGGTCCTTCAGCCTGGGATGGCGGCTGTCCTTTTCGGAAAGAATTACCTTGTCTGCGGGGACATGCCAGTCGATCCCGAGGTCCGGGTCGTCCCAGGCTATGGCCCCTTCGGACTCCTTGCAGTAGAAGTTGTCGCACTTGTACTGGAATATGGCCTCTTCGCTCAGGACGCTGAATCCGTGGGCCAGGCCGCGCGGAATGAAGAACTGGAGGTGGTTCTCTTCCGAGAGCACGACAGAGACGTGCTGTCCGAAAGTAGGGGAGAGAGGTCGGATGTCGACCGCGACGTCGAGCACGGTGCCCTTGACCACCCTTACCAACTTGCTCTGGGCGTGGACCCCCTTCTGGAAGTGGAGGCCCCTGACGACTCCGTAGCTTGATTTGCTTTCATTGTCCTGCACGAAATCCACATGGCCCACCTTCTGGTCGAACTCCTTCTGGTTGAAAGATTCGAAAAAGTAGCCCCTGTCGTCCTTGAACAGCCTGGGTTCGATGATGAACACTCCTTCAATCCCGGTCTTCCTTGCTTCCATCTTTCACTTCCTCCCGTGCTGAGCCTACCCCTCGTCCGCCACCTTCATCAGGTACTGCCCGTACTGGTTCTTTATCATCGGAGCGGCCAGTTCCCGAAGCTTCCCCTCGCTGATCCAGCCGTTCCTGAAAGCTATCTCTTCCAGGCAGGCCACCTTGAGGCCCTGCCTTTTCTCGATCACTTCGATGTAGGTCGACGCCTCGGCAAGGGATTCGTGGGTGCCGGTGTCGAGCCATGCGAAGCCCCTGCCCAGTTTCTGGACCTTCAGCTTCCCGGCGGCCAGGAACTCCTGGTTTACCGT
Organism: uncultured Bacteroidales bacterium; assembly: GCA_900320185.1. Lineage (GTDB taxonomy): Bacteria > Bacteroidota > Bacteroidia > Bacteroidales > UBA932 > Cryptobacteroides. The sequence continues at coordinate 28,252 of ONRD01000012.1, forward strand.
AGTGATCTCCAGTTCGCCCCTTGCCGACGGCTTTATGGTCTTGGCCACGGAGACAACCTCGTTCGGGTAGAAATAGAGGCCGGTCACGGCGTAGTTGCTCTTGGGCTCGAGGGGTTTCTCCTCAATGCTCAGGCAGTTGCCCGCTTCGTCGAATTCCGCGACACCGTACCTCTGGGGATCGCTGACCCAGTAGCCGAAAACCGTAGCCTTCCCTTCCTGCTCGGCGGTCCTGACGGCCTCCTGGAGCTGCTCATGGAAGCCGGCTCCCTGGAAGATGTTGTCTCCCAGGACAAGGCATGCGCAGTTGCTGCCGACGAACTCCTCGCCGATTATGAAGGCCTGGGCAAGCCCGTCCGGGGAGGGCTGTTCGGCGTACTCGAAACGTACTCCGAAATCGCTCCCGTCGCCGAGGAGCCTCCTGAATCCGGGCAGGTCGGCCGGAGTCGAGATTATTAGGATGTCCCTTATCCCTGCATTCATGAGTACTGAGACCGGGTAGTAGACCATCGGCTTGTCGAAGACCGGCAGCAGCTGCTTGCTCACTCCCTTGGTGATGGGGTAGAGACGTGTGCCGCTTCCTCCGGCCAGAACTATTCCTTTCATGATTATCTGATTATCGGTAGAGTTTCAGTCTTTACGGTACGCACTTCAATGGAGCCCTCCGCCTTCCATCCTGGCGATGCAGTCCTCGAGGGAGTCCCTCCAGTAGGGGACAGTGATACCGAAGGTCTCCTTGACCTTGGTCTTGTCCAGGACCGAGAAACGGGGTCTCCTGGCCTTGGAAGGGAATTCTGCGGTATGGCAAGGCTGGATGTCGCAGGAATTGCCGCTCAGTTCGCAGACCGCCTTCGCGAAATCGTACCACGAGACGGCTCCTTCATTGCTGTAGTGGTAGGTGCCGGTACGGTCCAGCATGCCTTCATCGATGACCTTTACGACCAGGGCTGCAAGGTCCCTGGCGTACGTGGGCGTCCCGACCTGGTCGAAGACGACTTTCACCGAGTCCCTTTCGGCAGTCAGGGTGCGCATGGTCTTCACGAAGTTCCTGCCGTAAGGCGAGTAGAGCCATGCCGTCCTGAAAATGATGCTCCTGCAGCCGGACTTCTCGATTTCCTTCTCGCCGGAGAGTTTCGTCGAACCATAGACTCCGAGCGGGTCGGTCGGCCAGTCCTCCTTGCAGGGGGACGGAATGTCGCCGTGGAAGACATAGTCGGTGGATATGTGCACAAGGGTGCCGCCCCTCGCGGCGCAGACCTGGGCCAGGTAGCCGGCGGCCGTGCTGTTCAGCATCATGGCGGTCACGTGGTCGTCCTCGGCCTTGTCGACGTTCGTGTAGGCGGCGCAGTTGACGATGACGTCCACGTCTTCGGAATCGCAGACTATCTTCAGTGCACCCGGGTTGGTGATGTCGAGGTGGACGGTCTCCACTCCGGGGAGTGACGTAACGTCCGTGAATATGTAGCGGTTGCGGCTGCCGGCAGCCAGGTTCCTGATCTCGGTGCCCAGCTGCCCGTTCGCCCCTGTGACGAGTATGTTCATATTCCAAAAATACTCACAAATTCGGAGTTGGGCAAAATTTTCTCCATATTGTCAAAAAATCAGTACATTTGTTCCTGCAAATCATTCGCTCGATATGGAATACAGAAGAACCATCGTCGTCACCGGAGGAGCCGGTTTCATCGGCAGCCATGTGGTGAGGCTTTTCGTGAACAAGTATCCTGACTACCACATCATCAACCTGGACAAGCTGACTTACGCCGGCAACCTGGCCAACCTCAAGGACATCGAGGACAAGCCCAACTACACTTTCGTGAAGGCCGACATCTGCGACTTCGAGACTGTCCTCGGGCTCATGCGTTCAGAGCATGTGGACGGGGTCATCCATCTTGCTGCCGAAAGCCACGTGGACAGGTCCATCGTGGACCCCTTCACCTTCGCCCGGACCAACGTCATGGGGACCCTGTCCCTCCTCCAGGCCGCCAGGACATACTGGGAGAGCCTTCCCGAGGGTTATGAAGGCAAACGTTTCTACCACATATCCACGGACGAGGTTTACGGCGCCCTTGAGCTTACGGACCCCGAGGGGGTCGACTCCCCGTTCACGACAAAGGCGTCCTCCGGGCACCACCACGCCTACGGACGCATATTCTTCACCGAGGACACAAAGTACCAGCCGCACAGCCCGTATTCCGCAGCGAAGGCTTCCAGCGACCATTTCGTCCGTGCCTACCACGACACCTACGGCATGCCTACGGTGGTGACCAACTGCTCCAACAACTATGGACCATACCAGTTCCCGGAGAAACTTATCCCGCTGTTCATCAACAACATCCGTCACCGCAGGCCGCTTCCCGTCTACGGGAAGGGCGAGAATGTCAGGGACTGGCTCTACGTCGAGGACCACGCAAGGGCCATCGACTTGATCTTCCATGAAGGGCAGACGGCCCAGACCTATAACATCGGCGGTTTCAACGAGTGGAAGAACATCGACATCATAAAGACCTTGATAGCCACCACCGACAGGCTCCTCGGCCGTCCGGAAGGTTCCGACGAGGATCTCATCACCTTCGTCCAGGACCGCAAGGGCCATGACATGCGGTATGCGATCGACAGCCGCAAGCTGCAGAGGGAACTTGGCTGGGAGCCCGTCCTCCAGTTCGAGGAGGGGATAGAGAGGACCGTGAAATGGTACCTTGACAACCAGGAGTGGCTGGATGAAGTCACCAGCGGTGACTACCGCAACTATTACGAGCAGATGTACGGCAAACGCGTCTGACTCGGAAATGCCGGAAAGCGGTTTGATTTTTAGAAAAATTCGTATATTAGCAGGCTTAAAACAACGAGCTCTCTTATGAACGAACTCTATAATGAACTGTTTGGAAGGTACACTTTGCCCCAGGAAGTGAAGGCAAAAGGCATCTATCCCTATTACAGGCCCATCGAATCCGGACAAGACCCCATAGTCCGCATGAAAGGAAAGAACGTGCTGATGTTCGGATCCAATTCCTATCTCGGGCTTTCCGACGACCCCAGGCTCAAGGAGGCGGCGATCGCTGCGATCAGAAAGTACGGGACTTCCTGTTCCGGATCACGTTTCCTCAACGGCACCCTGGACATCCATCTTGAACTCGAAGAGAAGCTTGCAAAGCTTGTCGGAAAGGAGGAAGCCGTCACCTACAGCACCGGATTCCAGGTCAACCTCGGAATAGTCTCCCTCGGGACCAGGGACGGCTACCTGTTCCTCGATTCCTATGACCATGCGTCCATAATCGACGGAAGCCGCCTCTCTTTCAGCAAAGTGCTCAAGTTCGCCCACAATGACATGAACGCCCTTGAGGACAAGTTGAAAGTGGCTCCCGCCGACGCGCCGAAGCTCATCGTCGTCGACGGTGTCTACTCGATGAGCGGCGACCTAGCGCCTCTTCCCAAGATCCTCGACCTCGCGGACAAGTACAATGCCGCCGTAATGGTGGACGACGCCCATTCGCTCGGAGTCTTCGGCGAGCAGGGCAGGGGAACGGCCAACTATTTCGGAGTAACTGACAGGGTCGACCTGATCATGGGGACTTTCTCCAAGTCATTCGGTTCCCTCGGCGGTTTCATCGCCGGCAACAAGACCATGCTCAATTACATCAAGCACAACTCCCGTTCCCTGATCTTCAGTGCCAGCATGCCTCCCGCAAACGTCGCGGCCGTAAGCAAGGCCATCGACATAATGCTCGAGGAGCCCGAGCGTATCTCCCATCTGTGGGACATCACCAATTTCGCCCATGAGGAGTTCGTGCGCAGGGGCTTTGACATCGGCACCACCGAGTCGCCCATATTCCCTCTTTACGTAAGGGACACCGAGAAGTGCCTTACTGCCGTGAGGGACGCTCTCGACGAAGGCGTGTTCATCACTCCCGTGATCCCTCCCGCAGTTCCCCAGGATTCCGTCATCATCCGTTTCGCATTGATGGCCACCCACAGCAAGGAGCAGGTCGAGGAAGGTATCGACAAGTTGGAGAAGATTTTTAGGAGACTTGAAATAATCAAGTAATAATCAGCCGATAAGACTATTAAGTAAGCGGATTCTGGCCTGCCCTGGATCCGCTTTTCTTTTGCTCCGGGCAAAGTGCCAATCAGGTTGCAAGCCTCATGGGATGCAACGTGCAAGTATTTTGCCAACCGGAAATGTCTATTATATCGATAAGCCCCGGAAGGGAGAGAATCCGTCCGGGGCTTTGAAGACTTACGGGAGCGGTAAGGATTTCTGACGGTGGAGCGGAACGCATCCGGCATTTCTGCTGCCTTTACGGCCTTGAAAAACCATCAAGGGATTCCGCTTCGGCGCCCATCAGCCTTTGCCTGTCATCCAATAAGTACAGTGCAAATGTAATCATTAAAATTATATTTCCAAAATTATTTTGCAAATTATTGAAAAATAAATTTACATAAGTGCCAACAAAATGTTTATTATTAGACAATTAAGTGATATTATCGCTACCTGAAGTTTAAGATTAGATAAATACATTTCGGCGATTATTTTGCGCAAAAGGTGCGGTTATCCGATCTGCGTGGAGACCCTGTCGTCGATCATCTCCAGCTGGCTTGCAATGATGTCGTAACCCGTTTTCTCCACGCCTTCTTTCGACATGTACCTCTGCATCCGCACCCGACCTGTCACATAGACAGGAAAGCCGACTTTTATCTGGTCGAAATCAGCAATTCCCTTGCTTCCTTCCCAGGCAGTGACATTATGCCATGTAGTGTCGATGTTGGCTTCCCCGTTCGATCCTTTGTAGGCGTAGCTTGTTGCGACGGAGATGTGGGCGACCCTTTTCCCTCCGACCGTGTTGACAAGGATGTTTCCTACGTTCCCACGGATTTCGATTCTGTTCAATTGTTCCATAGTTATATAGTTTTTAGCGCAGTTCCCTGCTGATGCGAATATACGGGATTCCGTTTCGGAAAAGATGCATCCTTAAAAAACATCTGTCGATTATTTATGTTTCTTTCGCTGGCTGCAGGTTTCTTTCGGTGCCGGCAAGTTTCTTTTCGGTCGCTGCTGGTTTCTTTCGGGGCCGGCTTGAGGGACCCACAAGCGGAGTGCAGTGGGCGGGATGTAGCGCGGAGCGCGGAAGGCAACCGGAATGGGATGCCCGTCTCCTGGAAGGATCCCGCGCAGGCAATGGGGACATTCAAAAACAATCGGGACCAGAAAGAAACGTTCCGGATCTTAAAAAAACGAAAATCTTGTCGTTATTTCCTTTATTATCCTTTGTTCCTGCCCATTGAGGGGCTACCTTAGCGGGTGAGCGCAGTCATATCCCTGCGCAGGAAGCCATGGAGAAGGAGAATGAAGGAAGGAGGAGATGTCTTGAGTGCGGGGATCCGTTGCCGTACGGAAGGGCGGACATGAAGTACTGCTCGGTAAGGTGCAAGAGCAGGTACAACTATGTCAGGAATGCCGGTGCCAAGGGTGCCAGGGTGAAGATAATGAACGCACTTGACCGCAACTATGGAATACTTGACCATCTCGTGAGGACCGGGGTCTCCTGGATGGAGATTCCCGACCTTGTCCAACTTGGGTTCGACGTCGACTGTTTCACTTCCTATCACAAGTTCAGGAACAGGAGTGAATACCGTTGCTTCGACATCAAGTACAACAAGTCGCAGCACCGTGTCTATGGGATCGCACGGGTGCAGTTGAAACCGCTGCCGCCCGGCAGGCGCTGCCCCCGCCACGGAGGCTGAACCTCCCCATTTGCAACAAAAGGCGCTGCCCCCACCACGGAGGCTGAACCTCCGCAGTGGGGGCATAGGGCGCTGGACCCGCCACGGAGGCTGAACCTCCCCATTTGCAACAAAAGGCGCTGCCCCCGCCACGGAGGCTGAACCTCCGCAGTGGGGGCATAGGGCGCTGGACCGGCAGCCTATGCGGCCTGGCCGGCCTTTTTCAACTTTTCCGGGTCCTTGAAGAGGATCATGAACAGGATGCCCACGACAAGGGCGTAGCCCGCGAATATGAACCAGGCGGTCGGCCAGTTGGCGGGGTTGGCGAAGACGTTGCATTTTTCAACGACCCAGCCGGCTGCGAGAGTTCCGATGGTGGCACCCAGGCCGTTCGTCATCAGCATGAACAGGCCCTGGGCGCTGGAACGGATGTCGTTGGAAGTGTTCTCGTTGACATACAGCGAGCCTGAGATGTTGAAGAAATCGAATGCCATTCCGTAGACTATGCATGAGAGGACGAAGAGCAGGACTCCGGGCATGGCCGGTGTCCCGAGTCCGAAGAAGCCGAAGCGGAGCACCCAGGAAAACATCGAGATGAGCATGACCTTCTTGATGCCGAACCTCTTCATGAAGAACGGGATAAGGAGGATGCAGAGGGTCTCGGAGATCTGTGAGATGGAGATAAGCGCGTTTGAATTCTTCACTGCGAAGGCGTCCTGGTAGTCCGGATTCGAGGCGAACGACCCGAGGAAGGTGTTGGCGTAGCCGTTGGTGATCTGGAGCGCGGCTCCGAGGAGCATCGAGAATATGAAGAACACCGCGAACTGGCGGTCCTTGAACAGGGTGAACGCCTTCAGGCCGAAGGATTCAGCAAGCGACTGGCCTTTCTCGCCCTTCTTGACCGGGACCTCCGGCATGGTCAGGGCATATGCGCACAGGACCAGGGACAGGAGGCCGGAAGAGACAAGCTGCGTCCAGGAGTCCTGCATCGCAACCGAATCGATCTTTATGAAGTTGGTGCAGAGCATGCTGATGATGAAGCCGACCGTACCGAACACACGGATCGGGGGGAAGTCCTTCACCGGATCCTTCCCGGCTTCTTCCAGGGCGTTGTAGGCGACGGAATTGACCAGGGCTATGGTGGGCATGAAGAATGCCACGCTGATGCTGTACATGGTGAAAAGGGGACCGAACGAAGGTGTGCCTGCGTTGCGGCAGTACATCCCGGCGGCTATCATGGCCGCCCCTGCGACCAGGTGGCAGAGAGAGAGCACTTTCTGGGCCTGGATCCTGCGGTCGGCGAGTATGCCCATGAGGGTCGGCATGAAGATGGAGACGATTCCCTGCATGGCGAAGAACCACTTGATCTGGTTGCCGAGTCCGATGTTGCCCAGGTAGCGGCCCAGGGACGTAAGGTAGGCACCCCAGACGGCGAACTCAAGGAAGTTCATCAGGATGAGGCGCAAGGTGATGTTTTTGTTTTTGCTCATATTCCAGGATAGTTTTATTGTCCGGTACTTAAGTGGCGGTTGGCGGCCGCAGCCTCGTCCAGGACGTCAGGCCGGGGCCGCAAACGGACAAACTTACGGAAAAAATCCGGTTTTCCAGCAGCTCGGGCCAAAAACTGCTTTTTCCCCGCCTGCCCGGACTGCTTTTTAGTGCAATATTCATTATATTTGCATTCAATTATGGAGTTCACCTTGACAGCGAAGGATGCCGGTTCGGACGCACGTACCGGGTTTTTCACCACCGGCCACGGCAGGGTGGAGACACCGGTGTTCATGCCGGTGGGCACCGTCGGCTCCGTGAAAGGGGTCTACCACAGGGACCTTGTCGAGGATGTCAAGGCCGAGATCATACTCGGCAACACCTACCATCTTTATCTCCGTCCCGGGCTGGACATACTCCGCAAGGCAGGAGGCCTGCACCGGTTCGAGAACTGGGACCGGCCGATTCTCACCGACAGCGGCGGCTTCCAGGTTTTCTCCCTCACCGGGATCAGGAAGATCACTCCCGAAGGCTGCCGTTTCCGCTCCCACATCGACGGTTCCCCGCACATGTTCACTCCGGAGAACAACGTGGACACCCAGCGGGTCATAGGCTCGGACATCATGATGGCCCTCGACGAGTGCTGTCCCGGGGACGCTTCCCTTGAATATGCACGGAAGTCCCTCCGTCTGACCCAGGCCTGGCTTGAGCGGTATTTCAAGAGATTCTGCGAGACGGAACCCCTCTACGGCTACCCTCAGGCCATGTTCCCGATCATCCAGGGCTGCGTCTATCCGGAGCTTCGCAAGAACGCCGTCGACCATGCCGTCTCCTTGACCGGAGGCTGCCCCGGAGTGGGGGGCTACGCCATCGGGGGACTGGCCGTCGGGGAACCTACGGAGAAGATGTACGAGATGCTCGAACTGGTCTGCCCCATCCTTCCGGAAGGGAAGCCGCGCTACCTGATGGGAGTCGGCACTCCTGCCAACATCCTTGAAGGCATCGCAAGGGGAGTGGACATGTTCGACTGCGTCATGCCTACGCGCAACGGCCGCAATGCGATGATCTTCACCTGGAACGGCGTGATGAACCTGAAGAACGCCAAGTGGAAGGATGATTTCTCCCCGCTGGACGAGGCTGGTACGTCATTTGTGGACAGGACATATTCCAAGGCTTACCTCCATCATCTTTTCGTGGCGAAGGAGATGTTCGCGGCCATGGTAGCGAGCGAGCACAACCTGGCTTTCTACCTCGACCTCGTGAGGAAGGCGCGCCAGCATATCCGCGAGGGCGATTTCGCTTCGTGGAAGGATTCGGTGGTCAGGGACGTGTCGAGGCGGCTCTAGCGGACAGGGCCACAGGGGACCCCGCCGCAGCGGGACCGAAGGGCCGGAACAAGATACAGTAAGGAAATGAATCTCAGGATCAAGAAGATAGACTGGTACATCATCAAGAAGTTCATGATGACGTTCTTCATCGCGCTGCTGCTCATCATCGGCATCGTGATAATCTTCGACATCTCCGAGAAGATCAACCATTTCGTGGAGAACCACGCCCCGCTGCGGGCCATCATATTCGACTACTACCTCAACTGGATCCCATATTTCATGAACATGTTCAGCCCGCTGTTCGTGTTCATCACCGTGATTTTCTTCACGTCCAGGATGGCGGCCAACTCCGAGATCATCGCCATCCTTTCATGCGGGGTGAGCTACTCCCGCATGATGCGTCCCTACATCATCTCCGCGACCCTGATAGCCCTTCTTTCGCTGGGACTCAACCTCTGGGTCATCCCGAGGTCTAACGTGCAGAGGGTGCAGTTCGAAACCCGCTACGTCAAGCAGCGCAACCCTTTCAACTCCACCCATGTCCATTACCAGATCGATCCCGGCAAGTTCGTCTATGTGGAATCCTTCAGTTCATGGAACAACACTGCTTACAATTTCACCCTTGAGGAGATCCGGGACAACAAACTGGTCAGCAAGCTTTCAGCCGAAACCGCAGTCTGGGACAGCACTGCCGGGGCCTGGCAGCTGAACCGGTACTTCAAGCGCGACTACGGCGACGGCCTCCAGGACAAGGTGACCTCGGGGGCGCGCCTGGACACTGTCCTGAGCCTTACCGTAACAGACTTCTACCGCAACAAGAAGACAGTCGAAACCCTGCCGATCAAGCAGCTCAACCAGCTGATCAGGACCCAGAACATGAGGGGGGACGCAAACGTGATGTACGCCGAGATAGAGAAGCACACAAGGTACGCCCTTCCTTTCTCCGCCTTTATCCTGACCATCATGGGGGTCTGCCTGTCCTCCCGGAAGCGCAGGGGGGGGATAGGACTCAACATCGGGATCGGCATAGCCCTCAGCTTCACCTACATCCTGTTCCTCCGTTTCAGCCAGATGTTCGTCTATTCGGGATCCATGTCGCCGATGCTCGCACTGTGGCTCCCGAACATCATTTTCGGGATAATTGCGGCTGTTTTGTACTACAAGGCTTCCAGATAAGCAGGATTTTCACTATCTTTGGTTCTGCCAATAAACTCTTAGATCGATGGCAGAACACACATTATCCCCACTGAAGCGTTCGATAGTCGGCGTTCAGTTCATGTTTGTGGCCTTCGGGTCCACAGTTCTCGTCCCTCTTCTTGTCGGTTTCGATCCGGCAATAGCTCTTCTCGCAGCAGGTCTCGGCACCCTTCTCTTCCATGGCGTGACAGGTGGAAAGGTTCCAATCTACCTGGGCAGCAGCTTCGCGTTCATCGCCCCGATCATGGAAGCGACCAAGACGTTCGGAATGCCGGGAATGTTCTGCGGCCTGGTCGCCGTGGGAGTTGTCTACCTGCTTATGAGCCTGCTTGTCAGGGCATTCGGAATCAAGCTGATCAAGAAACTGTTCCCTCCCGTGGTCATCGGCCCGGTCATCATGCTCATCGGTCTGAGCCTTGCAGGTACCGGAGTCGACATGGCTTCCGGCAACTGGATCCTCGCACTGGTTTCCCTGGGAGTCGCGATCGTCTGCTCGATCTGGGGCAAGGGCTTCCTCAAGCTCATTCCCGTCGTGTTCGGCGCCATCGCGGGCTACATCGTCGCCCTCATCTTCTTCAGGGACTCGATGGATTTCTCCGCAGTCGCTTCCGCGCCGTGGTTCTCCCTTCCTCACCTGACGAAGATCAGCTTCACCTGGAAAGCGATCCTTTTCATGGCCCCCGTCGCAATAGCTCCGATCGTGGAGCACGTAGGTGACGTCTATGCCATCAGCGAGATCGCGGACAAGGACTTCGTCAAGGATCCCGGACTTCACAGGACCATGCTGGGCGACGGCCTGGCCTGCATCCTTGCAGCCTGCCTGGGCGGCGCTCCCGTCACCACATATTCGGAGGTGACCGGCGCGGTCTCCCTGACCAAGGTGACTGACGCTTCCTGCATGAGGATCGCTGCAATAACCGCCATCCTCGTGTCCCTCGTGGGCAAGGTGAGCGCTGCCATTCAGACCATCCCTTCGGCGGTGCTCGGAGGAATCATGCTGCTGCTTTTCGGCACCATCGCCGCCGTCGGCATCAGCAACATGGTCAAGGCCAAGATCGACATGGGCAAGACCCGCAACCTTGTCATCGTCTCGCTCATCCTGACCGTCGGCCTTGGCACCCTCGGGAAGTTCCCTTTCTCCGGGATCGGCCTTGCCTCGGTTGTCGGCGTAGTCCTCAACCTGATCATCCCCGATGAGAGGAAGCATGCCGGGGAAAAGGTTGTCGAAAACAATCCTGAAAATGCTTAAAGTAAAGATAGTCAATAATTCACAATGGCCCGACCCCGCCTATGCGACACCTTGCTCGGCGGGGATGGACCTTCGTGCGGACATCACCGAACCTATAGTCATCCAACCTCTGGAACGTGTGCTCGTCCCTACGGGAATATCCATTGAACTCCCTGTGGGCTACGAGGCCCAGATCCGTCCCCGGAGCGGCCTTGCCACCAAGAAGGGCATCACGGTCATCAACTCCCCGGGTACGGTTGACGCGGATTTCAGGGGAGAGTTGAAGACTTCCCTCGTGAACCTGTCTTCCGAACCTTTCACCCTTGTGCCGGGAGAGCGGATCGCGCAGATGGTGGTGGCCGCCCACGAAAGGGTGGAGTGGGAGGACGTGGAAGTCCTCTCGGAGACCCAGAGAGGGGCCGGAGGCTGGGGAAGCACCGGCTCCAAGTGACAACCGCATTGAATCGTAATGGACATCAAAGACCTATATGACAAGTTCCGGACTTGTTCCGGAGTAACCACGGACAGCCGCGCCGTCAAAGGCGGGGAGATGTTCTTCGCCCTGAGGGGTGAGAATTTCGACGGAAACGACTATGCGCTGAAGGCTCTCCGGGCGGGTGCCTCCTATGCGGTCTGCGACAGGGAGGACGTGCCTTCCCCGGAGAAGGATCCCTGGAGGCTGATAAGGACGGCCGACAGCCTGGCGACCCTGCAGGCGCTTGCACGCTACCACAGGGAAAACACCTTCGTCGGAGGCAGCCGCCTGAAAGTGGTCGGCCTGACCGGGACCAACGGCAAGACGACCACCAAGGAACTGGTGACCCGGGTCCTGTCCGCCAGGTACAATGTCACTTCCACCCCGGGCAACCTCAACAACGACATCGGAGTCCCGCTGTCACTGCTGGGCATCGGTCCCCGGACGGAACTGGCCGTCATCGAGATGGGTGCCAGCCATCCTGACGACATCGAGAAACTGGTGAAGGTCTGTGAGCCCGACTACGGGCTCATCACCAACGTCGGGAAGGCCCACCTGCTCGGTTTCGGCAGTTTCGAAGGCGTCAAGCATGCAAAGGGATGCCTCTACGACTGGATCCTTTCCCACGGAGGCCGGTTGTTCCTCAACCTCGACGACCCGGTCCTGGTGGAAATGGTCCGCGAGCGCGGAATCCCGGACGAGATGGTGGTCGGCTACGGAATATCGCATTCCGGCTCCATCGTGCTTCCTTCCGATGCCGCCCATCCTTACCTCAGGATGGCCGTTCCCCAGGAGGAGGGTTCCGATACCCTGACAGGCATCGAGACCCATCTTGCCGGAGCGTACAATGCCAACAATGTGGCGGCTGCGATCGCTGTCGGCCTCCACTTCGGAGTTCCCCTCGACGATGCCGTCCAGGCAATCGAAGGGTATGTCCCGACAAACAACCGCTCCCAGATGGAGGACACCGGGCGGAACACCCTGATCGTGGATGCCTACAATGCCAACCCCACATCCATGGCCGCGGCGCTCGACAACCTGGCCCTGGTGCAGGCTCCGCTCAAGGCGGCGTTCCTCGGGGATATGCGCGAGCTCGGAGCGGATTCGCTCGCTGAGCATGAGGCGATCCTCGGGAAGGTTCGCTCGATGGGACTGGGACTTGTCTGCCTTGTCGGCGAAGAGTTCGGCAAGGCGCTCCGCGATGTCCCCGGAGAGGGGATTGAAAAGTGGTTCCCCACTTCCGCCGACCTTGCTTCGTGGCTTGAAGGGAATCCTGTCGAAGGGATGACTATCCTGGTCAAGGGATCCCGGGGAATACAGATGGAAACAGTGCTCCCGAAGCTTTAGGCCTGCCTTGCACTGCTTGAGTGAGCCCTCCCGGAACCCTTCAGGAACCTTCAGGGCACGGGTTTGCCGGCGGCCGCATATTACTGGAAAATACAAACTTCAAAAACAAAAGACATGACTGCCAGACGTTTATTCATTACACTCCTTTCTGCGATATGCACAATCCCGTTGGCGGGACAGGGCGTGGCTGCCCTGCCGCAGGACTACACCGCTTCCTGGGTCGGAACCGACGCTTTGGGCCGCCACATGCCCACGAGCGACGAAGTCGGACTTCCCAAGACCGACAAGGACAGGGTGGTGGGCATATTCTACATAACCTGGCACGGCCCTCGCGCCCACAAGGACAACATGGAGCCCGGTGAATACTGGCACGATGTCACGAAGGTGCTGGAGACTTCGCCCCAGGCCCGCCTGGACAATGACGACCCGGCATGGCACGGAGGCGGCTCATACCATTGGGGAGAACCCGAGGTCGGATATTTCCTCAGCGACGACGAATGGGTGATCCGCAAGGACATCTCCATGCTCGCCGATGCAGGGGTGGACGTCCTTATCCTCGATGTCACGAATGCCGTGCTCTACGACAGGGAGTGGCACATCCTCTTCAAGACGATGCAGAAGATGAAGGCAGAGGGCAACAAGGTCCCGAAGTTCTGCTTCTGGTCGTTCAACGGCAACGCCATTACTGTGGTTCAGAATCTGTACGAGCGGTACTACAAACCCAACCTCTACCGCGACCTTTGGTTCTACTGGGACGGGAAACCGCTTCTGCTTTGCAACATGGAACCCATGGTCGACGCCAACCACGGGGAGAAGAAGCACAGGAATCCCAACTACGACCCGGACGCCGCCACCAACCCCGAGAATCCCCATTACCTCGACCCGGACTACTGCAACGAGTTCTACCTGGATTACACCGCCGAGGTGAAGGAGTTCTTCACGATGCGCAACATGTGGTGGGGCTATTACAAGTGGAACGGGCACCTCTATGCAGGGACCGAGGACAACTGGAGCTTCGGCTACGAACTTCACGACCCTGCCCTCCTGAACATGGATCCGGTGAAACTGGCCTCGACCCACAACGGAGAGATTGAGGAATTCGCGGTCACACCCGCCCAGCATCCCAATTCCGTCGTCGGAAAGACCTGGCGGAGGGAAACGGGCGAGCCTGCGCTCGACGACCATGACATGCCCACCGAGGCCTATGTCCCATGGCTGGGCAAGACGGTCCAGGACCCCGTCGCTTACGGAGTGTATTTCCAGGACCGCTGGGAGGAGGCCCTGAAGGCCGATCCCGCATTCCTGTACCTCAATGACTGGAACGAGTGGACTGCCGGCAAGTACAGGTCCGGTTTCTTCCCCGACGGAGTCGCGAACGGTCCGACAACTTTCCTCAAGCGCAAGAATCCGTTCTACTTCGTGGACCAGTACAATGCAGAGTTCAACCGTACGATCTCTCCCGCCAAGGGAGCCTACACCGACAATTACTACATGCAGATGGCCGAGAACATCCGCCGCTACAAGGGTACCGGTGCCGTTCCGCGCCTGAGCGGACTGTCGGACTTCACGCTTGACGGCGATTTCTCCAAGTGGGATTCCGTCCCGGTCACATATTACGACACGCGCGGCGACGTCACGCACCGTGACCATCCCGGCTACGGCGGCAACTGGTACAAGGACGAGACGGGCCGCAACGACATCGCCGACGCCAAGGTCGCCGTCACTGCCTCTGCCATCCATTTCTTCGTCCGGACCTCCTCCCCGTTGACCGGGTTCGTCAGTCCCAAGGAGACTTCCAACTGGATGACCCTCCTTGTCGACAGCGACAAGGATTCTTCCACCGGCTGGGAAGGCTATGACTTCATGCTTGAGCGTGACACGCGGGGCTACAATGTCCGCAAGTGGACAGGGAAGCGGTGGAAGGTCGTGACCCGGGTTCCGGTCTCCGTAGGGGAGGACTGCCTCGAAGTGGCTGTCCCGCGCAAGCTCCTGGGGCTGACGGGTGACTCCCTGGCCTTCGATTTCAAGTGGACGGACAACGCTTCGGATTTCAATTCGATCCTTTCCGTCTGCCGTACCGGCGACACTGCGCCCAACCGCCGTTTCGCCTTCCGCTGCATCTGGGACAAGTAAGTCATACATCACCAGTTTTCATATGGCCGAATCGAATTTCATAGACTACGTGAAGATTTTCTGCGCTTCCGGGCACGGTGGGGCGGGCTCGACCCATCTCTACCGTGCGAAGTACATCCCGAAGGGGGGACCCGACGGAGGAGACGGAGGGCGCGGAGGACACATAATCCTGCGTGCCAATCCGCAGTTCTGGACCTTGATCCACCTGAAGTACCGCAAGCATGTGAAAGCGGAGAACGGAGGCCATGGTGAAGGCGGTCTGAGGAAAGGCAAGAACGGCGAGGATATCGTGCTGGAAGTTCCCGTAGGGACCGTAGCCAAGGATGCCGAAACCGGCGAGGTCCTCTTCGAGATGATTGAACCGGGGGAGGAGAAGATCCTCTGCAAGGGCGGCCGCGGCGGTCTCGGGAACAACAATTTCAAGACCCCTACGTTGCAGACTCCAAGGTTTGCGCAGCCCGGGGAAGAGGGACAGGAAGGCTGGTTCATCCTCGAACTCAAGCTCCTTGCCGACGTCGGCCTCGTGGGATTCCCTAACGCAGGCAAGTCGACCCTTCTGTCCGCAGTCACGGCCGCCAAGCCCAAGATCGCCGATTATGCCTTTACGACCCTTGAACCCAACCTCGGGATAGTCAATTATTTCGACGGACAGTCGTTCGTGATGGCGGACATCCCCGGGATCATTGAAGGAGCCCATGAAGGCAAAGGCATCGGGATACGTTTCCTACGCCACATCGAGCGCAATTCAGTGCTCCTTTTCATGGTCTCGGCGGAAGAGGATGACATAGCGGCAAGCTACCGGACTCTGCTCAGCGAACTTAGGGAGTACAATCCGGAACTCATGGACAAGGACAGAGTGCTGGCCGTCACGAAATGCGACCTGATAGACAAGGAGATAGAATCACAGATAGAACCACTTCTCCCTGAGGGGATTCCGCATGTCTTCATCTCTTCCGTGACCGGCGAGGGACTAGGGAAACTCAAGGATATGCTATGGTCGGCCTTGCACTCATAGAGGCCCTTGAATCTGCCGACAAGCAGGCGACCTTGTTCCTCAACGGCCTCCACAGCGGAGTGACCGATCCTTTCTGGATCATGATGTCGGACAAGATCGTCTGGGTCCCTTTGTATGCGATCGCAGTCTTCTTCCTCTTCAAGCATCTCGGGTGGAAGAAGGCGCTCGTCGTGATAGCCTCCGTGCTTCTGGCCTTCCTGGTATGCGACCAGTTCTCGAACCTCGTCAAGCATGCAGCCGGAAGGCTCAGGCCAGGCTACAATGCAGACATGGTCCGCGGCGGACTTGTCCTCCTTGAAGGCAGGGGAGGTTACTACGGATTCTTTTCAGCCCACGCTGCGAACACGTTTGCCACCGCGATGTGCCTGATAATCGGTTTCCGAAACTCCGGAGACCACACCTACAACGCCTTCTACAAGTTTGCACTTCTCTGGGCTGCGCTCGTCTCGGCCAGCCGGATCTTCGTTGGAAAGCATTTTCTGGGAGACGTGCTTGTCGGCACGGCAGTGGGGATAACGGTGGGATATTTCACGGGCATGCTGGCCCGTTACGTGATCCAGCGTTACATAGACAAGGTGCCCCCGACCGGGCTCACCTTCGTGTTTGACAAGAAGGTCAGTATTTCTCCATCAAGGAGTTGATGCGGCTCCTTACCTCATCGATGGTTCCGAGACCGTCGATTTCATTGTAGACTCCGGCATCCTTGTAATAGCCGATCAGCGGTTCGGTCTTCTCATGGTAGGTCCTGACCCTGTTCGCGATGGTCTCTTCTGAGGCGTCGTCCGCGCGGCCTTCGACCGCGGCGCGGCCGAGGATCCTTTCCCTGATCGTCTCGTCCGGAATCATGAGGGATACGACTGCGGTAACCTTTGAGCCTGCCTTTGCGAGCATCCTGTCAAGGGCTTCTGCCTGTGCGATCGTCCTTGGGAAACCGTCGAGGAGGAAGCCTGCGACGTCCTTCACCGTGTTGAACTTGTTCTCGATCATGCCTTCGACCACCTCGTCGGGGACCAGTTCCCCGGCATCGATCAGGGCCTTGGCCTTGAGACCGAGCTGGGTGCCTCTTGCGATCTCCCCGCGGAGGAGCTCACCTGTGGAAATATGGCAGAGGTTGAACTTCTCAACCATAGCGGCGGCCTGGGTGCCCTTGCCGGCTCCGGGAGGCCCGAAAAGAATGTAGTATTTCATGTCAGTGTCCAATACATAGATGTCCTTGCTGTTCCTGCCGAGTTCGTCGTAGTCCAGTCCGAAGCCTACGATGAAATCGTTGGGGATCTCCATGGCGACGTAGTCGATGGGGATGTCCTCATGGTACTTGTCGGGCTTGAGGAGGAGGGTGCAGACCTTTGATTCCACGGCACCTTTCTCGGAGAGTATCCGCTTCAGGTCGACGATGGTCTTTCCCGTGTCCACGATGTCCTCGACGATGATGACTCTCTTCCCTTCGACGCTTCCGGTCATGCCCATCACCTGGCGGACATTGCCGGTGGACTCGGTCCCGGAATATGAGGAAAGCTTGATAGAAACCACCTCGCACTTGAAACTGAGCCTTTTCATCAGTTCTGCCGTGAATAGGATGGAACCGTTCAGCACGCACAGGAGTACCGGTACATCGGTACTTCCTCCGTAGTCTTTGTTGAGCCTGAGTGCAACCGTGTCGATCGCTTCCTCGATCTTGTCGTAGGGGATGAACGGACGGAATGATTTGTCGTAAAGCCTGACGTTGCCCATAGGATGATTGATTTGGATTAACAAAATTAATCATATTCTTAAAAAAACAGAAATAATAGGCTTGTGTTTCCGTTTCTTTGCATCCTTTTCGCCGCGATGCGCTATCTTGCCCCAAACTTCAGACTATGGAAACAGATCCCCCAAATGCGGCGCCTTGCCCAGGTCAGCTGAAGGAACGGCCTCCCATGACCCCGTCAGGCCGCCCAGGCCGTCTAGACTGCCCAAGTCGCCCAGGCCTGCGGAAGCCGGAATTGGGGCGGATCCGCCCCAGGCTCTTTGCTTTCCTAGCCTTGCTTGCGATGCTGTCCGCGGCATTTCCTCTCAGTGGGCAGACGGACGCGCAGCTTTCCTCCATCGTGGCTATGGCGGGGGTCCCGGATGCGGAATCCCTTGACGAACAAGAGCTCGAGCGGCTCTCGCGCTTCCTTGTCCATCCCGTCGAGATCAACATCGCAAGCTCTTCCAAGCTTGTTTCCAGCGGCCTTTTTACGCGCTATCAGGCGGCAAGCATAGCCGACTACAGGACGAGGAACGGGGACATCCTCTCGTATTCGGAACTCGCTGCAGTCGAAGGCTTCGGGGATGAGACGGTCCGCCGGCTTGCCCCGTTCATATCGCTGCGGAGCCGGAGGATTCCGGGGCAGCCGGCCACGGACACCCTTGCCTTGCGCCATGACGCCCTTCTGAGGTGCGCGTCAAGGGGCGGGGAATGGAACTGGGGGATGAAGTACAAAGTGTCGGCCGGCGAAGCCGCTGAGGCTTCATTTGCAGCCAGGACCGTCTACGGAGGCCGCCAGTTCCCGCCCGCGTCCTGGTCCGGCAACGTTGTCTTCAATGGCAGGAAGTACATGGGGAAGCTGATTGTCGGTGACTATGCGGCCCGTTTCGGCCAGGGGCTTGCCCTATGGAGCGGGCTCTCGCTCTCGTCCCTTTCCAGGTCCTCCTCCTTCGTGAGGCGTCCCACCGGCATCTCTCCCTCGTGGTCATATTCTGGGATCATGACGCACCGCGGGGCGGCCGCCGATTTCATGCGCGGCCGTTTCGTGGCGACGGCGATCCTGTCTTTCCCGGGCCTGCGGGAAAGTTGGGAAGGAGGACGCAAAGCCTCCGCCGCGTTGATGGCCGGAGGGAACGTGACCTGGTACGGTCCGCTTGCGCAGGCAGGAGTGACCGGTTACTACGAATCCGGTCCGCTGGGCGGACCATGGTACCAGCAGGGAGGGAAGGTGTCCGCCGACTTCCGCTCCAGCGTCAGGGGGACCGACCTTTTCGGTGAATATGCCTTCGATTTCGTAAACAAAGCATTATCAGCCGTTTCCGGAGCCATCGTGCCGCTCGGAGGAGACTGGAAGGCTTCCGTGGCGTGGAGGTGTTATCCGGAGTCCTGGGACACCGCATGGACGGGCAGCCTCAAGGCATGGACAAGGCCGGAGGATGAGGCCTCCCTGTCCTTCGGGCTGGAGAAGGGGAGCGCCTGCCTCTCAGCGGACTGCGCCATGAAGGTTTCCGACCATGCGGCCAGGCAGTGCAAGGTGCTGCTCGTGGTCCCGGTCCAGCTTATGGATAAAGCTGTCCTCACCCTGAAGGTGACGGAGCGTTACCGTCCGTATGAGGAACTGCTTGTGTTCAAGACGGGCGCGAGGGTGGATTTGGATTATTCGAGCGCTGGCCTTTCCGCCCGTTACGGGGCATCGGAAGGCCAGGCGTGGACGGCAAGGTTCAGGATGGAGGCTCTTCTGTGCCGCTCGCTGGGGGTACTTTCCTATCTTGAAGGCGGGCGGAGGGGCAGGAACTGGACCGCATTCCTGCGCGGAGGCTTGTTCCGCATAGACAATTGGGACGACCGCATCTACTCGTACGAACGCGATGCCCCCGGAAATTTCAACGTGCCTGCATATTACGGAAGGGGATATTCCCTGTCGGCAGTCGCATCGGGCAAGTTCGTCCTTGGCAGGACGCCTTTCAGGTCCATGAAACTTTACTTCCGTGCCGGGGCCGTGGGCTACCCTTTCATGGATGAACCCAAGCCGTCCCGCACGGAAGTCAAGTTGCAGGCGGTTTTCAGCCTGTGATCACTTGCGTGGGATCTTTATCTTCTGCCCGGGCCTGATCTTCGTCCCGATCCCGTTGTACTTCTGGATCGCGCTGGCGGTGGTGCCGTACCTTCTCGCAATTGAAGAAAGGGTGTCTCCTTTCCTGACGGTGTAGATCTGTGCAGACCCGCCCTTGCCTGCGCCGGAAGAACTCTTACCGGAAGAAGCCGACGAACCTCCTCTCGTGTAGATGGTGAGCCTCTGGCCGACCCTGATGGTATTGCTTCTCATCCCGTTCCAGTTCTTGATCTGGGATGTAGTGACGTGGTACCTGGCAGCTATCTTGCCCAGCGTGTCACCCCTCTTGACCTTGTAGACTATCTTCGAGGAACTGGATCCGGATCCGGAAGCTGATGAAGCCTTCGTCCCGTCCGGGCTGCCTGCGGAAGTGCCTGCGTCGACAGTCTGGGGGTTGAAGAACTGGTCGGCCTTGTAGGTGTAGAGGGAGTCTTCGACCGCGATGAAGTCAGCCGAATAGTTGTAGGGAAGCCTGAGGATGTACGGCTTGCTGTTGCCGGGGATGATGTCCTTGATGTACTGAGGGTTGAGGTTCTTGAGTTCCTCCATGGGTATCCCGACCAGTTCGCTGACCTGCCCGAGGTGGAGGTTCCTGTGGATCTCGAACGTGTCAATCTGGGCGGGGAGCATGATCCCGCTCGGCGACAGGCCGTATTCCTTGCTGTAATTGAGGGCGTACATGGCCCCGACGAAGGCGGGTACGTAGCCCCTGGTCTCCCTCGGGAGGTATTTGTAGACGGACCAGAAATCCCTGCTGCCGCTCCTGCGGATCGCCTTGTTCACGTTGCCGGGACCGCAGTTGTAGGAAGAGATGGCCAGGCTCCAGTCCCCGAAGAGGCTGTAGGCGTCTTCGAGGTACCGGGCTGCCGCGTCGGCTGACTTGAAAGGGTCGAGTCGTTCGTCGACGTAGGAATTGATCTCGAGCCCGTAGGAGACGGCTGTCCTGTACATGAACTGCCACATTCCCTTGGCACCGGCCCTTGAGACCGCCGTCGGGTTGAGGGCGGATTCTATGATGGCGAGGTACTTCAATTCGACCGGGATGTCGTAGCGGCTGAACGTCTCCTCGAATATCGGCATGTAGTACTGGCAGAGGCTCATGATGTTGCCCATCCTGGTGGGCATCTTCTCCGAGTAGAGGACCATGAAGTTCCTGACGTTCTCGTTGTAGGGGAGGGTGATGTAGGAGTTCATCTTCTCCAGCCTCTCCTTCATCACGCCGTCGGACACGTTCGAAGTGAAATGCACGGAGTCCATGTCGTAGGCGAGGGCGTCGTCTCCGTCGTTATTGACTTGCCTGTGGAGATACCAGATGTTCAGGAGGCTGTCCGTCACGTCGGCGCTGTAGTCCTCCGGGTTGAGGCCGGCGGCGCTCTTGTTCTCGTTCTCCTCGAAGATGCCGATCATCTCGTTGGCGATGCTGTCCTTGATCAGGTAATCCTTCTGGAGCGCTTCAAGCGCTTTCTGGAGCGAATCGACCTTGGCCTGGAGTTCCTGGTTCTGCTTCTTGAGTTTCCTGCTCTTGAATATCTGCGCATCGGCCCCGAAGGGCATGACCGCAGCCAGGAGGGCTGCAAGGGACAAAGTTGCTAATATCCTTTTCATTTCTTTCATCCTTGGTTTCAAAACGTGAACCCGACCTTGAGCCCGAAGGCGTAGTTCCCGGTCGCAGGGGTCCTGAAGGAGCCGCCGCTTCCGCTGGGGTTCAGCGCATATTCATTGTAAGGAGAGATCACGGTCGGCCTGACTTCCATCGTCAGGTCGTCGCTCACATCGAAATCGCGCATATAGGCGAACACGTTGGCGTCGATGACCTGGAGCAGGTAGCCTCCCACTATGACGACCATCGAATAGTCCCTGAACCGCCTGAATACGTTGCGGTAGTAGAGCGCCCGCTCGGCGGTTATTGGCTGGTCGTAGGAGTCGTCGGTAGTTGCCTCGTTGTGGATCCTCTTGTATCTCTTGTAGTTAGTCGCGTTGGTGTGGTAGTAGTGGTAGCCGCCTATCATGATGCCCCAGTAGATCGGGACCTTCCAGTACTCCCCGTTGTAGCACTGCCCGAGCCCGGGCACGAGGATGGAATACACGGTAGCCTTTCCCGGATTGTGCTTGATCTCAGGATGGTAGTTGACCACTCCGTCCATCATGGAGAGCCAGTACATGGCGGCAGCGGCCCCGTACCAGCGGTTCCGCATCCTCCTGGCCTCGTAGTCGACCGTCAATGTGGTGGCAGGGTCGGCCTCATAGGCGGCAAGGTAGGCGTTCCTGGATTTCTGGAACTGGATGTTGCTGCGGATGCCCATGGCGATGCCGCCGCCTATCCCGGCGTAGAAGACCGGTATCTTCCAGTACTGGCGGTTGTACATCTGTGAACCTCCGATGAAAACGGTCGAGCCGGCGAACATGGTCCCGACCTTCATGGTCGAGTCCTTGTGGGTGATTCCCCTGAAATATTCCCTGAACGACCAGACCTTGTCGACCGAATCCTTCATCTCGGTCGAGTCCCTCTGGTCGTTGTAGTTCTGGGTGAACGCTTCCTCCTTGAACTGGGCTTTCGCTCCAGGGGAGAAGGCAGCGAGTACCGCCAGGATCAGGAATATCTTCAGTAACAGTCGCCTCATCGCCGCATCAGATGTCCGCTTCCTCAAGAGCCTTGAGGAACCTGCCCATTTCCTCGTCGGAATTGAACCTGATGGTCATGGTTCCTTTGCCGGAAGTGGAACGTCTAAGGCTTATGCTGTTATCAAAAAACTTGCCGATTCGCTCAAGTACACGGTAATAGTCCTCGGGAAGGTCCTGTGCCGAAGGCCTGGAGGTTTGCCTTGAAGGAGCCTTCGCAAGTGAGCGCACGCGGTCCTCCAGGGCTCTTACGGAGAGACCGTCCTTTATTGTCAGGTCGCACAGAAGTTCCTGCGCGGCAGGATCTTCCACTCCGAGAAGGACCTTGGCGTGTCCCATGCTCAGGAGACCGGCCTTCAGGTCATGCTGGACCTTGGCCGGGAGCTTGAGGAGCCTCAGGTAGTTGGCGACCGAAGCCCTTTTCTTGCCGACCCTCGATGCCATCTGCTCCTGGGTGAGGTCGCATTCGTCGATCAGCCTCTGGTAGCCCATCGCGATCTCGATCGGGTCCAGGTCCTGTCTCTGGACGTTCTCGACGATGGCCATCTCCAGCATCCCCTGGTCGTCCGCGGTCCTTATGTAGGCGGGAATCGTCTCCATCCCTGCCATGTTGCAGGCGCGGAAACGGCGCTCGCCGCTGATTATCTGGTAGCGCCCGGACTGTGTTTTCCTGACGGTGATTGGCTGTATGAGCCCGAAGGTCCGTACCGATTCGGCCAGTTCCTCGAGGGCTGCCCCGTCGAATTCCATCCTGGGCTGGTAAGGGTTGGGGTCTATCAGTCCGGCCGGAATGCGCATCACGTCGCCGTAGGCCTGGCGCTGAGAAGTGCCGGCGATCTCCTTGTTGACATAGCCGACAGGCTTCCTGACCGGTTCCTTGAAATCGGAGATGTCTCCCAGAAGGGCTCCCAGTCCCTTCCCAAGTCCTCTTTGCGGTTTGCTGCTCATCTTATTATTTCTCGTTCTTTTCAAGTACTTCCCTTGCGAGGTTCATGTAGTTGGACGTGCCGTTGCTGACCACGTCGTAGAGGATGATCGGCTTCCCGTGCGAAGGGGCCTCGCTGAGCCTGATGCTCCTCTGGATGATGGTCTTGAACACCATGTCCTTGAAGTGTTCCTTCAGTTCGTTGACCACCTGGGTGTGGACTTTCGTCCTTCCGTCGAACATGGTGACCACGAATCCCTCGATGGTAAGGTCGGGGTTGACGCCGTTCTCGACCAGGCGGATTGTCTGGAGGAGCTTCCCGAGCCCTTCCAGGGCGAAGAACTCCGGCTGCACCGGGATCATCACCGAGTCGGCGGCGGCCAGTGCGTTGATAGTGATCAGTCCGAGGGAAGGGCAGCAGTCGATGATGATGTAGTCATAGTCGTCCCTGACGGGAGCGAGGGCTTCCTTTAGTATCGACTCGCGGTTCTCCTCCTCCAGCAGCTCGATTTCCACTCCCACGAGGTTGATGTGGGAAGGGATCAGCCGAAGGTCGGGAATCTCCGTCTGCACAAGCGCGTCGCGGACATCGATCTGCCCGATCATCACTTCGTAGAGGGTCCTTTTCTGGTCATTGTCCGGCGGGAAGTTCAGACCGGAAGTGGTGTTGGCCTGGGGGTCGGCGTCGATGATCAGGACTTTCTTCTCGAGTACTGCAAGGGATGCTGCAAGGTTGATGGCGGTTGTGGTCTTGCCCACGCCGCCCTTCTGGTTCGCTATTGCTATGACTTTGCCCATGGTGTCACAAATGTTCAATCTACAAAAATAGTCAAAAAATCCCTCTTGTCAAACAGGGTCCACGTCCAGGGCGATATGTCCGGGGTACTTCCTGTCCTTCCCGAACGCTTCCACGGCGGTTTTCAGGATAGCCTTGTTTTCGGAAAGGAACCTGTCCTTGGGGAGCAGTACCCGAATCTTCCGGATGTGTTTCCCCGAGACCATGTCGACCGCGGGGGCGTAAGGGCCGGCGACCTGCACCCGTGAGCGGAACCCCAGTCTCCCGAGGTCTTCGGCCAGGTCCCGGCAAAGGCGTTCGAGCCTTGCAAGGTTGCCGTCCTTGACCACCAGGGCGACTATCCTTGAATATGGAGGATAACCGAACACTTTCCTTTCCTGGAGGAACCGGCTCCTGGTCTCTTCCAGGCCGGCCTTCCCTTCGAGCGCCGTGTAGACGGGGTGCCCGGGCTGGGAAGTCTGGACGACGAACATGCCCTTGGTGCCCCTGCGTCCGCATCTTCCGCGGAACTGCTCCAGCATCTGCAGGGCCTTTTCGTCGGCCTTGTAGTCTTCCTGCCCGAGAAGGGAGTCTGCCTGAAGGACGGCAACCAGCGTCAGGCCGCTGAAGTCGAAACCTTTCGTGACTATCTGGGTCCCGATGAGGATGTCCAGTTCGCCGCGGGAGAATTGCCTTATCACCTCCGACTCGTACCCGCTGCTGCGGGCTGCGTCGCTGTCGAGCCGCGCCACCCGCGCGGAAGGGAAGAGCGCCTTGACCTCCTCCTCGATCTTCTGTGTCCCGGAACCGAGCGGCCTTAGGGAGCCGCCGCACGAGGCGCAGCGCCCTGTGTATTCATAGACCCTGCCGCAGTAGTGGCAGAGGAGCCTTTCGCCGCCGTCGGGACGCTTGTGCAGGCTCAGCGGGACGTTGCACCTGGAGCACCTCGGGATCTGTCCGCATTCTTCGCACTGGACCATCGGCGCGTAGGCACGCCTTTCCCTCAGGATCACGGCCTGTTCCCCGGCCGCGAGGCACCCTTCGATCCGGGAGATGAGTTTCCTGGAGAAATGACCGACCATCCCGTTCTTGCGGCGTTCCGCTATCGTGTCGATTATCTCGATGTCCGAATCGGCGGCATCATAGTACCTCTGGGTCAGCGGGACGAGGCTGAACCTGCCGGCGCTGCAGTTGTACAGGGATTCCAGCGACGGGGTCGCCGAACCCAGGACCGTGCCCGCCCCGAAGATCCTGGCCATCATGATGGCCGTCTCGCGGGCGTTGTACCTTGGTGCGGGGGAGTCCTGCTTGTAGGAAGAATCGTGCTCTTCGTCGATTATGACCAGCCCCAGGTTCCTGTGCGGCAGGAACACCGCGCTCCTGGTCCCCAGGACCAGGTAGCTGCCCTCGCGGATGAATTCCGCAGTGTCCAGCCTCCTGGCCATGCTCTCGCCTGAATGGCACACCCTCAGAAGTTCCGGGAACATTTCCCCGATCCTTTCTTCGAGCTGCTTGCCGAGGGCGATCTCGGGAACCAGGTAGAGCACGTTCTTTCCGCCCATGAGGACTTCCCCGGCCAGTTTCATGTAGATTTCGGTCTTGCCGGAACCGGTCACCCCGTGGAGGAGTGCCGGCTTCCCGGTGCGGATGCTTTCCTTCACCTTGTCGAACGCCGCCTGCTGCGCCGCTGTCAGGACGATGGAGCCGGCCCTGGCCGCAAGGGCGGAAACATCCAGGGGACTCTTCGAAAGCCTGGCCTGCAAGGCATCCCTTTCCGATTCGTACCTTGCCCTGGTGTCATCCCTTCTGGCAGAGGCTATCTGCTTCTCCTTCCTCTCCAGCCTTTCCTTCAGCCTCGCTGCGATCCTTGCTTTCGCCTCTTCCTCCGCGACCTTCCCAGCCGGGTAGGCTGCCTTATAGACCTCTCCTACCGTACAGAGGTAGTATCCGGCCACCTGCCTCCACAATCCTGTCTCCTCTTCCGAGATCCTGGGAAGCGAGTCCTCGATGGCCAGTGCCGGCCTTATCCGGGAAAGACCGACGGCGGCTGCCTCTTCCCCTGCGTCCGGATCGGTGACCACTCCGATATATTCCTTCCCCGCGAATGCAACCCTGATCCGGTCTCCCGCCACAGCCGGAACGGGACCGTCCCAACTGTACAGAGGCTCCCACTCCAGGCGGAGCGGGATGAGGACTTTTATGTATTGCCTTGCATCCATTGGCGATGCTGTCATTTTTTCCTATATTTGCGAATATAGCGAAAAAATCCAAGCAGGATACCATCGCCTGTGCATTTGTCATTTAATCTGATTTGAAAAATGAGACGCTTTACCATCATCATCTGTTCGTGCCTGTGCATGCTGGCATCACTCGCCGCCGCGCCTTCCGCATCTGCTCAGGATGCCGGAGATGACCGTGCCCCAGATTCGCTCATGGTCGCCAAGTTCTTCAATTTCATGTACGAATCGCGCTTTGACGGCCAGGACGTCATTTTCCGGCGCTGCGCTCCGGGGGAGACAATGACGCTCGGGGAAGTCTTCGACACGCTCGGCCTCCAGGTGCCTGACCGGGCCGTAGTCTGCAGCAAAGGCAAGGACGGCGGCACGTCGGTTTCCGCTCTTGGAGGGGAGGCGGCTTTCCGCGGCTTTGACATCTTTGACAGCGTCAACACCAGCGACAAGGACGGTAAGACCGTTCCCAGGACGGGGGAGAATGTGGTCGTGAGCATGGAGTTCGGCCCGGACGCCCCTTACACTTCAGGCCTTGTCTTCATCAGGAACACCGCAGGAGTGAATCCCAAGGATTTCGTGAGGCTGTCCATGATCCTGTGCCCAAGGGTCGGCGAGGACGACCTTCGCAGTTTCTCTGCCAGCGATTCAGCTCCTTCCACGGGAAGCTGGCTGCTTTCGTTCGAGACCGGAGATGCTTCTTCCTATATGGAGGAATTCAATGAGACGATGGCTTCTATGCTGAGGAAGAACAAGGCCGGAGAAGAACTGAATGACCTTGAATATGCATGCATCCTTGGTGCCGTCGACTTCACCCCCGTACCTGAGGCGCTTTCAGCCGCCGAAGACGGGATAGGCGAAGGACGGTACTTCGATGCAGCCGCCAGCCTGGCAAAGGCCATGGAGGCAGGAAAGTATTACTGGAAAGGCGAAGAAGAGGACATAAGCCAGTATGCAGACATATGTGCCGACCTTGCCAAGTGCTGGTCCTCCCTGGGTGACACCGAGCTTGCCTGCCGCTACTATGAAGTGGCCTACCTTCTGGACCAGTCCTATGCCATGGAGTATGTCCTTTCGCTTGCCGCGCTTGGGGACATCAGGGCAAGGGGGACCGATGACGAGGAGACAGAGAAGGAATACCGGAAGGCTATAGAGCGTGAAAAGGCCTCGCTTGGAGAGTATTCTCCCGACCTGACCATGCGTGATGTCGTCTGCAGGGGGCTCGGGATTCCCGGATGCGGGATCCGTTCGATGACGGCCTTCGACATGGAAGGGAAGGTCCTGCGGCATGAAGAAACCACTGACGGGGCCCTTGGCTGCCGCCTTTCCCCTCTTCTCGCTGACGGGAACACCCTTGTGTTCGACTATGACCTTGACTCGGCCCTGACCCGCGCCGACAAATCCATTATGCTCTGGGACAATTCCGTGGTCGTAAAGGTCAAGAAGGTCGACGGGGCTGAAAGCCTGTTCCGCCTCAACATCATGGTCCCCAACTTCATCGAAGATGACACCAGGCGGACGGTGTTCGATTCAAATAACAGGCCGGCTTCCCTGAGTTTCGTGGTCTCCGGAGCGGACGACACCTTCCCTTCCGACCCCGACGGAATCTTCAGCCATGCCATAGAGATCCAGGACCAGGGCCTGTATCTCCAGTCCCTCAAGGCCCTTGACTATGTCCTGAAGTCGCAGAAGGCCTCCGATTACGGAGCAGGGGAGGCTGACATCAGCCACTTGATGGACATCTACTACGAAATCGGCTTCTGCCTCAGCGAACTCAATCTCCTGGACAGGGCTCTCTATTACCAGGAGGTGTCCAGCCAGAGCGGCGTGACGGATTATGTGACCGACTACATCAACTCACTGGTCAACAACCACGACCCTCTCGCGCTTTCCAACATCGAGCATTTCAGCACGGCGGAAATGACCGAAGGAAACCTATCGATGAAGGAGTTCCAGGATTTCCTCAAGAGAAGGAAGGCGTACGCCCTCGTGAACCTTCAGATGTACGATGAAGCCAAGGCGCTTCTCGAAGAGATGAAGGGTGACCCTGACCTTGCCCAATTCGCAAAGTCGGAACTAGAGTACCTGGAGAGCCTCAGGTCGGAATAGGCCTTGTCAGAACCGGAGGGTGATGCTTCCGATGGCGGTGGTACCGGCCGTAGGGATGAACCCGATCTGGTAGTAGCGGTTGTCGTCGGGATGGCCGCCGGTGGCGTAGATCGCCGAATAGACCCACCCGGAGGTGGCTACGCGGGCACCGAAGATGTTGCTCACGTCCAATCCAAGCTCCAGCTCGCGGAGGAAGCCCTTGAATTTCATGGGATAGCGTAGCGTCAGGCCGGAAAGCGAATAACCAGGTAGGGACCTGTCCTCGTTGGCCGTGTTGTCGAGGTACTGGCGTCCGACGTAGGAAGTGTGCCATGTTGCGCTGAGCCCTTTGATGCTGAAGACCGCGAATCCGTTCGCGATGACGGAAGGGGAGTATGCAAGGGTGGAATTGTCATAGTGGATAACGGAGGTACCCTTGTCCCAGTCTTCCACGACCTCGTCGAAGTCCTTGATCCTGTTCCTGCTCAGCACGGCATTGGCTTCCAGTCTCATCCAGGGAGCGACCCTGAATCCTGCGGCAAGTTCGACGCCGGCCCTGTAGGAGTCCTTTATGTTGGTTGTCAGCGACTCTCCGATGTCGCTCTGGGCCCCTGTCTGCACGAACTGGTTGGTGTAGTCCATGTAGTAGAGATTGACACCGGCCTGAAGGCGGCTGCCCTGGTACTGCCATCCGGCTTCATAGTCGAACACCCTCTCGGCTTCCGGGGCGGAATAACTTCCGTTGTCCGTGAAATTGTTCCTTTCAGGCTCGCGGTTGCTCATGGCGAACGATGCATAAGCCCTGGAGGCCCCCCAGGAGTAGTTCAGACCGGCCTTCGGGTTGAAGAACCCATATTCCTTGTCGATGTCCAGGACCTGGTTGGTGTAGGTCCCGTCCGGTCTCTTGATGAATTTGTCGTTTATCCCCCAGGTCCTGTAGCCGACGTACCGGTACTGGAGGTCGGCGAACAGCGAGAGGTGCTCCCCGAAGGCGCGGGATGCCTTGACGAATGCGCTGATGTCGTCCTTGCGCGCGTCTGAATCATAGTACTTGTACCTTCCTTCGTCGAGAAGGGTGTCGTCGAGCCCCTTG
This sequence comes from uncultured Bacteroidales bacterium, assembly GCA_900320185.1. GTDB lineage: Bacteria > Bacteroidota > Bacteroidia > Bacteroidales > UBA932 > Cryptobacteroides. The sequence continues at coordinate 57,748 of ONRD01000012.1, forward strand.
AGCACCGGGTAGTGCTTCACTACGGCAGGGTCCGCGACATAGGTAAGGTAGCCGAAGTGCCATGCGGAAAACAGCTGCGCCGAGAGTCCTCCTGAAAGGTCCCATCCGTCCTTCTTGTAGCTGGCGTTGAAGATGGCTCCTCCTGCATCCTGGTCGAGCCCTTTCTTGCGTATGAAGTCGGTCTTCCCGACAGTGCCTCCCGCCTCGTCGGTGAACGCGGCGAAACCGAACTTGGAAAGTTTGTTCTCCGGACGGAACTCGTCGTAGTAACCGTACCCCCAGGTGTAATGGAGGGTCACGGTGGCCTTCCACCATTGGCCAAGATTCATGGCGAGGGACAGGATGTTGTGGTCCTGGGTGAAGTTGTCCGTGGTCCTAGGCCATGGCGAACCGTCGTTGAGGCGGTAGCGGGTCAGGGCGTAGGTGTCGGTGTCGAGCGATTCGTAGAGGGAGTTGTAACGTCCGAGTCCCTTGGCGTACATGTCGGCGTAAGTCTTGATCCCGGTCTTATTCCCGAAGGTCCCGTCCATCAGCGAGAGGTCGCCCGTGCCGGCCGTCACGCCGTTCCATGCCTGGCCGGTGTGCTCGTAGTTTCCGATATTCCTGTACTTGATGATGAATCCGCGCCCGAGGTAGGTCACTGCCCCATACCAGGAGCCCGAGTTCCCGGCTGTCCCGTGGACGTAGCCGTCAGTCCCGGTGTGGTGGTAGGAAGCGTCTACCACGAAATGGTCCGAGACGAGTCCCGAGGAGGTCGAAAAGCCTGTGTTGTAGGTGTTGTAGCTGCCCCAGGAGGCGTTGACCTCGGTGTAAGGGTCGTAGTTGACAGCCTTCGTCCTGAGGGCCACGGACCCGCCGAAGGCACCGTCACCGTTGGTCGAGGAACCTACGCCCCTCTGGACCTGGATGCTTTCCAGGAACGATGAATATCCGTTCATGTTGGCCCAGAACACGCTCTGGTCTTCGGGGGAGTTGAGCGGGACCCCGTCGATGGTGACGTTGATCCTGGAGTCTCCGGCTCCGCGGATCCTCAAGAAGGTGGTGCCGGTACCGACCCCGTTCTCGCTCCACGACATCACACCCGGGGTGTAGGAGAGCACGAGGGGAAGTTCCTTCCCGGTCTTGGAGAAGTCTCCAAGGGTCCTGCGGTCCACGTTCGCGACTGCATAAGGAGCGTTTTTCGGTGACCTGACGGCTTCAACGACCGCCTTGTCAAGGGATTCGACCAATGTGGTGTCGGGACGTCCCTGGGCCACGAGAGGAAGTGCCGCCAGCATTGCTGCGGCGCAGGTAAGGATGATTGGATGACGCATAAAAAAACCTCGCATTGATGTTTTACTCCATGCAAGGGGCGGCCGCAAAGACGGCCCGTTGAGAATACGCTTCCCTACGGCGGAATTACCCGCATCAGGTTCATTGGGTATGATCTCAACCGGACTTCAAGGGTCCGGTACCCCCGCTGTTTCGGGTGCAAATATAGCACTCGCGGGCGGATTTTCCAATTAGCGGGAAAAAACTTATCTTTGTAAGACACACGATGCCGTTTTTTATCATAAGTCCTTCCATGAACAGCACCCGTCCCATCATAGCCTTCCTTGTCGCTTCGCTCACGGCTTTCTCCTTCTCCTGTTCCAGACCCGCCGAAGTCTCGTTCGCCGACATCTCCGCCAGGGTGATGGAGTCGCTTGACGACACCCTCGGCGTCCTTTCAAGGGATGATGCCAGGGCTGTGGGAATATTCCTTGATTCGCTTTCGGCAAAGGTCCAGGGCGGTGACGCGGAGTCCATGCTGCTGGCGAAGGCTTCGTGCGGAGAAATCATCTTCGCGCTGTGGGACAAGTATTCCCGGGACCTGGTCGACAGCGTCACCTTCAAGGAACTGGCCGGGAGGACCGACGCTGTCATGAACGCATGGAAGTCAGGCTTCACCGACGACACCGGAACCGAGTTCTTCCTCTGGAACCTTGCACCGGTGCTGCCTGATGAAGGCCATGAAACAGAAGAGGATCCGGACGATGGCATGTCGGCCTACAACCTTATGCTGTTCTTCGATTCCACGGACGGCCCCTGCAGTGACATAAAGGTGTTCCTTCCCGGGTTCTACGCCGCCCGTGACGATGTGTCCGTCAACCTGGCGTTCGCGGACGAGGCCGGCGGTCCGTTCTACCTGGGCGGGAGCCAGCCTGTCCTGGCCGACAGCTCCTACGCGGTCTGCGACTTCATCCCGGAGATGGGCGGCTGGGTCGGCTCAGTCCCTCCGTTCGACGTTGACAAGTTCTTCGCCTACGACCGCCTTTTCATAATGAGTACGGATGAAGAGGAAAGATTCGAGTCCTGCACCATCGACCTCCGTTACCTGAAGGATAAGTTCGCCTCTGTCGCGGGCAAGGGATTCGGCGGTTTCTATCCGACCAAGACAAAGGCGCTTGAGGCGGAGCACGAGGCCCTTGCCGCAGAGGCTGAGGCCCTTGGGGAGGTCGCGGCCCAGTCTCCCGCTTCCATGAAGGCCTGGGAGGAGTTCAGCGGCTTCCTCCTCGGCGGCAGGACCGGGGATGCCGCTTCGTATTACAAATCCAACCAGGATGCCGTCCTGGGGTATTTCAGGATGGCCCGGAGCCGGTCCCGCTTTACCATAGAACTGCTCTATCCGGTGCTTGACGGAAACCTTACCCGGAAAGACCTGAGGCGGGTCTACCTGCATGCCCTGGAGTCCTGCAAGGCCCTTGCAGATGCCCAGGGTGCCCCTGCCGACTCAACCTTCTCCGGTATGTATGACGAACTGCTCCTTGACATCGAGCATTTCAGGAATGATTGAACCGGCCTGCGAATGACCTGATTATAATCCATTTGAAATAAAGACGACATGGCTGACGAGACAATAATCTTCTCAATGTGCGGAGTGGGGAAGACCCTCCCGAACAACAACAGGACGATCCTCAAGGACATCTACCTTTCTTTCTTCTACGGGGCCAAGATCGGCATAATCCTACAAGGGAGAGGTCGTCTGGGCCCCTGGCTATTCCGTGGGCTATCTGGAGCAGGAACCTGTGATGGACCCTGGCAAGACTGTCCTGGAAGTGGTCCAGGAAGGGGTGCAGGAAGTGGTGGACGCACTCAACGAGTACAATGAGATTTCCATGAAGTTCATGGAACCCATGGACGACGACCAGATGAACCGCCTCATCGAGCGCCAGGGGGAACTGTCCGAGAAGATCGACCACCTCGGAGGTTGGGAACTGGATTCCAAGCTTGAAAGGGCGATGGACGCCCTCAACTGCCCTCCGCCCGAGGCTATTGTCTCCACTCTTTCGGGAGGGGAGCGAAGGCGGGTGGCGCTCTGCCGCCTCCTTCTCCGGCAGCCCGACGTCCTGCTCCTCGACGAGCCGACCAACCACCTCGATGCCGAGAGCATCCAGTGGCTGGAGGCGCACCTGAGGCAGTACAAGGGCACCGTCATAGCCGTTACCCACGACCGTTACTTCCTCGACAACGTGGCCGGGTGGATCCTCGAGCTGGACAGGGGAGAGGGCATCCCATGGAAGGGCAACTACAGCTCCTGGCTGGAGCAGAAGACCCGCCGTCTCGCCCTTGAGGAGAAGCAGGAAAGCCGCCGGCGCAAGACCCTCCAGCACGAGCTGGAATGGGTGCGGATGGCTCCGAAGGCCCGCCAGGCCAAGCAGAAGGCGAGGCTTGGCGCCTACGAGAAACTGGCTTCGGCCGATGCCAGGGAAAAGGAACAGAACCTGGAAATCTACATTCCCAACGGCCCCAGGCTGGGCAACAAGGTGATTGAGTTCCATGATGTCTCCAAGGCCTATGGGGACAGGGTCCTGTTCGAGAACCTGTCGTTCTCCCTGCCTCCTGCAGGTATCGTCGGGGTGATCGGCCCGAACGGGGCCGGCAAGACCACCCTTTTCAGGCTGATCATGGGGATCGAGGCTCCGGACGGCGGATCCATAGACATCGGCGAGACTGTCAAGATCTCCTATGTGGACCAGCAGCATCGCAGCATAGACCCGGACAAGACCGTCTATGAGACGATTGCGGGCAATTCCGAGTGGGTAAGGCTCGGAGGACGCGACATCAACGCCCGGGCCTGGGTGTCCAGGTTCAATTTCTCCGGCGCCGACCAGGAGAAACTCTGCGGCGTCCTTTCGGGCGGTGAAAGGAATCGCCTCCACCTGGCCCTGACCCTGAAGGATGAAGGTAATGTCCTGCTTCTGGATGAACCTACCAACGATGTGGATGTCAACACTATACGTGCTCTTGAAGACGGCCTCGAGAGCTTTGCGGGCTGCGCCGTTGTCGTCAGCCATGACCGCTGGTTCCTGGACAGGATAGCCACCCACATCCTGGCCTTCGAGGGCGACGGGAAGGTGGTGTTCTTCGACGGCAACTATTCCGAGTACGAGGAGAACAAGAAGATGCGTCTCGGGAATGTCGAGCCAAAGCGGTTCAAATACAAGAAACTGATGGATTAAAGGGCTCTTTTTTATTTGCCTTTCCTGATTTATTTGGGTATATTTGCACATTATATGTGCAGTATTTCCCGAATGCACGTTTTTGCCTTTTCAGCGTGACTGGGCAACGGCGAAGCTGTGCACCTGCAATCCCGAGGCCATATTCCTGTCTTGATGAAAATCCCCTGTAAAACCTTCAGCGTCCTTCTGCTCCTGGCGGCATTGACATTTTCCTGCGGCACAAAAAGCCTTCAGGATGAGATACAGTCCATCAAGACCGAGCTCGCCAGGCAGGATTCCCTTATCCGGGAACTCCAGGCCAAGGCTTCGATCACCAAGATTTCCAGTTCCGGCGGGATAGTCAGCCTGGTGTTCGACGACGGCAAGACGCTTTCCTTCGATTCTTCGTCGACCCCTGTCATCACTGTCGGGAAGGACGGCTACTGGACCATCAACACGGTCCAGACCACGATTCCCGCGACAGGATCGGCTCCCGAAATCAAGATAGGCCAGAACGGCAACTGGTTCATTGCCGGACAGGACACTGGAGTAAAGGCTCCTGCGGCCAGCGGTTCCTCGCTGATGAACGTCATCCTGACCACCGGCTCCGTGGTGTTCTATTTCGCCGACGGTTCCACGGTCACCGTCCCGTTCGAGTACCGGACCTACCTTCCGAAGTATTACGAAGGGCACATAGCCCAGAAGGAGGATGCGGTAGTCCGCCAGCTGAGCGCCGCCGGTAAGGACAATGCTTCGTTCATATTCTTCACTGACTCCCATTGGGGAAAGAACCAGAAGCATTCGCCGGCGATCGTACAGCACTTGATGCAGAACACCGGCATCAACAAGGTCTTCTTCGGCGGGGATGTCATCACGAGCAACAGCCGCGACAAGGAGGCCATGATGAAGCTCGGGCGCGATTTCCAGAAGGCCTTCGCTTTCGCCGGCGACAGGTTCTACGGAATCTACGGCAACCACGACGACAACTCCACGGGGCAGTGGAGCGCTACGGAGTACCATCTCACTGAACCACAGGTATATTCGTTCCTCCAGTCCCAGATGACGGGCGACAACGTCTACTACGAGGATTACTATAACTTCCATGTCGACTTCAGGTCGGAGAAGACGCGTTACATCTGCCTCGACACGGGCCGTTACTACTACGGGATGTTCCGTGACAGGATGCCTGTCACCGCCAGGTTCCTTGCAGATGCCCTGGCAGGAACGCCTGAAGGATGGAACATCATAATCCTGAGCCACCTGTGGGCGGAAAACACCAGGGTTGACGGCGTGCTTGCCCCTCATATTCCCGCCTGGATTCTCGACCTGCTCGCCATAGCCGACGCCTACAATGCCAGGACGGGCGGCTCTTACAAGTACAAGGACTCCGAGCCTGTACCTTACGATTTCGCGGGCGCAGCGGCGCGGGTGGTCTTCTGTATGGGCGGGCACAACCATCTCGACGCCCTGCTTTATTCGAGGAAGGGGATTCCCGTGGTCCTGACTACCTGCGATGCAGGTTCCCTGACCTCGAATTCCAATGTCGGCACCATCAATGAGCAGAGCGTGACGGCGGTGGTAGTGGACTATGCGGACAGCACGGTGTATTTCAACAGGGTCGGGCGAGGTGCCGACAGGACCCTGTCTTTCAAGAAGAACTGAATATGGATGTGAAGAAGATAAGGGCGATTGCGCTGTACCTGCCGCAATTCCACCCTACCCCGGAGAACGACAGGTTCTGGGGAGAAGGCTACACGGAATGGGTCAGCGTCGCCGGCGCGAAGCCCCTGTTCCCGGGACACCGCCAGCCGCGGATCCCGAAAGACCTTGGTTTCTACGACCTCAGGCTTCCGGAAAGCCGCATAGCCCAGGCCGACCTGGCCAGGAAATACGGCGTCGAGGGATTCTGCTACTGGCACTATTGGTTCGGGAACGGCAAGCGGATGCTGGAAAGACCTTTCAACGAGGTACTTGCATCGGGCCAGCCGGATTTCCCCTTCTGCCTTGCGTGGGCCAACCACCACTGGTACAAGAAACTATGGGGAAAGGACCATGTCGACGGGCAGATAATGGTCGAGCAGACCTACCCCGGGGAGGAAGACTACGTCAGGCATTTCTACGAAGTTCTGCCTGCTTTCAAGGACCACCGCTACATCACCGTCGAGGGGAAGCCGCTCTTCGTGGTCTTCGTGCCCTTCGTCACCGAGGAGATGCAGAAATTCCTCTCGGTCTGGAGGGAACTGGCGCTGAAGGAGGGCCTGAAGGGGATATACTTCGTCCTCCAGTACAAGAATGACTCGGACAAGGCGCTCCATGACAGCTACATCGACCTTGGGTTCGACGGGGTCAACCCTTGCAACCTCCTTCATGTCCACTCCTCGCAGTCGCGTCTTGTCCGCGGCATCCGGAAGGCCGGACAGAAGTACCTCGGCATCCCTCGCGTGTACAGCTACAAGAGCGCGATCAAGGACTATCTCAACGAGGACGTGGTCCGCGAGAACATATTCCCCACCGTCTTCCCGAACTGGGACCACTCTCCGCGTTCCGGCAGGAACGGGATCATAATCAAAAACTCCACCCCTGAACTTTTCAAGGCCCATTGCAAGGAAGTTTTCTATGCCATAGCCCACAAACCCTACGACAAGAGGATAGTGTTCATAAAGTCCTGGAACGAATGGGGTGAAGGCAACTACATCGAGCCGGACCAGGAGTTCGGCTGCGGTTTCCTCCAGGCGCTCAAGGAGGCCATCGACGAATTTGAAGAAAAAGCATAAGGACATGGCTCGCAGGTCAATAGGGTCACTGTTGTCTTCGGTGCGGCGGCATCTTTATTCCCGGCACGTGGGAAGGCGTTTCAAGTCTTTCGGCAAGGGGACGACCATATTCCCCGGTGCCCAGTTGGAAGGAGTCCGTTTCATCGAACTGGGCGAGGGCGTTTCGGTAGGCAGGCGCGCAATCATCACTGCCTGGCCGATGCCCGGGAAGGATCCCGTCCTCAAGGTAGGCGACAGGACATGCATCGGCGGCGGCTGCCACCTTACAGCGATAAACCGCATCGAGATAGGCGCCGACGTCGCCATCGGCGAAGGCGTCACCATAACGGACAACTCCCACGGCCGTGTGGAGAGGTCCGAGCTGGACGTCCATCCTTTCAGGAGGCCTCTTGTCTCCAAGGGACCGGTCCTCGTCGGGGACTGTGTCTGGATCGGGGACAAGGCTACAATCCTTCCCGGCGTGACCATTGGAAAAGGATCCGTCATAGGAGCCAACTCGGTGGTGACCAAGGATGTCCCGGATTATTGCATGGCCGCCGGCAATCCGGCGGTAATCTTGAAGAAGCTGGAGGAGTAAACGGTTGGCTGAAAGCCTTAAGCAGAAGACCTTCAAGGGAATGGTCTGGACGACGGCGGCAAAGTTCGCCGTCCAGGGTTTCAACTTCATCCAGGGCATCATCCTGGCAAGGCTTCTGGATCCGAGCGATTTCGGATTGATCGCGATGGCGGGAGTGTTCACTGCGATCTCGGCCACCTTCGTGGACTCGGGCTTCTCCAACGCCCTTGTAAGGAACAAGGAGAGGACCGAGATGGATTACTCCACTTTCGTCACCAACGTGGCCCTGTCCCTGTTCTTCTGCCTGCTCCTGTGTGCCTGCTCCGGGCTGATTGCGGATTTCTACCATCAGGACAAGCTCCGCAAGATAGTGGTCCTCTGTGCTTCCCAGCTCTTCCTCGGCTCCATCAATGCAGTGCAGGGAACCAGGCTGACAATCAACCTGGATTTCAGGACCAAAGGGATCATCAACGTGATTTCCGTCGTGGTCACCGGCCTGGTCACGATAGCGATGGCGTTCATGGGATACGGGGTCTGGTCGCTGATCTACCCCCTTTTCTTCAAGATCGTCCTCGAGTTTTTCCTTTACAGGTATTTCCAGCACTGGTTCCCGAAGATCCAGTTCTCATGGGCCTCATGGAAGAAGTCTTTCTCCTTCGGCTCGAAGCTGCTGCTCTCGTCGCTGATATATACGGTATATCATAACATCGCCCCAATTATAATTGGCAAGAAGTACACTGCGGCTGATTTAGGGTATTATAATAAAGCAGAAGGATATGCTGCACTACCCGCAAAAACGGTCAATCAAGTACTAAGTGGAGTTTCATTTCCGGTTCTCGCTGAAGTTCAAGATGATTATGAATCTCTTCAGTCAGTTTACCGGCGGCTCATACGTCTGTCGGCTTATGTGGTTTTCCCTTTGATGATGGGAATCGCAGCCTTGGCCAGGCCTCTGGTTATATGTCTTATTACGGAGAAATGGAGCCAGAGCATATTGTATCTCCAAGTTGTCTGTTTTTCGTTGATGTGGCATCCAATCCACGCTTTGAATATCAATCTTCTTCAAGTCAAAGGTCGATCTGATTTATTTCTCAGGCTCGAAATCCTGAAAACTATTGTTGGAATTACGATTTTATTCATAACAGTGCAAATCAGTTTGTTGGCTATGTGCGTCGGACAAGTTGTCAATTCTCTTTTTGCGCTTTTGATTAATACATTCTACACCGGAAAGATGATCGATGTGGGCTTTTTCAAGCAGATGAAGGACCTTCTTCCGTCCTTTCTATATTCGGTTTCGATGGGCGCTGTCATCTGGTTCTGCATCAAGCTTGTACCCAACCTCTGGGTCCAGCTCGTAGGTGCCGCCTATTATCTCAGTGTCTCGAAACTGACCCGTTCTCCGGAACTTGACTATGTAGTCCAGCTTCTGAGAGAGAATGTCCTTCCCAAGTTGAGGAAAAACAAGTAAACATGGATAGCAAAACCATCACGGTCACATCTCCGCTGCTTCCGGACCTGGAGGAGTTCCACGGTCTTCTCGAAAAGATCTGGGACAGCAAATGGATCACCAACAACGGCAGTTTCCACAAGAAACTGGAAGCGGCCCTTGCAGAGTATCTCAAAGTGCCTTATGTGAGCCTTTTTACCAACGGGACCCTGCCTTTGATAACGGCACTGCAGGCCCTTCATGTCACTGGTGAGGTGATAACAACTCCCTACAGTTTCGTGGCTACTACCCATGCACTCTGGTGGAACGGGATAAAACCTGTATTCGTGGACATAGAATGGGAGACCGGCTGCATGGATCCTTCGAAGATCGAGGCCGCCATCACTCCAAGGACCACCGCGATCATGCCTGTCCATGTCTACGGCAAGCCCTGCGACACGAAGGCCATCAAGGAAATCGCGGACAAGTACGGCCTGAAGGTGATCTACGACGCCGCGCATGCCTTCGGTGTGGAAGTGGACGGGGAGAGCGTCCTCAATGCCGGCGACATGTCGACCCTGAGTTTCCACGCGACCAAGGTCTACAATACAGTGGAGGGGGGAGCGATGGTGATGCATGACGAGGCCACCAAGAAACGGATCGACTATCTGAAGAATTTCGGCTTCGCCGGCGAGACGGAAGTCGTGGCGCCGGGTATCAACAGCAAGATGGATGAGATACGTGCCGCCTACGGGCTGCTGAACCTCAGGCAGGTAGATGCCGCCATAGATGCACGCCACAAGGTCGCAATCAGGTATCGTGAAGCTTTGAAGGACGTGGAAGGAATATCCTTCTGGAACGACCTTCCGGGAGTGAGGCACAACTATAGCTATTTCCCCATATTCGTGGATGCTGCCAGGTACGGGATGACAAGGGACGAGCTTTATTTCAAGATGGAGGAACGCGGGGTGCTTGGACGCAGGTATTTCTATCCGCTCATCAGCACCTTCTCGACCTACCGCGGCCTGGAAAGCGCCACGCCTTCAAACCTTCCCGTGGCTACCAAAATGGCAGATGAGGTGATTTGCCTTCCGATGCACCATGCTTTGAGCGAGGCTGACCTGGAGCAGGTAATTGATTGCATAAATGTCAACAGATAATTCTATCATTCGAAGTGTCGTTGAGTCTTCAGCTTCGCTTTATTTCAGAAGCCAGGTTGAAGATTCTATAATTGGGAATAAAGCAATTGTTGGAGATTCAAGCAGGGTTATTTCCAGCAATATAGGTGATTTTGTTAGGATAGATCGGAATAACCTTATTTATCATTCGAAAATAGGACGCTATTCCTATACTGGTCCTTTCGATTTGATTTTTAAGGTATTAATCGGATGTTTTACATCTATTTCTTATGGTGTTACAATTGGCCCCCAGAGCATGATTACACAAAATTGACTACCCATCCTTTTCTTTATGATTCACGGTATGAAATCTTTTCCAAGGAAGAGGTTATGATTTCACATAAGTTTGAGTCCCCGATAGAAATTGGTTCTGATGTGTGGATAGGGTGTAATGCAACCATATTAAGGGGATGTCACATTAGACATGGCGCTGTCGTAGGTGCAAATTCATTGGTAAAAGTTGATGTTCCTCCATACGCAATAGTGGCGGGTTGTCCTGCTAAACTTATCAAGTTCCGGTTTCCTGAGAAAAAAATACAAGAATTACTAGATTTAGGGTGGTGGAATTGGAGCGTAGAAAAGATAAGAGATAATAGTTATTTATTCATCGATGAACATCCTATTAACCTCTGCCGGTAGGCGATCATATATTGTTGATTATTTTAAAAATTGCGTGGGCGTAGATAAAGTATACGTCTCGAATAGTGTTTACACCATAGCATGTAAGCGTGCTGATGACTTCTTTATTTCACCACTGATCTATTCAGATGAGTACATACCCTCTATAATTGCTAATTGTAAGGAAAGAGGTATTACTGTTGTCTTGTCATTGTTTGATATTGATCTACTTGTCTTGGCTAAAAACGAAAGTTCCTTTTCAGACGCTGGTATTGAGCTTGTTTTAGCCCCATCCTCTTTTATAGATATTTGTAATGACAAGTGGAAAACATACAAGTTTATCAAAGCGTTAAAACTAAAAACCCCTAAAACTTATATTACAGTTGATACTGTTGTCGAAGCTGTCAAGCGTGGGGTAATTCGTTATCCCCTTATTATGAAACCGCGCTGGGGGATGGCTTCAATGGATATTTATACAATCGATGATGAGGAGGAGTTGAGAGTCCTGACGAATAAATGCAAAAAAGATATTTTCAATTCATATTTGAAGTATGAATCCTCGATGACAGAGGCTCAAGCTATTGTTTATCAGGAAAAAATATCGGGAAATGAATATGGGCTGGACATTTTGAATGACCTTAATGGGAACTATGTTGCAACTTTTGCTAAACAAAAATTAGCGATGCGTAGTGGAGAAACTGATTTAGGACTAACTTGCGAATCATCTCCTTTCGAAACACTTTCCCGAACAATCGCAGAAAACAGTCATCACCACGGCATCTGCTCATTAGATTGTTTCATGACAGAGATGGGAGTGTATGTTATAGAGATGAACTGTCGGATTTCAAGGCATTATCCTCTCTCATATCTCGCAGGTTTCAATTATCCTCAGTTATTGGTCGACTGGATAAACAATAAAGAAACAAATCCAGATTTATTACAATACAAAACCGGTCTATATATAGTTAAAGATCTTGTGCCAACAGTTCTTTGAGTAAAGCATTCTGAGATAATCTACTTACTACAGTGCAAAAAAAAACGATATATCATCTACTTCCTGCGGAGATGATTCATCTTTGCCCATCGATAATTAAAGAAACGGTTCAAAGCACATCATTTAGCCATTATTTCATTCTTTATCTGACAGATAATAATCAAGGTAAAACTAGGCTATTCTATGAAGAATTGTTTGTTAGTTTAAAACTATCTGATTATGCGTTTATAGATGAATCCTATGAAGTCAAACGATTCAGACTGATTATCCATAATCTTATTTCCCCTCGTGTTCATAGAGTAACGACTATTCATCAAGAAAGACTGTATTCTTACTTGCTAAATTTTTCTGGAGCTACACTACTTGTTCACGGAGAGATTTCTTTTTATGGTGACGGGATATATGAGATATTGGCATCATTAAGAAATACGAGATTTGCATGGGTCTGTTGGGGAAAGATTCCAGATCCTGTTTATTCTCCGTGGTATAAGTTCCTGACTTTAAGCTATCGCAAAGAACTCTTTTTCAGAAGAATCTCTGAGGTTGTCTGTTTGACACCGGAGGATAAAAAGAGAATAGAAGAGAGGTTTCATCCTTCACTCGTTGTTCATTGCCCATATAAGTCGAGGTTACCAGAGAGTCTATTTATCAAGAAGTCAAATAAAGTACTTGTTGGGAACAGTGGCCATTATTTAAAGAGTTATTATGGTATTATCGGCAAATTAAGTCGTTTCAAAGACTTAGACATAACATTTATGCTCCCCTATGGTAATCCTGATAAAAGTAGTTTGGCAGCATTTAAAGATTATACCTTATCAATATGGCCTTATTCATCTCATTTCTGGGAGGACGTTGTTGATTTTGATGAGTATCGTAGAAGGATTTCTAGTTTTTCTGTCTATATATGCGGCGCAGAAAGACAAACTGGGATTGGGGCGGTTAAGTCTAGTGTTCTTGGCGGACTTAAAGTTTATCTGAATGGCAATAATTATAATAATTTCAGGGAAATGGGTTTGTCGGTACATGAGATCAAGGAATTAGATACTCTTGAATCTCCGGGCGATTTGTTCTATGAAGAGGATGCTGTATTTGATAACAATAGACGGGCGCTAGCTTCATTTTATGATTATGAACGAACTTCCCAAGCCTGGGAATTTGTTTATTCTCACCTATTTAAATCATGATTTCCATCATTATCCCTATATATAATGCAGCCAAGACTCTTTCCACATGTCTTGATAGTATTGTTTGTCAAGAGTATTCTGATTATGAAGTCTTGTTGGTTGATGATGGAAGTAAGGATGAATCTGCTGAAATATGTGCTGACTATTGTCAGCGGGATCGACGCTTTCATTACATTCATAAGGGAAATGGTGGCGTATCATCTGCGCGGAATGTTGGCCTAAAAAATGCGGCGGGTGAGTTTATAGCATTTATCGATGCAGATGATTGGGTCAAGCCTCAATATCTTACACACCTAACTGCGACTCCTTTTGCTGACATTTCAATTATGGGGCTTACGCATTTTGGCGTAAATGATAAAGTATATGCCCCAAAGGTTATTGGAGTATTCACGATTGTTGATCATCTCCCCGAATTATTATCTGATATTAGCTCCGACAGATTCTACTGGTATCCATTTGGAAAGTTATTTCGGTCGAGTATTATCAAGCAGGAGAATCTTTTTTTTGACGAAAGGATGTTTTATTCGGAGGATACTCTTTTTGTGTTTCAGTATTTGTCGAAAGCTACAGATATCTCGTTGTTAAGTTCTGCTGATTACATGTACAATTTACCTTCTGAAGATCGTGCGTCAAAGTTTAGAATGGATTTTACACAGTTTTCTGTTCATTATAAGTTGATGAATGATTCTGTTACAGCTTTGGAAAAGAAATGCAATGCAAAGATAAATGAAGTTAGATATAATATAAATAGAAGACTATCCCGTTGTTTCATTTCCTATTTCAAAAGTATTAAGGAATATTCTCTGTTTAAAGATGTTCGGCAACAGTGTCTATCAACGCCAGAAAGTGAGCGGATGCTCTCAAATCTGATAACGACACATCTCGGAATTAAGACAAAGGCTTTAAAGTATACCCCATTTTTGATGTTCTTGTATGAACGCATCCGGACAAAATATGAGATATGAATCTTTATTGACATGATTGATTTGAACATTAATCTCCCGGATGGCTTCCTTGACGAGGAGGTGCGTTGGGATTTCACTGTCTCAAGGCAGATGAAGGAAATCTGGGCGGTAGAACTTGACATGCTTGCCCAGTTGGACCGGATCTGCAGGAAACATGGATTGACATATTTCGCCACGGGGGGCACTCTCCTTGGCGCCGTACGGCACAAAGGATTCATTCCCTGGGACGACGACATCGATGTCGGCATGATGAGGGATGACTATGAAACCCTCTGCAAGGTCGCTCCCGCCGAGCTCTCCGATCCTTATTTCTTCCAGACGGAATACACCGATCCCGGCTGCATGCTTGGCTTTGCCAAGATAAGGAACAGCCGTACCACCGGTATGCACAAGTACGAATTCGAGTCCAAGTACGGCTACAACCAGGGGATTGCAATAGACATCTTTCCGTTCGACAATCTCCCGGAGGATGAAGGATTGCGGAATAGTCAGGTCGACCGTGTGATGGAACTCAAGGACAGGGCTAAGTACTGGATCACATGGACGAAGTACAGGAACGAGAAGGTCAACACTTCTTCCCTGAAGGTAAAGGTCAAGAACCTTGTGATCAAGATGTTGTCAAGCCTTTTCCTCAAACGGTCGCACTCCTTGTACACCGAGTTCGAGAAAGAGTGCCGGCGCTTCGATGATGAAAGGACTGAGCGCAAATCAATGATCAGTTTCATGCCCGACAACCGGAAGCTGGACATTCTCGAGGCGGACTACCATGAGTTCACCAGGGTACCCTTCGAGTTCATGACCATACCAGTCCCGGTCCAGTTCGACCATGCGCTGACCATCCAGTACGGTGATTACATGAAGCCTGTCAAGGGAGGCGCCTACCATACCACAGCTGTTTACGATACGTCAAAATCATACAAAGAATACCTTTAACGATGAAAAGAGTAATAACCTACGGAACCTACGACCTTTTGCACTACGGCCACATCAATCTCCTGAGGAGAGCGAAGGCTCTTGGAGACTATCTGGTGGTCGTCCTTTCCACAGATGAATTCAACTGGAACGAGAAGCAGAAGAAGTGTTACTTCCCTTATGAAGTCCGCAAGGCGATGCTGGAGGCAATCCGCTATGTGGACCTTGTCGTCCCTGAGACATGCTGGGAGCAGAAACGCACCGACATCCACAAGTACGACATCGACATCTTCGTGATGGGAGACGACTGGAAGGGCAAGTTCGATTTCCTCAAGGAAGAAGGGGCGGAGGTCGTCTATCTCCCTCGTACCCCGGAGATCAGCACGACCCAGATCAAGGCTGATCTTAAGAAGTAACCCGCAAATTGTCAGGAGCAGTGGAGAAAGACTGTAAGCCGGTCGTAGGTTACCTTAGCGGCACGTTCGACCTTTTTCACATAGGGCATCTGAATATCCTGAAAAGGGCCAAAGAGAACTGTGACTACCTTGTTGTTGGAATACACAGGGACGGCTCCCACAAGGGCAAGTTGTTTGAGGCGTGTGCAAGGAATGCAGGATGGCTGAACATGGCATTCGGTTTCCTTGGGGCGCTTACCTGGGAGCTCTATCTCCTGCATGAAACTTT
>ONRD01000013.1 GCA_900320185.1 uncultured Bacteroidales bacterium
CCTCAGCAGGTCACACTCCTCCATATGTGGTTTTTGTCAGTTCCCACCTTTTTCTGTCACAGGAATATTCATAGTAGTATACCCCCCAATCACTCAATCCTATCCATATTCCCTTCTTCTTCAGTGTTACGACCTTTTTAGTTACACGGACCTTAAACTCATTGTTATTCAACTGAAAAGAAACGAACAGCGTAGCTATTCCTTTTTTACACTTGTCCTTTATTCTTTTTGGACAAGAGCGCAGATAATCGACTGAATAGTATGTGACATTGGGAATACTGTCATATTGAAAATTCAAGGGTAATCCGTCCGTGCATATGTAGTAATGATCGGACATATAGGGCAAGTAATGGTCAATATAAGATGTTATGCTACCGACCAGAATATCATTGATTTGATTGTCGCTCTGGCCATATGATTGATGACCGGTAGATAATATCAGCAGTGACAGTATGAGATATTTTTTAGTATCAACTCGGATGATGACTTTTCTCGGCAGCAGGACGCCGCCCAGTGCGGCCAGGCAGGAGAGAGACAGAAGGAGAAGTAAGGAAGAGCTCATATCGGAAGTGTTTTGGTGGTTCAAAGCAGGAAACGCCCTCACTCCTGGTCCTTTACGCAGCGCAGGGCGTAGCCGGAGAGGTAATTGGACAGGGCTATCGACAATCTCCCTTCCGGGTAGGAAGATCCGGTGAAGGTACTCATCAGTCCGATGAACTGGATGTTGGCCCCTGAGACTTTCGCTCCTGTGGAGCTGATGAGGAAGCTCATGGCATTCTTCCCGTAATAGTCCCGGACCGAGCAGTTCTTGTCCGAGATCATCGTGGGACTGTAACTTCCGGTCGCGGAAGGATTGGACCGGTTGACTATTCCGTAGAAGCCCCAGTTCCAACCTTCTTCCTGCATGGCGGTTATGTTCCCTCCCTTGTAATTCACGTCGTAGTACGGGGCATCGGTGCGTACCGCTCCGAAAGACGCGTTCTCGTTGCCGAACAGGCCGATGAACTCATCGGTGGTGGGCACATGCCACCCGTCCGGGCATATTCCCTGTGCGCCTTCGAAGGACTGGAAGTTCTCCGGAGTGATCTCGGCCACGCCGAGGGCGGTCGCATAGTCGTAGAGGAACCCGCGCGACGAGAGCGAGGATTCGTCGGTGGAGGCTACCCCCGTCAGTTTCCCGTCGACGGTCTCGATGGTGTACGGATACCAGATCCCCGAAGGCTCGGAAGGGTCGGTCGAAGGTTTCTTGCCTCCGGGGATGTACCTCATCGGATCCACCATCCATTTGCGTCCGTCCTTCATGGTCATGGTCCTGTAGCTCACGCCTGCGTAGACGAAGTTGTTCTCGAACTCCTCGAAATAGTCCGGATAGGAAGGCTGGACTGGTTCGCCGCCACCCTCTCCCGGAATGGATCCTCCGTCGTCCCAGTCCCTGATCGATCCTTCGATGTAGATCTTCAGCCCTGTCGGAAGCACCAGGACTCCGGTGTGGTACTGGTGGCCGGCAGCCAGTTCAGCTTCGACGAGTTTCTGGCTGACCGGGGTACCGTCCACTACGGCGGTAACGACCATGGCTACGGTCTGGGCAGGGACAACGGCGACGTAGGTGGTGTCATCCTGCCTGAACGTAGTGACCTCGACAGGCAGCGCGCTTTCGCTGACGGTAGCCGAATATGTCCCGGGGTCGATGTCAGCCACGGGTACCACCCCGCCGATCCTGACGGCGTCGAGTGTCCCTCCCGAACGGTTGGAGACGGTAAGGCGGATCTTGCACAGCCTGTGGGTGAAGACCATGGTGACGTCGCCGGTGGTGGGAAGCACACCTTCCTTGACGGAAGCCATGAAGTCTGAAGAAGTCCAGCCATGGCTCTGGTCGGAGCTGACCGTGAAGGTCGAAGGAATATCCAGGGAGTAGGGGTAGTATGCCTTCAGGGTCGCCTCGTCGCCGGCTTCGTTGTACCAGACGAGGTCCCCTGCGAATGCGGTCCCTTCGTAGGGAAGTTTCTCGTTTGCAGCCCATTCGCCTGAAGCCCTGGTGACGCTCAGCCCGATAAGGTCTCCCTCCTCGAAGTTGACGTCGGACGCCCTGGTGATCACCGGGGATATCCTCACCTGCGAAGGAGCGGAGGGCTCTTCCTTTTCAGAGCAGGCGGCAAGGGCCGCGGCAGCAAGCAGGAGGGCGATTGTTCTCTTCATATGTTCCAGCTTTTTATATTCATTGGTCTTAAAATTCATATCCTATCCTGGCCGTGGCGCCGAAGAGCTTGTCGTCTGCAGCGTGGACGGTTCCGAAGCCTTTCAGGAAACCGCCGCCGGCGCCTATGTAGATACCGTCCAGGCCCTTAAGGCCGAGGTACCTGGTGATGCTGAGGCCGCATCCAGCCCTGGTGGCCGTCTTCCATTCGTGGTCCAGGTCGTACCATTCCTGAAGACGGAAAAGCCCGGCGGGAGCTTCTGATGTGGAAGTTCCGGTCGTACTGTCGAGGATGGCGTCCCTGCCGGAGGGGCAGGCGGAGAAGGAGGTCAGCAGGCCCAATCTCCAGCGGCCGGCCTTGAAAGTGGCCTTTGCCGCTGCCTGCAGCAGGGTGATGTCCTCTTCACCTACCGCAGGGTAGCGGAGGGTGGAAAGCTTCTTCTCCCTGACTGCGCCGGCCTGGGCCTCTATGACGACCTTGTCGGAGAACATGCCGTAGCGGGGGCCGGCTTCAAGGCGGCGCTGCTCGAACACCCGGTTGCTCCCATAGGTTACCGGTACGGTCACTCCTCCGGTAGTGACCCTTTCCATCACATATTCGTAGTCCTGGCGGAGCATCCAGCTGCAGGAAAGGCTGACCAGGTGCCTGGCGGCGGAGCCTTCGATGGTGACGCCTGCGGTTGCGGAGATCCTCTTGCCGGGGAACTTGAACCAGTTGTAGTCTTTCTCGCCGACCACTCCGCGGGTGAGGTCGAACTCGATGTCGGCGTAGAACTTCCTCCAGCCGAGCTGGGCTGCCGCTCCGAGTGAATATTCACTGACGGGGAACCGGTCGACTCCGGTTTCCTTGAGGTGGACGCCGCTGCCGTCCCAGGACTGAAGGATTCCGTACATGAGTCCCTTGTCAAGGAAGGCGTAGTAGGTGTCGGCAGTGGAGCCTATCTGTTCGGCCTGTATCGATTCTGCGGTCTTCCGCACCGGCAGGGACAGCCCTGCGCAGAAAGCGCCGGAAGTGTACATGATGCTTGGAACCACCTCTATGTCAAGCGCATAGTTGGTGTGGCGGATGTCCTTGCGCTTGGCGTAGTTGGCGGATTCGTAGCTGATGGAGGCTCCTGCCTTCCAATGTTCCGTCAGGTCGGCCGCCATCCCTCCGGTGAAGGAATATCGCTGGAGTATCTTGGTGCCGGGAGTGAACTCCAGCACGTCCACGGGATACCTTCCCGGATGGATGAACATAGATCCGTCCATGTCCGTCCCCTTTTCCTGCGAGAAGGAGAATGAACCGGCCATGGAGACCTTCCGCGACCATGTGACGGTCTTTGCCGTGACTCCGAAGCCGAAGGGCGACGAGGATTCGTTGGAGGCGTGGAACCCTCCTTTACGCGCATGGCCGTACATTTCAGCGTAGGAAGCGTTGCCGGTGGAAGGATTCAGCCTCAGTCCATTGACATTCCTGCCCTGGTTCCACATGTTCTCGCCCAGGGTCCTGTGGTACCGTTCCTGGGCGGCGGTTTCCTGAAGGGCTCCGCCCGCCAGGACAAGGGCTGCGGCAAGAAGCAGCCTACTTGTGAAGTGACTGGGTTTCGCGTTCATAGAAATCCGTTGTTGAATTGTTGGTGTCCATGAGGACCTCGTAGCCTTTTTCCGCCGAGGCCGCCTCGTCGGTACGGCGCATCAGTGTCCGTCCCTTGTAGACTTCGGAGAACGAGACGTAGCCGGCGTCCACCTTGGTGGAAAGCCTCTTGGAATTGGAAACAGACGCTCCGTTGAAGGCCTCCATCCCGTCGATTACCCATTCCACGGGTATGGGGCGCACTTTCTCGGATCCTCCCGGCACCTGGGACTGCGGGGTGGAGGAGAGGTATTCCTGGATGGTCATGCCCTCCGCCCTGAACAGGACGAGGGTAGGGGAGTTCATCGAAATGGTGACAGCCTTCGCCTGCCCGAAATACTCCGGACACCCGATGATCCGTTCCTGGCGGATCCTGTCCCCCGGGGCGGGGTGGTAGCTGGTCATCGTCAGGTAGGTGAGGTTGTAGACGACGAAGTAGTCTTCATTGTTGAGGTTCACCGAAAGGGGATACTGCATCGAATGGTCTATGGCTCCGCACAGGACCACCACCGCATCCTCGCCGGGAGCGAGCGGGAAGGTGGTCCCGTCGCCTCCGAACTGCCAGATGGCCTGTCCTATCACCACGTTGTCCAGGGTATAGGCCGGATTGTCGCTCCAGGGATTGCTGGAGGTGGAATTCCATGGGAAGAGGGTCCCGAAGCACAGGCTGTCAAGGTAGGCCGTCCGTGAGTCGTTGTTGTGTATGATGAAGTACTTGTCGGACTGGTAGGTGCCTTCCTGGGGGAACTTGCTGCAGCCGCCGGTGTAGACTTCCTTGATCACCAGTGTCCCCGCCTTGGAGTAGACAAGCGGCAGGTCGATGCTTTCGTTCCCGTCGCAGACGCGGACCCTGTCGCTGGCCCCGTTGAAGATCGAAGTGCCGATGCGGTCGCTTACCGAAACCCGGTAGATCCCGTTCGGGAGGGTGATGGTGGCCGATCCGTCGTCGGAAGTCTCACCCCGGAACAGGTAGCCGTTGCTGACGTTCTCGGCGGTTACTTCGACTCCTGCCCTCCTGAAGGAGGAATATCCTTCCGGATACATGGCCGTCACCTTCAGGGTGTTCAGGGCAGTGTAGGTTCCGCTCATCTCCATGCAGCACTGCAGGAGGGGCAGCATCATGAATATGCAGATGGATCTCTTCATGGTTCTCACAGTTTTATCCTGCAGGTCAGTCCGTAGTAGAAGGCGGGAGTGAAGATCGCGGCTATGCCTGTGGCATGGCTCTTTACGAAACGCCTGGAGTTCGTGAAGTTGTTGGCGAAGAACGAGACTGACACATGGTCTCCGATTTCCTTGGTGACTGAAAGGTTCGCGGAGAAGTAGGGGTCGTAGCCGTCCCTGGCGAAGGTGTAGAGGTTGGAGGACCTGACCACCAGCCTGGAAAGTTCCGGGTTTGAAAGGTCGGCCTGGGTGAACGGGTGGACAACGCCGTCCAGGTCCATGTAGGCGATGGGCATGACAGCGGTGTAGGAGTTTCCGTCGTAGATGTCTCCTCCGGTCGGTTCGTTCGAGGTCTCCGAGACTGTGAAGGCGTAGGTCTTCCCGTCATGCTCGGAAAGGTTCCGGCTGTACCTCAGGAGGGCGGCCTCCAGTCTGCAGGTGATGATTATCCGGGCTTCCGGGATGTGGGTGATCGATGTGAGGTTTGCGTCCAGGTTCCTGGTCTCCCTTCCGTTGGACACGGAGTTGCCTCCGGCATAGATGCCGGCGTACTGGTACGACATGTCCGGGACCGAAGTGTGCGACCATCCGTTGTTGTAGTAGGCATATTCAATGTCGTCGACGAAACGGGTGAGGGTGTAGGCGGCATCCAGCCGCAGCTGCGTGCGCAGCGCCTTGATCTCGGGGAAGTCGGCCGTCAGCTCAGCTCCCTTCCTCCTTACGGCTCCGCCGTTGGCCTGCCTGCGGGCTGCGGCGAAGGTCCTGTCCTTCACCTTGAGGTCGGCTGCCGTCCAGTAGTCCTGGTGGGAGTTCCTGAGCCAGACCTGCCCGGTCTGCCTGTCCAGGGCGGCTTCCACCCCGCCGGCGGGCCTGAACCCCTCCGGCAGCGACATGATCCCGTAGGAGAACGGAGTGTAGGCGTTGGTGAACTCGTAGGGGTCGGAAGTAATGTTGCTGAAAGCAACCAGGCTCACTTTGATTCCCCCGGCATCGATGTCGATCCCGGCCTCCGCATTTGTGTTCCGCTGCCACCTCAGGCCCGGATTGTAGGCCATGGTGTAAGGCTGGGTGTAATAGATGTAGGCGGCCTCCCCGGCCTGCCCGTAGGAATATGCGAATGTCTGGATGTCCCTGTATTCCTGCCGCGGGAACAGGATGTAGAACGAGGGGAGTTTCCGGGTGATTCCCCATCCCGTGCGGACTGCGACCTTCTCCCCGAGGGACCATTTGGCGTTGAGGCGCGGCGACAGGGTCCGGAGGTTGTCGTAGCTTGTGCCCCTGATGAAAAGCTTCTCAAGGCGGAGCCCGGCGCTGACGTCCAGCACCGTGCCGCCTATGGGCAGCGTCAGCTTGTCCTCGAGGTATGCGGCCAGGTTGTGCATGTAGGGGTACTCGGAATACGGCCTGGGCCGGTAGCCGTTGGCGGCCAGGGCGGGATCCTGGTAGTACTCTCCCTCACCGACGTTGCCGTTGGCCTTCCACTGGATCCCGGCCTTGAGGACGTTCTTTCTCTTTCCCCATCGCTTAAGCCAGTCGTAGTGGAGGCCGGCCGCCCAGTCGAGTTCCCTGGAGTCGGTGACCTGGTCGGAGTAGTAGGTGAGCGGCAGCGCCTCCGCCACGCTGTAGCCTTCGGCTTCGGCGTGGACCGAGGGCTGCGAAGAGGCGAAGGAGTTGTAGGAGTGGACGTGCTCGGTCTGGTCGTGGTAGTAGACGGAGCCTTCGAGTCTCAAGTTCGTCACCCACCCCTTGTTGAGCAGCCACAGGAGCTTGAAATGAGGGGTCAGGAGGTTGTCCCTTGCCGTTGAATATTCCTCAGAGAACAGGTCCGGGTCGTCCTTGCTGTCCATCCCTCCTATGTTTCCGGTGACGCCGGCTTCGAGCCTCCACTTATGGTTGAAGGTATTGCTGTAGTCGAAGGTGAAGCCGCGCCTGGTGTAGGATGTGTAGGGCGAGGTCAGTTTCCTCGTCGCCCTGGCCAGTTCCCCGCTTACGTTGAGGATGCCTCTGCCTTCTCCCAGGTCGATTCCCTTCGAGGCCGAGGTTTCGTAGGTCCGCGGGTTGACGGAGAAGGTGACGCTGACCGGGGTGCGTCCCTTCTTGGTGATGACCCTGACCATTCCGTTGTTCAGGTCGCCGTATTCGGCGGAGGGGACGCCCGTGATGACTTCCACGGACTCGATGTTCTCGACGGAAATACCCCTGGTGCTGACGCCGTTCATCCCTGTCAGGCTTGCGTTGTCCCCCATCCTCACTCCGTCGATCTCGATGGCCGTCCCGAAGGCCGCATTGCCGGCGGTGGTGCCACCGGCACGCAGGGCGAGCACGTTGTCGGCAGTGAGGTCGGGATTGACGGTCTTGCCGCCAGGCATCAGGGCCGCTATGTTCGTCATGCTGGACACTTGCATGTGGTCGAGGGCGTTCCTTCCTATCCTGCGGGAGGTGCCGACATTGTCTTTCGAGCTTTCTGCGGTGACCACCACTTCCTTGAGCGCCAGGCTGTTGAGCGACATCTTCAGGTCATGCCCGGAGACGTCCCCCCGGATGTCGATCCTTTCGTTGATGTCAACGTAGCCAAGGTAGGATGCGTTCAGGGTGTAACTTCCTTCCTGCACCTTGTCGAAGGTGTAGCAGCCATCCTTTCCGGTAACGGCCCAGAGGTAGTTGTCGTCAAGCCTTACGACGACCCCCGGCAGGGGTTCTCCGGTCTGGGCGTCCGTGACCTTGCCTCCCAGCCTGAACGGTCCCTCCGCCATGACGGACGGGGCGAAAAGGGTCAGGAGGAAGAGAAATGATATGGATTTCTTCAAATGCATGCCTGTGTTGTAGAGGACCGGCGGCCTTCGGGGAAACCGGCCGTATATTGCAAAGATAGATAAAAAGATGAT
This sequence comes from uncultured Bacteroidales bacterium, assembly GCA_900320185.1. Lineage (GTDB taxonomy): Bacteria > Bacteroidota > Bacteroidia > Bacteroidales > UBA932 > Cryptobacteroides. The sequence continues at coordinate 7,859 of ONRD01000013.1, forward strand.
TTACTATATTTGCTGGTGCAATAACTTGTCAGGCATCCAATCATAAGTCGCTACAAATGATGAACGCGGAAAAAGAGAGGAAATTCAACCTCGCCTTCAACATATTCCTGGTCGCCGGAATGCTGGTTGCTCTCACTCTGACAACCATTTTCAAACTTCAGCAGCCTGGCGCTCGCACTTTCATGCTGGTGCTCGCCGCATTCGGTGCGATGATGGGTATCCTCAACACCGTGCTTTCGGCAAACGGCCACATACTGACCTTCGTCTTCGGACTCGTCGATGTGGTGATTGCGTCCATAGTGCTGCTGGACAACGGGATCATGGGCAATTTCGCGTTGCATGCCTTCTATTTCCTGCCGATGCAGTTCGTCGGTTTCTGGCAGTGGAGGAAGAGGGGAGCCGCCTTGGAAAAGGGGGCTGGCGGAGAGTCGGGACTGAGGGCCCGGAGATTGTCGCGAAGGCAGTGGGCGTGGCTGGTGGCCGGGCTCCTGGCAGGGATCGCCGCCCTTTATCTTATCCTGCTGTTCGTGGACAAGGCACAGCTGGCCCAGGGCAGGATCGATTCGGTGAGCAAGCCCAAGGTCCTTCTCGACGCTACGGTCATGGCGTTGAACATAGCCGGACAGGTGCTGCTGAGTTTCGCTTTCATGGAGCAGTGGTACATCTGGATACTCGTGAACATCTCGTCCATTTCCTTATGGGCGGTGACTCTCATGGGACCCGGGGCTTCCGGCAATGCGGCGGTCATGCTCGTCAAATACATCTTCTACCTCCTCAATTCCCTGAACGGGCTGAGAATCTGGCTCAACCTCAGCAGGAGGGAAAGAATCGGGTGATTTGGAGAATTGACTTATTTTTATTTACTTTGCGGAACTTATTGTGGTACGGTATGTGCAATGTCGAGCCGCGATGAGTTTTTAATTTGGACATAACATTTATAATTTTTTTATCATGACTGAAGAAGAAATCGTAAAGAAAGTCAAAGCGATTATCGTTGACAAGCTCGGCGTTGAAGAGTCAGAAGTGACTGAATCCGCCAACTTTACAAATGATCTCGGAGCTGATTCCCTCGACACCGTGGAGCTTCTCATGGAGTTTGAAAGGGTTTTCGGTATCAAGATTCCCGATGAGGAAACCGCATCGATCGCAACGGTAAAGGACGCCATTGACAAGGTTATCGAGAAACTCGCTGGAAAGGAGGAGGCTTAATCCCCTTGACACGAAAATCGAAGGAGGTCGGCCAGGTTGGCCGGCCTCTTTTTTTTTGCGCCGCGGTTCAGCGTCGGCAGGGGGGACGTGCGGTACTGAAGTCTTGCGGGAGGGTTATTCCCTTGGAAGTGCGTAGGTGAACTTGAGCTTGGGCTTCCTGCCGGGTGCGGTGGGACCGTTGAGGACTGCATGGTAGTAGCGGTCCTTGTCCATCTCGGTGTTGACGGAAGTCTGGGTAGCCGATGCGGAAGCATACTGAGCCATCATCATGTAGTTGTAGTAGTTGCTGTAGCTGCTTCCGTAGCCGTAGGATGAACTGCCGTAACCGTAGCCGTAGCCTCCGTAGAGCTGGTTGTAGTAGGAGTAGTAGGCCAGCTGCTGGTAGTAGCTGGCAAGTTCGCTCGCCGATGTGTTGGTCGTGGTGGTGTATTCGTACCACATGATCAGGAACCAGATGTCGAAATTGGTCAGGTCCTTGTCCGCGCCTGCCCGCAGGAGCTGCTGGACGTGGTGGGTGACGTCGGGGGCGTAGTTGCAGAGGGAGCGGTTGATGTCTCCCTGGTTTTCCGCGGAGACGCTGGCGTCGGTCAGTCCGGCGAAGGTCACGGTCGAATCCGTCTTGATCCTGACAGTCGGGCTGAGGATCAGGGGATATCTGAACATGGTGGTGTAGTCCTCGGGGAACTCGAAGGGAAGCTCTATCGTGGCTTTGGAAATGATGGCCTTGGAGGGGTCTCCTCCGTTCCTGCGGATTTCATTCTCCACGATTTCCTTGATCTGGGCCGCAGGCACCATCGGCTTGAGTCCGCTGCCGCCTTCGACGTAGATCTTGTCGGTGGCCTGGCCGGCCAGGCCGTCGGTCTCATGGTAGTCGGTGTTGAAAACGTACTGCGTGGGCAGGGTGACGGCCGTTATGAGCGAATCCAGGTCCTGGAACTCCAGGGGACTGAAGTAGAACATGAGCAGGGAGTCCTTGCGGACGCCGTCGAACTCTGCGTTGAAGTACATCACGGCGTAGTTGTCCGTCCTGGTGAGGTATCCGCCGGCATTGGTCAGGATCTCCATGTCGAACATGTTGATCCTGCCTCCGTTCCCTGCGGGGTCGTCCGTGGTCAGGTAGATGCCGGGGAACTTCTTCGTGTAGGTCTTCATGTCGGTCAGGTCGGAATCCTTGATATCGAGGAAACGCTTGCCGAACTCCTCGGTGAATTCGAATGTGAGGGAGTCCTTGCCGTTGGTCACCGGGACGCCCTTCGTAATCCGCCTGTCGCCGTGCTTGACAGGGGTCCTGGAGAAATACTTCTTCGAGTCCAGGGGTTCCGTCATCTCGTAGACGTTGACGTTCTGGAGGATGTTCAGCTGGCTCTCATCCGCGACCGACACCGAGTCGATGGCGGCCCTGAAGCGCATGCGCTTGAACACCGGGTCCTTGCCGAAATCCACGGACTTGAGGACGGGTACGAGGGTGACTGCGGAAGCCCTGCGGTAGAGGCCGTAGTCCTCGTCGCGGACGGCGCCGATGGTGATCCTCCTCGATGAATATGCGGTAAGGCTGTCCACCGGCCGCATCCGGACGTCCGGAATGTCGAACTCGGCAGAGTAGAAGTCGTATTTCTGGTTGGTGGCTACAAACTGCTCACCAAGTGTCTGGTCAGTGTTGATGCAGGCGGTTGCGAGGCCTGCGGCGAGTCCCAGTACTGCAAGGAGTTTTTTCATTACTGCCTACAACTGTTGATAAAAACCGTCGTACTCGTCGATGTAGCGTCCCGAGGCGACGGATTCTTCATCGAAAGCCAGTTTGGGGACGGCGAGTCCTTCACAGAACTTGACGAGCTTTCCGTCCAGGCTTCCGGAACCATAGATCACACCGTCCGAGTACGAAGCGGCGAGTTCCGCAAGATTTATGCCATCGGGGTCCTCCAGCAGTTCCAGGTCCTTGTCCTGGATGCCGCCGCACTTGACGGTGTCCTTAAACTCCGGGGGGAACGTCATCCCGGCGGTCTCGTCGTAGAGGGAGGTGACGATCTTGCTTTCTGCAAATATGGGGTCGTTGTTGTACACTTTCTTCAGGTAGATCGGGACAAGATGCGAAATCCATCCCTGGCAGTGGACGATGTCGGGAGCCCAGCGCAGCTTCTTGACGGTTTCCAGGACTCCGCGGGCGAAGAACACGGCCCTCTGCCCGTTGTCCTCGAAGAACTTCCCGTCGGCGTCGAAGGCGAGCTGCTTGCGCTTGAAGAAGTCGTCATTGTCGACGAAGTAGACTTGTATCCTGGCCGAGGAGATCGATGCGACCTTGATCACGAGCGGGCTGTCCACGTCGCCTATGATTATGTTCATCCCGGAGAGCCGGATCACCTCATGGAGCTGATTCTTCCTCTCGTTGATGCAGCCGTAGCGCGGCATGAATGCGCGGATTTCCTTCTTCCTTTCCTGGATGCCCTGCGGAAGATACCGACCGATCCTCGAAACCGGAGTCTCGGGAAGGAACGGCATTATCTCTGAGTTTACGAACAGAACTCTCTTTACGGAATTTCCCATTTGCAAAAATGTTGTCTTACAAAGGTAAGAATTTTTTTTCGTTTTTCCATATTTCATTATCTTTGAAACCAATTTGGTGTAATAGGCGACGATGGCTGCCGGAGAAAACAAACTGTTTCGCAGAAGACTCGTGGGATCATGGATCTCCACGGTGATAAGCATCAGCCTGGTGCTGCTGCTTGTGGGGATTGCCGCCCTTCTGCTCGTCAACGCGAGGAGCGTTTCCGACTATTTCAAGGAGAACATGCAGGTTTCGGTGCTGATGACCCCCGATGTCGAGGAGGAGGCTGCGGCGAAGTTCCAGGCTGAACTCGACGCCAGGCCCTTCGTCAAGGAGACCAGCCTTGTCACAAGGGAGCAGGGGACCCGCGAGATGGCCGAGATGCTGGGGCCTGATTTCCTGAGCGTGTTCGAGTCTTCTCCCATCCCGGTGTCCATCGACGTCACCCTCAAGGCCGACTATGTCTCCACGGACAGCCTGGCCATGGTGAAGGACCTGGTTTCGGCGTCCCCCCTGGTCGACGAGGTCGTGTACCAGCAGTCGCTCGTCGAGAAGCTTAACGCCAACCTCAAGCGGATATCCCTGGTGCTTGGGGTATTCATACTGTTGCTGCTGTTCATCTCGTTCGTCCTCATCAACAACACGGTGAGGCTGGACGTCTACTCGAAGCGCTTCACTATCCACACGATGAGGCTGGTGGGCGCCACCAAGGCCTTCATACGCCGGCCGTTCCTCTGGAAGTCGGTGATACAGGGAGTCGTGGCGGCGTTGCTGGCGACCCTGATGATGGCGCTGATCATATATTTCCTGAAGAAGGAGTTCGTCCAGGTCACGGAAGTGTTCCCTCCGGAGTCGCTGGCGATGGTCACGGCGGTCATGCTTGTCGCCGGCATCGTCATCTGCCTTGTGAGCACCTTCTTCGTCGTGGGCAGGCTCGTTTCCCTGTCCAGGAACGAATTGTACTACTAGCCGGCTGGCGCTGCGCCCGGCTTTGAAGGACGCCCCGCCGGCCGGGGCATTGATTGAATGAATATGGAAAACGACGCAAATACAAAGATGGCCATCACCCGGAAGGGGCTGAGGCTTTTCCTGGCGGGACTGCTTGTCATAGTCGCCGGCTTCATCCTGATGATGGGCGGCGGGAGCAAGGACCCGCAGGTCTTCAACTGGGCGATGTTCGATTTCAGGAGGCTGGTAGCAGCCCCGCTGGTGATCCTCTGCGGCATCGCGATAGAGATAATCGCCATCATGAAACGCCCCAAGGCCGGTCCTGAAGGGAAGGAGGAGGATAAGTGATGGACTGGCTGCAGGCTCTCCTGCTGGGCCTGGTGCAGGGCCTTACCGAGTTCCTGCCCGTCAGTTCCAGCGGTCACCTTATGATCTTCAAGGAGTTGCTCGGCGTGGACGCCGAGGGCTTCCTCGACTTTACCGTCACCGTCCATCTCGCTACGGTCCTGAGCACGCTCGTCGTCTTCTGGAAGCCTGTCTGCAGGCTTCTGGCGGGCTTGTTCAAGTTCAAGTACAACGACGAGACCGATTATGTGTTCAAGCTGGTCGTGTCGATGGTCCCGGTGGCCCTTGTCGGTCTGCTGCTCAAGGACAAGGTCGAGGCCTTGTTCGGGGACAGCCTGACCGTCGTGGCATGCTGCCTGCTGGTCACGGCCCTGCTGCTTTTCCTGTCCGACCGTTTCGGAGGCAGGAAATCGCCTGCGGCTTCCGGCGGGACGGAAGTCCGCAACGGGATATCGTATCTGCAGGCCTTCGCCGTGGGCATCGGCCAGGCGTTCGCGGTGGCGCCGGGCCTTTCCCGTTCAGGAACCACCATCGCCACCGGCCTGCTCTGCGGTGTCAAAAGGGAAGTGATGGCGCAGTTCTCCTTCCTGATGGTCCTTGTACCCATCATCGGCGAGCAGTTGCTGGACCTTGTCAAGGGACTGTCCGACGAGGCGGCCCTGGGCGGCGGCCTGCCCCTGTCGTGCCTTGTCGCCGGTTTCCTGGCCGCCTTCGTCTCCGGCCTTTTCGCCTGCAGGGTGATGATAGCCATCGTCCGCAAGGCCAGGCTCTCCTGGTTCGCGCTCTACTGCGTCGTCGCAGCCGTCCTGATATTCATTTTCGCATAGCGGACGCACGATGGTGGAAAGGACGCTCGTTTATTTCGTCTCCGATGTCCATCTTGGCCTTGATGTCGGGGACCCCGCTCTCCGGGAAGCCCGTTTCGTGGAGTTCCTGGATTCGATCCCGCGCGACAGGACCCTCGCCCTCTACATGCTTGGCGACATCTGGGATTTCTGGTTCGAGTACCGCGACCTGGTCCCCAAGGGCTACGTCAAGGTCTTCGCTTCCCTGCAGGACCTGATGGATTCCGGGGTCGAAGTCTTTTTCTTCCCGGGCAACCATGACATCTGGTGCTTCCACTATTTCAGCGACATGGGGATCCGGGTCCTGCGGCAGCCGTACGTGACCACGATAGGGGACAAGGTCTTCTGCCTGGGACACGGCGACGGCCTTGGTCCGGGGATGTATTCCTACAAGCTGATGCGCAGCGTCTTCCACAACAGGGTGTGCCAAAGGCTGTTCGCCAGCCTCATCCATCCTACGCTCGCTTTCAGCCTGGCAAGGAGCTGGTCGAAGCGGAGCCGCACCTCCAAGCCGGGCGTTTACGCCTTCAGGGGCGAGGACGAGCCCCTGTACAAGTTCGCGGTGGCATTTTCCCGGAAGAACCGGGTCGACCAGTTCATATTCGGGCATTACCATGCAAGCGTCGAGATGACGCTTCCCGGCGGTGCCGGTTTCATGATACTTAAGGACTGGATGGATCCTCAGTCCTCGAACTTCGCCTTGTACGACTTGAGGTCCGGCCGCTTGGGCTCTTCCCAGAATATCGAGAAGTAGAGGGCGTCGAATTCGCCTCTCTTCCATTTTTCCACCAGGTATTCAGTCATCTTGTCGTCGCCTTCCGGATCGTAGCGGGATTTCAGGTCGTTGCCGAAGACCTTGGCGATCCCTTGCCAGAAGCCTGCGGTGATTCCGCTCTTGTAGTCCTTGATGATGCTGAAGGAGGACTTCCCGACTTCCCGGTCGATCAGTTTGAGCAGCAGCCTTCCCTGGGAGATGCTCATGTTCCGGAGGGGCTTCTCGTAGACTGCGAACAGCTGCTTCTGCATCTGGCTGATGTATTTCTCCTTCTTCATGCGGCGGAGGTTGTTCTCGGCGATGTAGTCGTTGACGTCCCGGACCATGCTCTTGGCGAGGAGGGCGTAGGGATAGACCTTGTTGAAGTTGTAGACGAGCTTGTAGTATTTCCGGAGTTCCTTCCTGTCGCTCCTGTGCCCTTTCGGGAAAACCCACACCGGGGTCATGCTGTCGTAATAGACGGTGTCCCCCTGTTCCACCCTGTAGCCCATGTAGCCGGAGCGTCCCGTCCTTATCACCCGGGGCATGAAATCGTCGTCCTCCCTCTGGGCCAGAAGGCCCTGCGGGGCCAGCAGGCTCGCCAGGAAGGCGATGGTCAGTGAATATCTGTACGCTTCTTTCATGTCCGGTTGCCGGTTATGCGCTGGATGCAGCATTTTCCCCGAAAAAAACGTGCCATGCTGAAACCCCTCTCGCGTGTATGTCGAAACCGTGGAGATATTTTTTTTGACTTCTTTTGTAATTACTTGAAAATTACCTTTTTCTTTGGCTCGTTTCCGGGTCGAAAATGTTTGGAAATTTTTCAAATAATCTTTGAAATCCAGGTTTTTTTGCTAACTTTGCAGTCCAAAAAATCGGGGTGTAATGGCTTAAGTCATTGATACTTAGATATTTGGGAATTTTTGGAAATTATTTTAAAGTAATACAGCAATGTTACAGCCAAAGAAAACAAAGTACAGAAGGGAACAAAAGAACGTGATGAAGGGTATGGCCCAGAGGGGCAATCAGCTCGCGTTCGGTTCCTTCGGTCTGAAGACCCTGGAGAACTGCTGGATCACTGCGCAGCAGATTGAGTCCGCCCGTCAGGCAATTTCCCGTTGCATGAACCGTGAGGGCCAGATCTGGATCAGGATCTTCCCGGTCAAGCCTTTTACGAAAAAGCCTCTCGATACCCGTATGGGTAAGGGTAAGGGCGATCCTCAGGGATTCGTAGCCCCGGTCACCCCCGGCCGTATCCTCTTCGAGGCGGAAGGCGTTCCTCTCGCAACCGCGAAGGAGGCTATGCGCCTTGCGGCCCACAAGCTCCCCGTCGCGACCAAGTTCGTCGTCCGCAGGGATTATGTTGAATAATAAATGGAGTAGAAGTAATGAAGACATCTGAAGTACGCGAAATGTCCATCGCAGACCTGAAGGACCGCATCCAGCTCGACAGGAACAAACTGGACAACATGAAGCTCAATCATGCCATCTCTCCATTGGAGGATACATCGGAATTCAAGAAAGTCAGGAAGGATATCGCTCGCATGATCACCATCCTCGCTGAGAAAGAAAAAGAACAGAAATAGTTATGGAAAGAAATCTTCGTAAGGAAAGAATCGGAGTAGTGGTCAGCACCAAGATGGACAAGACCATCGTCGTGTCCGTCGAGACCAGGAAATCGCATCCCCTCTACGGAAAATTCATCAAGCAGACCGCCAAGTTCGTCGCACAGGACGACAAGAACGAGTGCAGCGAGGGTGATACCGTACGCATCATGGAAACCCGTCCTCTGAGCAAGACCAAGAGGTGGAGATTAGTTGAAATCGTAGAAAAAGTCAAGTAATTATGATACAGCAGGAAACACGTTTGAATGTGGCTGACAACAGCGGTGCCAAGGAAGTCCTTTGCATCCGCGTGCTTGGAGGTACGCATCACAGATATGCGACAGTCGGCGACCAGATCGTCGTTGCGATCAAGAGCGCCCTGCCCAGCGGTGACGCCAAGAAGGGTACGGTCTCGAAGGCTGTCGTTGTTCGTACAAAGAAAGAAATCCGCCGCCAGGATGGTTCCTACATCCGTTTCGACGACAACGCTTGCGTCCTTCTCAACGGAGCGGGCGAGCTTCGCGGCACACGTATCTTCGGCCCTGTGGCCAGGGAGCTGCGTGACAATTACATGAAGATTGTTTCACTGGCACCGGAGGTCCTTTAACCATTGAAAGTCATGAAGAAGTTACACATCAAGAAGGGTGACACCGTTATAGTCAATGCCGGGAACGACAAGAACAAGGTAGGAAAGGTCCTGACCGTCTTCCCTGCCGAGGACCGCGTTATCGTGGAAGGTGTCAACGTGGTGAGCAGGCACACCAAACCCAACTCCAAGCAGCCTCAGGGCGGCATCATCAAGCAGGAGGCCGCAATCCACATTTCCAACGTCAACCTCGTCGATCCCTCCAGCCAGAAGGCTACCCGGGTCGGCTACAAGTTCGTGGACGGAAAGAAGGTCCGTTACGCTAAGAAATCAGGAGAGGAGATCTAATTATGGCAAAGAAAGCAACAAAGACCGTAGAAGTCCAGGAACTTCCGAAGGATTATGTACCTTCCCTCAAGAAGGTTTATAAAGAAGAGATCGTAGGGAAGCTCATGCAGCAGTTCTCCTACACGACCGTGATGCAGGTCCCCAGGCTCGTCAAGATCACCATCAACGAGGGTATCGGCGACGCGACCCAGGACAAGAAGCTTGTCGAAGAGGCCGCAGAGGAACTCGCGAAGATCGTCGGCCAGAAGGCTGTCCTCACCTCTTCCAAGAAGGACGTCTCCAACTTCCGCCTCCGCAAGGGCATGCCCATCGGAGTGAAGGTCACCCTGCGTGACGTCAAGATGTATGAGTTCCTCGAGAGGCTCGTGCGTGTGTCCCTCCCTCGTATCCGCGACTTCAACGGCATTGCCGAGAAGATGGACGGAAGGGGCAACTACACCCTCGGACTCAAGGAGCAGCTTATCTTCCCCGAAGTCGACATCGACAAGAACCCCAGGGTTCACGGAATGGAGATTACGTTCGTTACCACAGCCAAGACTGACGAAGAGGCACATGCCCTCCTCGCTGCGTTCGGACTGCCGTTCAAGAAACATAATAACTAAGGAATATGGCAAAAGAATCAATGAAAGCTCGCGAAGTAAAGCGCGCGAAACTGGTTGCTAAGTACGCTGCCAAGAGGCAGGCTCTCAAGGAAGCCGGTGACTGGGCCGCTCTGGACAAGCTCCCCAAGAACTCTTCTCCTTGCCGCCTCCACAACCGCTGCTCCCTCACCGGCCGTCCCAAGGGCTACATGAGGAAGTTCGGTCTGAGCAGGATCCAGTTCCGTGAGATGGCCAGCAACGGCCTGATCCCCGGCGTGAAGAAAGCTAGCTGGTAACATATTAATTTATTAACAATCGGATATCGGGCGCCTCATGGCGTCGATCTAAAAAAAATCTAAAAAAATGACTGATCCAATTGCAGATTATCTTACTAGGATCCGCAACGCTTATCTGGCAGGGAAGAAGGTCGTGGAGATTCCCTCGTCCAAGATGAAGGTTGCCATCACCGAGATCCTTTGCGAGAAGGGCTACATCCTCAGCTACAAGGTTGTCGAGGGCACCCCTTACAACACGATCAAGATCGCTCTGAAGTATCATCCCCAGACCAAGATGGCCGCCGTCAAGAAGATCGAGCGCATCTCCACTCCTGGTATGAGGGTCTATGCTGACGTAGCCAACATGCCGCGCGTCCTCAACGGACTTGGCATTGCCATCCTTTCCACTTCCAAGGGTCTGATGACCGACAAGGAAGCCAAGAACCAAAATGTCGGGGGAGAGGTTATCTGTTATGTTTATTAATTAAAACTTACGAATAATGTCAAGAATAGGTAAATTGCCTGTAAGCCTTCCGGACAAGGTGAACGTCGAAGTTCTCCCTGGCAACGTGTTGAAGGTTAAAGGACCTCTTGGTGAACTCTCCCAGAAAGTCGATCCCGACATCAAAGTCACCATCGAGGATAATGAAATCAAGTTCGAGCGTCCTACGGACCAGCCCCGCCACCGTTCGATGCACGGTCTCTACCGCGCACTCGTGAACAACATGGTCCAGGGTGTCTCCAAGGGCTTCGAGACCAAGCAGGAGTTCGTCGGTGTCGGTTACCGCGTGGTTGCTGACGGCCAGCTCCTCACTATGTCCCTCGGCTACTCCCACGAGATCCAGCTTCTCCTCGCTCCCGAGATCAAGGCAGAAACTCCCGCAGTCAAGAAGGGAGAGAGCCCTGTCCTCATCCTCAGGAGCACCGACAAGCAGCTTCTCGGACAGGTGGCGGCCAAGATCCGCTCACTCCGCAAGCCTGAACCTTACAAGGGCAAGGGTATCAAGTTCGCCGGCGAGCAGCTCCGCCGCAAGGCCGGCAAGACTGCTGCAGCTAAATAATTCAGGAGGACACAGATATGGCATTGAATAGAATAGAAAGAAGAAGAAGAATCCATTACCGCATCCGCAAGCATGTCAATGGAACAGCCGAGAGGCCTAGACTGGTAGTCTTCAGAAGCAACAAGCAGATCTATGCCCAGGTAATCGATGACGAAAAGGGCGTGACTCTCGTAGCCGCCGCATCGAACGACAAGGGCCTTGCCGCCGAGTGCAAGGGCAAGAACGGCATCGACGCCGCAGCCATCGTCGGAAAGGCGGTAGCCCAGCGTGCGATCGAGAAGGGAATCACCACCGTCTCGTTCGACCGTGGAGGTTACCTCTATCATGGTAGGGTTAAAAGTTTGGCAGACGCTGCCCGTGAAGGCGGCCTCGTATTCTAATTGAAAGACTATGGCAAATACAAATGTTAAAAGAGTAAAGACCTCAGATCTGGAACTTAAGGACAGACTGGTCGCCATCCAGCGAGTAACCAAGGTTACTAAGGGTGGTCGTCACTTCCGCTTTGCCGCCATCGTGGTAGTGGGTGACGAGAACGGCGTTGTTGGTTATGGTCTTGGAAAAGCCAATGAAGTGACAGCTGCCATCGCAAAGGGTGTAGAGGATGCTAAGAAGAACCTTGTAAGGATCCCCATCATCAACACCACCATCCCTCACGAGCAGGAATCCAAGTTCGGAGGTTCCGTAGTGTTTATGAAGCCCGCAGCTCCCGGTACCGGTGTGAAGGCCGGTGGTGCCATGCGTGCCGTCTTCGAGTCGGCCGGCATCCAGAACGTCCTTGCAAAGTCAAAGGGTTCTTCCAACCCTCACAACCTTGTAAAGGCTACCGTCACCGCCCTCACCCAGATGAGGGACGCCTACACTGTCGCAGGACTTCGCGGTATTCCCATGAGCAAAGTGTTTAACGGATAAGAGGAGGACTACGATTATGGCAAAACTCAAGATAACCCAGGTTAGAAGCAAGAACGGTTCGGACAAGAGGCAGCTCGCAAACCTGCGCTCCCTCGGACTGCACCGCATGCACCAGACCGTAGAGGTGGAAAAGAATCCGGTGACTATGGGTATGCTCGCAAAGATCCGTCACCTTGTAGAAGTTGAAGAAACAGAATAGGAGGATTACAGATGAAACTGGAGAATTTGAAACCTGCAAAAGGTGCAACTCATAACAGCAAGCGCGTAGGTCGCGGCCAGGGTTCAGGCAAGGGCGGTACAGCAACCCGTGGAACCAAGGGTGCGAAATCACGCTCCGGATACGAACACAAGATCGGTTTCGAAGGTGGACAGATGCCTATCCAGAGGCGTGTCCCCAAGTTCGGATTCAAGAATCCCACGAGGGTTGAATACAAGGCGGTCAACCTTGCTTCCCTCCAGGCTCTTCATGACACTACCGGCAAGACCGAGTTCGGCATCGATGACATCAAGGCTTACGGCCTCGCCGACCTCAAGGACCTCGTGAAGGTTCTTGGCAACGGTGAGCTCACCGCAGCCATTACCGTGACAGCTGACGCATTCTCAGCCTCTGCGGTCTCCAAGATCGAGGCTGCCGGCGGCAAGGCAATCGTAAACGGTAAATAGCGATGAAGAAGTTTATTGAAACAATAAAGAACATCTTCAAGATCGAGGAGCTCCGTATGAGGCTGGGCTACACGTTCCTGCTTGTGCTTATCTACAGGCTGGGCTGTTTCATCGTCCTCCCGGGCATCGACACCACCATGCTGGCCGAGCTCCAGACAAGCACCCAGCAGGGTCTTGTCGGACTCTTGAACATGTTCTCCGGAGGTGCCTTCGGCAACGCGTCCATCTTCGCGCTGGGTGTGATGCCTTACATCTCCGCTTCCATCGTGGTCCAGCTCCTGGGCATGTTCGTCCCTTACTTCAAGAAATTGCAGTACGAGGGTGAGAGCGGCCGCAGGAAGATGAACCAGATCACGAGGTATCTGACCATCCTGATCCTCTGCATCCAGGGCCCTGCCTACATCGCCTCCATCCACACCCAGATCCCCGGATCTGCGTTCCTGGCGGAGACTTCCCTCGGCTGGAGCTCGTTCATGTACAACCTCGTGGCCACCATCATCCTGATGGCAGGTTCGATGTTCGTCATGTGGCTTGGTGAAAGGATTACCGACAGGGGTATCGGTAACGGTATCTCCCTCCTAATCATGATCGGTATCGTCGCTCGCCTGCCTTATGCGCTGGTCGCCGAGATCGGTACCAAGGTCTCCACGACTGCCGGCGGCGGTCCTATCGCCCTCATCGTGGAACTGATCATCTGGTTCTTCGTGATCGTTGCCACCATCGCCCTGGTCCAGGCTGTCAGGAGGGTTCCTGTACAGTACGCCAAGAGGGTCATCGGGAACAGGCAGTACGGCGGTGTCCGCCAGTACATTCCCTTGAAGATCAATGCCGCCGGCGTGATGCCTATCATCTTCGCCCAGGCACTGATGCTCTTCCCGCTGCTCTTCTCCCGCTTCGATGCGACCAGGGGTCTGGCAGCCACGCTGTCCAACTACACCGGATTCTGGTACAACCTGATATTCGGTCTGCTCGTCATAATCTTCACTTACTTCTACACTGCCGTCACCGTCAATCCGACCATGATGGCTGAGGACATGAAGAAGAATGGCGGTTTCATTCCTGGAGTAAAACCCGGCAAGGCGACCATGAACTATCTCGACTCCATCATGTCGAAGGTCACCCTTCCCGGTTCCATATTCCTTGCAATCATTGCGATCCTCCCTGCTTTTGCCAGGATCGCCGGAGTCAACGATGCGTTCGCAAGCTTCTATGGCGGTACTTCCCTCCTGATCCTTGTGGGTGTCGTCCTTGATACTCTCCAGCAGATAGAGAGCTACCTGCTCATGCGTCATTACGACGGTCTGATGAAGACCGGTCGCCTGAGCGGTCGTTCTGGAATGTAATTAATCCGATAATTGTAAGATTGATGGTTAAGCCTAAGACAGAAGAAGAAATCGAACTGTTGCGCGAGAATGCCATAATCGTCTCCAAGACGTTGGCGGAAGTCGGCAAGATGGTCGCCCCTGGTGTGACAACTGCGAAGTTGAATGAGGTGGCCGAGACTTTCATACGCGACAGCGGCGCGATACCTAGCTTCCTGGGCTTCGAGGGTTTTCCCGCAGCCACCTGCATGTCGGTCAACGATGTCGTAGTCCACGGTTTCCCGTCCGACTATGTCCTCAAGGAGGGCGACATCGTCTCCGCTGACATCGGGACGCTGTACAAGGGCTACAATGGTGATTCGGCATACACTTTCCCGGTCGGGGAAGTGGATGCCGCCACCAGGAAGCTCCTTGACGTCACGAAGGCTTCGCTCTACAAGGGCATAGAGGCCGCAGTGGCCGGGAACCGTACCGGTGACATCGGACACGCGGTGCAATCGTACGCCGAGTCTTTCGGTTTCTCGGTGGTCCGGGAGCTTGAAGGACACGGGCTCGGAAGGCATATGCACGAAGAGCCGGGCGTCCCGAACTACGGGCGCCAGGGCCATGGGTGCAGGCTGGTGGACGGAATGGTCATATGCATAGAACCTATGATCAATGCCGGTGGAAGGGGAGTGTATGTCGCCCGCAACGGGTGGGCCGTACACACTTCCGACCACAAGAAGGCCGCCCACTATGAGCTTACGGTTGTTGTCCGTCACGGTAAGGCCGAGCAGCTGTCAACCTTCGATTACATAGAAAGTACTGGTAAATTTTAAAGTGTTTTTTCAATGTCCAAGCAAGTAGCAATAGAACAAGACGGAAAAGTTATCGAGACTCTTCCTAACGCTATGTTCAAGGTGGAGCTCGAGAACGGCCACGTCCTTCTGTGCAACATCTCGGGAAAGATGAGGATGAACTTCATCCATATCCTCCTGGGAGACAAGGTACGGGTTGAAATTTCACCTTATGATTTGACGAAGGGAAGGATATCTTTCAGGTACAAATAAAAAATTACGCGATATGAAAGTCAAAACATCCATCAAGAAGCGCAGTGAAGATTGCAAGATCGTCAGACGCAAGGGACGCCTCTACGTCATCTGCAAGAAGAACCCCAAGTTCAAGATGCGCCAGGGATAACAGTCATTTGTAAAACAAATAAAGTCAAAGATAGATTATGGCAAGAATAGCCGGTGTTGATTTACCGAACAACAAGCATGGTGAGATAGGCCTCACCTACATCTACGGTATCGGCCGCAGCTCCGCGAGGAAGATCCTTGACGAGTGCGGTATCGATTACGACATCAAGGTCGGTGACTGGAACGACGAGCAGGTTGCCAAGATCCGTACCCTCATCAACGAGGAGTACAAGATCGAGGGAGAGCTCCGTTCCACTGTCCAGATGAACATCAAGCGCCTGATGGACATCGGATGCTACAGGGGGATCCGTCACCGTATCGGCCTGCCCGTCCGCGGACAGAGCACGAAGAACAACGCCCGTACAAGGAAGGGCAAGAAGAAGACAGTTGCGAACAAGAAGAAGGCAACCAAGTAAAACTCGATGAATTATGGCAAAGAAAACTACAGCGTCAAAGAGAGTTGTCAAGGTTGAGGCTACGGGCCAGGCCCATATTTCATCGACCTTCAACAATGTGATCGTCTCCCTCACCAACAGCCAGGGACAGGTTATAAGCTGGTCTTCTGCAGGTAAGTGCGGTTTCAGGGGTTCGAAGAAGAACACTCCTTACGCAGCCCAGATGGCCGCTGAGGATGCTTCCAAGACAGCCTACGATGCCGGCCTCCGCAAGGTCAAGTGTTATGTGAAAGGTCCTGGGGCAGGCCGTGAGTCCGCGATCAGAACCATCAACAATTCAGGCATCGTCGTCACCGAGATCATCGATGTGACCCCCATGCCTCACAACGGATGCAGACCAAAGGGCCGTCGTAAAGTCTAATCAAAGAATTAAAAACAAATTACCATGGCAAGATACACTGGTCCAAGTACTAAGATCGCCCGCAAGTTCGGCGAACCGATTTTCGGAAGTGACAAGGATTTCGAGAAGAGAAACTATCCTCCGGGACAGCATGGTCTGGCATCCAAGCGCAAGAAGCAGCGCGAGTATGGTATCCAGCTGAAGGAGAAGCAGAAGGTAAGATACATGTACGGCCTTCTCGAGAAGCAGTTCCACAACACCTATCTCAAGGCATCCCGCATGCCCGGTCTGAGGGGTGAGAACCTTCTCTTCCTTCTTGAATCAAGGCTCGACAACGTCGTCTACAGAATGGGCGCAGCTCCTACAAGGGCAGCCGCAAGGCAGCTCGTAAGCCACGCTCACATCACCCTCAACGGAGAGGTTTGCAACATCCCTTCCGCACAGGTCAAGCCGGGTGATGTCGTCGCCGTCAGGGAGCGTTCCAAGAGCCTGGAGGTCATCCAGAAGAGCGTTGCCTCCGCACCCAAGTATTCCTGGATCGAATTCGATTCCAAGGCGCTTGCAGGCAAGTTCCTGAATATCCCTGCAAGGGCCGACATCCCCGAGAGCATCAACGAACAGCTCATCGTCGACCTGTACTCGAAGTAATGTAAACACCCAAAAAGAACCAACATGGCAATCTTAGCATTTCAGAAACCGGACAAGGTCATAATGCTCGAAGGTACCGATACCGTCGGCCGCTTCGAATTCAGGCCCCTTGAGCCTGGGTACGGACAGACCATCGGCAACGCCCTCCGCCGCATCCTTCTCGCCTCTCTGGAAGGTTTTGCTATCACTCAGATCAAGGTCTCCGGCGTGGACCAGGAATTCGCCACGATCCCCGGAGTCATTGAAGGCATGCAGGACATCATCCTGAACCTCAAGCAAGTCAGGTTCAAGAGGATGGTCGAGACCGCAGACTCTGAGGTGGCAAACATCGTGATCAGCGGCAAAACCGAGTTTACCGCAGAGGATATCTCCAAAGGATTGTCTTCTTTCAAGGTGTTGAATCCGGAGCAGCACATCTGCTCCCTCGAACCGTCCGTAACACTCGAGATCAGCCTGACCATCACCAAGGGCCGCGGCTTCGTGCCCGCCGAGGAGATGAGGGATGAGAACACGCCTATCGGGACCATTCCCGTCGACGCTGTCTACACTCCTATCAGGAAGGTCAACTGGACTGTCGAGAACTGGCGCGTGGAGCAGAAGACCGATTATGAGAAACTCAATCTCGAGATCATCACCGACGGATCGATTTCTCCCAACGTCGCGCTCCAGGAAGCGGCAAACATCCTTATCTACCATTTCAAGCTGTTCACCGACGACAAGAAGATCTCCATCGAGAGCACTGTCGAGTCAGATTCCAAGGAGCTTGACGAAGAGAGCCTCAGGATGAGGCATCTCCTCCTTACCAAGCTCTCTGACATGGGCCTGTCGGTCAGGGCATACAACTGCCTGAAGGCTGCCGACATCGACACTTTCGCCGACCTGGTTTCGTACTCCAGGAACGAACTCATGAAGTTCCGTAATTTCGGCAAGAAGTCGCTCAATGAAATCGACCAGCTTGTGGAGAAGATGAAGCTCCAGTTCGGCATGGACGTCAGAAAATATAACATTGAACCCAAGAAAAAGAACGCATAGCAATGAGGCACAATAAAGCATTCAATCACCTTGGCCGTAAAAGCGGCCACCGCAAGGCGCTGATGGCGAACATGGCTTCTTCCCTGATCAAGTACAAGAGGATCAACACCACAGTCGCGAAGGCGAAAGCCCTCAAGATGTATGTCGAGCCGCTCATCACCAAGTCCAAGGAAGATACCACCCACTCCCGCAGGGTAGTTTTCAGCTACCTCAAGGACAAGGAGGCCGTCAAGGAACTTTTCGGAACCATAGCGAACAAGATCGCTGACCGTCCGGGAGGATACACCCGTGTCCTTCACACCGGATTCCGTCAGGGAGACGGTGCAGACATGGCCCTGATCGAGCTCGTCGACTTCAATGAGGCCGCCCTTGCTTCTGCAAAGAAGGAAGAGAAGAAGAGCACCCGCCGCAGCCGTTCCAAGAAGGCCGAGGCTCCCAAGGCTGAAGAGGCTGCTCCCCAGGTCGAGGAAGCCCCCAAGGCTGAGGAAAGCGCAGAGTAATCCGGACACCGGATCCGTTGAATGGCGATCGTTTCGGCGGTCGCCATTTTTGGTATTATTTTTATCAAAAAATAATGTCGAGGAAAACCTAAAAGTGGTATCTTTGTACTTTCAAGGAGGATAAATCGATTTTAAGAGCCCTGTAAAAAACAAAGACAGCAAATCAAAATCTTAATACAATGAATTCTTTGTTCTATTTTGTGCCCGCAGCATCGCTAGTCGCACTGTTCTTCGCGTGGTTCTTCTACCACAAGATGAGACAGGAGGACGAGGGCACGCCGAAGATGAAGGAGATTGCCAAGTACGTCCGTGAGGGCGCCATGGCGTATCTCAAGCAGCAGTACAAGGTGGTGACCATCGTGTTCGTCATCCTTGCCGTTTTCTTTGCTATCCTTGCCTATGTTTTCCATGTCCAGAACCCTTGGGTCCCGTTCGCCTTCCTGACCGGAGGTTTCTTCAGCGGACTTGCAGGATTCATCGGCATGAAGACTGCCACATATGCCTCGGGACGCACCGCCAATGCTGCGCGCCGCTCGCTCAATGCCGGCCTGAAGGTCGCTTTCCGTTCGGGCGCGGTAATGGGTCTTACCGTAGTGGGGCTCGGCCTTCTCGACATAGCTCTCTGGTGGCTTATCCTCAATGCTTTCGTGGTTGATGCGACCGAATCCCAGAAACTTGTCGTCATCACCACCACCATGCTTACCTTCGGCATGGGTGCCTCCACCCAGGCGCTCTTCGCCAGGGTCGGCGGCGGCATCTACACCAAGGCAGCCGACGTGGGAGCCGACATCGTCGGAAAGGTTGAAACCGACCTTCCCGAGGACGATCCCCGCAACCCCGCCACCATCGCCGACAACGTAGGAGACAACGTCGGTGACGTAGCCGGAATGGGTGCCGACCTTTATGAGTCATACTGTGGATCCATCCTCTCGACCATGGCCCTCGGCGCTTCCGCATTCTATGCGGCTGGTCCTGACATGCAGATCAGGGCCATCCTTGCCCCGATGCTCATCGCGGCCTTCGGTGTCGTCCTGTCTGTCGTCAGCGTATTCACGGTTCGCACCAGGGAAGGAGCCGGCATGGCCCAGCTCCTCAAGTCCATGAGCGTCGGTACGAACCTGGCTGCGGTACTCAGCGGTATCGCCGCCTTCGTGGTGCTCAGGCTCCTGGGCTTCTCCAACTGGTGGCAGCTTTCCTGCTCCGTGGTGGCCGGCCTTCTGGCGGGTGTCATCATCGGAAAGGCAACGGAGTACTACACATCCCACTCCTACAAGCCTACCCAGAAACTTGCTGAGGCTTCCGAGACAGGTCCCGCCACCGTGATCATCAACGGTGTCGGACTTGGAATGCTTTCCACAGCCATCCCTGTCATAGCCATCGTCTGCGCGATCATCCTCGCATATCTCTTCGCGATCAATTTCGACATCGCGAACATGATGACCGCCGAGAACCTCTCGCATGGACTCTATGGAGTCGCCATCGCTGCCGTCGGTATGCTTTCCACGCTTGGAATCACCCTTGCGACTGATGCTTACGGCCCTATCGCCGACAATGCCGGCGGCAATGCCCAGATGTCCGAACTCGATCCTGAGGTCCGTGAACGCACGGACGTCCTCGACGCTCTCGGAAACACCACTGCCGCTACCGGCAAGGGATTCGCGATCGGTTCCGCCGCCCTTACAGCCCTCGCCCTCCTCGCTTCCTACATCGAGGAGATAAAGATTGCCATCGGACGTACGGCCGGTGCCCTCATCAACGGAGTGGATGCAGCAAGCGCATCAATCCTTGACGTCCTCTCCGAGTTCAATGTCAGCCTGATGAACCCTGCCGTCCTGGGCGGAGTCTTCATCGGTGCGATGATGGCCTTCCTGTTCTGCGGACTGACCATGAACGCAGTGGGCCGCGCAGCCGGAAAGATGGTAGAAGAGGTCCGCCGCCAGTTCCGTACCATCAAGGGCATCCTGACCGGCGAAGGAACTCCTGACTACAAGCGTTGCGTAGAGATCTCCACCAAGGCCGCACAGCATGAGATGCTCCTTCCCGCCCTCATCGCTATCATCACTCCGGTCATAACCGGTATCGTCCTTGGTGTTGCCGGTGTCCTCGGTCTCCTTATCGGCGGACTCGGTGCCGGTTTCGTGCTGGCAGTCTTCATGTCCAACTCCGGCGGAGCCTGGGACAATGCCAAGAAGTATGTTGAAGAGGGACACCTCGGAGAAGGCCGTGGAAAGGGATCCGAGTGCCACCATGCAACCGTAGTCGGCGACACTGTCGGCGATCCTTTCAAGGACACTTCCGGACCTTCCCTCAACATCCTCATCAAGCTCATGAGCATGGTGTCGATCGTGATGGCCGGTCTTACTGTCGCCTGCCACATTCTCTAAAGGATCCAGGTCATGAAAAAAGTGACGATCAGGGACGTTGCGCGCGAAGCTGGGGTTTCCGTAACCTTGGTCTCTTTCGTGATGAACGCGAAAGTCGGCAAGGACGGCCGTCTCGACTGTCCGGTCAATCCGGACACGGCTCAACGTGTCCTCCAAGTCGCGAAGCGTCTTGGCTACCGCAGGAACAACGCAGCTGCGTCCCTTCGCAGCGGAAGGTCGCATTCGATAGCCGTCATCGTTTCGGACATCGCCAGCCCTTTTTTCTCGGAAATATGCAGGAGCATCGAGACCATCGCCTACCAGGCGGGTTACACGGTGATCTTTGCCAGTTCGGAGGAGAAGCCAGCCAAGCTCTCCCACCTTGTCGACATGATGATAGGCTTCAACGTCGAAGGCCTCATCGTCGCGCCTTGCCTTGGCGGGGAAGCCGCCCTGTCTAAGGCGGTCGGCATAGGGGTCCCTACCATCCTCATCGACCGTGACATCCCCGGGGAGGATTTCGGCAGGGTCCTGGTGGACAATGTGGACGCCGGTTACATAGCCGCAAGGTACCTGATACGCCAGGGTTTCGGCAAGGTGGAGATGATCTCCTACAAGGAAGGAGTCACGAGCCTTACCGACCGTGAGACAGGTTATGCCAAGGCCATGGAAGGAGCCGGCCTGAAGGACGACACTATGGTCCACCGTATCGAATATGAGTCCATCGCTGCGAAGAAGGAAGTGATCGGCATCTTCCGCGATGCCCTCAAGCGCGGTACGGAAGCATTCATCCTTCCGACCAAGAAGATGGCGATGTACGCCTTCAATGCCATGAACGTCCTCGGCCTGAACATGCCCAAGGACTTCTCCTTCGTTTGTTTCGACGAAAGCGACATCTACGACTTGAACAAGCCGGTCGTCCCGCACATCGTCCAGCCTATCGCCGAGATCGCCGAGAAGAGTTTCTCCCTTCTCCGCAGGATGATAGAAGACAAGGTGTCCGAGGAAGACAGGACTGTCTCCCTCAAGGCCAAGCTGGTCCTGGGAGGACGATTCGGCGCTGAACCGATGGAGGCAAGTTTCTAGCCTTTCGGCAGGGCGGGATCAGTACTTGATCTTGTATCTGTCGCAGAATTCGATTGCGCTCTGGTAGCCGCACTTGGCTGCCAGGGCGCAACAGTTTTCGGTCTGCCGGACATTCCCTTCGGCGGCATAAAGCCTTCCCAGGTGGTACAGGGTGGAACCAAGGTTCATGTCCTTGAAGTTACCCGCTTTTACCGCCTTCGCCGAGGTGTTGAACAGGCTGTAGTAGGCCTGTGCGGCTGTTTCAAGGTTCTTGATGGCTTCTGCGTTGTTCCCCAGGCGGGCATGGGACGCCCCCAGGCCGTTGTGGATCCAGTAGTCCATGGTAAGGGATTTGCCTTCGTTCGATGCAAGCCATCCGGAAGAGACCTCGATGTTCTCCTCGTCCCTGCCAAGGAGGTTCAGAAGGACAGCGTACTGGTATTCGGTCAGCATGTTCAGGGCTCCCATGTCCCTGAGTGCGGAGAAGCAGGAGGCCGCTTCTGCATATTCGTCAGCTTCAAGGTGGGCCTGCGCGGCGATGCGGAGGCTGTCCACGGGGTCCACGATCCCGGCGATGGATTCGACGTCCTCGAGGTCGCCTATCACTATCCTGTCGCCTTCACGCGTTACGTCTCCAAGGCTGCTGAAGGCGGAACTGCCGATGATCATCGGGACCGTCTGCTTCTTTACGACGAAGGCCGGGATGTCGGTGATGACGATGTGGTCGCCTATCCTGAGGTTCCTGATCACGAAAGAAGCTCCCTTTGTGCTGGAACCGTCGGGCATCTTGAGCGTGGTCAGTCCCTTGACTTCATCGTCGCGGATGTAACCGTTCTCGTAGAGGAACAGGTAGGTGGTGGAGGACATGCTCACGAACCAGTTCTCCTCCGTGTAATATGTCAGGACTCCGACTCCGTTCACTGCAGCGTCCACGGTGTAGCGCCCTTCTTCCTGGGCGGGCTGCAGCTCCACGACGCTTTGTGCCCGGGCGGCAGCCGGGAGCAGGATCGCCAGTAAGGCGGCAAGGATTCCCGTTCTCATTTAGATGACTGTGTTTCTGATCTTTTCGGCACTCGCTTCCCTGTAGGCTGCGATCTTCCCGTCGATCTCCTTGTCCGAGAGAGCAAGTATCTCCGCGGCCAGGATCGCAGCGTTTTTCGCTCCTCCTATGGCGACCGTCGCAACGGGTATCCCGGTGGGCATCTGCACCATGGAAAGCAAGGAGTCCAGCCCTCCGAGGTTCTTCGTGGGCATGGGGACGGCTATGACGGGGAGCGTGGTCAGTCCGGCAGCGACTCCGGCGAGGTGGGCGGCTCCTCCGGCACCGGCGATGACGACGCCGAAGCCCCGCTCTTTCAGGCCTTTGGTGTATTCGAACATCAGTTCAGGGGTCCGGTGGGCGCTGATGACCCTCTTTTCGAATTCGATACCGAAATCTTCCAGGATCCCGAATGCCCCGGACATGGTCTCAAGATCGCTCGTCGATCCCATGATGATTGCTACTTTCATTGTCTGTCGTTTTTTTATGGATTTGTCCAGTGTATGGTAATTCCGTCCTTTTCCATCCCCCTGAACCAGGTCATCTGGCGTTTCGCGAACTGGTGTATGGCGTTGGCCAGCAGCGACCTCATCTCCTCGTAGGAAAGGATGCCCAGCACATGCTGCGTCACGAATTTGTATTCAAGGCCGTAGTACATCAGGTCCTCGGGCTTTATGCCACCCTCCAGCAGGCCCTTCACTTCTTCGATGAGGCCCCCTTCGAGCCTCGCGTCCAGCCTTGCGTCTATCCTTGCGTTCCTCTCCTCCCGGCTGGCAAGGATACCTATGCAGTAAGGCTTCTTGGGAAGGTAGCTTGTCATCGTCACCGGGTGGTCCTTCTTGTAGAGAGCGACTTCCAGGGCCCTTATCACCCTCCTCTTGCTCTGCAGCACCCCTTCGCCGGGGAGGGGACCGAGGGCGGCCAGCCTGCTGCGCAACTCTTCCATGCCGAGCTGTTCAAGTTCGGAGCGCAGGGCCTCGTCCGCCGGAATCCTCGGCAGCGAATATCCGCAGGTGGCTGCCTCCAGGTAGAGTCCGGTGCCTCCGCACAGGATGGGAATACGCCCCCTTCCGCGGATGTCGCCGTAGGCCTTTTCAAAAGCCTCCTGCCACTGGTACAGGTCGAACCTGGTCCCTGCCGGAGCGATGTCGATGAGGTGGAAGGGCACGGAGCCGTATTCGTCCAGGTCCTTTCCGGTGCCGATGTCCATCCCGCGGTACACCTGGCGGCTGTCGGCAGACAGGATCTCCGCCACGGCTTCCTCGCCGCGGCCGGACAGGGATGCAAGTTCCCGGGCGAGCTTCACCGCATAGCGGGTCTTCCCGGTAGCAGTGGGACCGAGCACCACGACAAGGTCCGTGGCCCCGGACTCATATTCATCCAGGACCGCCTTGAAATCAATGGTTTCAGGCTCCGGCATAGGCGCCGGGGGAGGAATGGGGACCGGTTCCCTGAACCGGTTCTGTCGTCTTCTTGCCATAGGCCGTCGTCATTCTGAGCGCTCCATCTCGCGGCGGATGTCCTTCTCCTTGATGGTCTGGCGCTTGTCGTAGACTTTCTTACCCTTCGCCAGCGCTATCACCAGCTTGGCCAGCCCCTCGTCGTTTATGAATATCTTCACCGTGACGATTGTGAGTCCCTTTTCCTTTACCGACTGGCGCAGGTGCCTCAGTTCTTTCTTGTTGAGGAGAAGCTTGCGGTCCCTCGTGGGCTCGTGCTGGCCCCAGGACCCCCAGAAATAGGTCGCCACGTTCATCCCCTTGACGAACAGTTCGTTGCCTACGAAATAGCAGTAGGAGTCCACAAGGGACACCCTCCCCATGCGGATGGACTTTATCTCGGTGCCCACCAGCACAATCCCGGCTTCGTAGGTCTCCAGGAATTCGTAGTCGAACGAGGCCCGCTTGTTGCGGATCTCCACTTTATGGTCCTTCTGTCTGCCCATGCTGACTGTCTCTCTTACTGCAAATATACCACTTTTTTTGCGAAGCGGCTGAAAATGGTTAAGTTTGCATTTGTTTGTAATGTATCAACCTTAATCCAAGAGTCCGGACATGAAAAAAGCATTCCTGGCAGCGGCACTGGCGATAATGGCCCTCCTTGCCGCATCATGTGCAAAGTACAAGTACGAAACAGTGAAGGGAGACCCCCTCAAGACGAAGATCCACACCCTTGACAACGGGCTGAAGATCTACATGACGGTCAACAAGGAGACTCCGCGGATCCAGACCCTCATCGCCGTCAGGGTGGGAAGCAAGAACGACCCACATGAGACCACCGGCCTTTCCCACTACCTGGAGCACCTGATGTTCAAGGGGACCGAGCAGTTCGGAACTTCCGACTACCAGGCCGAGAAGCCGCTCCTGGATTCGATAAGGACCCTGTTCGAGGTTTACAGGACGAAGACCGACCCCGCCGAGCGGGAAGATATCTACCACAGGATAGACTCCATCAGCTACGAGGCCTCAAGGATCGCCATCCCCAATGAATACGACAAGCTGATGTCCATAATCGGGGCCGACGGAACCAATGCCTTCACCTCGAACGACATGACGGTCTACACGGAAGACATCCCCGCCAACCAGGTGGACAACTGGGCCAGGATCCAGGCGGACCGCTTCATCCATCCGGTCATCAGGGGGTTCCACACCGAGTTGGAAGCCGTCTATGAGGAGAAGAACATGAGCCTTACCGAAGACGACTCCAAGGCCATGGAAGCCATAGACTCCGTCCTGTTCGCCCATCACCCCTACGGGCTCCAGACCACCCTGGGCACCCAGGAGCACCTCAAGAATCCGTCCATAATCAACATAGAGAACCACCGTTCAAACTTCTACGTCCCCAACAACATCGCCATCTGCGCCTCAGGGGACTTCGATCCCGACGAGTTCGTCGCGACAGTTGAAAAGTACTTCGGCGGCTGGAAACCCAATCCGGACATCAAGACCCTTGAATATGAGGACGAACCGGCTATCACCTCTCCTGTCGAAAAGACCGTTTACGGCCTTGACGCCGAGTTCGTGATGATAGGCTGGAGGACTCCCGGAGGCAAGGACTTCCGCAGGTCCGAGGTCGGGTCGCTGGTTTCCTCCATCCTCTACAACGGGACTGCCGGGATCGCCGACATCGACCTGGTCCAGAAACAGAAGGTGGGCGGTTTCTACGGCTTCAACTACACTCGTCCCGACTACGGGGAGTTCCTCCTTGTAGGGTATCCGCGCGAAGGCCAGCCCCTTGAGCAGACCAGGGACCTCATGCTCTCGCAGGTGGAGAAGCTCCGCAACGGAGACTTCGACGAATCACTCATTGCTTCGACCCTGAATAATCTCAAACTGAGGAAGATGCGTCAGTTGGAGAACAATTATTCAAGGGCGATGATGTTCGTCAACTCCTTCATCAACTGCGGAGAATGGAAGGATGCCGTAGGGGAGACCGAAAGGCTTTCCAAGGTTACCAAGCAGCAGGTCACTGACTGGGCCAAGGAGTATCTCGGCGCCGATTCCTATGTCGTCACCTACAAGCGGAACGGCGTGGACAGGAACATCGACAAGATAAAGGCACCCGCGATAACCGCGATCGAGACGAACCGCGACAAGCAGAGCGCTTTCCTCAAGGAAGTGCAGGAATCCGAGGTCACTCCTATCGAACCGGTCTTCGTCGATTTCTCCCGCGACATGGCAAAGAGTGAGGTCTCGGGCATGGAGTTCCTCTACAAGAAAAACGAGATGAACGACATAGCCTCACTCTACTGCACGTTCGACAAGGGGACCCAGGGCGATCCCAGGCTCGACCTGGCCTTCCGTTACCTGGACTACCTCGGCACTCCGGAAAGGTCTTCCGAAGACATCAAGAAGGAGATGTATTCCCTGGCTTGCATGATGAGCCTTTCGGCTGGGGACAGCCAGACCTCCATCGGAGTCACCGGTCTGCAGGAGAACATCGGCAAGGCCATGGACATCCTTGAAGACCTGGTCTTCAACGCGCAGGGAGACACGGCGGTCCTCGCCAGCCTGAAGGGCGACATCCTGAGGGAGCGCTCCGACCAGAAGCTGAGCCAGGGCTCATGCTTCGCGGCTCTCCGCAGGTACATGTTCTACGGCCCCGAACAGATCCGCAGGACGACCCTCACCAACGAGCAGGTCCTTTCCCTTACCTCCGAAGAGCTTCTCGGCGCAGTGAGGGACCTGTTCTCCAAGAAGCATGACATTCTCTATTACGGTCCTTCCGACGAGTCTGCGGCAAAGGACCTGGTGAAGAAGCACCACAAGGTGGCCGAGGCTCCGGAACCTCTTGTCCGGGAGATTCCCAGCCACAGGCTGGTCTCCGGCAGCGAGGTCTTCATCGCTCCCTATGACGCCAACCAGTTCTACTACATGCAGTATTCCGACAGGGGAGAGAAGTTCGACGTGTCCCAGGACCCGGGGCTCCAGCTGTTCAACGGCTACTTCGGGAGCGGAATGAACGGAATCGTCTTCCAGGAGATGCGCGAGGCGCGGGCGCTTGCATATTCGGCATCCGCCTACCTTGCCTCGCCGTACCATGCCGACGACGACTATGTGTTCTATGCTTTCATCGCATCCCAGAACGACAAGCTGAAGACGGCCGTCGAGGCCTTCGACGGGATCATCAATTCCATGCCGCTCTCCGAGGAGGCGTTCCAGGTCGCGAAGACCGCCCTGCTCAACAACCTCCGCACCAACAGGACCACCGGAATGGACGTGCTCTACCGCTATCTTGACCTCAAGGACCTCGGCCTCGGGGAAGACAGGAACAAGGCTGTCTACGAAAAGGTCCAGGGAATGACCCTCGCCGACGTGAAGGCCTTCCAGGAGAAATGGGTGAAGGACCGCAAGTACATCTACGGTTTCCTGGGCAGGAAGTCGGACTTCGACATGGACTTCGTGAACTCGCTCGGCCCGGTGACCGAACTTACCCTCGAGGACATTTTCGGCTACTAGCCGCATCCTCCCATGACGGTTTTCCCCTGCCGGCCCATGACGGGCGGGCAGGGGAAAAACAGTTCCTTCAATCTCGGGGCCGGGGGTCAGAGGCAGGCTTCGAAAGCTTTGCGTATCATTTCCACGGAATCCAGTTTTTCCCATCCGAAGAACTGGATTTCCTGCTCTGTTTCGCGGCCTCCCCTGATGAGGGTGACTTTCCGGGTGTATGGTTCACGCCCGAAATGGCCGTAGGATGCGGTGGGCTCGTAGATAGGGTTCTTCAGCCCGAACTTGTTGATTATGGCTGCAGGACGGAGGTCGAAAAGCTCACCGACCTTCTTGGCGATCAAGGCATCGGAGACTATGCCCGTACCTTTGGTATCCACGAATATGCTGACGGGTTCGGCGATTCCGATCGCGTAGGCGACCTGAACGACCATCTCCTCGGCAATCCCGGCGGCCACCATGTTCTTGGCAATGTAGCGGGCGGCATAGGCTCCGCTCCTGTCAACCTTGGAAGGGTCCTTGCCCGAGAACGCTCCGCCTCCGTGAGGGGCGCGTCCGCCGTAGGTGTCCACGATGATCTTTCGGCCGGTAAGGCCCGTGTCGCCCGCAGGGCCGCCGATGACGAACTTGCCGGTCGGGTTGACGTGGAGGATGAAGTGGGAGTCGAACAGGGAGGCGGTCTCCTTGTCGAGGCGGCCTATGACCTTGGGAATGAGGATGTTCCTGACATCGTTCTCTATCCTTTGGTGCATCGCTTCGTCGGTGTCGAACTCGTCGTGCTGGGTGGAAACGACGATCGTGTGTACCCTGACCGGATGGTTGGACTCGTCGAATTCAAGGGTGTACTGGGACTTCGCGTCGGGCCGGAGATAGGGCATCAGCTGCGGCTCGTCGTGGCGGATGTCAGAGAGCGTCTTGAGGGTCAGGTGAGAAAGGTACAGGGCGAGGGGCATGTAGTGCTCGGTCGCCTTGCAGGCATATCCGAACATCATGCCCTGGTCGCCGGCCCCCTGCTGCTCGGGGTCTTCCCGTTCCACTCCGCGGTTGATGTCGCCGCTCTGCTCGTGGATTTCCGAAAGGACTCCGCAGGAGTTGCCGTCGAACATGTACTCGGAATTGTCGTAGCCTATGCGGTTGATGACGCGGCGCACCGTGTTGCGGATGTCGACGTAGGCGTCCGAGCGCACCTCTCCTCCCACCAGGACGAGACCTGTGGAGCAGAAAGTTTCACAAGCTACCTTTGATTCGGGGTCCTGGCGCAGGAATTCGTCGAGGATCGCATCTGAGATCTGGTCGGCCACCTTGTCCGGGTGGCCTTCGGAAACTGATTCCGAAGTGAAAAGATAATTCATGTCTTTAGCATTTTTTAGACCGAGGTTGCAAGCGGTTCAAATCCGTCCTCGGAAGTTTGGTTGCAAAGGTATCATCTTTAACCGAAATGTACAAATCTAAAATTTGACAAATCGATTGCGTCCGGCCCCAAAAATTTTATCAAAAGGTAAAAAAGAGTTACTTTTGCAGGTTATTACTCAAGTTCGTGCGTTGTGGTGTGGAGAGAAGCGATGGCAAAGGGCAGGAGATAAACATTATACTATACTCACAGTTATTTTATGATTCAACTAGCTAAAAGAGGATTTGCGACACTTGTTGCGATCTTTGTCGGAGTCGCGGCCTTCTCCCAGGTCACTACTTCCAGCCTTGCCGGACAACTCTCGGAAGAGAACGGCGACCCTCTCGCTGGTGCGGCCATCGTGGCCGTCCACATGCCTTCGGGTACCCAGTATGCTACCGTTGCCAACGCCGAAGGACGTTATGTCATCAACGGTATGCGAGTCGGAGGACCCTACAAGGTTACCATTTCGTTCCTTGGATTCCAGACTCTGGAATACAACGATGTCACCCTCCAGCTTGCCGAGACCTACAATCTCAACGCAGTAGTGAAGGCTGACGCAGAACAGCTTGCCTCAGCGGTCGTCATGGCATCCCCCACTTCCAAGTTTGCCGTGGAAAAGACCGGAGCCGCCACGAACATCAGTTCCGCCCAGATAGTCAGCGTGCCGACTGTCTCCAGGAGCATCACCGATGTCACCAGGCTTTCTCCTTACGGAGGCAACGGGATGAGCTTCGTCGGTTCCGACGGCCGTAACGCCAACTTCACAGTTGACGGTGCGAACTTCAACAACAACTTCGGTCTTTCCGACAAGCTTGCCGGCGGCGGCAGCCCTATCTCTATCGACGCCCTCGAGGAGATGCAGGTCGTGATTTCCCCTTACGATGTACGCCAGACCAACTTCATCGGCGGCGGCGTGAACGCCATCACCAAGTCAGGTACCAACACCTTCAGGGGGTCGGCCTACATCTATCACCGCAACGAGTTCATGCACGGTGACACCGTCTACGGCACTGACCTTTATGCAGGTGACCGCGACAAGGACCGCAACACCACATACGGACTGACCTTCGGCGGCCCCATCATCAGGAACAAGCTCTTCTTCTTCGTGAACTACGAGCAGTCCAAGATCCCTACGGTGGCTAACCGCTGGAAGGGCTCCACGGACGGGGTGGGGAGTGACGTGACCAACACTTCCAGGACCACCCTCGCCGACCTCGAGACTGTTTCCAACTTCGTGAAGAGGACCTACGGCTACGACACCGGTTCATGGACCAGCTTCCCCGCCAACGAGAGCAACCGCAAGATCCTTGCGCGCATCGACTGGAACATCACCGACGCCCACCATCTCGCACTGCGCTACAACACCACCCTGAACAAGGCATGGAACGCTCCCAACGCTTCTTCCATGGACGGTGGTGTCCGTTCTTCATATTCCCGCATGGGACTCTACTCGATGTCCTTCGCCAACACCATGTATTCGATGGACAACAAGGTGGACACCTGGTCCCTTGACCTGAACAGCCGCCTGAGCGACAACCTTGCCAACCAGTTCCTTGCGACATATTCCCAGATCGCCGACCTGCGCGGCTCCAACTCCGACGAGTTCCCGCATATCGACATCCTTGACGGCACGGGGACCAACGGCAACTACATGGCCCTCGGCTATGAGCTCTTCACCTGGAACAACGCCGTCCACAACAACACCATCACCGTCAAGGACGAGCTGACTTATTTCGCCGGCACACACAAGGTCACCGGTGGAATCTCCTACGAGTACCAGATGGCTGACAACCAGTACATGCGCAACGGTACCGGTTACTACCGCTACGAAAGCATGAACGACTTCCTCACGGGAGCCGCCCCCAGCATCGTCTGCCTGACCTACGGCTACAACGGGGAGAAGGACCCTGCAGCCAGGGTGCAGTTCCACAGGCCCGGCGTCTATCTCCAGGACGAGTGGAACCCTTCCAGGAACTTCAAGGTTACCGCCGGCCTCCGTCTTGACGGCCTGTTCTTCGACAACGGCGACCTGATGACCAACAACAAGATACTTGAATCCACCTATTACGACGAGAACGGCAATGCCCGCCACGTCGATACCGGCAAGTGGCCTTCCGCCAACCTCACAATCTCCCCGCGTGTCGGATTCTCCTGGGACGTGCTCGGCGACAAGAGCCTGAAGGTCCGCGGAGGAAGCGGCCTCTTCCAGGGACGCCTGCCCCTTGTGTTCTTCACCAACATGCCCACCAACTCCGGTATGATCCAGTACCAGGCCCAGATCAACGGGACGACCAAGGTCTGGGACGGCAAGACCGGCAAGGCCGTCAGCGGCTTTGAGAACTACACCGGAGCCACCACGTCCAACGCCGGCGGTGACAAGTTCATCGACATGGGACAGTTCGCAGGCGGCCTCGTGACCGATGCCAACGGCAAGGCCACCATCGACGCCCTCCTCGGCAAGCTCACCTCCATGGGTTATCCTGCCACCATCGATCCTTCCAAGGGTTCCAAGCCTTCCGCGATCAACGGAGTGGATCCCAACTTCAGGCTGCCCCAGGTCTGGAAGACTTCCCTCGCAATCGACTACGCCTTCCCGACTTCCTTCCCGATGAGCATTTCCGCCGAAGGGATATTCAACAAGACCATCAACGCCGTGACCATCTCCGACTGGAGCATGATGGATCCTGCCGGGTTCGCAAGGTTCAACGGGGCTGACAACCGCCCGATCTTCCCGACTCCTTTCAGGACCGACACCAAGGCTTTCGTCCTCGAGAACACGAGCCGCGGCTACGGTTATTCCGCCAACCTGACGTTCAACGTCCGCCCTGTCGAGGGCCTGAGCTTCATGGCGGCCTACACCCACACCGTGTCCAAGGAAGTCACCGGCATGCCCGGTTCGGCAGCCGAGTCCGCCTTCACTTATGTCCCTACCTACGAGGGCCCCAACAAGATCAAGCTCCACAATTCGCAGTATGTGACTCCGGACCGCGTGATCGCTTCCCTTACCCATCATGACAAGAGCGGCAACCACTTCAGCTTCATCTATGAGACCTGGAGGGGCGGCTACAACTACTCCTACATGACTACCAACGACATGAACGGCGACGGCTACAACTACGATGCGATCTACATCCCTTGCGACGACGAGGTCACCGGAAAGCAGTTCCGCTTCGTGAGCCAGGACGATGCCGACCGTTTCATGGCTTTCGTCCACAACGATTCCTACCTCAAGAAGCACCAGGGCCAGTATGCCGAGGGTTACAGCGTCTATTCTCCCTGGGTCCACAGGGTCGACTTCGGCTACAAGCATGACTTCTCGGTCAAGGTGGGCGGCAGCGTGAACACGCTCCAGCTCTGCTTCGACCTCAAGAACGCCCTCAACCTCTTCAACTCCAGCTGGGGCGTGTCCAAGGCCATGAACTCCTCGCTTGTCTCAGGACGTATCCTCAAGTACGAGGGTGTCGACGGAGACGGCTACGCCACCTTCTCGACCCCTGCAGCCGTCAGCGGCAGTACCAAGACCTGGGTCCCCCTGTACAACCTCTCCCAGTGCTGGTACGCTTCCATCGGTATCAGGTACATGTTCAACTAATCACAGACGACAGATATGAAACTCAAATATGCAATTGCGGCTCTCGCTGCTGTCATAGGCATCGCTGTTTCCTGCGAAAAGGAGGCCGACAGCTATCTTGACGAAGTCCGCGTGTCTTCTTCCTACATCGGCCTTCCCTCAGCAGGAGGTTCGCAGACCATCACCGTCAAGGCTACCGACTCCTGGTCAGTTACCGGCAAGGTCCCTTCATGGCTTACCATAAGCCCTATCAACGGTGCTGCCGGCGAGACCAACATGACCTTCACCGCCACTGCTGCCACCGCCACCAGGGACACCACCATAACCCTCACCTGCGCGGGCATGACCCAGCTCATCAACGTGATCCAGCAGACCATCAAGACCGCCCTCCCTGTCTCCACATGCGAGGAGGTCCTTGGTGGAGTCGACGGCAAGTCCTACAGGATCAAGGGTCCCGTCACCGCGATATCCAGCACTTCCTACGGCAACGTCTATGTCAACGACGGTACCGGTTCAGTGTATGTCTACGGCCTTCTCAAGGACGGTTCCTATCCCAAGGACCATTCCAAGGGTTGGGAAGGCTTCGGGATCGAGGTTGGTGACATCATCACCGTAGAAGGCCCCAGGTCCACCTATGGCAGCACCATAGAACTCGTGGACGCAGAGCTGATCGAAGTCGAGAAGTCCCTCATCAAAGTCAACGAGGACCCTGAGAACGTCGCCAAGGAAGGCGGCGAGTTCACCGTCGAGCTCACCAACAAGGGTGACGGTGTCTCCGTGGTGATCCCTGACAACGCCAAGTCCTGGCTCTCAGTCACTTCCGTGGTGACCTCCGGGACCACGACCACCGTGACTTTCCTTGCACAGCCCAATGAAGGCGGCATCCGCGAGGAAGCCCTGACTTTCACGACAACCAAGGACGGAAAGACCTATTCCGCGCAGACGAAGGTCACGCAGGAAGGTTCCATCGTAGAGACCACAGTCGAGGAAATCTGCAACGCTCCCGACGGGACCGCGCAGTTCAGGGTGACCGGTTATGTCACTTCCCGGATCAGCGGCAAGTACACCAACTACTACATCACCGACTACACCGGAACCGTCCAGGTCTATGACAGGAACGTCCAGTGGACCGAGCATCTCGGACACATCATCACCATCGTAGGAAGCAAGACGTCCTATAACCAGGCTCCCGAGATGGTCAGCATCACTGTCGAGAAGGACATCGACGTCACGGACATCACCGTCGCGGAGTTCCTCGAGAAGAGCGATGACAAGAATGTCTGGTACCGTCTCTCCGGAACCGCCGTCGGCATCAAGGACACCGACGTGTACGGCAACTTCAACCTCAGGGATGCTACCGGCGAAGTCTATGTCTATGGCCTTCTCAACGGCTGGGGCGGCCCCAAGAAGCAGTTCCAGACCCTTGGCATCAAGGAAGGCGACAGCCTCACCATCGTTGGCTACCGTACCTCCTTCACCGACAAGCAGGGTGTGAAGACCGAAGAGGTCGGCGGAGCATTCTTCGTGAGCAAGGACTAGTCCCGCTGCTCCGAGTTTTAAAGAGGCCCCCTTTGGGGGTCTCTTTTTTTGTGTTTTGAATATTTCATCGTATCTTTACAAACTGCGAATAGCGCATCTTCGTTACAAGCGAAGCAACTGAAAAGAAACAACATAAAAACAACCACAGATGAAATTCAGAACACTCTTCATGAGTACTCTCGCAGCCCTGGCCTTGCTGGTCGCAGGCTGCGCCGAGGAAGAAAAGGATTCAGACATTCCGAGCCTTAAGGTGAGCTCCACCGAGTTGACGGTGACTCCCGCAGGCGGAGCACAGACATTCCAGGTGACCTCGAACCGTCCCTGGAAGATTGAGAATACGGCGGACTGGTTGGCAGTCGACCCGGTGAGCGGGAAGGCTTCCGCCGATCCGGTCACGGTCACCGTCACGGCCCTTCCCAATTCAGGTTACGACCGTACGGCCTCGCTCAAGGTCTCTATGGACTTCGACTACAAGACGGTGACGGTCTCGCAGGCAGGCGAGCTTGGCCCTGACGAGTCCAAGGTGCCTTCCGGCACAGGAACCGCCGACGACCCCTACAATGTGATAGCCGCCCAGGCCCTTGCCCTCGAAGTGGGCGAGGAAGGCAGCGGCAACGTGTACGTCAAGGGAATCGTTTCCTCGATCAGTACCACCACCCTCTCCAGTTTCGGCAACATCGACTACTACATCTCCACCGACGGGACGACCGAGAACCAGTTCTACGTCTATCGCGGTCTCTACTTGGGCGGAAACCAGTTCACGTCCCTCAGCCAGCTCAAGGTCGGAGATGAAGTGGTAATCTACGGAAAGGTCGTCAACTTCAAGGGCAACACTCCCGAGCTGACCCAGGGCAACTATCTCTACTCCCTCAACGGCCAGACTTCAGGCGGCGGGATAGACTATGAGAATTGCGAGGAGAAGACCGTCGAGCAGTTCATCGCGACCGGCAATGACGGCAATTACTACAAGCTCACCGGAACCGTGAGCCGCTTCAGCGCAACCTACTGCAGCTTCGACCTTACCGACGCCAGCGGGACCATCTATGTCTACAGCGTGGCCAACAAGGACGATTGGAGCGACAAGATAAAGAACGGAGGCACCGTGACCCTTGCCGGCAAGTATGAGTATTACTCCCAGAAGAGCCAGCATGAGGTTGTCAATGCGCAGATCCTCAGCTTCACCGAGGGCGGCGACGAGCCCGGCGGCGAGACGGCCGAGCCCAAGACGGTGACCATTGCAGAGTTCAATGCTGCTGAGGAATCTTCCACCCAGCCTTACCGGCTGACCGGAACCATCGGCGGCAGCATCAACACAACCTACGGCAACTTCGACCTCACCGACGAGACAGGTACCGTGTATGTCTATGGCCTTACCGCAACTAACCTCGGCTACGGTGCTTCGAACGACAAGTCCTACGCTTCCCTCGGCCTGAAGGCAGGCGACAAGGTGACGCTCATCGGCTTCCGCGGTTCCTTCAACGACAAGATCGAGGTCCTGTACGCCTACTATGTCAGCCATGAGAGTGGCGAGGGCGGCGACGAGCCCGGCGGCGAGATTGCCGAGCCCAAGACTGTGACTATAGCCGAGTTCAATGCGGCAGAGGAGTCATCCACCCAGCCTTACCAGCTGACCGGAACCATCGGCGGCAGCATCAACACCACCTACGGCAACTTCGACCTCACCGACGAGACAGGTACCGTGTATGTCTATGGCCTTACCGCCACGAACCTCGGCTACGGTGCTTCGAACGACAAGTCTTATGCATCCCTCGGACTTAAGGCAGGCGACAAGGTGACGCTCATCGGCTTCCGCGGTTCCTTTAACGACAAGATCGAAGTCATGTACGCCTATTATGTCAGCCATGAGGCTGGCGAAGGCGGCGACGAGCCCGGCCTCGAGGATGATTTCACGAGCAACGTCACCTGGACCCTCGGCACCAATGCCTACTCCCAGGATGCCACGGTCAACGGCACTGAAGGAGTTTCCGTCCTCAAGCTCGGTACCTCCAGCAAGGTAGGGGATGCGACCCTGTCGATTCCCAAGGGAACGACGAAGGTCACTTTCTACGCCGTCTCCTGGACCAACAAGCCTACCAAACTGGTCGCCAAGGTTGGTGACAGCGAGATCTATTCCGTGGAACCGGCTGTCAATTCCGGTGCCACCGGCAATCCGACTTACACCCTGACCGTCGCATCGAGCGACAAGTACACGATGGACCTCGGTTCCGCCCTCGAGGCCGACACTGAAGTCACCGTGACGACATCGGGGACCAACACCAGGGTGATCATCTTCGCCATCAAGGCCGAGTAGAAGGATGTCCCTGCGCGGAAACATACGAAAGACGATCTTCGCGGCGGCAGCGCTCATCGCGCTGCTGCCGGTGGTCGTTTCCTGCGGAGGAGGGGAGAGCAAGTCCTCATACACCCCCACACCGGTCCTGTCCGTGAAGACGAATCCTGTTTCCCATGAAGCTGGAAGCCAGTATGTCGAAGTTTCTTCAAGCGGGGACTGGTCACTGACCTCCAGCGCCTCGTGGCTTACTGCAAGCCCGTCTTCCGGAACCGGCAGCAAGAACAACGTGGTCCTCTCCTACTCTTCCAACCAGGAGGAAACCGCTCGTACGGCCACCCTTACCCTGACCAACGCAGGCGGTACGGCCACCGTACAGTTCGTGCAGAATCCAAAGGGCTCTTCCGGAGGAGGCGGTACCCCGGGCAATCCGGATGGCAGGGGCTGGGGTGCGGCTTCGGCCGACGCTTCCTGGCTGGAACTTCCCCAGACAATGGCCGGGGACGGTTTCGAGTTCTTCTGGCATGACATGACCATCGGGGCGGCCAAGACCCGCAACTATTCTTTCTACTGGGATTACGACAACCTTGTCGCCAAATGGGTGGCCTATCCACTCTGCACCTGGAACATCGGCAGCTCCGTCGGAAGGACGGATGCCTGGGGGCTGGACAAGCTGCTGCCAGCATCCTGCCAGCCTGACGTCTCGGGCGGATTCCTGGACGGCAACGACGGCTGGTATTCCAGGGGACACCAGATCCCTTCCGCAGACCGCCTGGCCTCCTATGCAGCCAATGCCGCAACCTTCTACGGGACCAACATGACTCCGCAGGACAACACCTTCAACGGAGGCATCTGGGCGACTCTCGAGGGCTATGTCAGGAACTGGGCCAAGGGCAGCGACACTCTCTACGTAGTGACAGGCTGCGTGACCGAAGGTGCGAAGTATTATTCCCTGGACCGTTCCGGGAAGAAGATCACCGTGCCGACAGCCTATTTCAAGGCCGTCCTCCGCTACAAGAAATCATCCACCATAGGATACAGCGATTTCATGTCGGCCGGGTTCTACTTCGACCATGTGAAGGACAGGAGCGCAGCGTTCTCGAAATCCTACTCCATGTCGGTTTCCGCCCTTGAGAAGAAGCTCGGCTACAAGCTTTTCGTCAACCTGGACAAGAAGGTAGGGGACGAGACGGCAAAGAAGATAAAAGACCAAGATCCAACCACAGTCACCTGGTGGTGGCAATAACACATACAGAACCGATGAAAAGATTTTTATGCATATTCCTGGCCGCTTCCCTCCTGGCGCCTTCCGTCATGGCCCAGAAGCCGCAGGGTACCCACGTGATAGGGTTCTACAACCTCGAGAACCTCTTCGACACCTACCACGACGAGGGGAAGAACGACTACGAGTACCTGCCTGACGGCGCCAACAAGTGGACCGAAGGCAAGTACTGGAAGAAGATACACAACATGGCCCGGGTGATCCGTGCAATGAAGGACGACAACAAGGTCTATCACACGATCCTCGGAGTCAGCGAGATCGAGAACCGCCACGTCCTCGAGGACCTGGTGAACGACCCCCAGATCGCCGACGCCAACTACCAGATCGTCCATTACGACGGTCCGGACCGCCGCGGTGTCGATGTAGGCCTTCTGTACCGGCCGGACCAGTTCACCCTCATTTCCAGCAAGTCCATCCCGTTCACCTTCGAGGATTCGGAGGTTGAGTTCACCATGGACACTCTGGAGCAGGCCAATTTCCGCACCAGGGACGTGCTGGAAGTCATCGGCTCCATCAAGAATCCCGCTACCGGCGCCGATGAGTTGTTCGCCTTCTACGTCACCCACCTTCCCTCCAGGATCGGAGGCAAGAGCGGGGACCTCAGGAGCCGCGGGGCGGAGATAATCTACCGCAACGCCATGGCCAGGATGCAGGAATATCCAGGCATCAAGATAGCGTGCATGGGCGACATGAACGACGACCCGGTCGACGTGAGCATGTGCACCTACCTCCACGGCCTGGAGAGGATCGAGGACGTCACGCCGACGGACTTCTTCAATCCCTTCCTGTCCATGTTCAAGGCAGGCTATGGTTCCCTTGCCTACCAGGGAGTCTGGTGCATATTCGACATAATCATGGTCAATTCCAACCTGGCCTCCGCACCGAAGGGCACGTTCTCCATCAAGCCGATCGTGAAGAAGAAGTACTACGGCAGGATATTCATCCAGCCGTTCATGGTCGAGCAGGAGGGCCAGTACAAGGGCCAGCCGAAACGCACGACCTCCAACGGAGCCTTCAACAACGGCTTCAGCGACCATTATCCGACATTCATCGTTATCTCGAACAAATAAGCGAATATGATAAAGAAACTTACATCTGCAATCCTTGCGGCCCTGCTCTCTGCGGTGCTCATGGCACAGGCGCCGACCGGAGGCGTCAAGGGAACCGTGGTCAACCGTACGGACAAGACACCTGTCGCAGGCGCGACCCTGAAACTGATGTCGGGGGCGACCGAAATCGGCACAGTGACGGCCGATGCGCAAGGAAACTTCCACCTGGACGCCCTTCCTGACGGCATGTACGACCTGGTGATCGATGCCACCGGTTTCCTCACCTCGAGGGTGAACGTGACCGTGAACGACGGCTACGTCAAGAACATGTTCAACCTGTCCCTCTCGCCTGTCGCCGTCTCTTCCGTGGTCGACGATACCTCCTTCGGCGAGTTCGACCTGGACGGGATGGGCTATGAGGACACACCGACCATCCTGGTGGACCAGAACGACGTGTTCAACAACATCGCAGGCTACAATTTCAGTTCCGTCCGGTTCAAGGCCCGCGGCTACGCCAGCGAGTCCCAGGACGTGTACCTCGCCGGCATCAAGATGAACGACGCCCTGACAGGGTATTCCCCGTATTCGCTCTGGAGCGGACTCAACGAGGTGACGCGCAGCAAGACGACGTCGATCGGATCGGAGATTTCCGAGTACGGTCTCGGAAGCTACAACGGCCTCCAGAACATCTACGCGACCCCTTCCAAGGTCCGTCCCGGCACCAGGTTCTCCATCCTGACGAACAGCGCCCTGTACCGCCTGAGGCTGATGGGCACCTATGCCGTCCCTGAGAATGACAAGGGCTGGTCATATGCCTTCAGCGCATCCGCCCGCCTGGGAGGAAACGACTGGATACAAGGAGTATATTACCGTTCCTTTGCCTATTATGCCGGCGTCGAGAAGAACTGGGGGGACGTCCACAGGCTCGCCCTCGTGAGCTTCGCGGCGCCCGGAGTCAGGGGAGCGCAGAACGCTTCCACCCAGGAGGTCTACGACCTGATGGGCGACAACATGTACAACTCCAACTGGGGCTACCAGAACGGGAAGGTCCGCAACGCGCGCAACAGGATAACCTTCGAGCCCATAACCTTCCTCAAGTACGACTACACCCCGAGCCAGCAGTTCGGCATCTCGGCGACCCTGCTGTGGAGGACCGGGAAGAACGGCTACACCGCCCTCGACTGGTATGACGCCCCGGATCCGCGTCCGGACTATTACCGCAACCTGCCCAGCTACTTCTACAACGAGAATTCGGACTTCAACCGCCTGAATCCCGCCAAGGCCGCATGGGCGAGGGATGCGTGGGAGAATAACATCGCAGACGTCACCCATGTCAACTGGGACAGGCTCTACGAGGTCAACCGCAACGCCGGAGGCCGGTCCAAGTACGCGCTCGAGGAGCGGCATGTCGACCAGAACGACTTCAATTTCGGTACCGTGGCCACCTGGAAGCCCAGGATCAACGTCACGCTGAAGGCCGGACTGAACGCCAAGAGGAACATCACCGAGCAGTACAAGGTCCTCAACGACCTTCTCGGAGGAGACTATTTCCTCAACGTGGACCAGTTCGCCGAAAGGGATTATTCTTCTTCCAACACCATGATCCAGAACGACCTTGACTACTTCTTCGCCCACGGTGAAGCCCAGAAGGTCAAGCGCGGCGACAAATATGGCTATGACTACAACGCCCACATCCTCAAGGGAGAAGGCTGGCTGAGCGGCAAGTACACGGTCGGCGGTTTCGAGGCTGGACTCGGCGGCCGCATCGGCAAGACCGTCTTCTGGAGGGAAGGCTTGATGAGGAAGGGACTTTTCCCCGGACTGGACGGCAACGGCAACCCCATCTCCTACCAGGGCCAGGTGATAACCACCTATGATTCCGAAGGCCAGGTCATAACCTCGAAGGGTAACTCCCTCAAGGTGGATTTCCTGACATATGCTGCGAAACTCAACCTTGCCTACACCTTCAACGGAGGCCACAGGGTCTATGCCAACGCCGGCTATTCGAGCG
Organism: uncultured Bacteroidales bacterium; assembly: GCA_900320185.1. Taxonomy (GTDB): domain Bacteria; phylum Bacteroidota; class Bacteroidia; order Bacteroidales; family UBA932; genus Cryptobacteroides. The sequence continues at coordinate 48,552 of ONRD01000013.1, forward strand.
AGTCGCCCTTGTTCAACCAGGCTTTCATCGCTCCCAGGACCCGCAACACGATGATCAAGGACCTTGAGAACGTCAAGTCCCTTTCGACGGATGTCAACTACATGTTCGCCAACAACGGCTACAGGTTCCGCCTGACCGGGTTCTACACCACGATCGAGGACCAGACCGACGTAATGAGCGTCTATTACGACCTCAACAACTCCTTCGGAAACTTCGCCCTCCGCAACATCGACCAGAGGCATGTCGGAATGGAACTCGGATTCGAAGTGCCTACTCCGCTCAGCGGCCTTTCAGTGGTCGGAGCCTTCACCTATGGTGAATATGTCTACACTTCCAACCCGACCATGACCGCCACCGTCGACAACAGTGCGGAAGTGGTCTACGAAGACCTCCTCGTCCCTTACTGGAAGAGCAACCCCGTCTTCAGGAAGAATGCTTCCGGGGAATACGTGCGCGGTGCGGACGGCACCTACGAGGTTGACCACTATGCCAAGCATTATGTGCCCAGCACGCCCCAGCTCGCCACCAGCATCGGCCTCTCGTATTTCTACAACTACTGGTTCATCGATGCCGACCTCGACTACTTCGACAAGTCCTATCTCGACATGAACCCTCTCTACAGGATTGACGAGACCACTGCCGGAGCCGACAAGGTCGTCACGCCCGCCGAAGTCGAGTACATGGCTTCGCAGGAGAAGTTCAAGTCGGCCTGGGTGCTCAATTTCAGCGTAGGCAAGTCCTGGTACTACAAGAGGAAGTACCAGTACGGATTCTCCTTGAACGCCAAGAACCTCCTGAACGCCAAGGACATCAAGACCGGAGGTTTCGAGCAGACCAGGATCGTGGACAACACTGTCGGCAAGGAGCGTTACTACCGCTTCGACTCCAAGTACTTCTACATGCAGGGATTCAACTACATGCTGAACCTCTATTTCAGATTCTAAGCAAGGGAGGAAATGACAATGAAAAAGATATTGTATGCTATGACGGTGGCCGTCCTGTGCATGGCCGCCGGGTGCCAGGAGTGGGAACCGGTGATCGGGAACCAGGGAGAGCCTTCGGACGCCGCGACCGTGACGATGACTCCCAACATGACCATAGCCCAGGTTAAGGAGCTCTACAAAGGGACGCCGTACCATTTCGAGAAGGACATAGTGATCGGAGGCAAGATCATCTCGTCCGACATCTCCGGCAATGTCTACCGTTCTCTGTACATCCAGGATGAAACGGGCGCGATCGAAGTGAAGATCGGCTCCACCGGACTGTACAACGACTACAAGCTGGGCCAGATGCTCTACGTCAAGTGCGAGGGCCTGACCCTCGGCAATTACGGCGGCATGCTCCAGATCGGCTACGAGGATCCCACCGGTGAATATGAGACCGCCTACATCGACGTCAAGAGGATCATCGACTCCCACATATTCAAGGGAGCGAAGGGAACTCCGGTTGCCCCCGAAGAACTCTCGGAAGACGTGGTGGCGGCTGCCGTGAAGGGCGGCTACAAGAGCCCTGTGTTCGGGAAGTACGTGACCCTCAAGGGACTGACCTACGCCAATGAAATCTTCGTGCTTGTCTACCTTGACAGCAACGCCAACAAGAAGGCTTCCGGCAACAGGCTCTTCCTCTCCGACCAGCAGTGGGGCATCGACACTTGGGCAATGTCCCAGAACAAGTTCGTGGAGTACCTCGACAGTGGTGTGTGGGACCTTGCCAAGATCGGCAACTCCGGGGACTACAACTACGGGACGGTCGCCGACCACAAGGAAGAGTTCCGCAGGAATGCATCCGCATATTCCGTGAGCCAGTACTTCAAGATGCCCGGTGGAACGGAGGTCCAGATCCGCAGCAGCGGTTATGCAAAATTCTCGGACACCAGGCTGGACCAGGCCATACTTGACGGCGGCAAGATCGACGTCACTGGCATCCTGACCAACTATGAGGGTGCCGCCCAGTTCACCCTGATCGACCTTGACGGCGTCCGTCTCCAGTAAAGGAATAATATCGAACCATCATGAAAAAAGGATTGTCAATCATAGGAGCAACCATCATCATGGCAGCTTGTGCACAGACCGGAACCAACCCGTTCCTCCAGGAGTGGAAGACCCCTTACGGAATCCCTCCCTACGACAAGATCAAGACAGAGGATTACATCCCTGCGCTCAAGGCAGGCCTTGAGGAGCAGGACAAGGAGCTCGAGGCGATCCTGAGGAATCCGGAGGCTCCGACCTTCGACAACACCATAGGTGCCTACGAGCTTTCGGGCGGAATCCTGTCCAAGGTCGTCGGAGTGCTGTTCAATGTCAACGAAACGGACCGTACCGAGGCCCTCGACAGCGTAGTCGAGCTTGCCACAGGGCTCCTGACCGCCCATGAAGACGAAATCTCGATGAACAGGGAGTTCTTCGAGAGGGTCAAGGCCGTGTACGACTCCGACCAGAGCGGCCTTACCAGGGAGCAGCAGGTGGTGCTGAAGAAACTCTACGAGAGTTTCACCCGCAACGGTGTCGCCCTTGACGAGGCCGGGCAGGCGAAGATGAAGGAGATCAACCAGAAGATCGCCGCCGCCCAGCAGAAGTTCGGGACCAACCTCCTTGACGAGAACAACGCCTTCAAGGAGAGGTTCGGGGTACCGGTGTCTGCATATTCAGTGGAGATGGCAAGGTGCGAGGACCGCTCGAGGCGCGAGGAGATGTTCAAGGCCTATTCATCAAGGGGCAACAACGGCGGCGACAAGGACAACAAGGCCCTCTGCCTGGAGATCCTCAGGCTCCGTGCCCAGAAGGCGAAACTGCTGGGCTTCGACAGTTTTGCAGCGTACCAGCTTGACGACAAGATGGCCGGAGACCCGGCCACCGTGGACGAGTTCCTGGACAAGATCCAGAAGGCTGCCAATGCAAAGGCTGCCGAGGAGGTGGCCCGGATGCAGGAGCTCATGGACGAGGACATCAAGGCGGGGAAGCTTCCCGCCGGTTCCAGGATCCAGCCCTGGGACTGGTTCTACTATGCCGAGAAGGTCCGCAGCCTCAAGTATTCCCTTGACGAGAACCTCACCAAGCCGTATTTCATGATGGAAAACGTCCGCAAGGGCCTTTTCTTCGCCGCCCACAAACTCTACGGCATCAACGTGGAGCCGCTCGACGGCGTGCCTGTCTACAATCCCGGTGTCGAGACGTTCAAGGTCACCGACGCCGACGGCAGCCTCCTGGGAATATTCACTACCGACTATTTCCCGCGTGAGAGCAAGAGAGGGGGAGCCTGGATGAACAACGTCCGCGACCAGTACGTTGATGCCGACGGCAACGACGTTCGTCCTATCATAGTGAACGTCTGCAACTTCACCGCGCCCGAGGGGGATACTCCTTCGCTCCTGACCGTCGACGAGGTGGAGACCGCCTTCCATGAGTTCGGCCATGCCCTCCATGGCCTGCTGACCAAGTGCCACTATCCTTCCGTCAGCGGCACCAGCGTCACCCGTGACTTCGTGGAGACCTTCTCGCAGTTCAATGAGAACTGGGCTTTCCAGCCGGAGATCCTTTC
>ONRD01000015.1 GCA_900320185.1 uncultured Bacteroidales bacterium
GGTAAATTCAAATCGTTGCGCTCACAAAACCCTTGTAACTATCTAACAAACAATATTTTCAAAGAACTATTTTAAAGTTTTAGTGGACACTAATGATACGTATTACTTTTTGGGTAGAGATTTTATTCCAGAGGTAGGGCTCAAAGAGCATCTGAAATATTATTATCAAGGAGCAACTCTCAGGTTCATATTCGCCGACAATGTTCCGAACAGCCTATATCAGACAGGAGACAAAAAGGCGAGTATCGTTCTTACGGAGCCATCAAGTTCGACAATTCCTCCTGATTTGTTTTGCATAAAGTATTTTAAAGATGGAGGAACCACGTATTTCGCAGGACAATTCAAAACCATATTGTCTTACAGACGAAAGCCAATCCCTATAGAGTAACGGAGGGTAAACTTTCATTAGGTTTTTGGGCTCACCTGCAATTATCCGTGGCTGACTATAATTAGTGTAGTTTGAAGATTTGATTGAGAATGGTTATCTTGCAGGTTGTAAACACTTGTTTTTTCATGAATCAAGATTGCAAACCCGTGCTGCACTTCACTTTTGGAATGATGCTTGCCTCCGTTGTAGCATTCCTTATGCATCCTCTGTTATGGGGGCCCGGTTTTGATTGGAGTTTCCTTTGGGTGGGCGTTTTGTACATTTTTGTTTATGGCGCCGTTGGCATGTTTATCCGGTGGAAATGGTGGAGGTATACCTGGAAGAAACAAGCAATTATCGTGTTCTTTATTGTCAATACAATCTTGGCTATCGCTCTTCTAATTGACCTTTATCGGCCTCGGTATATTGAGATTGACGGAGTCCGGGAGCGATGGTATATGGATGGACTGACAGGTATGGTGTTTTTGTTAATCAGTGCCGTGGCAGCCCTTTTTTCTGCCATACCGATATCCCTTTGTTGCTACTGGTTTAAACGAAATCGGGAATAGTACGAAAAAAGTCTTATCTTTGATATTTGACAATCTTTAAAAGGATAAGGGATGAAAAAGCGTTTCTTCGTGTTGGTCATACCGCTACTTGCCTTGTTGGCCCTCCTGGGCTTCCACGACGGCGAACCGGAGATCAAGAGTCAATGGAATGGAGCAAAGGTCGCATTCCTCGGGGATTCCATCACCGATGAAGGCCAGCTCGGGGGCCAGGACATCTATTGGAACCAGCTCAGGACAATCCTCGGCATCAAGCCGTACTGCTACGGGATCAGCGGCCATCGGACCACCCAGATCCTCGGACAGGCCAGGCAGCTGCTCTCCGAGCATGGACAGGATGTAGATGCCATAATCATATTCATAGGGACCAATGATTTCAACGGGTCACGCCCATTGGGCGAATGGTTCGAAGAAGGAACCTCCGAGGTCAACCGTGACGGGGTCATGACGTCCCTGAGACACCGCACCCCGGTCATGGAAGGGAACACTGTCAGGTCCGACATCAACATATTCATGTCTTTCCTGAAGCATAATTATCCCACCAAGCAGGTAATCCTGCTGACACCAATCCACAGGGGCTATTTCAATTGCGCCGAAAACAACATCCAACCCGACGAGAACCACGCGAACAAACTCGGCCTGTACATCGATGACTATGTCCAAGTCATCAAGGAAACCGCTGATGTCTGGGCTGTTCCGGTAATCGACCTGTCCAGCGTCTGCGGCCTTTATCCGATGGAACCCGAGCATGCCAGGTATTTCAGGGAAAACGAAAAGACTCTGAAATTCAGCGCAACCGAGGCCTCCTCCGGCAGTCCGGGATCGGAGAAAGGTCTTGAGCACCATGACCTTCTGCATCCCAACACGGAGGGACACCTCAGGATGGCTTATTCCCTGGCTTATCAGCTGCTTGGCTATCCGGCCCGTTTCTAGGACCTGGCCATCGATGTTCGACAAAGGAACCCCGTAATCTTCAGGCACGAACAGATAATAACCGTAAATTACATGAAAGCCTCGATCCTCTTCCTTTCATCTGCCCTGCTGATGGCCTGCCTTGGCAGCCAGACCATGGCGGAAACCGCTGTCGGGAACAAACTGTCGCCTGCCCGGACCCGTTTCGACGGCTATCTCGGGGGCAGGATAGACCTCTGCATCCAGAACCGCCTGATGGCCCAGGACATCGAGAGGGTGGTACAGCCATTCCGTGACAAGTCCGACGGCAAGTGGGGCTTCAAGTGCGAGTTCTGGGGCAAGTGGTTTACTGCGGCAGCCATGGGCTACTCCTACTCCCCCACCGCCGCCCACCGGGAAATCATAGACAGGGCCGTCCGCGAACTGCTCCTGACACAGGGAGCCGACGGCTACATCGGCACCTACCCGGACGAATTCCACCTTGGCGACTGGGACATCTGGGGCCGGAAATATGTTCTTCTCGGCCTCCTCGCCTATTATGATATTACTAAAGATCCCAAGGTACTGGAGGCTGCCGCATCAGCGGCGGACCACCTGATAAGGGAGGCCGGACCGGAGAGCGGAGTCAACATCGCCGGCACGGGATGGATCGGCTGGAAGGGACTTGCCCCATGCTCTGTGCTCGAACCGGTAGTCCTGCTTTACCAAAGGACGGGAGAACAACGCTATCTTGACTTCGCCAGGCACATCGTAAAGTCCTGGGACAGTCCCAACGTGCTCACCCCTACCGGACTTCATCTCATTGAAGAAGCGCTGTCGGACAAGCCGATGTGGAAGATGAGCGGGGCACCTAAGGCCTATGAGATGATGTCCTGCTTCGAAGGCCTCTGCGAACTCTACCGCTGCACGGGCGAGAAAAGACTGCTTGACGCAGAGAAGAACCTTGTCCGGAAGATAGAAAGGGATGAACTCATGATCGTGGGGTCGGGATCGGCCGCCGAGATCTGGTTCCATGGGAAGGAGCGCCAGTGCGAGCCTGTCTATCAAGGCATGGAAACCTGCGTGACTGCAACCTGGATGAAACTCCTCTACCAGCTCCTCCGCCTGACAGGAGACAGCCACTATGCTGACCTCCTGGAACAGACGCTGTACAATGCCATGCTGGCGGCGATGTCGCCGCAAGGAGAATGGTGGGCTTATTACAGCGGACTCATGGGCGAGAGGACACACTCCCACCAGCAGTTTACGGACGTAGTGATGAGCTGCTGCGTCGCCAACGGCCCCAGAGGGCTGATGACGGTCCCCTCATGGGCGTTGATGACCTCGGACAAGGGGCCTGCCGTCAACCTGTACGCCTCCGGCACAGGAAGGTTCACCACCCCTTCCGGCAAGGATGCGGAACTCAGGATCGAGGGGGACTACCCTGCCGAAGGGAATGCCTCCGTAAGGCTGTCGCTCCCGGCCCCCGAGAGATTCACCCTCTCATTGAGGATCCCTTCGTGGAGCAGTCGGACCAGGGTTTCGGTGAACGGCAAAACTTACAAGGCGAAGAGCGGGAAATACCTGGAAATAAAGCGCTTCTGGAAAGACGGTGATCAGGTGACCTTGGATTTCGACATGACCGCCAAGGTGGTCGAAGACCCTGCCGGCTCTGGGGATGCGGCTATAGTCAGGGGCCCTGTCGTACTGTCCTTCGACACCAGGCTCATCCCGCGCAGGGACGGGGTCGATGTCCCTCCCATGTACAGGTTCGAATTCGAGAAGGCGTCAGACGGAACCATAGCGCTTGAGGAAGCCACCACTCACGACCGGTCCATGTGGATGGTATTCAACGTGCCCTGCCTGGATGAAGGCGGGGGCAGGCATCTTCTGCCTCTTTGCGACTATGCTTCCGCCGGGAACACATGGGAGGAGGGCAACCTTTTCAGGGTATGGGCCCCTCAGCCCTTCGACTTCCGGCACCTCTACGTGAACAACCTCGACTGGCATGCCAACTGCACAGTGGGCGTGCCAAGGCCGGATATTCCTGAACTGTACAAGGTGCGCTGAGTCACGCGGGGGCCCGCCGCAACGGATTTCACTTCCTGACTGTCTCGCTGATGTAGGAAACCCCTCCGCTGACAATCTGGGTGAGGGTCTGGGCTTCGTGGCTGAGTGTTGCGAAGATCATCCCGAAGCCGGCCGGGATGCCATAGACGAACGACATGGCCGAAGAGACCATGAAATGGTACGCACCGAACCCTCCCGGTACGGGCACCAGCGACGCGATGTTGCCCACAAGCATGATGAACAGGGCATCGACGATGCCCAGGCCGGAGAGATTGGCTATGCCGGCGGCCATCTCCGGACTGGTCCCTGCAGGGGATATTCCCTGTACGGCTATGAGGATCAGCCAGGCCTCCAGCCAGTAGCATGCCCATATCCCTACGGTGAGGGCGAAGAACAACCATGCCCGCTTCATCTTCAGGCAGCTCAGGAACCCTCTGAATATTCCCTTGCAGAAATCGCCTGCCTTCCCGAGGAAGCCGCTGCTGCCGGAATAACGGATGGAAAGCCACACGAGAGCGGCGGCAAGCACAAGCGCCCCGGCGGCGAGGAGTATCTTTCCCGTACTGATCCCGCCTCCTGCCGCACCGAAGACCTTCTCGGAGAAGAACGCTCCGAAGCGGTCCCACGTGAAGAAAAGGAACACGGCTATCAAAAGCCCTGAAAAGACCAGGTCGGCAGACCTCTCCAGAGCAGCTGTGCCCACAACCTTGTCGAAGGAAGCCAGGCGTTTTCCCTCGCCGGACTCGCCTTCCCGTGCGGACCTGGCGGTGATGAAACCGCAGCGGGCCACTTCTCCGACCCTTGGAAGGACAAGGTTGATGGCATAGCTGATGTTCACGGCATTGAAACAGGTAAGGGTGCTTGTCGACGGATCGATCGGAAGGAGCAGCTCGCGCCACCTGATGCCACGCAGCAGGAACGAAAGCAGCCCCGACAGCATGGAAAGGATGACGAACTCCCACCTGCAGGACCTCAGTGCCATCATGAAATCCGACCAGTCAACCTTCCGGAAACAGAACCACAGAAGGATAACCGCCAGGATGATCGAAATGGAATATTTGAGAATATTTCCGACCTTCTTGTCCATTGGGACAAATTTAACTAAAATATTCATTAACTTTGTAAGTTAACACAGCAAAGCGACATGAAATCGATACTCGGCATAGGCAACGCCCTTACTGACATACTTGCGGTATTCCCGGACGATTCGATGCTCCGCGAGTACCATCTTCCCCCGGGAAGCATGCAGCACGTGGACCTGGAGACCGGCGACAGGATCTGGTCCAAGCTCAAGGAGTGGGGCGTGAAATATGTACCCGGAGGATCCGCGGCCAACACGATTACCTGTACTTCGATCTTCGGCATGCCTTCCTGCTTCATAGGCAAGATCGGGAATGACGAACTGGGGCTTCTCTACAAGAGCACCCTCGAGCAGTTCGGAGTCAAGACCAACCTGATGACCGGCACCAAGGGATCGGGAAGGGCCATGTGCTTCATCACCGGGGCCAACGCGGAAAGGACCTTCGCCGACTACATGGGAGCAGCCCTCGAGCTGGTACCGGAAGACCTGAAGGAGGAGGATTTCCGAGGCTATGACTACTTCCACATCGAGGGCTACCTGGTCCAGAACCAGGACCTCATACGCAGGGCTGTCCAGATGGCCCGGGAAGCCGGATGCAAGATTTCCATAGACATGGCTTCCTACAACGTCGTCGAGTCCAACGAAGCGTTCTTCCACAACCTGGTGGAGAAATATGTGGACATCGTCTTCGCCAACGAGAGCGAGGCGCGGGCGTACACCAAGCTCGAGCCGCGCGAAGCCCTGGACGTCCTGGCCGGCCAGTGCGAGATCGCCGTCGTGAAGGTGGGCAAGGACGGTTCCATGCTGAAACAGGGCGATGAATACCACTACATCCCTGCATGGCCGGCCGCGACCATCGACGCAACCGGCGCAGGAGACACCTATGCGGCAGGTTTCCTCTACGCCCATTCGCTCGGAATGCCCCTGAAGGTATGCGGCGAGATAGGCTCGATAATTGCGGCGAAAGTCGTGGAAGTCGTCGGGACCAAGATCGACGTACCGCGCTGGAAAGCCGCCAAGCAGGAGATCAAGGAACTGATTGCCTCGGTCGGCAGGGACCTTCAGTGAAGGAATGCGGACGGCACTTACACAGAACAATAATCCGGTCGACCCGGTCATTAACAGATAGCGTATGTTTGAATTCGCACAGGAATTTTTCAGGAAAAGGAGTCTGAAGAATGACGCCAGCACCGTCCCGACAGGCTTCCTTCCACTGAGCAAAATACGGTCTTACGTTGCGATAATCGACGTGGAAGACATCACCTACGACTCTTGCAAAACGATGATCATGAATTATTTCCGCAAGAGCGAAATCAACGGCAGCGTGTTCTTCCAGGACTTCCGGAAAATCGGCAGCGAGGACCGTCTGATCACATCGATCCAGACGACCATCACGAAGAAGGACGTGAACTGGTACGGGAAGCCGTCCAAGTACAAGCTGAACGTGCTCCAGGAGCAGGACCCCGACGTGTTCATCTGCCTGATCAAGGATCCGGACTACTCTGTCGAGTACCTCGTACGTGCATCCAGGGCCCGCTTCAAGATAGGCCGCAAGCAGCTCCCGGGCAACCCCTTCGACCTGGTCGTCAACGACCCGGAAGGAAAGACCATCTCCCAGCTGGAAAGCTTCAAGTTCATCTCCAGCTACATCTCCAAGATAAGGTAGCCCATGCCCGGAACGATACACAACCTGACAGTCGCGCTCAAGGGCTTCGCCATGGGCGCGGCAAACGTTATACCCGGAGTTTCCGGCGGTACCATAGCCCTCCTTACAGGAATATTCAACGAGCTTGTGGAATCCTTGAACGCGATAATGTCGGTCGAGTCATGGAAGCTCCTGCTCAAGGGAAGGTTCAGCGAGTTCTGGAAGAACATACACGGGACCTTCCTCCTATGGCTGGCCATCGGTGTGGTCGTAAGCGTGTTCTCGCTGGCCAAGCTGATGGAATATGTGCTCCACTACCATCCCGTACAGACATGGTCATTCTTCTTCGGACTGATCGTGGTCTCCAGCATTTACCTGCTTCGCGGGATCGGGCGCTGGAAGGGTTCCTACTGGATCTGGCTCTCCCTGGGCATCGTCCTTGGCGCCGCGATCTGCCTCCTGTCACCCACCAGCACCACCGACGACCTCTGGTTCGTCGCCGTCTGCGGAGCCATCGCTGTCTGCACCATGATCCTCCCGGGCATCTCCGGCAGCTTCGTGCTCGTCCTCCTCGGCAAATATGACTACATAATGGGAGCCATCAGCGACCTGGACTGGCCGGTCCTGATCGTTTTCGGTATCGGATGCCTCCTGGGAATACTCGCCTTCTCCAAATTCCTTCACTGGCTCACCCGGAACTTCGAGAAACCGACCCTGCTGGTCCTGATAGGCTTCACCCTCGGCGCCCTCGTCAAGGTCTGGCCCTGGGGCGACAGGGCGAGTCTCGCCACAGCCGCCCTGATGCGCGGCGGGATGCCCATGGAAGAAGCCTCGTCCAAGATCGACACTCTTCTTGCCCAGGGAATAGACCTCGGCACTCTCTCCGTCCCCCTCCAGGTCGGCAGCGGAATCCTGTGGATGCTCGTCGGCGCCGTTTTCGTCATATTCCTCGAGTCCTTCGCAAAGGCCGGCAAGAAGGCCCGGTCCTGAAACTGCGCCACCCCGGCAGGCCCCGGTCCTGAAACTGCGACCTCCGGAATGTGCAGGCAGGTCCACGGGAAAAAGAAAGAATTCCTGCTTAATCGAGAAATTTACGTATATTTGCAGTCCAGTTCCGGCAGGCGCCGGAAAAGGCGGACGGTTCCGTAGCTCAGCTGGATAGAGCAACAGCCTTCTAAGCTGTGGGTCTTGGGTTCGAATCCCAACGGAATCACTTTTCATAAGGCAATGACCATGTATCGAAGAATATGTGGTTTTTAACTTTCACTAAAACCAACAAACAAATGAAAAGATTACTTCTTATTCTGATCCCGGTGATCATGTGCTTTGCAGCATCCAGCTGTTCCACCCTTTCATCGCTCAACGCCATCGACACCGGTACGGCGCTTTCTTCCGCCAACTTCCACTATGTAAAGACAGTCCAGGGAGAAGCCACCAGCACCTACATCTTCGGCTTCGCAGGAGGGAACGATGCCGGTAAAGCCATCGCAGACGCCAAGGCCAAGGCTGACCTGAAAGACAATCAGGCTCTCGCAAACGTAGCAATCGTAAACACCCAGAGGATAGTGCTGGGAATCATCATACGGGTAAAGACCACAGTCTCCGCAGATGTCATAGAATTCGAGAAATAGCCTCCGGCTTCATAGAAGATACAAGGAAACCTCCAAGCAGAGAAGCCTGGAGGTTTTCTTTTTTGTCAGTCACCGATCCGTGCCTTGCCGGCGACTTGAGGGCAGCGTCACTGCACCAGCACGTCCGTCCGGCCATCCAGGCGGCGGAGGGTCTCCAGGCGGAATGCGCCCGGCCAGGCGACCAGCCAGTCATTGATGCGCTTCCCCTGGTCCCTTGAAGAGAATCCCCAGCTGCACTCGAAACAAGCCTCGTTCTGTGACCCTGCGGGACGGATGTGTCCGTTCACTTCCAGGGTCCCGTCAGAGACCAGCTGGTTGCCACAGCGCCATATTGCCAGGGCCTTCTCCCTCCACTGCGGATCCCCTGTCAGGTCGGAGAGTTCGATCCATTCGGGAACCCAGTAAAGGGCATATGGATCCAGATGGTTGTGCTGGACCGAAACCGAGGTCGCCCCGAAAGTGTGGAAGCCGTATTCCGTGAAACCGTCGTCAGCAGGATAGATCCCGTCATAGTGCCAGAGCCATGTGGAGAGGTAATATGAGACCGCCAGGGCATCCTCTATGTACTCCTGCGACCCGGTCAGGCTGTGCAGGCGCATCGCCGACCGCAGCAGCGAGAGCGAAGACTCCTTGTCTATGCACCATGTGTCAAGGGCTCCGGCGGTTGTGAATCCGTTCTCCTTCAGTTCGGAAAGGTAGTGCCTGTAAGCCCTCAGGCCCGATTCAAGGTATCTCTCGTTCCCGCTCCTGCGGTAGGCCTCCACCATCGCCGGGACGAGGAAACATCCGATCGTCCCTTCCCTGTAGATGCTTTCCCCGTCGGGTTTCCAGCCCTTCGCATAGCAGCCGTTCTCCTGCTGGTCCGAAGCGACGAAATCGCAGATGGCATAGGCCACCCGCTCATATTCAGGCCTGTCAACTCCGCACTCCCGGGCCACGTCGAAGGCCTCGAAGAAATTTACGGCGGCGGTACCGAGGTTGCAGGCGTCGATGGAGCCGTCCGGGTTGCCGTAGAGGATGTTGTCATAGTTGGTGACGAAGAGTCCGTTGGGAAGGCTGCACTTGCTCCAGGTGTCAAGGGTGGCCACCGCCTTGTCGAGCGACTCCCTCGAACCGGTCTTCTGGTAATCCCTCATCAGCGAGATGGCAAGGGAGGCGTTCTGCCCGCACCAGCCGATCTCATATTTCCAGCCGGGCCGCTGCTGCCAGTTGCCCTCCGGGTCCAGGTTCAACCCGATGCTGAAGCCCTTGTAGGGGCCTTCCTCCGCCCAGAGCGACTCTTTGGCGTAGCGGATGCCGAGTTCCCAAAGCTTCTCGGGCGGAAAAACCTCCACCTCCGGCTTGGCGGACAGTTCCCAGGCCTTCGCGAGGAAGGAACGCATGCCCTTGTGCCCTTCCCGGACGCGGCTGAGGTGTATGAATATCCTGAATTCGACCGTCTCCCCTTTGCGGAGCGGCCGGACATCCCTCCAGCCTCCCTCGAAACGGTCCCGGTTGGCATAAGTCACCGGCATCTCCTCTTCAGGCCAGAGGTAATGGTGGCCGGTCCGTTCCCCGTCCGGCCTCAACGAGCATGAGAAACTCTCTTTCAGGGAGCGCGGTGCCTCGGCCCATGTCGCCACGGCATAACGCTTTCCTTCCGAATACATGGCCCCGGGTATCGGAGTTCGGCGGAACGACACGCTCCGCCACTGCCCGTCGGCCTTCGCACCCTTGGGTTCGAGGCCGCGTCCCCAGGCGTTGCCGTTGTAGCTGACAGCCGGGATCATCCACCAGCCGCATCCGGAATCCTGGACGAAACCGACCTCCAGGCGGACCGAATCCAGATCGGCCAGAGCCTTGAACGTCACTTGTACCTTGAAGGTTGCCGAGTCCAGCCTCTCTATCCGCTCCTTATGGGAAATCCCCTGTACTTCAGGTATTTCCAACGTTCCCACAAGTTCTCCTCCTTCCGTAAGGACCATTCCTTCCGGCCTTCTCCCCCATCCGTAACGATCATTGTTCACGCACGATGCCAGTACCAGGGCCACGGCCGCCAGGGAGGCCGGCACGACCGTCCTCAGGAAGCGTACGCCGTGATGAAAGCCCCGGCAAAAAAAGATTCCCTTCGCCATAGAGTATTTTTTTCAAAAATAGCAATTATCGGGAAACTCCAGCCATTGTCTTCCAATTGCCGGATAAAAGATTATCTTTACCGGAAAGATTATCTTTACCGGCATGAAACGTCTCGCCATATTACTCATTTCCGTGGCTGTGCTCTCGCAAGCCGCCTTCGCACAAGGTGCGTACAAGATCGAAAAGGACATCCCGTACCATTCCGATGCGGGCGACTATGCCGCCGACCGATGCTTCCTCGACTTCTACTACCCCACTGATGCCAAAGACTTTCCCACAGTCGTCTGGTTCCATGGGGGAGGGCTCACCGGAGGAAACAAGTCGATTCCGGACGGGCTCAAGGATTCCGGCCTGGGGATAATCGCCGTGAACTACAGGCTGCTTCCAAAGGCGACCGTCCAGGAATGCATCGACGATGCTGCGGCCGCCGTGGCCTGGGCGTTCAGGGAAGTGGCATCCCGGGGCGGCAGTACCGAAAGGATCTTCGTCGCCGGCCATTCCGCCGGAGGCTACCTGACCGACATGGTGGTACTCGACAAGCAATGGCTCGCGAAATACGGGATAGACGCTGACAGGATAGCCGGAGCCTTCCCTTACAGCGCCCAGAAGATCACCCACTACAACGTCCGCAAGGAGATGGGGCTCGGCCCCCTCCAGCCTCTTCTGGACCCGACCGCCCCTCTGTACCACGTCAGGAAACTTCCCATGCCGATGCTGGTCCTGTCAGGCGACCGCGAACTTGAGATGAACGGCCGCTACGAAGAACAGGCCTACTTCTGGAGGATGATGAAGCTGAACGGCAACGAGGAAGTCTTCCTCTACGAATTCGACGGCTATGACCATGGCTCGATGCCCCTTCCGGCCCACAGCGTCGTCAAGAGATACATCCGCGCCATCTGCAGCGGCGGACCGCTCCCCACGAGGTAAAAGTGCCTCTCCCGTTTTGCCCATTTCCCCATTTTGAGTACTTTTGTAGGATGTAACCTGCCCGCTTCGGAAGGGGCGGCACGTTACTGGATCAGTATCTCCATGCTCAAACGTTGCATAACAGCCTTCGTGATGGCCTCCATTGGGATCATTGCATATGCCCAGGTGGACACCACTGGCATCTATTCTGACCGGAGCGATTCACTGGAAGCCACCGTCTTCACCGCACGCCGGGAAGCGAACTACCTGTCCAGGAACAAAGACCTCCGCACGGAGGTGATCTCGTCGGCAGGCCTGATGAAAATGGCCTGCTGCAACCTTGCCGAGAGTTTCGAGAACTCGGCCAGCGTGACGGTGGACTATGCCGACGCCACCACCGGAGCCCGCCAGATCCGCCTGCTCGGCCTTTCGGGGATCTACACCCAGATGCTGGACGAGAACCGCCCCATGATGCGCGGCATCACGGCTTCCACTGCAGCCGCCTTGAAGGCCAAACCCAAGTCCAAGACGGAGACCGTCACCTACGTGGTCAGCATGCACTGCAAGAACTGCGTCAACAAGATTACCGACAAGATCTCTTTCATGAAAGGAGTGAAAGACCTGAAGGTGTCGCTTAAAGACAAGACCGTGACCATCAAGTACGACCCGGCGGTGGTCCAGGAATCCACCCTCGAAAAGACGATCCGCGACCTTGGCTACTCTGCCGACAAACAGTGTCCCGCCCCCGAGAAACAGTAGATGAGATAATTGCACGATGACCAAACTCCACCTCTTAGATTCAGCTATCCTCCTTCTGGCCCTCGCCGCCCCTGCCGCCGCACAGCAGAGACAGGAGCCCTCGATTGCAGCAGCCCTGCAGGAGAACATACAGAGAGCCGGGATCAACACCCACTGCTACGAATTCGCGCCGATCCATGACACTAAGGCTCCCAAAGGATACAAGCCCTTCTATATCAGCCACTACGGACGGCACGGATCACGTTCCGACTGGGGAGCGTCCAACTACCGCGACGTAGCCTTGGCCCTCGACAAGGCCAAGGAAGCGGGAATACTCACTCCGGAAGGAGACTCCCTGCGCCAGGAGGCATGGAAGGTATTCCGTCTCCACGACGGGATGGACGGCAGGCTGACCCAGAGGGGTGTCCGCGAGCATGCCCAACTGGCTGAGAATATGTACAAGCGCTTCCCGCAGGTGTTCAGGAAGGGGAACGGGATGATCCGGGCATATTCATCGACAGTACAGCGGTGCATCATCAGCATGACTTCGTTCACTAACCGCCTGAACGAGATGCAGCCTTCGCTGGAGTTCCAGTGGGACACGGGAGAACGCTTCATGGACTACATCAGCAACGGCTCGACGGAAGAGATCGACAAGGCCAGCGCGAAGATGCTCGACGAGCTCGACAGGTCCTATGTCCCAGACACCGCATCCATCATGCGCAGGCTCTTCACCGACCCGCAGAAGGCAAGGGAATTCGTCCCTGACGCCCTGGCTTTCGAGCATAAGGTCTTCCAAACCGCCAAGATTGCGGACTCCTTCGACGTGCCCGAGAACCTGTACAGGCACCTCCCTTTTGACGCCGTCTACAAATGGTCGGAGGGAATCAGCATGCTCATCTACATGAGGCAGTGCAATTCCGTCGAACTGGGTCCCCTGAGGATGGCGACGACCGAGCCGCTGGTACGCGATTTCGTGGAAAAAGCGGATGAAGTGATCGAAAAGGGCAACTGGACGGCCGACCTTCGTTTCGGACACGACTTCCCACTTCTCGCCTTCGTCAACTACCTTGGCCTTGAAGGCGTGGGCGACCGCATGACCTTCGACGAAGCAAGGGTGCGCTGGCGCGGCTGGGAGAATATTCCCTTCGCCTCCAATTTCCAGGCGGTCTTCTACCGCAACAAGGGCGGCGACGTCCTGGTCAAGTTCCTCTACAACGAGAAAGAGACCCTGCTGCGCGGCCTGCAGCCCGTCGAAGGACCCTACTACCGCTGGAACGACGTCAAGGCCGGCATCAAAGGATACCTCCGGTAAGGGCGGCAATGTCGCCGGCGAGGCCCGAAAGCGAGTCGGCCTCTTGTCGGCCTTGAGATATCCACAAAAACACGCTTGAAACGTGGATGACTCGGGCTTACGGTAAGCGTGGTCTCCCTTGAACCCGGCTTACCTGCTTACGGTAAGCGTGGTCTCGGTGCGGAAGGGTTTGCCTTCGGACGTGACGCCCTCGGCCACCACCCGGAAAGTCCCCGGGTACGAAGGAGTCTTGACCTCCACTTCCATCCTGCCGCCGGCGGCAATTGAAAGCGACGGATGCCAGTACAGGGTCCCGCGAAGGTCTGCGGCGGCATCCGAAGGAAGCAGCCCCTGGCAAGTGTACGCCACCGGATAGCTTGCTCCCTGCCATTCGACGATCTCGACGTTCCTGTCAAACTTGAAGGAGGAGATGTCTCCCTTGGTCGTCACGAAGTCCACAACTCCCTGAAAGACTGCGCTTCCGAAGGAATATGTGTAAGGATACACCAGGATGTCGCCGAACAGCATGCAGTCGAAGTCCAGCAGGCTGGCGATGTCCTTGACCGGCACGCCGTCGATCAGGGTCAGGACGTTGGAGGAAAAGGCGTCCACATCCTTCAGGAGCATCTGCATCTGGAGCTTCCCGTCAGGACCCTTGCGGACCCTGAGGTTGGGCGTGATCTCGATCAATGTCTCCCGGACGGTAGGGAACCTGTCGTAGTCGTCCAGGTGGTAAGACACGCAATATGTGTCCGAAAGCAAGACGCTTTCACGCTTGGGGAGGAACTCGAACAAGGTGTCGGTTGCAGCGATCCTGTCGTTCTGGACGGCAAGGCTCCTGCGCACGAGAGCGTCTTCAAGGCCGGTGCACAGGCCGAGCGTGGGCAGTTCCGAGGGGGTCTTCCTCAGGAAAGGAGACTCGATCACCAGGCGGCAGTCGCTGTCTTCCTTCTGGCCAAGGATCTCGCAGACAAGGTCGTGGTTGCCATAGACGTTGAGAGTCTTGATGTCGACCGTGCCGTCAGGGTTGAACTTGCCCATGTAGATGTCGGTGGCACGGCCGGGGAAGGCAATCACAGCCGAACAGAACTGGTTGGCAAGCACGTCCGTCTTCTTGGTCCCGACCAGATGCCCGTGGAAAACCTCTCCGTCAAGGTCGACCGCATCGGCCGACCAGGAGGAACTCCCGGAGGCGAACTTCACGATTGAAGCGTCTGAAGGCGAGACTATTCCGTCGTCGCAGAAGACAGAGAGGCTGAGGCTTGCCACGGAGGTTTCCCCATTCTCAAGGAGGACTTTGACGGAAGAAGATGGGAGAGCTGAAGGGCACGAGACTGACACTCTCCCCTGCACGGCCTTGGCGGCCGCCGGAGTCCTTTGATATTCATCATCCGGGAGAAGGTCCACGCCCTTGGAGACCCTCCGGGCTGAAAGGGTGTTGAACACGGAAAGAGTCTTCCCGTCGGTCTCCAGGTCAGGCCTTCCTTTTCCGGAAGAAGTGTAGGCTATTATCCTGTAGTTGCCGGTCGGAGCCGACAGGGGGATGGCCACCGAGCCGGAACCACGCCCGTCGATGAGACCTATCTTGGCCGTGGCGACGACTCCCTCCACTGAGGCGACTTCGACATAGGCGATGCTGCTGGCCGAAGACAGGGACCCGGACCCGTCAAAACAGAAAGCCGAGCACCAGATTATGTCTCCGGCGACGTAGACGTCCTTGTCCGTCGAGAGGTAGACCCTCTCGGACACCTCCGCCGCCCAAGCCGGGACGGCAAGCAGGGTGAACAGTAGTGATATTCCGAAAAACCTTTTCATCTCTTACTGGTTGTTAGTCGGCCACCATGAGGGCTTGTCCTTCGTGCCGCCGGCCCTGGTGCAGTCGACGCACCTGTCGGTGACCCAATAGTAGTTCTCGCCTTCGTCTTCGCTGTAATAGGGACGGAACCCTATGTCGTAGTAGTGGTTCAGCACGGGGATGCTGTTGGCGTTGGGGATGATGGTGTCGTAGCTCTCGTAGGACTTCCTATAAAGCGCGTTGCCGATGAACATCTCCTTGAAAGCCACCTGCGAAGCACCTACGTAACCATAGACCACCTCCAGGGGATCGGTGTCGGAACGCACGTTGCCGACCACCTGGCTCGGGTCCGGGGCCATGAGCGACCCCGTGGAATTGGAATTCTCCTGGATCGCGCGGAGGTACTCGTAGCACTCCTCGCTTATGTTCCTGGCTTTCACCTTGATGTAGTACATGCTCTGGATCTTCTTGCTGCTGCGGGGAATCCGGAGGACGTCGTGTCCGATGATCCTCTCCCCTCCCGTGCTCCTGGCGATCGCTATTCCGGCCTCATGGGATGCGGAATAGCTCCAGCACCAGTAATAGGGGTTCTTCCCGCCGTAGAGGTCGGAGAACAGGTAGATGCCGTCGTTGTAGCGGTACTCCGCGTAGGCATACAGGGCGGTGTGGAACTCCCAGATCTCGTCGTAGTCCCACCTGAAGCAGCCGTTGCCCCCGGCTGTGGAAAGGCTGAGCTTGACATCCAGGTCTTTGTCGTCGTAGGTGTAGTAGACAGAATCTATCTTCGGAGCCTTCTGCACGTCCTGCCATGAAGAATGGTAGCTGACCGAGGAAGATCCCTTCACCGGGGAATCAAGCTTGATGCCGATCCTGTATTTCCGGTCGGCGGGAGCCGTTGTCATGTCGATGGCGAACGAACTGCCATGGGGGTTGACTGGATCCTCGTACCTGTCGCCCTTGTCATCCTCGATCCACACGGTACCTGTGACGCCTTCACTGGAGCGCACGCCCTTCAGGGGCTGCAGGGAACTCAGTTCAACCCTGGCCGTGTCCCCGATGAGGATGTCTCCGTCGACTACCAGTCCGGTCACGTCCTTCGAAACATCCAGGCTGAACGGATAGACGCAGCCTGCAAGTGCCGAGGCCAGCGCAAGGAAAATCGGAAGCTTCTTCATCAGAACAGAATGTTTAAGTTGACATAAGGTATCGGGCGGGCAAAGACGGAGACCATGTAGCCGTTGAGGTTGGTCCCGCCGTTGGTGGTGTAGAAGACCGAATAGGGGTTCTTGCGGCCGGTCACGTTGTAGCATCCGAAAGTCAATGACATGTGGGTCAATTGCTTGAGGTAGTGACCGGGATCGATGTTGAACGCCAGGTCAAGGCGGAAGTAGTCCGGGATGCGGTAGCCGTTCCTTTCAGAGAACGCAAGGCGGTAGCCCCCGGCGTAGCGGAAATACCCGACAGGCACCGTAACCGGCCTTCCGGTGGAGTAGTCGATGTTGCAGGATATGCTGTAACGCGCAGTCAGGGCGTAGTTCCCTGCCAGTTTGAAGTCGTGGGGCTTGTCGTAGGCGGCCCTGTACCACTCGCCCCGGTTGATCGTGCTTATCCCCCTGTCCTCCATCTCCTTGAGAAGGGTCCGGGAATAGGTGTACGATACCCAGCCGGTAAGCTTGCCTACCGATTTCCTGGCCATGAACTCCACTCCGTAGGCTTTGCCTTTCGTGGGGACAAGGTCACCGGCCAGGTTCTCGTTCATCACAAGGGTGGCTCCGGACTTGTAGTCAAGCGAGTTGCGGGTGCTCTTCCAGTACCCTTCCACCGAAAGGTCGAGCTGGCCGTCCATCAAAGTCCGGTACAGTCCCGCCGCCGCCTGCCAGCCGTCCACCGGCTTGATCGAGGCGTCGCAGAGTTTCCAGGTGTCCATCGGGGAAATGGTCGTGGTGTTCGAGATAAGGTGGATGTACTGCCTGAGCGTGTTGAATCCCGCCTTGGCTGAGAAGTCAGGCGTGAAGGAATATTTCCCGGATAGCCTGAACTCTGGCCCGACATAGGCCTTGGAAGGATCCCGGGCGAAGAATGAAGACACCCTTACCCCGTAGTCGAATGACAGTTTCTCGTCCACCTTCCAGGAATCTCCGACGTAGACGGAAGGCTGAATGGCACGTTCAGTCTCGAGGTCCCTGGATATCACCAGGGAAGAATCGCTGAAAGGCCTGAGGTGGCCGCCTTCGAGTGCGTAGGCCACGGCTTCCGCCCCGAAAGTGACGGTGTGTCCGCCGGCCCTCTTCTCGAACTTCAGGCGAAGGAAAGCCTGGTTGATCGCAGTCTCCAGTGAATATGCCTCCGTGTAGTTGGGGAAATCCTCCAGGCGGTTGTCGTAGCGGTCGACACCGGCGCTTGCGGTCCAGGACAGGCCGTCGCCGACCCTGTGCCTCCACCTCAGCGCAGCGTTGGTACTGCGGTAGCGGAAGGTGGTGTCGCGGTTGAAGGAGAACTTGTCCCCCGACCTGTAGGCGAACAACTGCACCGTGTTGACACTGTCCACCCGGTGCGTGAGGCTGAGGTTGAGGTCGTTGAAAGACGCCTTCCCGTCGCGGTACTCGCTGTTCTTCAGGCTCTTGAGCAGCCAGTCGGAATAGGTTGTACGCCCTCCTATGACAAAGGTCGTCTTGCCTCCGAGCGGGCCTTCGAGATGGAAGCGGCTGGTAAGGAGCCCGAGGCCCAGGGAACCCTTGACCTTCTCCTGGCTGCCCTCCTTGCTACGTATTTCCATCACGGATGAGATACGACCGCCGTATTCGACAGGGATGGAGCTCTTGTAGAGTTCCAGACCCTCGACGATCCCGGGGTTGAAGGCCGAGAATATTCCGAACATGTGGCTCGGATTGTAGATCGTCCCCTCGTTGAACAGGATGAGGTTCTGGTCGGAGGAACCTCCGCGGACATTGAAGCCTCCGGATGCCTCGCCCACTGTCTTGACTCCCGGAAGGGTCAGGGTCGCCTTGAGCACGTCGCCTTCCCCGAAAGCGGTAGGTATCTTCCCAAGTGTCTTGACACCGATCGTCTCGACTCCCATGGCGGCGCTCCTGTGGTTCTTGCGGCTCTCGGCGGAGATCACCGCGCTGTTGAGCCTGGTGGCGCCCTCTCCGAGTGAGACATCAAGACCGCCGGCGCTGTAGATAACCACCCTCAGGTTCAGTTCCTGCTTGGTCAGTTCGCTGAAATTGACCACGTTCTCGCCGCGCGGAAGGGTCAGGGAATAGCGCCCCTCCCCATCGGTCCTGGTGTAGGTGTTCGTCTTGTCGTCCCAGACTGCGACCTCCGGGATAGGCTCCCCGGTTATCGCGTCCCTGACGATACCGCTCAGCACAACCTTCGTGTTTCCCGTATTGGCAGGGTCGCCGACGGTGTAGACCTTGTTCTGGTAAAGGACTTCAACCGACTCGCCTTCCAGTTCCGCAGAACCGCTGCGGGTGTCGGTCTTGCTGAAAAAGCCTGCAGGAAGGTCTTCTTTCACTGGAGGATTCATCTTCGGGGCATAGACCTGAGGGAAATCAGCATGGATGGCGGACGCAACCGTAGGATGCCAGACTGAAGCCTCCTTCTGCAGCCTCCTTTCCGGGACGGACACGCCTTCCGCCACGGCCATTGCCTTGGCATACCATTCATCCAGGTCGGCGGAGGCGACCTTCTTCATCTCCTTCTTCCTGTCGCGGTAATGGGACAGGAGGCCTCCCTTTCCCCTGATCCTCGACAGTTTCCCGTCCGAGAGGTACCAGTAGGACTGGCTGTAGTCAAAGTAGTTGATCACCCCGGGCTTGTAGTGAGGGTCCTTGTAGCCGATCATGTTGTAGTGGTCGCCAGGGGATGAGGCGAAGACTTTGTCGATCCGCTTCAGGACCGCGGCCTTGCCGTCATAGAGGATCTGGTAGAATCCTTCCTTGGATCCGGAGACGCCGAGATACCGCAGGTTGATGAAAGCCTTCCCGTCACGGGTGAAGAAAGGCACCTGGCTGCGGTCCGGGGAGACGGCGGCCAACTGGTCGGAGAATTTCACGCTCACCTCGCCCTGGGCGGCATCCAGGTTGACGAGCATGTCCTCGTAGAGCCTTCCGTTGAAGATCACTGTCCCTTTCTTGAAACCACAGGTGTCCCAGTACGGGGTGCCGTTGTACCTCATCGGGTACTGCTTCGCAAGCTTGGCCCGGTAGATAGCAGACATACCCTCCAGACTTGTCCTGAGGGTATCGTCCTGTTCTTCAAGGGCATTGCCGGAAAATTCGCCTGCCGTAGCATCCATTCCCGCCAACATCAGGAAGAAGGACAGTACGGCAGCGATCAATGAAGGTCTTTTCATCGTCAGACTTCTATTGCCGTGTTGAATTCAGAGAGGAAACGAAGGTCGTTCTCGAAATAATGGCGCAAGTCATTCACCTGCCACTTGAGCATCGCAATGCGCTCAAGCCCCATTCCGAAGGCGAAACCGCTGTATTTCTTGCTGTCTATGCCGGAGGCCTCCAGGACGTTGGGGTCCACCATGCCGCAGCCCATGATCTCGAGCCAGCCGGTGCCCTTGCAGATGTTGCAGCCTTTGCCCTTGCAGATGTTGCAGCTCACATCGACCTCCGAGGAGGGCTCGGTGAACGGGAAATATGAAGGCCGCATCCGGATCGCAGTGTCGGGACCGAACATCTCGCGGGCGAAAAGGAGGATGGCCTGCTTGAGGTCGGCGAAGGTCACGTTCTCGTCGATATACAGGCCTTCGACCTGATGGAATATGCAATGCGCACGCGCGGAGATGGCTTCGTTCCTGAAGACCCTGCCGGGGCATATCACCCTGATGGGAAGCTTCATGGTCTCCATGGCCCGCACCTGTACCGAAGACGTGTGGGTACGGAGGAGAAGCGGGTTGGGATGCCCGACGGAAACGAAGAAAGTGTCCTGCATGTCCCTCGCGGGATGGTTCAAAGGGAAGTTGAGCGCTTCGAAGACATGATAGTCATCCTCGATCTCCGGCCCTTCGGCGACGTCGTAGCCGAATTTCCGGAATATGTCCACGATCTCCTGGCGGACTATCGAAACAGGATGGCGGGAACCGAGGCTGAACGGGGTCCCGGGCATGGAGAGATCCTCCCTGGGACCTTCCGAGGCCGCCTCAACGGCGGTCTGCTCGCGAAGCTGGTCTATCTTGGCAAGCGCAGCCTGCTTGAGTTCGTTGATCTTGCGTCCGAACTCCTTCTTGAGGTCGGGACTGAAGGTCCTGAACTCTTCGAACAGGCCGGTGATCTCTCCCTTCTTTCCCAGCAGCTTCACCCTGGCCTCCTCGACCTCCTTGGCGTTCTTGCATTTCAGCCCGTCTATCTGGGCGAGCAGCTCTTCTATCCTTTCTTTCATCATATCTCTTGTACGGACATTAGGAACAAACGTACAAAGATAATCAATTTCCTTGATTTTTGGCCGCGGCGGCGGCAATCTTGGCCGCACGCTTGTCCCGGGCCTTCTTTTCCTTCCCGGCCCCGCTCTTGAGGAACTTCGCCCACTGCTCCTCGTTGAACACCTTCTTCATGGACACGAACATCTGTTCGGCCCACTTGTCGCGGGTCCTGATGTAGATGTCGGAATTGGCAACCCTGGCCTGGCCCATGGAATTCAGCTCGGCCTGGAGGGCACGGTAGTCGTTGTTGAGTATGGAGTCGACGTAGAACACCTGCCAGTCCTCCAGCTTGAGGGTGCGGGTAAGCTTTTCAATCTCCCCATAGATGAATTCGTCCATCTTCTTCTCCTGCTCTGCGAGCTGCTCGGGGCTCGGTCCTCCTCCCTGCCCGACGGTGGTCTGCTGGCCTAACGCGGAGAGCATGGAAATAAGCAGGCACGTGGCCGTAAACAATAATTTTTTCATATATTTACGAATCATTATCCGGTATGGTTTCCGGCAAAAGTAGTGATTTTTAGAGTAACATGTTCAATATGACAAGAAAAACCATCCTCTGCGTGCTCCTCGCCGCGACCCTGCCTCTCGCGGGAGGTTTCAAGAGCAAAGCCTGTACCAATATCATCGTCACCAGGGGTGCCAGCGCCGACAATTCGTGCATGGTCTCCTATGCAGCCGACTCCCACTGGCTCTACGGTGAACTGTACTTCCACCCGGCGGCGGACTGGAAGGCCGGCTCGATGCTGCAGGTGACCGAATGGGACACCTACCGTCCCCTGGGGCAGATTCCCCAGGCCGGCCACACCTACAAGACCGTCGGCAACATGAACGAGCACCAGCTCATCATAGGGGAAACCACATGGGGAGGACGCATGGAGCAGGTCGACACGGCAGGGAAGATGGACTACGGCTCCCTGATTTACATAACCCTCCAGAGGGCCCGCACGGCAAGGGAGGCCATCGACGTGATCGTGGAGCTTGCCAATGAATATGGCTACGCATCCGAGGGCGAGACCTTCTCGATTGCGGACAAGGATGAAGCATGGGTGATGGACCTTGTCGGGAAAGGACCCGGCGAAAAGGGCATCGTCTGGGTCGCGATAAGGATCCCCGACGGCTATATCTGCTCCCATGCCAACCAGGCCAGGATCCAGAAATTCCCCATGGACGACCCCGGGAACTGCCTCTGGTCTCCCGATGTCATCTCCTTCGCACGCAGCAAGGGCTACTTCTCCGGCAAGGACGAGGACTTCGACTTCAGCGCTGCCTACAACCCCGTGGATTTCGGAGGGGCGAGAGGCTGCGACGCCCGAGCATGGAGCGCCTTCAACCAGCTCTGTGACGGACAGTTCACCTACCTCAAGGACGGAGTGGAAGTGACCGAGCCTGCTTCCGCCTGGCACGACTACATCACAGGGAAGGACCTGTCCCGCAGGATGCCCCTGTTCGTCAAGCCCGCGAGGAAGCTTTCCGTCAAGGACGTGGCCGACGCCATGAGGGACCACTTCGAAGGGACGCCCCTGGACATGACTACCGACATCGGAGCCGGCGGCAACGCCCTCCCCTACAGGTGGAGGCCGATGACCTTCAAGCACAACGGCTGGACCTACACCAACGAAAGGGCGATAGCCACCCAGCAGACCGGATTCTGGTTCGTAGCCCAGGCCCGCCACGACCTTCCCGACGTGATAGGAGGCCTGATCTGGTTCGGCACCGACGACACCGCCACCTCCTACCTGACCCCCATCTACTCCAACACCGACGAGGTGCCGGAGTGCTTCAGGGTAGGCAACGGCAACATGCTCAAATATTCCCCGACCTCTTCCTTCTGGATCAACAACAGGGTGGCCAACCAATGCTACAAGGCCTACGACATGATGGCTCCCTTCGTAAGGAAAGCCATCGACGAGTTCGAGAACGCACAGATGGGCGGGAAAGTCGCCGAGATGGATGCCAGGGCGCTGGAGGCCTACAACGCCATCCTCCCGAAAGCGGAGAAGAAGGGGCTCGGCTCCAGGGACTGGTTCGCACCGGTGAAAAAGATGCTCACGCGCTACAGCGTCGAAACCGCGCAGGAACAGTTCAGGGAGTGGGTAGCCCTCGAGGAGACCCTGACCGTGAAATTCATAGACGGGAACGTGAAGGCCCAGAACGAGGACGGCAGCTTCACCCACAGCAAGTATTACGAGGGCCAGCCTGAAGGACTCACCCAGCCCGGATACTCGAAGAAATGGAAGGAAGCCGTGGCAAATGACCACGGAGATGTCATAAGGGTAAGATAACAACATGAGGATCAACTATTTCCTTAAGACGGTCGTTGCGGCGGCCACTATACTTGCGGCCTCACCGGTCCATGCCGACGAGGGCATGTGGATGATACAGGACATCAACGAAGCCCTGGAAAAGAAGATGAAGGAAAGGGGCCTGCTGCTCGATGCCAGGGAAATCTACGACGCCGACGCTCCGGGGACTTCGGTCGCCGACGCCATAGTGTCATTGGGATTCTACTGCTCCGGCAGCCTCATCTCCGACAGGGGGCTCCTGATCACGAACCACCACTGCGCCTATTCCAACATCGCCAAGATAAGCACTCCCGGGCACAACTACCTCGAAGAAGGCTTCTGGGCGATGACCGAGGACCAGGAAAGGCAGATTCCCGGCGAACAGGTGTACTTCCTCAAGAAGGTCATCGATGTCACCGGCGAAGTGGCCGCCCTGACCGAAGAGCTGAAGAGCAAGGGAGAGAACGCCGGAAGCCGCAGGGTGAACGCCCTGATGGAGGAGAGGTACAAGAAGGAGACCGGCATGGAATGCATCATGAGCAGCATGTGGGCCGGGGAAAAGTACTACATGGCAGTCTACAAGGTCTACACAGACCTCCGCCTGGTTGCAGCTCCGCCGGTGTGCATCGGGTACTTCGGGGGCGACGAAGACAACTGGGAATGGCCACGCCACAACTGCGACTTCGCGATGTACAGGATCTACGAGGACGGCAAACCCGTCACTTCGGAGAGAAGCCTCAAGGTCTCCCTCGACGGCTACTGGCCGGGGGCCTTCACTATGGTCATCGGCTATCCGGGAAGGACCGACCGGTACGCATCTTCCGCCGAGATCGACTATCAGCAGAAGGTCAACCTCCCGATTTCCAACGACATCCGTGGAAAGCAGATGGAAATCATCCGCAGATGGATGGACAAAGACCCGGAGATCCGCCTCAAGTACTCCGACTGGTTCTTCAGCCTGAGCAACGTCCAGGAAAACAACTCCGGGATGGAGGCCTGCTACAAGAGGTTCCACGTCAAGGCCGAGAAAGAGCGGCAGGAGGCCGAGATGCAGGAATGGATCGACTCCGACCCCGACTTGAAGAGGATGTGGGGAAGCCTGATCCCGGACCTGAAGAAGGCGTACTCCCAAACCGCCCGCGGTGAGAGGGACAAGGCCTATTTCCGCGAGAGCCTGTTCCGCGGAACCTTCATTTCCAGGTACTTCCTGCGCGCCGGGAACGCACGGGACCTTGAAGCGGCCAAGGCCGCCCTCCGCCAGGGGCTCAAGGACACGGACCCCGCTGTGGAGCGGGAACTGCTTGCATATTCAGCGATGGAGTTCTTCACCAACCTGGACAGCTACTATTTCGGGAATTTCCAGAAGAAACTGCTCTCGAGGTTCGGAACGGACTTCGAGGCCATGGCAGGATACCTCTGGGATAACAGCCTGATCGCCTCCGAGGACAGGATCGATGCCGTCACCGACCTGGAGCAGGTGCAGGAAGACCCCCTCAGGAAGTTCTTCACCGACTCCCCCGTGAGCCTCTACAACGAACGCAACGGCCACCTTGCCGCCAGGACCAAGGCCAACAACCTCGAAAGGGAATACAAGAAAGCACTCTACTGGATGAAGCTCCAGAAGGGGAGGCTCCAGTACCCTGACGCAAACTCCACGATGAGGATCACCTACGGCACCGTAGGCGGCTACTGGCCAAATGACGGGGTATGGTGCAACTGGTATTCGACACCAAGGGGAATCCTCCAGAAATACAACCCAGACGTGCATGACTTCAACCTTGACGACAGGCAGAAGGCCCTCCTGGAGAAAGGCGACTGGGGCAAGTGGGGCTTCCCGGTCGGAGGGCAGTCCAAGGGCATGATCGTGGACTTCCTCACGGACAATGACATCACCGGCGGCAATTCCGGCAGCCCGGTCCTGAACGCAAAAGGCGAGCTCATCGGACTTGCCTTCGACGGCAACCTCGAATCGCTCGCCTCGGACACTTCATACACCCCGGGCTACAACATGTGCATCAACACCGACATCCGTTTCGTGATGTGGGTCCTGGACAAATACGCCGGGATGAAGAGGATCCTCAAGGAAATCAAGTTCGTCAAGTCGTGACGTTGCGCAGCACTATGCTGCCACCGAC
Organism: uncultured Bacteroidales bacterium; assembly: GCA_900320185.1. GTDB lineage: Bacteria > Bacteroidota > Bacteroidia > Bacteroidales > UBA932 > Cryptobacteroides. The sequence continues at coordinate 24,951 of ONRD01000015.1, forward strand.
CACGTCGGCCTCGACCGCAGAATCCTTCCTGACCCTTCCGGAGAGTATCTCCTTGGCCAGGAGGTTGACCAGCTCGCGCTGCATCAGCCTCTTGACGGGTCTTGCGCCGTAAGCGGGATCGTAGCCGTTGGTGACCATGTAGTCCTCGAAACCCTGCGTGAACCGGATGGTGACACCCTCCTCGGAAAGATGGTCCTGAAGCTGGTGCATCTGGATGTGGAGGATGTCCCGGATGTCATTCTGGGAAAGAGGATCGAACATTATGATTTCGTCGATCCTGTTGAGGAACTCAGGCCTCACCGTCGCCTTGAGGACTTCCATGACCTTGGACTTGCACTCGTCCAGGAGCTCCCGGCGCCTGGCTATCGCCTTCATCTCCTCCGAAGGGTCGGCACCGGGCTGCCCGACTGAAGGAAGCCTTTCCATGTAGGACGAGATGATGTCCGAACCGACGTTGGAAGTCATGATCAGGATGGTATTCTTGAAGTCTACCGTACGGCCCTTGTTGTCCGTCAGTCGGCCGTCGTCCAGGACCTGCAGGAGAACGTTGAAGACATCTGGATGCGCCTTTTCTATCTCGTCGAGAAGGATGACCGAATACGGTTTCCTCCTCACAGCCTCGGTCAGCTGGCCGCCCTCGTCGTAGCCCACGTATCCCGGAGGAGCTCCGACCAGACGGCTGACCGTGTGACGCTCCTGGTACTCGCTCATGTCGATTCGCGTGATCATGTTCTCGTCATTGAACAGGAACTCGGCCAGGGCCTTCGCCAGTTCGGTCTTTCCCACTCCGGTGGTACCCATGAACAAGAAGGAACCGATAGGCCGCTTCTCGTTGGAGAGGCCCGCCCTGGAGCGGCGTACCGCATCGGAGACTGCCTGTATGGCCTGGTCCTGGCCGACCACCCTCTTGTGAAGCTCGCTTTCGATGCGCAGGAGTTTCTCCTTCTCGCTCTCAAGCATCTTGTTGACAGGGATGCCGGTCCACTTGGCCACGACCTCGGCTATGTCCTGCGGGGTGACGGCCTCGGTGACTATCGGGTCCTTGATCGAGGCCTGCCTTGCAGTCAGCGAGTCGATGGTCTTCTGGGCCTCGGACATCTTTCCGTAGCGGAGTTCGGCCACCTTGCCGTAGTCGCCCGCCCTTTCGGCGGCCTGCGCCTCGATCTTGTAGTCCTCCATCTTCTGGCGGGCCTCCTGGAGGCCGGAAAGGATCTCTTTCTCGGAATTCCATCTCTCCATCAGCTCAGCCTTGCGGGCAAGCCTGTCGGAGAGATCCTTCTCGATCTTCTCGGTCTTCAGGGACGTCCCCTCGCGCTTGACGGCTTCCTTCTCTATCTCCAGCTGACGGATCTCGCTGTTGAGTTCCGCTATGGGTTCGGGGACGGAATTCATCTCAAGACGCAGCTTGGAGGCAGCCTCGTCGACCAGGTCTATCGCCTTGTCGGGCAGGAAACGGTTTGTGATGTACCTGTGGGAAAGGTTGACCGCAGCGATCAGCGCATCGTCCTCGATGCGGACCCTGTGGTGGTTCTCGTACTTCTCCTTGAGCCCCCTGAGGATGGCGATGGACTCCGCCGGCGAAGGCTCGTCCACCAGGACCATCTGGAAACGCCTCTCCAGAGCCTTGTCGGTCTCGAAGTATTTCTGGTACTCGTCGTGGGTTGTCGAGCCGATGGTCCTCAGCTCTCCCCTCGCCAGGGCCGGTTTGAGGATGTTGGACGCATCCATGGCCCCGGAAGTACGGCCCGCTCCCACCAGGGTGTGGATCTCATCGATGAAGAGGATGATCTCGCCTGCGCTGTCGACCACTTCCTTGACTACTCCCTTCAGGCGTTCCTCAAATTCTCCCTGGTACTTCGCGCCTGCGATCAGGGCTCCCATATCCAGGGAATATATCACCTTGCTCTTGAGGTTCTCCGGGACGTCGCCGTCGACGATCTTGCGGGCGATTCCCTCCGAAATCGCCGTCTTGCCGACGCCTGGTTCACCAACGAGGATAGGGTTGTTCTTTGTCCTCCGGCTCAGTATCTGGAGGACACGACGGATCTCGTCATCCCTTCCGATGACGGGATCGAGTTTTCCCGCGGACGCCTGGGCGTTGAGGTTCACGGCGTACTTGGGAAGGAACTGCAGTTTGCTGTTCGTGTTTTCCATAATGTTGCTCCTTTTTTTAATATCGCCGCGCAGGAACTGCCCGCCCGGCCTTCAAATAATCGCAAGGCAGGCGCCAGCCTGCCCGTCTCTGCGGCCGCCCTCTGCAAACAGCTGCCGGACAGGACCTTGCCTGCCCCGGGAGCGGGTATCACAAAAAAAGGATGCCCGGCGTGCGGCCAGACATCCTAAGGTCAAATAATGTTCCAACTCCCGGAAACTGACAGATTGTCAGCAGGGCGGAACCAATCCTCTAGTTGGCGGGCTCTGCGGGAGCCTCGGCGGCGGGAGCTTCAGTTGCAGGAGCTTCAGTTGCAGGAGCTTCAGCAGCAGGAACTTCTGCGGGAGCCGCAGGGTTGACTATCGGCGAAGGAAGCTCGGTAGGCTCCTCGAGGTCGTAGGTCTCGGTTGCGCCCTTGTTCCCTGCGATGAGGGACGTGATGATGGAGACAACCAGGATGAAGGTCACAAGACCCCAGGAAACCTTCTCGAGGATATCCGCAGTCTGCCTTACGCCAAGGGTCTGATTAGCCGAAGTGAAGTTGCTGGCCATCCCCTCGCCCTTCCCGTTCTGGAGAAGCACGACGATGACAAGCAGGATGCTGGCTATTACAATCAGTACTGTAAGGATTGTGAATAATGCGCTCATATTCTTAACTTTTTAATTTTCCGTGTCCAATTTCCGAATAAGGGATGCAAAGTAAGCACTTTTTTCCGGATATCGCAACATTAGGCGGGAATAAATCTTCTTGGCTTCATCGAAATAACCCTGTTCGGCATAGATCCTTCCGAGGGTTTCAGTGCAGAATCCGAGTTCGGGATCCTTCCACTTTCCCTCCTCGTCCGCCTCGCTCCTGGCGGCCTTGAAGCGTGAGAACACCTTGTCGCTTTCGCGGGTCACGCTGGCATATTCCTCCTTGCTGAAGAAATCGCCTCCCACGGGGACCACGGTCCTTCTGTACACCTGGCCGGAGGCGGCAGAGGCGCCGACCTCGCCGGCGGAAGCTACAGCAGGGGCGGCGGTGCGGGTGCCGGCGGAAGCGGCAGCGGCAGCCCGGACATGATCGACTCCGGCGGGGGCTCCTGCGGCAGCGGCAGCCCGGACAGGATCGACTCCGGCGGGGCCGGCGGCAGCGGCAACCCGGACAGGATCGACTCCGGCGAGGCCAGCGGAAGCGGCAGCAGAGGCGGCGGTGCGGGTGCCGGCGGCCATGGCACTGCCTGCCGGGGCGGACGGAGCGATATATTCCTTGATCACGGCGGCTGCGTCCCGGACCGCAGAACCATCCGCGGGGGCGGCCAGGACCATCTCAGCGATGAGTTCCCTGGAAGGGATGTACATCGCGGCATCGGCATACTGCACTGTTCCCCAGTCGTTTCCGCCGATGCCGGACATCCTGGCGCAGAGTTCCTTGCGGGCAGCCCCGAACCACGGATATTCCTTGATCAACTCCATAAGGTCGCCGAGGGAGAGCGTCCCGAGATCCGGCCGCTTCCCTTCCTTTGCCACTATATTATGCATCTCCTTCTGATTCGTCATGAATATGCTTCCCTCACGGCAACTACCACTGCGCCACGCAGGCGTTGAACATGTCCTCCACGAGCTTCTCTACGATCTCGTCGCACAACTGGGCCTCGACGGCATCCAGGGAATTGGAGGAATCGAAGTCCGAATATGCCGAAAAACTCTTCTCGAAGTCCTCTTCGGGGTACTTCTTGTCCGTGAACTTGAGCTTTACCGACACCGTCAGGCGGTTCTGGGCAGCCACTTCGTTGGCCGTCACCGACGACGCCCTGACCTCGTAGCCGGTCACCTCGCCCGTGAGTTCCATGTCGCCGTCCTCGTCGACCTGCTCGAGCTTGGTGAGCTTGCGGAACTTGTCCTTCATCGCCTCAGTGAGCAGGTTGCTGAGGCTGGGGTTGACCTTCAGCGCTTTGTAGCCGAAATAGTTGATGGTCACGGTCTTCACGTCCGGTTGGATGGAAGTGCCTGAAAACGAATAGTTCACCACGCTGCATCCACCGACCGCCAGGGCGGCCAGGACGACTGCGGCGAAAGTAATGAGCCTTTTGTTCATCTGACGTGCAAAGCTAGTCTTCCCAATTGATGTTTTCAAGATTGAACTGCTTGATCTTCCGGTAGATGGTCCTGTCGGATATACCCAGCTGCCTGGAAGCAAGCTTACGGTTGCCCTTGTGGGCGCGGAGCGCCTCGTAGATGTTGTCCCGCTCGATCTCCCTGAGGGACTTGCCATGGTCGTTGCCGTGGATCTCGATGACGGTCCCGGAAGCCTGTGGCGTTTCGGAATATCCGCCGTACTTCTGGTCCTCCTGCAACTGCTCCTCGGGATCCTCCTGTCCGACTCCGGGACGCATCACGGAAGGTTCGCTCCCGGGGAAAGGGTTTTGCTCCGAGGGGTCCCGTTCCACTATGGGGCGGGCCACCGACGGACCCGGCTGCACGACCGCCCGTCCTGCGGGAGCCGCAGCCTGGACGGAGGCTCCGCCGGCCCCTACCACGGCCTTGAGGCGGTCCACCTCCTGCTTGAGGCGGTAGATGTAGCCAAGTATCTCCTGCTTGTCCGACTCGGACATGGAGCCGCCCTTCCCTTCACCGGGCACAAGTGCCGGAAGCATGGAGTCTTCCTTGGGCATGTACCTGGCCAGCGCGGATGCGTCCACGACGCATTTGTCGGAACCGGGCACGAGCCTCTCCGACTCAAGGGCGGTGACTGTCTCGGCTACGTTCTTGAGCTGGCGGATATTCCCCGGCCAGCGGTAGTTTATCAGCATGGAGACCGCATCGGAGGTCAGGGTCACCTTGCGCATGCCCCATTTCTCGGAAGCGTCGGTGGAGAACTTGCGGAAGAACAGATAGATGTCTTCCTTGCGCTCGCGAAGCGGCGGTACCGTGATCTGCACGGCGTTGAGCCTGTAGTACAGGTCTTCGCGGAACTTGCCCTGGCTCACCGCATGGAGCAGGTCCACATTGGTCGCCGCTATCACCCTCACGTCCGTCTTCTGGACCTTCGCGGAACCGACGCGGACGAATTCGCCGCTCTGGAGCACGCGGAGCAGCCGAGCCTGGGAAGCGAGCGGAAGCTCACCGACTTCGTCCAGGAAGAGGGTTCCCCCATCATATTCCTCGAAATACCCTTTCCTGGCCTCGATGGCGCCGGTGAAGGCTCCTTTCTCGTGGCCGAAGAGCTCCGAGTCCGCAGTCCCTTCGGGGATGGCCCCGCAGTTGACGGCGAAGTACTTGTTGTTCCTGCGGCGGCTGTTCTGGTGGATGATCTTGGGAATATTCTCCTTTCCGACTCCGCTCTCCCCCGTGACCAGCACAGTCAGGTCCGTGGGCGCTATGGCCACGGCCATCTCCAGCGCCCGGTTCAGGGCGGCGTCGTTGCCGATGATGTCGTATTTGTTCTTAAGAGTCTGTAATCTCTGTGAATCCATTTCCGTCAGTGCGGCCGGGCTTTAGGCAAATGTCGCGCCTTCCACCGGCCGAATCCATTTTATTTGTCCCGGTTTGGCAAAGTTAACAAAATAATAGTTATCTTTGTATGATTGATAATTTTTACTGAAAGCTAATCGTTATTTTTATCAATATGAAAAAAGCATTCAAATTACTTGCTGTTGCGGCCGTCGGACTGGCAGCCGTAGCTTGCTCCTCAGCCCAGAAAATGGCTGACCTTGCCGAGAACGTCCTCGTCAAGTGCGACCCTACCGTTCTCGAGTGCATCGGTGGATCCATCGATCCTACCGTCACCGTGACCTATCCTGCCAACTACTTCCATCCCAAGGCCATCCTCGAGGTCACTCCCGTGATCGTCTATGATGGAGGAGAAGCCAAGATGAGCCCCCTGATGTTCCAGGGAGAGAAGGTCAAGGACAACTACACGGTCGTACCCAAGGCCGGCGGACAGGTCTCAAGGAAACTCCATTTCGACTATGTCGAGGGAATGGAGCAGTGCCACCTCGAACTCCGCGGTGTCGCCAAGTACAAGAACAAGTCCTACAAGCTCCCCACCAAGAAGGTCGCCGACGGACTGAACACCACCTACATGCTCGTCAAGGCCGGTGGCCAGGTGCCTCTCAAGGCTGACGGCTACGAGGCCATCATCAAGCAGACGGCTGAAGGCCAGATCATGTACAAGGTCAACTCCGCCGATGTCCGTTCCACCGAGCTCAAAGGCCAGTCCATCAAGAACTTCCAGAAGGCTCTCGATGAGATCAAGGCCAACGAGAGGAAGACCCTCACAGGGACCGAGATCGTAGCATACGCTTCCCCTGAAGGCGGACAGAGCCTCAACGCCAAGCTCTCCGACAAGCGTTCGAAGAGCGCCGACAAGGCTTGGGACAAGGTCATGAAGGGCAAGGACGTCGCAGATCCCGAGGTGAAGAGCATCGGTCAGGACTGGGAAGGCTTCCAGGAACTCGTCCAGAATTCCAATATCGAAGACAAGGACCTCATCCTCCGCGTCCTCTCCATGTACAGCGACCCTGCAGTGCGTGAGAGCGAGATCAAGAATATGTCCTCCGTCTACACCGAACTCAAGAGCGACATCCTTCCTGAGCTGCGTCGCGCAAGGTTCATCGCCAACGTCGAGTACAAGAACTACACCGCCGAGGAACTCCTCCAGCTGGTTGACGACAACATCGACGTTCTCGACGAGACCGCCCTCCTGCACGCTGCCACCCTCGTCAAGGACACCGACAGCAAGGTCAAGCTCTACAACAAGGCCATCAGCAAGTTCGACAGCGACGCTGCAAGGTTCAACCTTGGCGCCACCTATCTCGCTGCCAACGACCTCGCAAAGGCAAAGAAGGCCTTCGACGCCGTCAGGACTAAGGACAGCGACCTCCAGAACGCCCTTGGCGTACTGGCCATGAGGGAAGGTGACTACACCACCGCAGCCAACTGCTTCAAGAAGGCCGGCACCGACATCGCCAAGACCAACCAGGGTGTCGTCGACATCCTCACCGGTGACTACGAGAAGGCAGTCCAGGACCTGAAGGATGCCAAGGGTTGCTGCAACAACACCGTCCTCGCCTACATCCTCACCGGACAGCTTGACAAGGCTGCCGCCAGCGCACACTGCAAGGATGCAAGGGTCAATTACCTGAGGGCTATCATCGCTGCCCGCCAGGGCAACGACAGCGATGTCCAGAAATATCTCGCCGAGGTTGCCAAGCAGGACAAGGCTCTTGCCGAAAGGGCTACCAAGGACGTCGAGTTCGCAGAGTACTACAAGTAGTCACTCCGGCCTGCAGCCGCACAAGCACGGCATGTAGTCATTCCGGCCTGTGGCCGCACAAGCACGGCATGATCGCTTGAGCGACTGGTGGTCAGACGAAGACCAAAAGACAAGAGGGAGACCAAAAGTCACGTTGACTTGAAGTCTCCCTCTTTCTTTGTGTCCGATTGTTGACGGAGCATTTGTTACGTTTGATTATCGAGGGAACTTTGGTTGTGTTTGTTTGTTGTATTTGACTGTCGAGGTAACTTTGGTTGTGTTTGATTGTTGTGTTTGATTATCGAGGGAACTTTGGTTGTGTTTGATTATAGACGTAGCTTTCGATGTGTTCGATTGTTGACGGAGCATTTGTTACGTTTGTGTATCGAGGGATCTTTGGTTGTGTTTGATTATAGACGTAGCTCGCTGTGCTTGTGGATACCCTCTTATCTATCTTCCGGCATGGAACCATACACCATCATACGGTTTAGGACCATCGGCTATCGCAGGGATAGCCTTTTTCAAATAGCTAACACGCCTCGAAAAGATAAGGGCTTCATTATTAGCGTATTACAAATTGGCAGCGTGTGAAGGTAGCCCGAAATCAGCTCCACTTAACACGCTCGCAAAACCTAAAATATTGATTAGCAGTCGTTTCCGGAAACGAAGCGTGTGAGCTATTTGAAAACTGTAGTGCGCTGACTCGCCTTGAAATAGGTTCACCGAATCCGTGAGTTGGAGGGTCAGGACTATAACGGTACTGGTATAGGTTTACCGATGCTGAACAATTAATAGTTAGGACATTGAACGTCCTGACATAGGTTTACTGATGCTGGACAATTAACAATCTGGGCATTGAAGTCTGAAACAGGTCTTCGATGATGTCGGAGAGATACAACTTTTCGTGACATTATTGTAGCCCGCACTGTGGATGACCTGGGCCCCCGGCGGGGGCAGAGTCATTGATAAATCTGAGTTCCTGCGGTTGCCCTTGTCAACTTTTTCAAATAGCCAACACGTCCCGCCCTATAAAGATAAATAACCCTTTACTAATGCGTTACAATCCATCAGCATATTAAAGGCGCAACTGGTACGGCCGGCTATTTCAATTCCACCTACAGGTCTTTCTGTGCCTTGGCTTTGGCTTCTGCAACTGGTAGTGGCGGCTATTTCAATTCCACCTGCAGGTCTTTCTGTGCCTTGGCTTTGGCTTCTGCAACTGGTAGTGGCGGCTATTTCAATTCCACCTGCAGGTCTTTCTATGCCTAGGCTTTGGCTTCTGTAACTGGTACGGCCGGCTATTTCAATTCCACCTGCAGGGGGTTGAAGTACGTGTTCCAGAAGCAGAGCACGTCGCCGTAGGCGTAGCTTATGTACTGGGGCTTGGACGGGTCGAAGTGCCCGAGGGCGTCACCGCTGATCCCTAAGTTGTGGAGTTTGGGCATTATCGTACCCTTCCCCTGGATGCGCCCCGAGCGTTTGAACGAGATTCCGTCCGAAGACAGCCAGACCTCCATGTAGGAAGCATCGGTCCACCTTTGCGCGCAGTTGACAGCCACGAACTTCTTGATGTCCGGGCAGTACTTGACATCACTGTGGTCGCAGCCCGCTATCCCGGCCTTGTCTATTGCCTTGCCCCGGATATTCAAGGATGCCGGCCAGTCGGGATCTGAAGCCGATGCAGTCGCCACCCTGGTCGTCATGGCACTTTCGTTCCATGAATAGTAGAAATACACCACGTCGTCCTTGACCACGAAGCAAGGTTCGCCGGCGCCGTAGTGGTCGGGACTGGCGTCGTAGTCGATGACAGGCGCCACCTTGTCCCCGCCCCATCCGGAGCCGTTCCATTTCTCCCACGGACCTTCCGGGGTCCTTCCCCTTGCCACATAGACGTCGTTGTCCGTCCCCCTCGGGTCCAGGGTCGAGGTGTAGCCGATGTAGTACCAACCTCCCCAGCAGGCGACTCCTGGATCGCAGCAGGCCATCCCGTCCAGAGAACCGGTTGTCGGAAGAAGGGTCTTGACCTCCGGAGTCCAGTTCCTGCCCCCGTCGGTGCTGCGCCGGTGCGAGACGCAGTCCCAGAACAGCCCGCCTTCGGTCTCGACGGCATGGGTGAACACGTTTGCGAATATTCCCCCGGAGACCTCCTTACCGCCGATGAACATCTTGCTGTCGACAGCGGCATCCCGTGAAGGTTCCTTATAACGCCACACTCCGGCGTCCGGAGTGCCGTCGCTCAGTACCAGCAGGTAGCGTCCCTCCTCGAAGAGCACTGCAGGGTCATCCTGGGCCTTGTCGTCGAGGAAGAGGCAGAGGTTGGCGTTGTCGTTGAACCTCTCGAACCTCTTGCTCCTTACGGGCGCGGCAGCGACCGACGTGCCGTAGTCGGTGTCCCAGCGATAGATGGAGATGGTGACGCTTTCGCTGCCTTGCTTCGCCCATGTCGGGCAGCAGACCTTCACGCACCAGAAAGGCTCGGAGGCAGTGAACGCCTGGGCGATGTCGCCTCCACTCACCCGCACGGCATCACGGCTCGTGAAGTCGTCGTACAGAGGATAGACACCTTCATAGAAGTCTCCGTTGGCAGAGAACCAGGCGTCGATGGAGCCGTCGTCATTGACTATTATCGACGGACCGTAGCGGTAATTGCCGCCGTCCCTGTCGTTTCCTGCCACATAGATGTCCCAGCCGGCCTTGGCTGTCAGCGACAGGGTGGTCTTGGCCGTTTCCTTGGATGGCTTGTCGGGCTCGCCGGCTGAAGGGTCGTCGGAAGGATGGCTGCAGGAAAGCGAGGCTGCTGCAAGGACGGCCGCAAAGGGCAAGGAGAAAAGACTGAGATGGTTTTTCATGGCCGACGATTCAAAACATGTCCTTCAAAGATAGCTTAAAATCACGAAAGGAGGAAACATGACTGTCCGGCGGGGCGGGATGTTGCCATCCTTCCGGATAATTCTTATTTTTGTTTTGTCACCAACAACAGTGCAAGATGGACAAGTTGGACAAGTTGGACAAGATGGACAAGATGGACAAGATGGACAAGATTCACAGGATCACGGTTGCCGCCGCCCTTCTTCTGGCTGCGGCCCTTCCGTGCCGGATGATGGCGCAGAAACGCCTTCGCGACTGGGGCATCTCCACCGGGGTCATGAAGACAGGCCCCTTGAATGCGATAACCGATGTCAAGGGAGTGCTCGTCGGCCATGTCACCCTCGACGACGGCAAGACCATCCACACCGGAGTCACGGCGATAGTCCCCCACGAGGGCAACGTGTTCCGGAAGAAATGTCCGGCGGGAGTCTACGTGGGGAACGGCTTCGGAAAACTGGCCGGCTTCACCCAGGTCAAGGAACTGGGCACCCTCGAGACCCCGGTTGTGCTGACCAACACCCTCAATGTGGCCGAAGGTATCCGGGGACTGGTAACCTACACCCTGGGCACCGAAGGCAATGAAGGCGTCCGGTCCGTCAATGCCGTGGTCGGCGAGACCAACGACGGAGGCGTCAACGACATCGCCGCCCGCTCCGTTACCGAAGGGCATGTCCTGCAGGCCATCGCTTCCGCCCATGGTGGCCCTGTCGAGGAGGGGAACGTCGGGGCTGGTACCGGCACGGTCGCCTTCGGCTATAAAGGCGGCATAGGAACGGCCTCCCGGGTACTGCCCTCTTCCATGGGCGGCTACACTGTCGGGGTCCTCGTCCAGACAAACTACGGCGGAGTGCTGAATATCGCCGGAGTCGAGGTCGGACAGCTTGCCGGGCAGTATACGTTCAGGGACAACATCCTCCAGGACGTGGACGGATCATGCATGATCGTCGTCGCGACAGACGCTCCGGTGGACGCCCGCAACCTTGAAAGGATGGCGAAGAGGGCCATGCTCGGACTGGCACGCACCGGCGGCATCGCATCGAACGGGAGCGGCGACTACGTGATCGCATTCTCCAACTGCGAATCCAACCTGGTCGACGAGTCCACAGGTGAATATTCACCCGTCCTCCTCCACAACGACGCCATGTCGGGCCTCTTCCTCGCGACCATAGAGGCTACCGCCGAAGCGGTGTGGAACTCCCTTTTCGCCGCGGAGCCGGTCAACCTCCCCGACGGAAGGACGGTGAGGACCATCGACAAGGAATGGGTCGTCCGCAAGATAAAGGCGGCTCGCAAGGCGGTCGGGCTGAAGGATCGTTAATATTCTCGGAAAACGAGTGGTTTTCGCCGGAAAATGATTAAATTCGGCTTTCCTTTCGAAGACGGATTTAACATATAAGAATTCAAGTATGGGAGGTTTCTTCGGAACTATTTCAAAGCAGGAGTGTGCCACCGACCTTTTCTACGGCACCGACTACAACAGCCATCTCGGCACCCGCCGCGGCGGATTGGCCACTTACGATTCACAGCGTGGCTTCATGCGAGGCATCCACAGCCTTGAGAACAGCTATTTCCGCAGCCGCTTCGAAGACGAGCTCGGGAAGTTCACAGGCAACGCCGGAATCGGTGTCATCAGCGACACTGACGCACAGCCGATGCTGGTCAATTCCCACCTCGGCCGGTTCGCCCTTGTCACCGTTGCCCGCGTCAACAATGCGGAGACCCTGGCCAGGAAGTTCCTGGACGAGGGCATGTACCTCACCGAGTTCAGCAGCGGGAAGATCAACATCACCGAGCTGGTGAGCCTCCTGATCGTACGCGGGAGGACCTTCGTGGAAGGTATCGAGAACGTTTTCAGGGAAGTCAAGGGCTCCTGTTCGATGCTGATCCTCACCGAGGACGGGATAATCGTCGCCCGCGACACCTGGGGCCGCACGCCCGTCGCCATCGGTTCCCGCGACGGAGCCATGGCGGTCAGTTCGGAGAGCACTTCCTTCGCCAACCTTGGTTTCACCACGTCCGCCTTCCTCGGTCCGGGCGAGATCGTACGCCTGAGGGCGGACGGCATGGAACAGCTCCGCGCTCCCAATCCCCGGAAACAGGTCTGCTCCTTCCTTTGGATCTACTATGGATTCCCGACATCCTGCTACGACGGCAGGAATGTCGAGGAGGCACGGTTCCGGTGCGGCAAGGAAATGGGCGAGAAAGACGACATAGAGGTCGACTGCGCCTGCGGGATCCCCGACAGCGGCATCGGAATGGCAGTAGGCTACGCAGCAGGCCACAAGGTGCCCTACATGCGCACCATAGCCAAATACACCCCCACCTGGTCCCGTTCCTTCATGCCTTCCTACCAGAGCATGCGCGACCTGGTGGCCAAGATGAAGCTGATCCACAACGCCGACATGCTCAAAGGCCGCAGGGTGCTTTTCTGCGACGACAGCATCGTCCGCGGCACCCAGCTCCGCGACAACACCCGGCAGCTCCACGAGAGCGGCGCCACCCAAGTGCACATGCGCATCGCGTGCCCCCCGCTGGTGTTCGGCTGTCCCTTCCTCAACTTCTCCACCAGCAAGACGGAGCTGGAACTCATCACCCGCAGGATCATCAAGAAATTCGAAGGCGACATCGACAAGAACGTGGACAAGTACTGCGACTCCTCCACTCCTGAATATGCACGGATGGTCGACGAGATAGCCTCGGAACTCAACCTCGATTCCCTGAAGTTCAACAGCATCGAGACCCTTGTACGCAGCATCGGCCTCCCAAGGGAAGACCTGTGCCTCCATTGTTTCGACGGGTCATCGGCCTTCACACTCGAAGAAGAGAACAAGTAGATGCGCAAGATCATCGGAATAGGCGAGACCGTCTACGACATAGTGTTCAGGGACGGGCAGCCGCAGGCAGGAGTGCCAGGCGGCTCGACCTTCAACACGATGATCTCCGCCGGACGGTGCGGAGCCGACTCCTGCTTCCTTTCAGAAGTAGGGAGCGACCGGATAGGCAGCCTGATAAAGGAGTTCATGGCCGGGAACGGGGTGAGCACGGACTACATCAACACCCTTCCGGGCAAGTCGCCCGTCTCGCTGGCCTTCCTCAATGCAAGGAACGACGCCGAGTACAGCTTCTACCGTGATTCACGCGAGAGCCACCCCGACTTCAGGTACCCACAAATAGCCCCTGACGACATCGTGGTCTTCGGGTCTTTCTATGCCTTGAACAGGGTTGTCCGCCCCCAGGTCAAGGCCTTCCTTGAATATGCGAGGTCCCGGGGCGCCATCCTCTACTACGACGTCAACTTCAGGCCCTCGCACAAGAAGGACCTTGGCGAGTGCATGGACAGCATATTCGAGAATTTCAGCCTCGCGCACATCCTCCGCGGCAGCCACGAGGATTTCATCACCCTCTTCGAGGAAGGAGATCCGGCGAGGGTCTACGACCGCTGGGTCGGGCCTCGCTGCAGCGAGTTCATCTGCACCTGCGGTGCCGACCCGCTTTCGGTCCGCTCCCCCGGATTCGTCAAGGAGTATCCGGTAAGGAAGGTCAGCACGGTCAGCACCATAGGGGCCGGAGACAGTTTCAACGCAGGGATAGCATTCGCCCTCGTCAAGGAAGGAATCACCCGGAATCAGGTGGAGAAGGGCCTGGACGAGAGGCAGTGGGACGCCCTGGTCCAATGTGCCGTGGAATTCTCCTCCGACTGCTGCGCAAGCATGGAAAACTACGTGTCCCGGGAATTCGGTGCACGCATGGCCGGATCTCTCGGCCGCAGGGAGCCGCAGGATGAGGTCCCGGAAGCCGTGACCGGCCCATCGTAAGGTCCCGCGGCACATCGTAAGGTCCCGAAGCCATGACCGGCCCATCGTACGAAACCATTGAACACTTAATATCCAATACAATGAAAAAGTTTTTGACAGCCTGTCTCGGACTTGCCCTCTGCGCCCTGACCTTAGGTGCGCAGGTTCGCGAGAACATCTGGCCGAAAGGGAAGATGCCTCACCAGAGCGACCAGCAGATAGCGGCCATGCTCGACGAGGCTTCGGCCGAGGGTTTCAACCCCAAGAAACACCGTACCCCCTACCTGGAGTGGTTCGAGGCACCTGCTGAAGATGTCCGCAACGGCTCCTGCATGATCCTGATCTCGGGAGGAGGTTACTACACGACCTGCGACATGCACCTTATAGACCTCTGGCACAAGGAACTCACGAAAGCCGGCGTGCAGTGCGTCAACTTCGTCTACAGGACTCCGCGCCAGGAAGGCCTCGCCTTCTACCAGACAGCATGGGAAGACGGGCAGAGGGCTGTCAGGATGGTACGCAGCGAGGCGGCGAAGCGCGGCTTCGACCCCGAGAGGATCGGCGTGATCTCCATGTCGGCCGGTTCCCACCTTGCCCTCCTGCTGGCCACGAGCTCGCAGACTCCTGCTTACGAGAGGGTCGACAAGATCGACGACATTCCCTGCCATGTCAACATCGGAATCATAAACGCTCCGGCCTATGTCACCACTGACGCCGACAAGGCTGGCACAGCGGCAACCCGCCAGGGCTACGGTACCGACGTCGCCCTGAGCCCCGTGTTCAAGTTCGACGCCAAGACCTGCCCCCTGAGCCTCCACCACGGAGGGAACGACCCGTATTCACCCAACGGATCGACCCAGGTGTACAGGCAGCTCCGCAGGATGAAGGTCCCCGCTGAGCTGCACCTCTATCCCGACAAGCCCCACGGGGCCTACGGCCTCGAGCGTGGGATAGAGTTCCTGCGCCAGATGGGCTTCCTTGGCGAGGTCGCTCCCGAGGTGGACATCATGTCCCGGTTCAACGATGACGGAAGGGCTGAAGTGATCCGCGAGAACGTCTGGCCCGAGGGCAAGATGCCCGACGCGAGCGACTCCCAGTGCCAGCCCTACATCGAGTGGCATATTCCCAAGGTCCTGAAGACCACGGCCATCCAGATCATCTATTCGGGCGGTGCCTACCAGGGCAACGATCCCGACGGCTTCGAAGTCGTCCCTGCACGCCGCTTCCTCAACGACAAGGGGATGACGGTGGTGACCATGAAGTACCGCACTCCTGCCACTCCCGACCTTTCGAAGCACACCCGTGCATGGCAGGACCTCCAGCGTGCCGTGAGGATTGTCCGCAGCGAAGCGGCCTCACGCGGCCTCGACCCGGACCGGATCGGAATCATGGGCAGCTCGGCAGGAGGGCACCTCACCCTGATGGGAGTCACTTCTTCCATGCATATGCCCTATGAGCCGATCGACGACCTTGACAAACTGCCCTGCAACGTCCAGTGGGGAGTGGGTATCTATCCTGCCTACGCCCTTACCGACGGACTGGAGGCGCCCAACACAGGAGGCGGGAACGACGACTCAGCCGTCCTGGCTCCGGAGTTCTCGTTCGACCTTGCCACGGCCCCCATGCTCTTCGTCCATGGAGACGCCGACGGCTGGGCTTCGATGAACTCCGTGAAGACTTGGGAGAAACTCAGGAGCATGGGCATCCAGGGAGAACTGCACACCCTTGCCACAAGGCAGCACTGCTTCCAGAGGACAGCCAGCCCGGGCACCGGGAGCTACACCTACCTGGACCGCATCTGGGAGTTCCTTCTCGCCAAGGGCTTCCTGAAAGACTTGGAATAAAGGCTCGCGGAGGATGCGCCCCCCGGCGACGGGAATGACGACAAAGACTCGACATCATGGAAACGGGACTGGACCTGCAGCACATACTTGAAATAGCCCTTCGCGCCCACAAGGGGCAGAAGGACCTGGACGGGAAGCCTTACATACTGCACCCCCTCGCCGTCGGCCTGATGGGCTCCGACGACCTGGAGATGGCAGTCGGTTTCCTTCACGACACGGTGGAGGACACCGCCATGACCTACGACGACCTGCGGGCGGGGGGCGTTCCGGAAGAGGTGATCGAAGCCCTGCGTCTTTGCACCCGGCCGAGGGAAATGCCTTATGACGACTATCTGACGAGGATCCTGGAGTCCGGCAACAGGACGGCGATCCGTGTGAAGATGAATGACCTGCGCCACAATCTGGAAAGGGGCAGGCTTTCAGAGCGCGACAACCCCGACCCGGAGCTCCGTGAAAGGCTCCACAGGATCAACGAAAAACACGAAAAAGCGATGAGACGCTTCGAGGGCGCGGAGGGCTAAAGAGCCTTGACGGATTTCATTTCGACCTCGTGCCTTCCGGGTGCGAGGTTTATTTTACTGCCTTCGGCAGGATTGCCGTCGAGAGCCACTATCTTCTGGCCTTCAGGAGCGACGAACTCGCACTCGGTCCCTTCGGGCACGGTGACAAGGCCCTTGACGTTGCCTTCGGCATCCTTCTCGAAGCAGACGTTGATGTCCCCCTTCACCGAGGCGACGCATGCCGAGACCATATTCAGGTCACACATCGACGGGGCGACACGGAACTTGGCAAAGCCAGGCTCCACGGGGCTGACTCCGGCAATATACTTTGAAAGGATAGTAAGCGGACCTCCGCTCCAGGCGTGGTTGTAGGAATCGGACTTGCCGCTTCCGTCTCCGAAGAGTTCCCAGAGCGTGGAGTAGTCGGAGGCTATCATCTCCGCGTAGCGCTTGCGCATCCTGTCCAGGGCATCCTGGCAGTAGCCCATCTCGCAGAGCGCCCGGAGGACGTAATATTCCATGTACGGGCTTGAGTGCTCGTGCTTCTTGAAGAAGGGGCGCAGCGTCTCGAACTTCGATGAGTCCACGGCTCCGCCTATCACGGCCACGGCCTGGCCCCTGTCGTCAGGACAGCCTGAGTAGCCGTCAGACTGGTACCACCCTCCTCTCCAGTACTTCTCATTGATCTTCGCTATCAAGGCTTCGCGCTTGAGGGCGGTCTCCTTGCTGAGATCTTCGTCGCCCATCAAGGCTGCATATTCAGAGGCGGTACGGAGCAGGACGGTGTTCCAGGCGTTGTACAGAAGCATCAGGTCCTTGTTCTCGCCCCAGTCCCCCCAGTTGGCGATCGGGGTCTCGCTTTCTGCGGGATTGCGCTCCATGATCAGCCCGTCCGGACCGGTCTTCCACAGGGGCAGGTATTTCTTGAACTGCGGATAGACGTCCTGCAGGGGAGTGATGTCTCCGGTGTAGAGGTAATATTCAGGTATGGCAAGGCTGAGGAACGCCGTGGTCTGGGTGACCAGCTCCCCGTAGTTGTAGCCGGGCGTGGGTCCGTACATGGAGCCGTTCTCTTCCTGGAAGCCGGCAAGTTCGCGGATAGCCTTCCCGGTCAGGGGGAACGCCGAAGGGCTCAGGGCATAGAAGGTCTGGACCGCTTCGTTTGCGGCATCGCCTATCCATTGGCCGCGCTCGCGGTGGGGGCAGTCGAAGAAGTTGTCGCGCATGTTGACGTAAAGGGTCCTTGCAGCGCGTTCCCACAGGGTGTTGAGGAAAGGATCGCTGCATTTGAAGGAGCCTGCGAAGAAGGTGTCGTAGCCGCTCTCACGGAACTTTACCTCCAGCACCTCCACTCCTTCGGGGATGCTGTAATGGACCTCCATGCCGTTCATCCACATGGGCACCTCATGCTCCTGGACTCCTTCGCGGGTAGTGTACTGCGCGCGGGTGCACAACAGCGGGAACGACATGAACCGCTCCTGATACTGTTCCGGAGTCATGGCAAGGGTCTCGGAGATAGTCCTGTTGTGGTTGGGGTCCACTTTTTTCGGCTTCCTGCCCTCTTCCTTGGTAGCTTCGTCGATAAAGGTCTCCACACCGGCGTAGGGGTTGTACCGGGGGTCGTCAAGGGGCTCCACGCCTTCGATCACGGGCATGCCGTAAAGGTCGGTGTAGAAGTCGATGATCTTGCCTTCCGGAGCCTTCACCTTGATGTAGGGAGTGACCTGGCAGTCGTAAGGGAGGGTGCAGATGAGTTCGCGGCCCTCCATGCGGGTGGACACATATTCCTTGAGCCCGTAGTCTTTCCACTGAGGTATGGGGCGCCTGACGCTGCTGCCCCAGCCAGCCTGCTGACGTGTCAGCGCAACCGCCTGGCTCCAGGATGAATCGTCAAAGCCGACTTCGTAGAAAGGAATATCCTTCCGTGCGTCAAAGCCTACGTTCGATTCGGAGAGCCTGCTGTTGGGGCACCCACCTTCAGGAATATAGAAAGCCGGATGCCTGATCACCTTCCATGAGTCATCGCTCACCACACGCTCGCCCCTGGCCTTCGAACCACCCCAGCCCTCCTGGGCGGCGGTGGCGACCTGGGACCGGGTGCGTAAGTCGAACATCAGACCGGCTGTCGGGGTGGTAATATGGTTGACGCTCTTCCTTCCGTGGAAGTTGACCAGCACGGCCACCTCGTTATGGCCCCGGACGAGTCCCGGAAGGGTGTCGAAATAGTCGAAATATCCATCCGTCGGGTTAGGTCCGCGCTTGAGGTTGCCTTCACGCACCACCAGCTCGCCGTTGACCCATAGCCAGTACTTTGTGTCCGCCTCGATGGTAAGGGTCGCCTCGGAAGGGTCTCCCTTCCATTCGAAAGCCTTGCGGAAGGCATACCAGGACCCTTCGCGGTAGTCCTCACCGGTGCATATTACGTAAGGTTCGACGCTTTTCGTGCAAGAAAGGAGTCCGGTCATCAAGGTCATGCATGCCAGGATGGAAGCGGCGGACAGGCGAAAGATAGATCGATTCATGTCAATCCAGGGTTGGTTGTTTGTTAATGGCATAAAGATAGCAAAAAAACGCCAACCTGCCGCATTCCCTCCCATGACACCTCACCGAACCGGCCGCAGCGGCTCCCCCTCCATCCTCATATTCAGCGTTCGAAGCTTTTCGGGCTGACCCTTTTTCCTTGGACCGGTTCGACGATGCTTGTATTCATCATTGTCCTGAGCCGCAGGTACGGGACAGTCGGCCGGAGAGCTACTGCACTGACAGGGAAATGGTTCCGACAACCTTCCGGTTGACGGTGTTGGAAATATTGCTCATCGCCTCGATGTCGATGGACAGAGGAGCGGCTCCCTCGTCCGCCTTGACGTACAAGTCGATGGTCAACGGAGCGGTCTGCATGATCCGGAGCTTTCCCTTGCACTCAAGCCCTCCGTTGAATACGATGTCGTTGGTCACGTCGGAGTCGTTGCTGTGGCGGACGAACTTGTAGTGCCATCCCTTCGCCTTGGTGTCCATCACGGCACGGAGGACAGGCGCCAGCTCGACGGAGGGGCAGTTGGAGTTGGAGAAAGTGAGGGTTATCTTCGTGGTCTCCCCTGCCTTGACTCCGACACTGGCCTGGCCCGACACCGCCTTGCCTTCGCAGTTGAGGGTCGGGAACTCACTAAGATGCTTGAGAAGCCACCATGCGACTCCGGTACCGGTACATGCCGGAGCGGCCGTGAACCCGGTGCCGGTGCACTCCGGGAAGAGGTCCATCCCGTCAGCTCCGTACATCCACAGGGTCCAGAGTTCAGGCATCGCCCCTGCATCCTCGTGGCCCAGGACACAGTCTTTCGACACCTTGAGGAAATCGTTCCTGGACTTGTAGCCTGCCACTCCGGCATGGTAGGGAGCGAGCATGATCGCAGTCTCCTTCCCTATCTTCCACATATGCTTGACTATCGAGTAGCTGGTCTCCCTCATCTTGTTCTGGTTCGAGAACCAGAAACCGAGAGGGCCGTCGGTCTGGGTGCCGTCACCCCAGGTACACATCTCCATGGCATCCTTGTCCTTGGATATGTCTCCGCCGAAGCACCAGGGGCCGCACAGGTAGTAGCACTTGCGGTTTCCCCTGTAGGTCGCCACCAGTTTCATCCGTTCCTTGCAGTAGGCGGCATTCGCCACAGTCATGTAGTTGACCGAAGCGTAGTCCACGCTGAATCCGGCGTCGGTCAGAAGGTCGATCGTCCTCCTGTCAGTCTCTTCGTTGTTGTAGCCGACCTCGGAATCGTTCACCCTGGTCTCCATGGTAGCCTCGAAGAAGGCGCTCTTCCCTTCGAATGTTTCGTAGAGGGCCTTGCAAGTCTCGGCAGCGGACTTCGGGTTCTGATAGACCATGCACCACATATCGATGAAATTGGTATAGAACCCGGTCAGGTTCTCCCGCACGTAGTTCCACTTGTCCCTGTTCGCCTTGTCGGTAATCTCGTGCCAGCGGGTGTCCCAACCCCAATAGACCAAAGCCTTCCGTTCTTTCAGGGTCTTCACGGTCTTGCCGCTGTGGTCCTCAAATGTAACCTGCTCCTTCTGAGGAGTTTCTTTGGCTTCAGGATCCTTCTTGCCGCAGGCACAGGCGGCCAGGATGATGAATATGCAAGCCAATGTACTGCGTTTCATTGTTTCAGTATGGTTCCGAAATGAATATACGTTCGTAGCATACAAATATACTAATTTTTATTGCTCCCCCAGCGTGGATGGCTCGGGGGTTCAGCGGGGGCCCCAGGTAACGCTCTAGGCTCGGGCTCCAGGCGGGGCTGTCCACAAAAACCGGCCTCCAGCGTGGATGGCTCGGGCAGACCGTCACTGAGCGAAGGCAGTCATTCAGAGCGACCTTGTCATTCAGAGCGAAGCGAAGAATCTACCCGGCATGGGCCTGTTTGGCAAACATTCCTTGTACCGACCAACGAGGGGGGGCGAACTCTTTGATGAATCAACGACGGGAGCGGAGTCATCGATGAATATGGTATCTGCGGTTGCCCTGGTCAACTTTTTTTCAAATAGCTCACACGCTTGGTTTTTGCAATAGATTGTAAATCAATGTATTAATTTTCGTTAACGTGATAGGTGGGCCGTATTTTGAGGGACCTTCACACGCTGTCGTTTTGTAATATGCTAATAATGAAGCATCTATCTTTTTAGGGTGTGTTAGCTATTTGAAAATGTGGGGTAAACAAAGGACGGCTTCTCCACCACCTCTTACCCCAAGGTGTGCATGGAAGCCGCTTATGTAGCCCTTTCAGGATGGCCCCGAAACACTTGGACATAAAACGAAAAGACTGGGGATTTGGCCGGTGGGGAATCTGGACGGCACTGGGGACTTCGGCAGGCAAGGGGAATTCAACCGGCTGGGGGACCTGGACGGCCAGGGGGACTTCGGCAGGCACGGGGGATTTGGCCGGCCTGGCAGGATTTGGCGGGGGCGGTATTCAGCCGGAGGGCCAGGGGGACTTCGGCCGGCAAGGGGAATTCAACCGGCTGAAGAATCTGTACGGCCAGGGGGACCTTGGCCGGCACGGGGGAATCTGGACGGCCAGGGGGACTTCGGCAGGCAAGGGGGATTCGGCCGGTCGAGCCGGGATTCGGCCGGCTAGGGGGATTTGGCCGTCCGGGGGAATATCCCTAACTTAGCATCCGGCATCACCGCGGCTTCCGAGCTACTGAGGCGGCATCGCTTCCATAATACGGCGGCGGCAGCGCTTCCGAACTGAGGCGGCATCGCTTCCGAACTGAGGCGGCATCGCTTCCGAGCTACGGCGGCGGCATCGCTTCCGAACTGAGGCGGCGGCGCTTCCGAGCGGCGGCGGCAGCATTTTCATGGATACATCATGGATGTATCATAGATGTATCATAGATATATAAACAAGGAAGATATGTTCTCTGTACTGACTGCACTTCTTGTCCCCTTCCTCGGGACCACACTCGGATCGGCCTTTGTGTTTCGGTGTGGTCCCTCCTGATTCCGGCCATGAATATGGGCTCCGGGACATCGGCCGTGGTCGCGCCGACCATAGGCCTGCTGCTGGGATTCGCATTCCTCCTGCTGATCGACTACATCACCCCACATATTCACCCGACAGGTGACCAGGAAGGCCCGAGAAGCCGCCTGTCCCGCACCACCAAACTTGCCCTGGCCGTCACGATCCACAATTTCCCCGAGGGGATGGCCGTCGGAGTGGCCATAGCCGGGGCGGCAACCGGAGACCTGAGCATCGCCGGGGCACTGGCCCTGTCGCTGGGAATCGCCATCCAGAACGTCCCAGAAGGGGCTATCATCTCGATGCCTCTCCGCGCCGAAGGGAACAGCCGGTGGAGGTCGTTCGGCATCGGCACCCTGAGCGGGATCGTCGAGCCGGTGGGCGGAGCGCTGGTGCTCCTGCTCACCACGGCCGTGACCGGGATGATGCCATATATGCTGGCATTTGCGGCAGGCGCCATGCTATACGTGGTGGTAGAGGAACTTGTGCCTGAATATTCCCAAGGAAGCCATTCTAACGTCGGCACCATCGGTTTCGCCCTGGGCTTCGCATTGATGATGGTCCTGGACGTGGTGCTGGGGTAGGGCGGCCCGACGGGGCGGCTTTATGGCCGGGGCCCGGACCGGTGCCGGGCCCGGTGCATGTCAGCGGCAGGGCGCAGGCCGGAGCGGGACGCCTAGCGTGGGTCGTCTTCGGGCTCGGACGTGGTGCCAGGCGCGGGCTCGGTGCATGTCAGCGGCAGGGCGCAGGCCGGAGCGGGACGCCTAGCGTGGGTCGTCTTCGGGCTCGGACGTGGCACCGGGCGCGGGCTCAGTGCATGTCAGCGGCAGGGCGCAGGCCGGAGCGGGACGCCTAGCGTGGGTCGTCTTCGGGCTCGGGCGCGGGAGGGGGCAGGGAGGGGATGTCGTCAACGTCCAGAAGGGCCTTGATGGGATGCTTGTCGCTGTTCCTGGCTCCGAGCTTGATGAGCTTGCTGGAAGTGTTGATGATGCTTTGGCCGCGCGGAGTGAGTTTCCT
Organism: uncultured Bacteroidales bacterium; assembly: GCA_900320185.1. Lineage (GTDB taxonomy): Bacteria > Bacteroidota > Bacteroidia > Bacteroidales > UBA932 > Cryptobacteroides. The sequence continues at coordinate 47,878 of ONRD01000015.1, forward strand.
CCGGCCGTCTTCATATTCATCGGACGCCTTCTTGAGCGCCTTTCCGACAGCTTCGTACTTCTCCATGAACAGCCCCACACGGTCGATCATCTCGTTGGCGAGTTCGTAGACCTTCTCATGGTTGTGGGCCTGGGAGACCTGCGTCCAGGTCATGCTGACTATCTTCAGGGCACCGTAGAGGCTCTGCTCGTCGGCGATGTACACGTTCATGTCCGCGGCCTTGCGCCAGAGGTCGGGCTCGGCGTTGAGAGCCGTCCAGAGCGCCCCCACGTTGGGTACGAACATGATCACATAGCCGGCACTCACCTTCGGGGACTTGACGTAGGCCGAGTAGTCCTTCTGGGAGAGTTCCTTCACGTGCTGCCTGACGCTCTCGACATGCGCTTTCAGGAAGGCCCGGCGGTCCGTCTCGTTCTCGGCATTGACATAGTCCACGTAGGCGGATAGCGACACCTTGGAGTCGATGATCACCTCGCGCCTCTCGTCGAGGTGGAGGATCACGTCCGGGCGCATGATGCTCCCGTCCTCGTTCTTCACCGGATGCCCTTCGGAATCGCGTATGACTGCCTGGGTGTCGAAATGGACGCCTTTAGTAAGTCCTTGGGTTGAAAGCAGTTCCTCAAGAATGGTCTCACCCCAGTCGCCTTGCATCTTGCTGCCGTGCTTGAACGCGGCCGCCAGCTCGTCGGCACTCTTTCGGGCCGCCTCGCTCTGCTCCATGAGGTTCTTTATGTGCTCACGCATCTGGCCGCTCCTCTCGGCCTGCTCCTCCCTGCCCTGCTCCATCGCCTTCCTGAGTTCGGCGATGTTCTCCTTCAGCGGAGTCACGATCTGGCCTAGGCTCAGGTTGCTGGCCTGTGAGAATTCCTGCTGGCGGGCCTTCAGCATGTCGGAGGTGTCGGACTTGACCTGCGCGCTGATTTTCGCCATGGTCTCGTCGAAACGGATCTGGAGGGCTGTCATCGCATCCTTGTGGGCTTTCTCGCGGGCGGCGATGTCTTCCTCACTGCGTTTGCGAAGGTCGGCCTTGGTCTCCTCCAGAAGCCTTGCAGCCTCTTCCCTGGTCCTCTGAAGCACGGCGGCGGCTTCGTCCTTGGACGCCTGGAGCGCGGCGGCCGCGGTATCCCTGGCCTCATGCACTTGCTGCCTGGCTTCTTCCTTTGCTGAAAGCAGGGCGGCAGCAGCCTCGTCCTTGGCGGCCTGCAGGGCCGCAGCCTCCTCGGCCTTGGATTCCTCGAGCTTCGCAAGAAGTTCCGTGGCACGTTCCCTGGCATGCCCCAGGTCGGACTCAAGCCTGGCCTGCTCCACCTTGAAAGAGGATTCAGCCTGGAGACGTACGGACTTCTCCGTCTGGGCCACCCGTGACTTCACGATACTCCGCGAGATGAAAAAGGCCGTCAGCGCCGCGAGGACTATGCCTCCGAGAAAAGAAAGAAGGATATCCATGGTCATAACCTATCTGTAGCAACTCCCTGCCGTTGTCTTGACTGTCCTGTTCCGGTCCGGCTTCGAGTGCGACTTCCGCCACCGCCCGGTCCAAACAAAGATTTGCCTTGACTGTACAGCTCCGACCCGGCTTTGCAACTTCCGCCGCCGGCCGGTCCTTACAAAGATAACGACTTTTATTTGTATCTTAGCCTGTCCGGAATCCGGATTCA
>ONRD01000032.1 GCA_900320185.1 uncultured Bacteroidales bacterium
ACAATATTGTCAATGAACGTAACGGTTCCGAGGAACCAACTTTGTTTGATTGTTTAACTTTTAACTAAGCGTCCACAACTTTTAGTGGACACGCATGATGTAGTATAGTAATATCCGTTAAATGCTCATGGCTTCTGAAATCATAAAACACACATTGCTTTGTATATACAAGTTGAGCATATACATAATAAAGTCCCTCAACATCAATTTCGAGGATTGCACCTGCCCTCTCTCTTTGTCTTTTGATAATAGGTGTCTTCATCGTGAAAAGTTCTGAGGATTGAGGAAACAAATCTTACTGTAACGTTATAAATATAACGATATTAATCCGGTTCGCAAAATAAATGAACATTATATATAACAAATAGAGGCCGACCGGGAAGGTCAGCCTCTACTGAGTAATATCTATGCGGCCACGTTCAAGGAGGGGGACTCGGCAACGCACCTGACACGTGCCCTGGTCATTGTCGCTGTATCCTCTGGGTGGTTTTCCTCGTCATTGTGATGAAAGAGCTTCCGCTTGTATTTCCCCTTGTCCTCGGCCTTGTGACAAGCGCGGTCGGAGCATTCAGGATCCTCGGCCCTGACAAACGCTCCATACGCCTCGTCAACAAGTTCCTGAAGGCCGCCGAAGAAGCCAGGTAGTGGCCGTAAGCGGGAGGGGGCGGAGTGAGCGAAGCGAGCGGAGTTCCGCCGGGAGGGTACTCCCTTCCTCCCTCACTCGATCATGCAAAAAATAGAGGATGACCTTTTTGGTCTCTTAGAATTGATGGATTCAAAGATCAAAATACCACGTTCTGACAGTTCCAACAATTAGATTAGCCTTATACATGAAATAGTTATCCATCTGGTTGCTTGAGGAAGAATAAATAGGTCGGCACTCATCGACTCTATTATCCATTACCTTCTGCCATCCTCCGCTATATCCGTTTGAAACCCAAGCAGCAATAACTTTCATTGAAACAGTCCCATAAGAGGTTTGAGTAACTTCGACAATAATAGGCATCTTTTCTATTTCACCGTTTCTGTTTTGTGAATATGCCGTAGTCTTTAGCGTCTGAGACTGTGAGCGGTTTGTTTCTTCAACGCCAAACCCTCGATAGACTAAACCGCCTTGGCTATACGCGTTAATCGCGATAATCGAGGCTAAAAGTATTAATATGAATTTCTTCATGACAATAAAACACTTTACTATAATATGAATCCTATGCCAAAGGAAGTAAGATGGTATTTAGAGTTATATGTTAAATTTGTAAAGGAGGATTCATACTCAATGATTGCGTAGTACTTGCTATATTGAAAACGAAGTCCCGCATTGTAACCAATAAGAATTCTCTTATATGGATTACCGCTCATATCACCTTTATCAAACAAGTTCTCTGTTTCAGTTTTCGATTCTGCGGAAGATGAATAGGTTTGAGTCCGCTTACCGAATAGATTAGCCTTGCCAAATAATCCGGCATATGGACTGATGATAAAATCTGGAGAAAGACCTATCCTCATCAAAAGATTTGCTGGAATCTTTGAAGAAACGATATCCTCTGTAGCCGAGCGATTTGGTGCTGGCGAGTAGTCTTGGTGATGCCAGTTAATTGTTATTCCGGATTCAATCATTAAAGGAAGGCTAGCGCCCGGCATTGGATTAGTTATATAATAACCCAAAGAATAAGTCTGATAATTATTGTAAGTAGTTGTGTTGTTATTTGCGGTAGTTGACAATGCTGGTGAGAAAGATGCAAAAGCACTGTGCATTGTTCCTTCTTGTGTCGTCTTGAAAATAGAGGACGCCCCATTAGAGTTTTGGGCATACAATGTATTAAAGCCAAGGGTAATACAGACTAATAATGAGAAAACAAGGGATGTGTTTTTATTGCACATAATAAGAATAAGTTAGTTGTGCGTGTGCCCCTTCACGTACGTTACTATACAAAAGAAAGTGTGGAGCATTCCGTTTATCTAGGAAGAGGCTCTCGCAAAGCCGCGCACAAATAAACAATACTCCACACCCGTATGGTGAAATGCTAAGAGTTAGCATGATTGCCATACAAGGTGATGATCATAATTGCCTATCCCTGTGCTTTGAAACTTGCGAGATTTCTTCCCAAGGATGAAGCGAAAAACACTTTCATCAAAATATGTCTGCCAAGGCTATCATAAGACAGTTGCCTGACAAGTGCAAATATATAAAGAATCTTTTGGAAACAACAGTTATCAGAATAAAAAAAGCCCCTCGACGTCTAAATCCGTTGGGCGTTCGAATCATCAATACTTCGGTATAATATGATAGCATAGGGACGGCGAGGAGGCAGGGGTAGGCCGGAAGGAGATTTCGCTTTTTCGACGGTATCCCGAAAGCGACCGGCCAGTTTGATGGAATAATTGTCCGGACAGAGGATCTTGAATGCAAAAATAGCACTTGCCGCAGAGGCAAGGAGGATCGGAATGACCAGCGGAAGCCTGCGCAGATAAAAGAGCAGGAGGACTAATATCAAGATCACTGAAAAGACGACAAGGATGCGGGGTAAGTGCCTTGCGTGCTGTCCGTTGCCTGGCTGTATCGCAGGACCCTGGCCAGCCGCGGCCGTAAGCGGGTACTCACAAGCGTAAGCGAAGTGGTGGGATGGTGGTGTGTAGATGAGCATGGATGCCGTACCGGCTTGTCCGGCCGACCCTGGCCACCCGCGGCCGTAAGCGGGTACCCACAAGCGCAGCGAAGTGGGGGGGATGGAGCGAAGCGGAAGGTCGGCAGGACAAGCCGGTACGGCATCAACAATCAACAATCAACAATCAAAAAAAAGGATGACCCTGCAGGCAGGGCCATCCTCGATTATCGGTTTTGAGCGCGCTACGAGAAATTGTCGTAGAGGATGCTCTCGGGCTGCACGCCAAGGCTGTCCAGCAGCTTGTTGACAGAAGCCACCATCATAGGCGGACCGCACATGAAGTACTTGATGTCCTCCGGAGCCTCATGGTTCTTGAGGTAAGTCTCGTACATCACGTTGTGGACGAATCCCGGAGTGTACTTCACGCCGGCTGCATCAGCGGCCGGATCGGGACGGTCGAGGGCAAGGTAGAACTTGAAGTTTGGGAACTCCCTCTCGATCTCCGCGAAATCCTCCAGGTAGAAAGCTTCGACCAAGGCACGGGCGCCATAGAAGAAACTGACCTTCCTTCCGGTCTTCAGCGTCTTGAAAAGATGCATGATGTGGCTGCGCAGGGGAGCCATTCCGGCACCGCCGCCGACGAAGATGTATTCCTGCTCCTCAGGATCGTCCTTCGGAAGGAGGAACTCACCGAACGGACCGCTGATCCACACCTTGTCGCCCGGCTTGCGCGTGAAAACGTAAGAAGAAGCGACTCCCGGAGGAACCGGCAGCATCTTGAAGACGCCCTTCGGCTGGCTCCTGTCGAACGGAGGAGTGGCGATACGGACATTGAGCTTGATGATGTTCTTCTCTGCGGGATACGAGGCCATCGAGTATGCACGGATGGTCGGGACTGTGTTCCTGGCCTTGATGCCGAAGAATCCGTATTTCTCCCAGTCGCCCCTGTATTCAGGAGCCACGTCGATGTCCGCGAAGTCGATGTCGTAGGCAGGAATGTCGATCTGGATGTACTCTCCGGACTTGAACTCGATGTTCTCGCCCTCAGGGAGCTTCACGGTGAATTCCTTGATGAATGTAGCGACATTGTCGTTGCTGACCACCTCGCATTCGAGTTTCTTGACGCTGAGAGTCGAGTCAGGGACCTGGATCTTGATGTTGTCCTTGATCTTTACCTGGCAGCCGAGACGGTAGCCGTCCTTGACCTGCTTGCGGTTGAAGAAACCCTTCTCCGTGGGGAGGATGGTTCCGCCGCCTTCAAGGACCTGGACCTTGCACTGGCCGCAGTTCGCCTTACCGCCGCAGGCGGAAGGAAGGAATATTCCCTGGTCGGCAAGAGTGTGCATGAGGTCTCCGCCGATGGGAACCTCGAGGTTCTTCTTCCCACCGTTTATGTCGATGCTGACAGAACCCGAGGGGGTGAGCTTCGCCTTGATGAAGAGAAGCAGGGCTACGAGTATGAGCGTTACGACAACTATTGTCGCGATGGCTCCGAGTACTGTATTCAACATATGACCGCCTCCCTTTTTAAAGTGAAATACCCATGAAAGTCATCATCGCTATGGCCATCAGGCCGACGGTGATGAACGTGATGCCGAGTCCCCTGAGCGGGGCGGGAACCTTGCTGTACGCCATCTTCTCACGGATAGCCGCGAGCGAGACGATCGCCAGGAACCAGCCGATGCCGGAGCCGAGCGCATAGACTGCGGATTCCCCGACGTTTGCGAAATCCTTCTGCTGCATGAACAGGGAGCCGCCGAGGATGGCGCAGTTCACGGCGATCAGCGGGAGGAATATTCCCAGTGCCGAGTAAAGGGAAGGGCTGTACTTCTCCACGACCATCTCGACAATCTGGACGATGGCGGCGATGACGGCGATGAAGATGATGAAACTGAGGAAACTCAGGTCCACACCCTTGATCAGCGCGTCGGGGGCCAGGACGTACTTGTTGAGGAGGTAGTTGATGGGAAGCGTTACGAGCAGTACGAATATGACCGCGACACCAAGGCCGGCAGCCGTCTTCACGTTCTTCGATACAGCCAGGTATGAGCACATGCCCAGGAAGTATGCGAAGATCATGTTGTCAACGAAGATTGACTTTACGAATAAGCTGATGTATTCCATAACCTCAGTGTTTGATTATTTGTCCTGCAGATCTTTCTGGATGCTCCTCTGGACCCACACGATGCAGCCCAGGAGGATGAGTGCGAACGGAGGGAGGATGACCAGGTTGTTGGGAACGTAGCCGAACCTGTTCAGGATGTCGATTCCGAACAAGGTTCCGCTTCCGAGAAGCTCGCGGAAGAAGGCGACGATAAGGAGTATCATTCCGTATCCGGCGCCGTTGGCTACACCGTCAAGGAAGGAAGGCCAGGGCTTGTTTCCGAGGGCGAAGGCCTCGATGCGTCCCATGACGATGCAGTTGGTGATGATCAGGCCGATGTAGACGCTCAGCTGCTTGTCGATGGCGTAGGTAGCCTCGAAAGACTTCAGCACCTGGTCCACCAGGATGACCATCATTGCCACCACCACCAGCTGGACGATGATACGCACCCGGCTGGGTATGGTGTTGCGAAGGAGTGAGAGGATCAGGCTGGATATCCCGGTTACGACGATAACCGAGAGAGCCATCACCAAGGCGCCCTTCATCGTGACCGTGACGGCCAGGGAAGAGCAGATACCGAGGACAAGGACGGTAATGGGGTTGCCCTTGAAGATCGGGTTGAATATTGTTTCTTTCAGTTTTGCGTCCATGTCTTATTCCTCCTCGGTTTTGGTTTCTTCGCAGCATGACATGCATTCTCCGGCGGATTCGCCCTCGCAGCATGACATGCCTTCTTCGCAGGATCCGTCCCCGCAGCAGTCATCCTTCGCGGTGACGGCTCCCTTGAAGTAAGCGGAATATGCTCCGAGCCAAGTGTCGATGGCGGCGTCCAGTCCGTTGGAAGTCATGGTCGCGCCGGTGATGGCGTCGATCTGATTGTCGGCCACGGAGGTGCCGTCAGGGTTCTTGGGAGCGCCTCCCTTGACGATGTCGAAGACGTTGGCGGAGTTGAAGTCTGCTGATTCGCCGTTGAATTCGGCCTGGAAGGAAGGGTCGTCCTTGATCTTGGCGCCAAGGCCGGCGGTTTCACTCTCGTGGTCGAAATATGCACCCTTCATCACGTTCGAACCGGGCTCGAAGGCGATGTAGCCCCAGACCGGTCCCCAGAGTCCGGCTCCGTAGACGGGGACTACCGTGATTCCGTTCTTGAAGATGAACACGGGAAGCTGGGCGGCCGAACCATCCTTGATGTTGTAGTTCTGGGCCTTGAGCTCCTTGGGGGAGTAGACCTTGTCCGCTTCCAGGTCGGCGACTTTCTGGCCGTCGGTACCCACCGTAAAGGACCTGTCGAGCTCTTGTGCGAATCTTTCGAGGACGGCGGTGTTCCCGGCAGCCTGCAGCTCGGCCTTTGTGGCGAAGCCTGCGGCGGTGAGTATCTGGGACATGGTGTCGGCCTTCTCGTTGGCTTCCTGCCTCGACTTGAGTGACTGGGACACAAAGGCCAGGACGGCCGCTACCAGCACCACGATCAACGTGGTGTAGATAATCGTATATGTGTTGCTGTTGGTATTCATATTCGTCGTGGATTAAACGAGAGAGACCTTTTTCGCCCTTCTCTTGGTTGCGCTTGAAGTGACGCAGTGGTCGATGAGGGGAGCGAACGTGTTCATGAGCAGGATCGCGAGCATCATGCCTTCAGCATAGCCGGGGTTGAAGAGCCTCACGGTCACGCAGAGTGCTCCGACCAGGAATCCGTAGATCCATTTGCCGGTCTCGGTCTGCGCCGAAGTGACGGGGTCGGTGGCCATGAAGACGGTACCGAAGGCGAAGCCTCCCATAACCAGCTGGTAATATGCAGGGATGTCGGTGGCTCCGCAGAGGTTGCCGATCCAGCCGACCAGCAGGGCGCCGGCGACGGATGACACCATGACCTTCCAGCTTGCTACTCCCGTCCAGAGAAGGATGCATGCTCCCAGAAGGATGGCGATGACCGAAGTCTCGCCCACTGATCCGGGGATGGTTCCCGCGAACATGTTCCAGAATGTGAAGCCGTTGTCGGAAAGAGCCTGCATCCCGTCGCCCATGTAGGAGAGGGGAGTGGCGCCGGTAATCGCGTCGGCCCCGATCCTGGGCTTGATCCAGACCATCGATCCGGACATCTGGCTGGGGTACGAGAAGAACAGGAAGGCACGCGAAAGCAGGGCGGGGTTGAGGAAGTTCATTCCGGTTCCGCCGAAGACCTCCTTGCCGAATATCACGGCGAAGGCGACTGCGATCGCAAGCATCCACAGAGGGACGTCCACAGGGACGATCAGGGGAATCAGGAAACCGGTTACGAGGTAGCCCTCATTGACTTCCTCTCCCTTTATCTGGGCGCTGGTGAACTCGATCCCGAGACCTACCAGGTAAGAAACGATGTACAGGGGGAGAACCTTCACAAGGCCCCAGAGGAACTGGTTCCAGAAACCGGGGAGGTCTCCGACCGCAAGATGATGCTGGTAACCGACGTTCCACATTCCGAACAGGGCCGCCGGGACGAGAGCTATGACCACGAGGATCATAACCCTCTTGATGTCGAGGGAATCCCTCACGTGGGCACCCTTGGAGGTCACCGTCGAAGGAACGCGAAGGAAGGTGTCGAAGGCATCCCATGTGGAATGCAGCCACCCCAATCTGCCGCCTTTCTCGAAAAGGCCGGGTTTTACTGTTTTTTCTTCCATTGTCATTGCCTTTTTACGCCATTTCCTTGATCATGAGGTCTATTCCGTCGGAAATTATCGCCTGGATGTCATTCTTGGAAGGATCCACGAATTCGCAGAGGGCGAGGTCTTCGGGAAGCACCTCGTAGATGCCGAACTGTTCCATCTTGTCGATGTCGCCTGCAAGGCAGGCCTTGATGAGGTAGACCGGGAAGATGTCCATGGGGAGCACCTTTCCGTAGACGTCAGAGCACACGAAGGCACGGACTCCGCCATGGGTGTTGGTGTCCATCTTGTACTTCTTCTTGGGAAGAAGCCAGGAGAAATATGCCTTGGATGTGCTGAACTGGTTGAACCTGAAGGGTTTCGCCCATCCGAGCAGTTCCCTCTCGCGGCCCTCCCGCAGGAGCGTGAGCTGGTTGTCGAAGAACCCGAGGAAGCCTTCCTCCCCAAGGTTCTCTCCGGTGAGGACGTCTCCGCCGACGAACCTTAGTTCTTCGGTGGTGTTGTCGTAGAATGCCTTGAAAGCCTTGACAGGGGTTCCGGGCAGTGCTTCTACGTAGGCAGGTGCGATGGCCGCAGGTCCGGTGACGGCGACTTTCCTGGCGAGGGAAAGCTTACCGGTGCGGAGCAGCCTTCCGAAGGCTGCGAGGGCGACGGGGCTGACAGTCCAGACAGTCTCGCCCTTCTTGATGGGATCGATGTGGCTGATCTGTACGCCGACGTTGCCGGCAGGATGCTTCTTTCCCCTGATGGTGAACACTTTCGCGTTTTCAAGCTTGGCAAAGAGTTTGCCGCCTTCCTTGACGCAGACGACCACCTTGGCTATCTTGGCCAATGAGGTGACGGCATCCTGGATCGCCTCGATGTCGTCCTTGAAGACGAATTCGGTGTCGGCCGAAAGAGGGGCCGTGCTGAATGTGGAGATGAAGATGGACTTCGGGGTGGAAGCCGGGTCGGCGATCGTGCCGTAAGGCCTTTGGACAATCGAAGGCCACAGGCCGCTCCTGAGGAGCAGGGCCTTCACACCTTCTGCATCTGAAGGGATTCCGGAGCCGAAGTCTACGGCTTCGGAAACGGTATCGGTCTTGACAAGGATGGCGAGGAGTTTCCTCTTGTCGCCCCTGACCACTTCCTGCACCGTACCGCTTACCGGGGAAGTGAGGATGATGTCCGGGTTCCTTTTATCTGCCAAAACCGGCGATCCTGCAAGGACCCTGTCGCCCTCCTTGACCAGGAGGCGCGGCGTGAACCCCTTGAAATCAGTGGGCTTCACGGCGACAATGTCAGGCACGACCGTTCCCTTTGCCTCAAGGGCGGCTTCTCCGCTTATCGGAATGTCCAGCCCTTTTTTCAAATCGATGATGTTTGACATTATAATAATTGTGTTGGATGATATTTCAGTTATAGCCCACAAAGATAGCCTTTTTTTCGCTATTTTTTAGTATTTTCGTCCCCATTATGGAAAACATGGATAGTGCTGTTTACAGTGGGCTGAACGCCGAGCAGAAGATGGCGGTAAGCAGTATTGACGGACCGGTGCTGATCGTCGCCGGTGCGGGTGCAGGCAAGACGCGCGTACTGACCTCAAGGATAGCGCTTGCCATCGGGCAGGGGGTCGATCCGGCCAGGATCATGGCCCTCACTTTCACCAAGAAGGCGGCAGGGGAGATGAAGGACAGGATCGCCATGATGGTAGGCGGAAGGAAGGCGTGGAGGATATCCATGGGAACGTTCCACTCCGTGTTCATAAGGTTTCTCCGGGAATATGCAGGCTCCGTCGGCTATCCTTCCTCTTTCACGGTCTATGACCAGGGCGATTCCGAGAGTGCGGTCAAGTCCTGCATCAAGCAGCTCCAGCTCGACGACAAGGTCTACAAGCCCCGCGACGTGCTTTCCAGGATATCGATGGCCAAGAACAACCTCGTGACGGCCACGGCCTACAGGAACAATGCCCAGATCCTGGCGAACGACTCCGCTTCCCGCCGTCCCAGGATATGCGACGTCTATTCCCTGTACGCCGGGAAGTGCAGGCAGGCAGGAGTGATGGATTTCGATGACATCCTCCTGAACATGAACATACTCCTGAGGGACGATCCGGTGGCCCTGGCTTCGATCCAGTCCCGTTTCGACTACATACTGGTGGACGAGTATCAGGATACCAATTTCGCCCAGTACCTGATACTCAAGAAACTGAGCGCCCTGAAAAGGAACATCTGCGTGGTGGGGGACGATTCCCAGTCCATCTATGCCTTCCGCGGGGCCAGGATCGAGAATATCCTTAACTTCAAGAAGGATTTCCCGGACTGCCGTATCTTCCGCCTGGAGCAGAACTACCGCTCTACGGCAAACATAGTCGATGCATCCAATTCATTGATAGCCAAGAATGTGAACAGGATAAAGAAAACCTGTCACGCCGTCGCCGGAGCAGGCGAGAAACTGCGTCTTCTGAAGAATTATTCAGAACAGGACGAGGCTCTCCGCATCGCCTCCGAGATTATCGCCAGGATGCAGTCGGACCATGCCCAGTACAGCGACTTCGCCATCCTTTACAGGACCAATTCGCAGTCCAGGTCGCTTGAGGAGGCCCTTCGCAAGCGGAACCTCCCCTACATGGTCTATTCCGGCCATTCCTTCTTCGACAGGGCGGAGGTCAAGGACATGATGGCCTATTTCAAACTGGTAGTCAACGTCAACGACGATGAGTCCTTCAAGAGAGTCGTCAACATGCCTGCGCGAGGGATCGGAGCGACTTCCCTGGCCTGCCTTGCAGACATCGCCCGCGACAAGGGCTGCTCCATGTTCAAGGCGGCATATTCAGAGGACACGGCATCCTATGGACTCAAGGCCGCTGCCTTGGCGAAGATCCGCTCTTTCTGCGACATGATCGGGAAATATGCTTCAAGGGCATCTTCCGAAGACGCACATTCCCTGGCGGCGGCGCTGTCCACGGAGTGCGGGCTCTTTGCCCATTTCAAGGCGGACCTCTCCATCGAGGGCCAGTCAAGGGCGGAGAACATAGAGGAACTGCTGAGCAGTGTCGCCCAGCATGTCGAGAACCGGCAGGACGAGTTCCTGCAGGACGCGGCGGAAGAAGGACAGGCGACCGACCTTACCAGGGAAGACTGCCCTGTGGTCACTCTTCCGGACTTCCTGGAGAGCATATCCCTTCTGACAGGGGTGGACAAGAGCGAGGAGGACACCTCTGGCAACAAGATTGCCTTGATGACCGCCCATTCGGCCAAGGGACTCGAATTCCCCTATGTCTTCATAGCGGGACTCGAAGAGAACCTCTTCCCTTCAGGGGGCATGCTCGCTTCCAATGAAGACATCGAGGAGGAGAGGAGACTGTTCTATGTCGCCATGACCAGGGCCAAGAAGATGGTCTATCTTTCCTTTGCCCAGACCAGGATGAGGAACGGCAAGCACGAGTCCAATCCGCCAAGCCGCTTCGTGAAGGAGATTGACCCCAGGTACATTTCGAATCCGCTTACAGGTTCGCTTCCTCCCGAAGAGAGCCCCGCTTCATTCAGTTTCGGAAGCCGGTACATGCGTCCGGCCCGGAGCGTCACCCCTTCGGCTCCACCCGCTGCGGACCGCGATTTCGCTGCCCTCCCGTCCGATGAGGTGATAGCCCGTATCAAGTCCGGAGACATCATCGACCATAAGCAGTTCGGAACCGGCAAGGTGCTCACGGTACTCCGGGACGGCGAGAAGTCGAGGGCAAGGATAGCCTTCGACAAGTATGGCGAGAAATTACTTTTGCTGAAATTTGCTAAAATTCGTTTTAAATGATTGTTTTTTAGAAAAAAAACATTATATTTGACTCGAAGTTTTTCATAGTTTAAGTTTAGGTTAAGTAGCGGGGCGATCGCAGTGAATGCGATTGCCTCGTGAATTATACCCCTCCCTGTCCCGTTTGCGGGCTTTCTTGCAGCTGATTATCAAGGTGTTGCCTCGATCGCTGCCGACGCCCGTCCTTTAAGGAACGCATAACGCGTTTTTTTTTAAGTCGTTTTTTTCTGATTCTTTTCATTATTTACGTTTGTTGGGCATAGTTTTGTCCCCGGTCGGCAACAGTGCCGCCAGCAACAAATCTGTGCAACTATGAAGACTTCTCTCAACCTCTTCCGGGGAACCGCGGCAGCCTTAGTGCTGGTTTCGTCTATTGCTGCGGTCTCCTGCAACAAATTGCCCGGGGACAGTCCCCAGGGTTCGCTGAGCTGGAATTTCTCCGGCGTTCAAATCCCTACCAGGTCTGTCGCGGAACTTCCGGACACCGACAACTTTATCTTGCGCGTGAGTTCTTCCGCCGGCGCCATACTCTACGAAGGCACCTACGGCAGGTCCCCTGAATCCCTGATGGTCGATCCCGGGAGTTATACCGTCAAGGTGGTTTCGCGGGATTTTTCCGTTCCCGAGTTTTCAGCTCCACAGTTCGGGGACGAGCAGGTCGTCGTCGTAAAGGCGGGATCCGCCGCGCGCGTCCTGCTCAACTGCACCCAGCTGAATTCCGGCCTCAGGATCAGGTTCGGCGGTAACTTCAAGGAGGCATATCCATCCGGGAGGATAGACGTGTCCTCTGCGGAAGGCTCGCTCCGGTACTCCCTCGGGGAGCTGCGTACCGGCTACTTCAAGCCGGGCCAGGTTACGATGTCCCTCTTCGACGGTCAGTCGTCCTCCAGTATGTTTTCCCGCAACCTTGAGGCCTGCGAGGTGTTCACATTAGGCGTTTCATGCAGTTCCCAGCCATCCGGCAGCGGGACCGGGCCGGTCATTTCCGTCAGTGTCGACACTTCCAGGACATGGAGCTCCGCGGATTACGAGATCGGGTCCGGCGCTTCTTCCGGCTCGACGATGGCGACTGCCTACAGTGTCGGCCAGGCAAAGGACCACGCGGGGGAGAAAGGAGTGTGGGTCTGTGGCTACATTGTCGGCGGCGACCTTTCCTCCAGCAAGAACGGGATTGTGTTCGAGCCTCCCTTCGCTTCCATGACCAACATCGCGGTGGCCGCACGCTCTTCGGTGACCGAGAAGGCATCCTGCATGTCGGTGCAGTTGTCCCAGGGGAGCATCCGCTCGGCCCTCAACCTTGTAGAGCACCCGGAACTTCTTGGATCCAAAATATATCTCAAAGGGGATATAGTCGGGGCCTATTACGGTATCCCCGGGATCCAGAACCTGACCGAGTACATCATCAAGTAATCAGCGGGACTGACATGGGATACAGATTCTACATATTCGCAGCAGCCATCGCCATGGCGCTGTCGTGCCCTTCCCCAGCGGTTTCGCAGACGGCGAAGCCCGCCAGGGCGGTTGAATTCCTCGTCGGAGGAGCCCTCGTGAACATGACCCGGACCACGGTCACGGATTTCAGGCAGACCGAAGGAGGGGACTATGTGTTCACCCTCAAGGAAAAACTCGTCCATGGAGGTTGTACCGCCGGACTTGCCGTCGAACTGGCGGGATGGCTTTATGCCGACTTGCAAGGGACGGTCGGAATGGCCAGGTACTTCGATTCAGGGAAAGAGAAACAGGGCTGGTCCGTTATGGCCGGTCCCGGTCTCCAGCTCCGGCCGTTTGTGTCCAGCCAGTGGCTGCAACCTTACTTCCGCGCAGGCATAGGCTACTACCGCAAGTCCTTCACCAACTCCTGGTTCGGGACCTTCGACGGCGACGTGGCCAAGGAGGCCCTGTGGAAGGCGGAGGATGCCTGGAACAAGGGATTCACTTTCGACTCCGGCTCGTTCGTGCCCGTATCCCTGGGAATCGGCCTGATCGGCTGGATGGGTAACCGTACCGGGATCCAGGTCCAGGGCGAGTACCTTCATTCGCTGACCGGTTCGGGAGCGAATTTCCTGCAGGCATCTGCCGGGATCGTGCTGAGACTTGGCGGACCTGACAAGAGGAAGGGAGTCGCCGACAGATATGTCAAGCTCCATCCAGAAGACTATGACGGGCTCTACTCGGGCAGGTTCCCGGCCCGGGTGGTCGAAAGGGAAGTCGTCCGGGAAGTCCCTGTCACCGTGGAGGTTCCCCGGAAGGAGGGAGATGAGGCGGAGTCCGTCAGTATCATCGCAGCCTTGATGGACAACGTCCACTTCGATTTCGACCAGGCTACCATAACCGAAGATTCCGCCCCTGCGCTCGATGAGATCGCCCGCATCCTTGCTTCCTGCCCTTCGGACCGTTTCCTGGTTGCAGGCTACACCGATGCGAAGGGCCCGGCTTCCTACAACGAGAACCTTTCCGAAAGGAGGGCCGAGGCTGTGTGCGACGCCCTTGTCCGGAGGGGGATATCCAGGGAGAGGCTTGCCTGCAGGGGCTTCGGCAAGCGGGTCGCAATAGTCCCTGCCGCGGCATCGGACGACCACCGGCGGGCAGACCGGAAGGTGGTCCTCGAAAGAGTCGTCGACGACGCTTTATGGGAATATCTGAAAAAATAACCTATTTGAACATAGACAATGAAGAACATCATCAATGCACTGGCATCCGCGCTCGTCGTGGCCGTGATGCTTCAAGGCTGCAACACTTTGGAAGTGACCATGCCGAAAGGTCCCCAGGGTGAGCAGGGTATTCAAGGAAAGGACGGTCTGTCAGCCTACGAAGTGTGGCTGCAGGCTCTCAAGGACGGAATCCTCACCGGCTGGGACGGAGGGACGGCCCTGACGGACTTTTTCCTCTACCTGAAGGGGAAAGACGGAACGGACGGCAAGGACGGGAAATCCGCCTATGAGGTTTGGAAGGAATATGTGGCATCCGGTGTGGCGGATCCGCACAACCCGGGGAAGCAGTGGGACAAGGACAGGACATCAGTCGCCGATTTCTACTGGTTCCTTACCGGCCGCGACGGGGCTGACGGACTTGTTCCTTTCATTGGAGATAACGGCAACTGGTGGATCGGGGACACCGACACCGGAAAGCCGGCAAGAGGCGACAAAGGTGACAAAGGCGACCCGGGGGCAGACGGTCTTTCCGCCTATGAGGCATGGAGAGATTATGTGGCCGGCGAATCGCGCGAAGGCCGGGTGGTGAAAGACGCCGAAGGCAACGTCTACACGGAGGCAAACTCCACCATCCACGATTTCTTCCTGTTCCTGACAGGAAGGGCCGGGGCTGACGGGCGTGACGGCAGGAATGGCCGTGACGGGGAAGATGGATCTGACGGGAAGGACGGCCTGTCCGCGTATGATCTCTGGGTCGCCGACGTCACTTCGCCACAGGGACTGGAGGACCCGCATGAGCCTGGCAGGCTATGGGATCCTTCCAGGACAACTATGCAGGACTTCTGGTACTATCTTCAGGGTGCGTCAGGCTCTGACGGAAGTCCGGGTGCGGACGGCCAGTCGGCCTACGGGATATGGAAGGCGCTTGTCTCTTCGGATGATGGCCTCGCCAATCCTGGCAACGGAGTATATTCCCTGGATGAATACCCCCTCTGGCCGAAGGACCGTACCGGCTATGCCGACTTCTTCGATTATCTCAGGGGAAGGGACGGCGAGAACGGCGAAGACGGCCGGGACGGGCGCGATGCTTCCGCTTCACCGGGCGATACCATCCTGATCCATGGAGCGGTAAGGGGGATGTACAACCTGACGGCTGTCCCTGCCTTGAAGGTACGCTCCTGCGGACCGTCGGGGAACGAACCTTCCGAGTGGCTCGATTTCATAAACCCGTACACGGGAGGCGCCTGGTTCGTGGCGACCGGCCCTGAGGGCGAGCTGCTTCCCGGATGTGAGGTCACGTTCTGTGATGTACGCGGCGGCGTCTACAGCAAGACCGCCGACGAGGAGGGCTGCATCTACCTGTCGCGCGGGGAACTGCCTGAATATTCACCCGGAGACCCATCTGCCTACGGCAATCCTACGAGACCTTCGAGCTTCCGCTTCGGCGGCCGCGAAATCACGGACCCGTCCCAGATAGCCGCTACGTGCGTGGTTCCCTACCGGGTAGGCCTGTCGGCCAGGATGATATCCTCTACCCTGTCCTACAATGCCGTGGAATCCAGGGTCGCCGTGTACAGGCTTGTGGAAGGGGTCGAAGAGCAAGTGTTCGTCGCGGGGGACGGCTCTCCCGTGAGGGCAAGTTTCCCGAATCCCGAGTGCTTCTCCGTCTGCATGTCCAGGGTGGACTCGACCAACCAGGTCCGCGTCCTTGAGGGTGCGGGATCTTCGGTGGTTTCCGCTGCCTCCAGGCAAGGCCTTTCGGAAGGGCAGGTCTACATGGGCTCTTTCTTCAGGAAGGCGACCGTGAGGCCGAGGACGTACACCCCGGACAGGAACACCGGTTATGTCCAGGGAGTGTTCGGGGACGGCGCCGCTCCGACCGTGGTGAGCGTCCATTCCACTCCGTATTCAATGATGAAGGTAGTCCCTGACTACGGGCTTGGGATCGTTACTCCCGAGAGGACGCATGTCCCCGAGATACGCTACATGGAAGGCTTCGACACGGAAGGTGCCAAAGGCGGCTGCACCAGCTACAACGGGAAAGAAGTGGCCGACGCTTCCGGGAATCCGGTGCCTGTGAGGAAGACCAACTACGAGTTGATACTTGGTCAGACCTCCCTTGGCTTCGCCCTTGACTGGCATTCCTTCGGGCAGTGCTATGCCGAGGGGGAGGGGACCATGAGAGACGGTGCCTACGAGTTCAGGAGGTTCGATTCCCTTGACGCCTACCTTGCAACCCTCAACCGTTCTCCGGAGGTGTCCTGCAGGCTTTCCGTGGAAGGGAAACTCAACGGGGTGGACATCTCGAACTCCGTGGAAGTCAAGCCGTCCTTCTCGGTATCGGACCACGCCCTTTCCGACGGCAGCTACATAATCCGTAACGTGTACGACGCTTTCAGCGTGGACTTCACCAGGACCAGGATCGGGAGCGTTTCCTACGAGGGCCTTTCAGGCACGTTCCGCTATGGAGAAGGCGGAAGGTACAAGGCTTCGTGCATGCTCGGGAGCCCTTCCGGGACAGTCTCGCAGCCGGGATTCCAGGAGACATACACGTTCCAGGCGATAGTAGACGGCTTGAGTGAACCATTCTCCGACTGACAAGGGAAGACCATTATGGATATCAAGGAAATGGAGTACGCAAGTCCTGATTGCGCAGTGCTCGGCATCCAGGCGTCGCAGGTCGTCTGCGCTTCGATGGATGCCGGCATTTCCGGCCAGGACTCCCACGATTACCCCGAGGATGAATTCGGAGGAGGGTGGACATGATCGACAGGAAAGAAACCGGGCGGCGTTATGCCGCCCCCAGGATACTTGGATGCCTTCAGGTCGGAACCGAGGGGCCGCTTCTTGCCGGTTCCGTGATCGGAGAGGACGGCGAAGCGGAGATCCAGGGCCAGGAAACCCATGAATATGAATTCGGCTCCGGAGATTTCTATGCTGATTGGGATTGACAGCGGCAATCGTTATAAAAAATACAAGGAAACAACATGAAAAACTTATCAATGGTCCTCGCCATAGCGGCGTTGGCCGTGGGCTCCGTCAGCTGCTCCGTAGGGGAGATCGACGGTTCCCTTGACGGGCAGCCATCCTGCAGCCCCGTCATCTTCGGGACGGAAATGCGCAGGACTTGCCCGAAGGATGCATATTCACTTGACAAGGCTATGGGATTCAGGACCAGGGCCGCTTATTCCGGCGAGACGAACGCATCCACCGGGAAGGAAAGGATAGACTGGGAGGAAGGCGATGTCATCCACATCGCGGCCGACAAGAGTTCCGGCGCCTATGCCGCCGATTACGAGATTACCGGAGTCAGCCATGAAGGTTCCGGCAGTTACGGCCGCATCTCCCCCCTGGATGCCGGCAGCCGGCTTTTCTGGGGCAGCAGGGATGAGCATCATTTCCATGCTTTCTACAACACTGACGCCGCGGGGGCGGACTACGAGGCCCTTCATGAAAAAGGTTTCCTGGATTCTTCCATCCCGGGAGTCCAGTCCGCGGATCCCGCCCGGAATGCGGCGTCGGAGCTGGAAATGTTCTCGTCCGTCTCCGCAAAACCTTCGGACGGCAGTGTCCGGCTGGTTTTCCAGCCTTCCGTGACAACCTTCCAGATCTCTCTTGAGAATGGATTCTACTCCGGACGCAGCATGAAGGTCCAGCGGGTCGAGCTGGAAAGCGCCGGGGACGACCCGCGCCTGTGGGGCGCCATCCGCTACGCCGTGGATGACGGTACAGGGGCCGTGTCCGCAGGACCTGCGCCTGCGCTGGACGACATCTCCCGCAATGTCCTTTCGGCGGACCTGGGGAATGGGATATGGGTGGAATCCGGGGAATCCCTCACGGTAACCCTTTTCGCCCTGCCAAAGGACATCACCGCCCTTTCGCTGAGGGTGAAGGTGAACGGCAGGGAAGCGGCCGTGAAACTGGGCAGGACCGTGGGCGGGGTCTATGAACCCATCGTGTTCGAGTCATGTTCCAAGAACAACCTCCACTTCACCCTTGCGGGCTACCCTTTCGAGGAAGTCGACTTCGACCCCCTTTCCCCTGAGTTCATCTATTTCAACATGACTCCATTGGAGGGACCCGCCACGATAACGGCCAGGCACGACGTACATTATTCCACCGACCTGTCCGAATGGACATTCCTCCCGAAAGGCGGCTCCATCGAAGGACTGGAGGCAGGAACCACTGTCTATTTCAAGAACGACGGGACCGAATTCAGGAGCGGGGGAGCAAACGTCGTAGGCTATCCGGAAGTCGGCGGGGCTTTGTACTGCAGCACCCACTGCGACGTCGCCGGGAACGTGATGTCGCTCCTCAAGGGGGACGACTTCTACTACGAAGACAGCCTGGAGGACAAGTATGCATTCAAGGGCTTGTTCTACTCTTCCAGGGTGGTACATGCCGACAGGCTTGTGATCCCTGTCCGGAAGATGACTGCCGGGGCCTTGTGCTACATGTTCGCCAGGTGCGTCTCCCTGCTGACGCCTCCCCGTTTACCGGCCGAGGAGATGGCTCCGCATTGCTGCTACTGGATGTTCGAGGGTTGCTCCAAACTCGGGACAGCACCCCAGCTTCCGGCCATGAAGCTGGCCCCGAACTGCTACGAGAGCATGTTCATGTACTGCACGTCCCTTCCTGAACCTCCGGACCTTCCGGCCACGGTCATGGAGAAATCCTGCTATTCCGGGATGTTCAAGAGCTGTGTCTCGATAAAGGACCTTTCCGGCTGGTCCCTTCCGGCTGAAACCCTGGCCGAAAGATGCTACTTCTCCATGTTCATGGAAAGCGGCGTGACGGACGTCCCTTCTCTTCCGGCTACTACCCTTTCTCCATATTGCTACGCCAACATGTTCTACAGCTGCTACCGCCTTACTGACCTTTCAGCCTTTGAGCTGCCCTCGGCGGTAATGGCACCATATTGTTATGTCAACATGTTTTACGACTGTTCGGCCCTGGTCCTGCCCCCACGGACCCTGCCGGCGACCACCCTTGCCGGAGGCTGCTACGAGAAGATGTTCATGTACTGCCGGAAACTCCAGAAGGCACCCGTCCTTCCCGCTCCGGTCCTTGAATACAGCTGCTACAACAGCATGTTCAACTTCTGCAACAGCCTGTCCTACATCCAGATGCTCGCGACTGACATCTCAGCGGCGTACTGCCTGAACAAATGGGTCGGATATGTTTCCTCCACAGGTACTTTCGTCAAGAGCGCGGATGCGTCCTGGTCGGTGACCGGGAGGTCCGGGATCCCGAACGGATGGACTGTCGAGACCGTGCCTTCAGGCGAACTTCCTGCCCCGGCCGGGTCCTGAACCCGCCTGCGCGAACTGACGGAATAGGGACGACTCGAGATGTAACCGGAGTTGTGTTCCGGCCGGGAGCTAAATAACTGGTGGCTATCGTGTATTCTTGGTGGCTATCAAATGATTTGTCTATCAAGTGGTTGATGTATTCCCTCGGTGTATTCAAATAATGAACGGATAATGCGACCAAATTATCTGGAATGCGACCAAAAATCTATCAATAAATGATGATCAGAGGATGCGCCATATAAGAATATTTCTTATCTTTGTTGCAAATACTGATAGAAATGAAAACAACTACTGTCGCATTAGGGTCTCATTTTGATGAATTTATCCAGGCCAGCGTTCTTGGCGGCCGTTACACGAACGCCAGCGAGGTGATTCGTGCCGGGCTAAGGAGGCTGGAAGAAGATGAGCAGAAGATAGC
>ONRD01000014.1 GCA_900320185.1 uncultured Bacteroidales bacterium
ATCAAAGCAAAACTAAACGGAATGAGCCCGGTGCAATACCGAACTCAAAACCATAGATCTTAGTTATTAATCCGTCCAACAAAAGGGGCGCACTTCACAAGGCAGAGGCCATCCACAAAAAACAGCCCTTAGCGTGGAAGCATGCTTTCGACGGGCTGGAAAACAAAAACAGCCGGTCGCAACGCGACCAGCTGTATTCCGTTTTGCGGAAGGTGAGGGATTCGAACCCCCGGAGCGTTGCCGCTCAACAGTTTTCAAGACTGCCGCCATCGACCACTCGGCCAACCTTCCATTGATGATGCTACTTGCAGCGGGTTGCAAAAATAGGAAAAAAATAATAATCGTCAAAATTATCGGATGGGCTGCAATGCGCATCCATCTGCCTGCAGGACCGGCAGTCAGAACCGATAGCCGAATTTGACTGATGCCTGCAGCCTTGTGATGTCTGTCTGGAAACTGTTGTAGTCTCCGAGGAATGTCCCATGGTTCACAAGGTGCACCCCAAGGTAATAGTGGTCGGCGTTATAGATGGCGGCCAGGGTGGCGGTGCCGCAGAAATCCAGTGGCTTCAGGGGATTGTTCACCTCGACATTGCTTTCTCCTGTCTGCTTGCTCAAGTCCAGAAGTATGATCGACGGAGTAACCGAAGAATGGATGAGCCAATGCTTCCTGACCACGAAGTTGTAGCCGTATCCGCATCCCAGCGAGACATACGAAGTCATGTAATTTGTCAGCTGCCCCGGGTCCTGGTCGGTCGCCTGGACAGTGAGGTTGCCTGACATTGTGAGGATGATGCTTCCGGCCGAGCGCTTCTGGATGTAGCCCTGGGAGATTGCCGCCGGCATCGAGAACTTCTTGTTGTTGAAGACATAGTAGGTGTCCAGGTTCATCGACTGGTTTTCGAACAGGGTTCCGTCCAGGAGCACCTTGACCCCGTCGATCAACGATGTCCCACGGAAACTTCCGGAATGCAGGTAGTACCAGTCGAACCCCCAGGAATTCCCGAAGCATGAGTACGATAGGGACAGGTCTTCGAAAGGCTTGCCGACCCAAAGTTTTGCAAGAGAGATGCTGAGGCTTATCCCACGGTAACCAACCCTTACATTCTGCGAGAAAAAGTGCCCCTGGTCGAACCTCTGCGAATATCTTATGCCGTTTTCTTTCCAATATGCGTGGACGGCGTTGTGGGATAAGTTCGTGGCGGTGCCGACCAGCCATTTCTCCTGCGGCTTCAGGATGTAGGCCGTGTCGAAAGGCTGTTCCTGCTGCCGTCGGATGAGGTAGCCGTCGATGAGACGCAACAGTCCCCCCGGCTGGGAATATGAGATCCCGGCAGGAAGAAGGAGCATCAGTGCCAGCAGTAACTTTTTCATCCACTGCAAATTTAAGAAAAAAATGCTTCCTCGGCAACTTGAAAGGGGGGGCGGTTGGGGCCTGCAACGCCGCAGGTCGCTCAGCGTGCAGCTGCCGGTCCATGTGGTATCCTGTCGCCTGCAACGCCACAGGTCGCTCAGCGTGCAGCTGCCGGTCCATGTGGTCTCCTGTCGCCTGGATTGTCTGCCGGGAGGTCCGGGACCCCGGATGGTTGAAGGAGTCCGGCCTCTGGGAATATTCCTGCCGGGGGGCTGTTTGCGATAATGCCGGAATTCAGTATATTTGTATGATTGACGCTGAACAAAACCATAATCCGTCCCCTGCCATGTATCTCCTTGGTTACGACATCGGAAGTTCTTCCGTGAAAGCCAGCCTGGTCGATTCCGAGACCGGAAAATGTGTTGCCTCTGCATTCTGTCCGAAGCATGAGATGCCGATCGTCTCGAAGCATGCAGGATGGGCCGAGCAGGATCCTCTGCTGTGGTGGGAGAACCTCAGGCAGGCCACGGCGGAGGTTCTGTCATCCTGCCCCGCTCCTGCGGAGATAGCCGCGATCGGAATCTCCTACCAGATGCACGGCCTTGTGTGCGTGGACGGGAATATGCAGCCGCTCAGGCCTTCCATCATCTGGTGCGATTCGAGGGCGGTCCCATATGGGGAAAAAGCCTTCAGGGACATCGGGGAGGGCAAGTGCCTCGGGGCTCTCCTGAACTCCCCGGGCAACTTCACGGCATCCAAGCTTGCCTGGGTCAAGGAAAACGAGCCGGAAACGTTCGGCCGTGTGCACAAGGTGATGCTGCCGGGGGATTTCATAGCCTTGAAACTGACCGGCGAGGCGGCGACTACGGTCGGCGGCCTGTCGGAGGGGATGCTGTGGGATTTCTCGCGTAACGAGCCCGCAGGCTTCCTCATGGATTATTTCGGTTTCGACAGGAGCATCCTGCCCCCGGTCCTGCCCACATTCTCCGAGCAGGGAAGGCTCTCCCGTTCCTCTGCTGCCGAGCTTGGCCTGAAGCCGGGAATACCGGTTACCTACAGGGCCGGCGACCAGCCGAACAACGCCCTCTCCCTGAACGTGTTCAATCCATGTGAAATCGCAGCCGCGGCCGGCACTTCGGGAGTCGTCTACGGAGTCAGCGGGGAGGTTTCCTGCGACCCGCTGTCAAGGGTCAACACCTTCGCGCATGTCAACCATACCGCAGCGGAGCCCCGCCTTGGAATACTCCTGTGCATCAACGGTACCGGCATACTCAACTCCTGGGTGCGGCGGAACGTCGCGCCTGCCGGAATGTCGTACGCCGCCATGAACGATGCGGCCGCAAGCGTGCCGCCCGGCTGCGAAGGCCTTGGCATACTGCCTTTCGGGAACGGAGCCGAGAGGATGCTGGGCAACAGGGAAACAGGCTGCAGGATATTCGGGATGAACTTCAACATCCATGGCTGGAAGCATCTTGCACGCGCCGTCCAGGAAGGGATAGCGTTCTCTTTCCGGTACGGAACCGACATCCTTGAAGGGATGGGCATGAAGGTAGGTACCATCCATGCAGGCCACGCCAACATGTTCCTCAGCCCGCTTTTCAGGCAGACACTCGCGGACATTACCGGTGCTTCCATAGAACTTCTGGATACGGACGGAGCCCTGGGCGCGGCAAAGGCCGCCGGCATCGGGGCCGGCATCTACAGGGACCACGGCGAGGCTTTCGCTTCGCTGGAACGCATTGCGGTCGTGGAACCGTCGGCGTCACCTGTCCTGGACGAGGCCTACCTCCGCTGGAAGGACGAACTCCTGAAGGTTCTCCGGCAGTAGCCGGACAGCATTGACGGAGGGGCGCAACCTGCTTTATCGCCAAGCCGAAGAAAAGATAATCGATTAATAAAAACAATAGCTATTATGTCAAAGGAGTTTTTTCCCCAGATAGGGAAGATACCGTTCGAAGGGACGGACAGCATGAACCCGCTCGCTTTCCATTATTATGAACCCGAACGCGTCGTACTCGGCCGCCGGATGAAGGACTGGCTGAAGTTCGCGATGGCCTGGTGGCACACCCTCGGCCAGGCTTCAGGCGACCAGTTCGGAGGCCAGACCCGCCACTACGCATGGGACGAAGGCGAATGCCCTGTCTGCAGGGCCAAGGCGAAGGCCGACGCCGGATTCGAGATCATGACGAAGCTGGGAATAGAGTATTTCTGCTTCCACGACGTGGACCTTATCGAAGAAGCTCCGACCATCGAGGAATATGAGTCCCGCATGCGGACCATCACCGACTACCTGAAGGAAAAGATGGAACAGACCGGCATCAAACTGCTGTGGGGCACGGCCAACGTGTTCGGCCACGAGCGGTACATGAACGGCGCCGCCACCAATCCTGACTTCGATGTAGTGGCAAGGGCCGCCGTCCAGATAAAGAACGCCATCGACGCCACCATCAAGCTGGGCGGTACGAACTATGTGTTCTGGGGAGGACGCGAGGGCTACATGAGCCTGCTGAACACCCAGATGCAACGCGAGAAGGACCATCTGGCCGCCATGCTGAAGGCCGCCCGCGACTATGCCCGCGCCAAAGGGTTCACCGGCACCTTCCTTATCGAGCCCAAGCCAATGGAGCCGACCAAGCACCAGTACGATGTCGACACCGAGACGGTGATCGGATTCCTGCGCGCCAACGGCCTGGACAAGGACTTCAAGGTGAACATCGAGGTGAACCACGCCACCCTGGCTGGCCATACTTTCGAGCATGAGCTGGCCGTGGCCGTCGACAATGGACTGCTGGGAAGCATCGATGCCAACCGCGGCGATGCCCAGAACGGCTGGGACACCGACCAGTTCCCGATCGACAACTTCGAACTGACGCAGGCGATGCTCCAGATTATCCGCAACGGCGGGTTTGGCAACGGTGGGACCAATTTCGACGCAAAGCTCCGCCGCAACTCCACCGACCCCGAAGACATATTCATCGCGCACATAAGCGGGATGGACGCCCTGGCACGTGCCCTGCTGAACGCGGCGGCCATCATCGAGGAATCCCCGATACCTGCCATGGTCAGGGAGCGCTACGCATCCTTCGACAGCGGGAAGGGCAAGGAATTCGAAGAGGGGAAACTCTCCCTGGAAGACCTTGTGGCCTATGCCAAGGAACACGGAGAACCGGCGAAGACCTCCGGCAAGCAGGAACTTTACGAGACCATAGTCTCCCTTTATTGCAAGTAGCCTATGGAATCCCTCCGCCAGAAAGGACATCCGCTCTACCTGGCCGGCATCGTGCTGGTTGCCGTCCTGGGCGGGCTGCTGTTCGGTTATGACACCGCCGTCATCTCCGGGGCAGAGAAGGGCCTCCAGGAATTCTTCCGGGGGGCTGCGGACTTCAGTTACACTGATGCCATCCATGGTTTCACCACTTCCAGCGCGCTCATCGGCTGCGTCATCGGCGCTTTCCTTTCCGGTCTCCTGGCTTCCCGCCTCGGCCGGAAAAAGGCTCTCTTCGTCGCCGGAATCCTCTTCCTGCTCAGCGCCCTGGGCTCGTATTCCCCCGAGTTCCTGTTCTTCAGGAAGGGAGTCCCGACCCTTGGACTGCTCTTCGCGTTCAACGGTTACCGCGTCCTCGGCGGCATCGGCGTGGGAGTCGCTTCCGCCCTGTGCCCGATGTACATCGCAGAGGTCTCACCTGCCGGAGAACGCGGACGGCTTGTCTCATGGAACCAGTTCGCGATCATATTCGGCCAGCTGCTCGTCTATTTCGTCAATTTCCTGATTATCCGCTCCCATGCCTCGGATCCGCAGCTTGCGGCCTGGAC
This sequence comes from uncultured Bacteroidales bacterium, assembly GCA_900320185.1. GTDB lineage: Bacteria > Bacteroidota > Bacteroidia > Bacteroidales > UBA932 > Cryptobacteroides. The sequence continues at coordinate 5,167 of ONRD01000014.1, forward strand.
CCAGGCGACCGGATGGCGGGTGATGTTCGTCTCCGAAGCCGTTCCCGCTGCGCTTTTCGCCATGTTGATCCTCCTGGTGCCGGAGACTCCGCGCTACCTTGCCCTCTCCGGGCATGACGACAAGGCGCTCGAGGTACTGAGCCGCATAAACGGCGAAGACCGCGCCCGCGAAATCCTTGCCGAGATCAAGGGCACGCTGACCGAAAAGACGGAGAAGATCTTCGCCTACGGCTGGATGGTCATCTTCATCGGCTGCATGCTCAGCGTCTTCCAGCAGATTATCGGCATCAATGCCGTGCTGTACTTCGCACCCCGCATATTCGAGTCGATGGGAGTGAGCGACAACATGTTGTTCACCGTCATCATGGGCGTGATCAACATAACCTTCACCCTCGTGGCCGTGTTTACCGTCGAGAAGGTCGGCCGCAAGCCCCTCCTCATCACCGGCTCCGTCGGCATGGCCGTCGGCGCCCTGGGCGTGGCGCTCTCCAATGTCGTGAGCCTGCCCGCCATCGTGCCGGTACTCAGCATCATGGTCTACAGCGCCTGCTTCATGTTCAGCTGGGGCCCTATCTGCTGGGTCTATATCTCCGAACTTTTCCCGAATACGATCAGGAGTTCAGCCACTGCCGTAGCCGTCGCTTTCCAGTGGATATTCAATTTCCTGGTGTCCTCCACTTTCGTTCCGATGTACAACATGCGCCTCGGGGCGATGGGCGACCGTTTCGGCCACTTCTTCGCCTATGCCCTTTATGGTGTCATCTGCCTGGTGGCCGCGGTCTTCGTGTGGCGCCTTGTCCCGGAGACCAAGGGCAAGACCCTCGAACAGATGACTGCCCTGTGGCGGGAGAGAAGCACAAAGAACCATGCCGATGCATAGACTGCTTCCCTTTTTCCTGGCCGCCGGCCTGCTGGCGGCGTCCTGTGGACGGGACATCGATCCTTCCCGCGTGGTGACCAACCCGATCGACGTAGACTACGCGTTCACGCACCACCATCCCGAGGGCGGGCGCGAGGCTGCCGATCCGGTCGTGGCCGTCTTCGGGGACCGCTATTACCTCTTCCCTTCGATGTCGTACGGCTACTGGAGTTCGGACGACATGCAGCATTGGAAGTTCATCACCAACGATTTCATGCCCTTCGGCGACTATGCTCCTGCGGTGATGGTCTACAAGGGAGAACTCTACTGGGCCGTCTCGTTCCACAACCAGCTTTACAAGACCTCTACGCCGGAGGACGGAGATTCGTGGACGCTGGCCTCGGACACGCTGAACGCCTACATCGACCAGCCGGAGCGGACCATCGTGGATCCCTATCTGTTCCCGGACGACGACGGGCGCGTCTACTATTACTGGGGCTGCTCCATGGTCGACCCGATCCGGGGCGTGGAACTGGATCCGGAGAACGGATTCCGCCCCAAGACGCAGCCGTTCGACCTCATCCCGCACAACGAGAAAGTGTACGGATGGGAGTGCCGCGGCGCCAACAACGACACCTCCGACCCGAGTTCCAACGAAGGGTCGGCAATGTGCAAGCACGACGGAAAGTACTACCTGCAGTATGCAGGCCCGGGTACGGAATGGGACATCTACGGCGACGGAGTCTACGTGAGTGACTCCCCGCTGGGGCCCTTCACGCACTGTGACGACTCTCCTTTCAGCATCAAGCCCGGCGGCTGGATGCCAGGTGCGGGGCACGGCGACACGTTCCAGGACAAGTACGGGAACTGGTGGCACGTGGCTTCCACCGTCATCAGCCGGCGTTTCCTGTTCGAGCGCCGGATCGGCTTCTTCCCGGTCTTCTTCACGCCTGAAGGCGACATGCACGCGATGACCGACTTCTCGGACCTCCCGTACGTCCTGCCCGACCGTAAGGTCGATTGGACGAAGGAATCGCCATGGACAGGCTGGATGGACCTTTCGCTCGGGAAGACGGCATCCGCCTCCTCCGAGAAGGAAGGACATCCCTCCGCATATGCCGCAGACGGCGACATAAAGACCTGGTGGAGCGCCGCGACGGGCGGAGCCGGCGAGTGGCTGTGCATCGACCTTGGCCGGAAATGCCGCGTGAACGCCGTGCAGCCCAATTTCGCAGACGAGGATTTCGGCATGTTCGAGGCCGGGAAGGAAAAATCGCCCTACCGGTATGTCGTGGAGGTCTCCGCCGACGGAGAGTCCTGGAAACAGGTCTTCGACCGTTCGGAAAGCACAGACGCCCGACCGCACGAGCTGTTGGTGCTCGACAGGCCCGTGAAGGCGCGCTACGTGCGCCTTACGTCCACCTCCGCCCTCACGGGAAAACTCTCCCTGCACGATCTTCGGGTGTTCGGCCTTGCACGGGGCGCCAAACCTGCCGAGGCGACCGGCCTGAAGGTTGTCCGGGAAGAGGACAGGCGCCGCATGGAACTCTCCTGGCAGCCTGCCTCCGGCGCGACGGCGTACGTCGTCCGCTGGGGACTGCGCCCCGATGCGCTCTTCAGCGCCTGCCAGACGTCGGAGACGAAGCTCGAGAAGGGCCTCTTCTCTATCGACCAGTCATATTGTTTCCGGGTGGACGCGATCGGCGACACCGGTTTAACGCCCGGTAAGGAAATCGTCCGGGTCGAGTGATCCGGCGTTATCCTTCTTCCTTGACAGATTCCGATCCGGTGGCCTGGATGAGCCTTCGGATCGGTTTCACTTTCATGAAGAACCGTGCTGCGATAACCCTGACCACGGTGTAGGCGGGGATTGCCACGAGCATCCCCAGGATTCCGCCCGCCGAGCCTGCCACCAGGAGGACGATGAAGATCTCCAGGGGACTGGACTTGATGCTCTTTGAATATATCATCGGCTGGAACAGGAAGTTGTCCACCATCTGGGTGAACAGGAATATGGCTATCAATGTGGCCAGCACCACCCAGAAGTTCAGGCCGGCACCGGTTGCGGCGGCGGAACTGTACTTCAGGACGAGACCCAGGACCGTGCCTATGGCTGCGCCGATCCACGGACCGACGTAGGGAATCACGTTGAGTATGCCTGTTATGAAGGCGATACCGAGGGCCGGATAGAAGCCCAGTTTCGCTATGAGGCTAAGTCCCAGGAAGTTGAGAGTGGCCACACCCATGACTTCAATCAAAAGGCCGACGAAATACCTGGTCAGGAGATGCTCTATGTCCCCGATGGCCTGGATGGCCTCGTCCTCCACCTTGTCAGGGACGATCGACCCTATGATCCTGCTGAACAGCTTGTCGTCCTTGACGAAGAAGAAAGAGATGAAGACCACGCAGAAGACTCCGATAGCCAGGGAACCAAGGATGGAGGCGACGGAGCCTACCACCGATGTCACCGAAGACACGTCGAACTCGTTGGTTATCCAGCTACCGAACGCCTGCTGCACCTTGAAATCCCTTCCCAGGGCGGGGAAGCGGTCGATAAGCCAGATGTTGGCCTTCTCGAGCCAGCGGGTTATCTCGGAAGCATTGATTGAAGAGGCCTGAAGGTTGCCAGACACAGTCTGGATGATGCTGGATACTACCGGTATTATCTGGGTGATGATGCCAAGGAACAATCCCAGGATCAGCAGGATCGTCAGGATGGACATCAGCCATTCCGGCAAACCCTTGCCTTTCAGCCTTGCCTTGCGGAGCAGTTTCATGATGGGCCTGCCGAGCAGTGAGACCACCGCCGCCACGATTATGTACACGAGTATGCTTCTGAAATACCAGCAGACGGCTACTGCGGCCGCTGCGGCCACGGCCCACATGGTGTACCGTGCCAGTCTGTCAATGCTTCTTTCTTCTTTGGGCTGCATCATGTCATGGGGTTGGTTTCCTTCTATCCGCAAATGTAGCAATTTTCACAGAATATCAGCATGATGGGACCGGCGGGACCTCTCCTGGATCTCTTTCCCCTTTTCCAGTGCATGACAGGGTGTGAAAGATCCTTCTTTACGGCCTTATTCTTGCATTTGCGGCCTTATTTCGTTATTATTGTAGGATGCTAGAAAACTACTGACATGGAAATCAAGATATCTGACGAACTGAACAGCATTATCCGCTACGCTAGGGAAGAAGCCATGAGGACCGGGAGCTATGGCATCGGTCCTGACCACCTTTTCCTCGGAATGATGCGCCACGCAGACAACGACGCCTGCAAGGTGCTCGCAGGCCTGGGAGTCGACATGGATGCCTTCAAGCGCTTCATCGACAGCCACATATTCACCAACGAATCGATCCCGTACTCGGAGTCGGACAAGATCTCGTTCTCCCGTTATGCCCAGAACGTCCTGAGCATCACCGTGATGGAGGCTTCCAAGATGAATGCGCCGGAGGCCCTCTCGCTTCATCTCCTGCTCGCGTTGTGCAGGACCACCGAGAATTACGGCCAGGCCTACCTCCGCCAGCACGGAGTCGATTACGGACGGCTCCTCGCTTACATGCGCGACGAAGGCCTGCTTCGTTTCGGGGAGACCCCCGGCGCCGACGGGTCCGGATCGGAACAGGATTCAGGGGAAGATGAAGGAGGTGAGGAAGGACAGGCTTCCGGCAAAAAGACGAAGATCGAGGACTTCGGCTTCGACCTCACCAAGGCTGCCGCCGAAGGGAGGCTCGACCCCGTAGTCGGCCGCGACACGGAGATTGCCCGTGTCATCGAGATCCTCGGGCGGAGGAAGAAGAACAACCCCATGCTGATCGGCGAACCCGGAGTCGGCAAGTCGGCGATCGTGGAAGGCATCGCCCAGAGAATCGCCGGAGGAAGCATCTCTCCCGCCCTGGCGAAGAAGCGCCTCATCTCACTGGACATTGCATCCGTGGTGGCTGGCACCAAATACAGGGGCGACTTCGAAAAGAGGTTGAAATCCATCATCAAGGAGGCCAGCACCAATCCTGACATAATCCTGTTCATCGACGAGTTCCACACCATCGTCGGGGCTGGAGGGGCGCAGGGCAGCCTCGACGCAGCCAACATGCTCAAGCCCGCCCTGGCCAGGGGAGAGCTGCAGTGCATCGGTGCGACCACGATGGACGAGTTCGCCAAGATAGTCGAGAAGGATGGCGCCCTCGACCGCAGGTTCCAGAAAATCGTCGTCGAACCCACGGACATCCCTCAGTCGATCTCGATCCTGAACAACATAAAGGCCAACTACGAAGACTTCCATAAAGTCACCTACAGCGATGAGGCCATCGATGCCTGTGTGCGCCTGACCGACCGTTATGTCACGGACAAGTTCCTCCCGGACAAGGCGATCGATGCGATGGACGAAGCCGGTTCGATGGTCCGCCTGAGCCTCACCAAGGACAAGAAGACCGGCAACGTGGTCGATGCCGAGGACATAGCGACCGTAGTGTCCAAGATGACCGGGATCCCGGTGAACAAGGTCGCTGAAACCGAGGGCAACAGGATAATCAAGATGAAGGCGCGCCTCCAGGGGAGGATCATCGGCCAGGACGAAGCCATAGACAAGGTGGTGCGTGCCATCCAGAGGAACAGGGCCGGGCTCAAGGACCCCGGCCGGCCTATCGGGACCTTCCTTTTCTTCGGCCCTACCGGAGTGGGGAAGACCCAGCTGGCGAAATGCCTTGCCGAATACCTGTTCGACTCGGAGGAGAACATGGTCCGGATCGACATGAGCGAATACATGGAGAAGTTCACGGTCTCGAGACTCATCGGGGCTCCTCCCGGATATGTGGGTTACGAGGAAGGTGGCCAGCTGAGCGAGCGCGTCCGCCGCAAGCCCTACTGCGTGGTGCTGCTCGACGAGATCGAGAAGGCGCATCCGGACATATTCAACATCCTCCTGCAGGTCCTTGACGACGGTCATCTGACCGACAGCAACGGGCGGGTGGTGAATTTCAAGAACACTATCGTCATCATGACTTCCAACGTGGGCAGCCGCGAGCTGGACGAATATGGCAAGGGGGTTGGTTTTGCGACCTCAGGGAAGAACATTGCCCAGAACCGGCAGAGCGTCCTGGAGAAGGCGATAAAGAAGTCGTTCCCGCCCGAGTTCATAAACAGGGTGGACGAACAGGTGTTCTTCAATTCGCTTTCGCGCGAAGACATCGAGCAGATCATCGAGATCGAGCTGAAAGACCTCAGGGCCCGTGCGGAGGAGGCCGGCTACAAACTGACCATCACCCCTACCGCCAAGAGGTTCATCGCGGAGGCCGGTTTCGACCCGGCGTACGGGGCGCGTCCGCTGAAGCGCGCAGTGATGCGGTTCGTGGAAGACCCTGTGTCGGAGTTCATCATCTCCGACCGCATACTGCAGGGCAAGAAGAAGAAGGACCGCCAGGAGCTCCGCGTCCTCAAGGTCGGACTGACCCCTGACAAGGAGGGTACGCAGGTCACCTTGAAGGAGGACTGAGCGCGTCCTAGCACTGCTTCTCGATGCCGGTGATTTCGAGTCCCATGTCGCCCATCATTTCCACCAGGGCGGTGAATGAGGAATCGGAGGAGATCATCGCCGCGAGTTTCTGGATGTCGTATTCGGTGCTTTTCATGATGTTGTTTTTTTAAGTCTGCCTTTGTTTTCAGTTGCAAAGGTACATGCTCATTGTGCCATTCCGCGGCACAATGTGAAATAAAAGTGTCTTTTTTTTACCATAATTATTTATTATCTTTGCATGTTTTAGATAACAGGTAAATTCAGACAAGTTTTATGGATATCGACCAGAACACATTAGAAGAGCCGGCAGGCATCATAGAACCGGTGGAAATAGACCAGGAGATGCGTTCGGCGTACATCGATTACTCGATGTCCGTCATCGTCTCCCGCGCCTTGCCCGACGTCAGGGATGGCTTGAAGCCGGTTCAGCGGAGGGTGCTCTTCGGCATGGACGGCCTGGGCCTTCCGTACTCCGGGCCGACAAGGAAATGCGCTAAGATCGTAGGAGAGGTGCTGGGAAAGTACCATCCGCACGGAGACTCGAGCGTCTATGACGCGCTGGCGCGTCTGGCCCAGCCTTGGAACCAGCGTTATCCCACCGTTTTCGGACAGGGCAACTTCGGATCCATGGACGGGGACCCGGTGGCTGCGATGAGGTACACCGAGGCCAAGCTCCAGAAGATTACGGAAGACATCATCTCCGACATAGACAAGGACACCGTCGACATGGTGAACAATTTCGACGACACCGAGCAGGAACCTACGGTGCTGCCCACAAGGGCGCCTCTCCTCCTGCTTAACGGCTCGTCCGGAATCGCTGTCGGTATGGCCACCAACATGGCTCCCCACAATCTCTCCGAGGTCTGCGATGCCATCTGCGCCTACATCGACAATCCCGACATCGACACCGACGGCCTGATGGAGCACATCAAGGGACCTGATTTCCCTACCGGAGGCATCATCATGGGCAAGAGCGGCATCAAGGAAGCCTACGAAACCGGCCGGGGCAGGGTCGTGGTCAGGGCCAAGACGGAGATCGAAGTCGCCGACAACGGCCGTGAGACCATCGTCGTCACGGAGATCCCCTACATGGTCAACAAGAAGGAGATGATCGAGAAGATCGGCCAGATGGTCGAGGACAAGAAAATCGAAGGGATCACCTACATCAATGACGAGACCTCGCGCGAAGGTGTCAGGGTCGTCATCCGCGTCAAGCAGGGCAGCAACTCGAATGTGGTGCTCAATACCCTGTTCAAGTACACCCAGCTCCAGTCCAGCTTCGCCTTCAACAATGTCGCCCTGGTGGGCGGGCGTCCCCGTACCCTGTCCCTCAAGGAACTGATCGCCAATTTCGTGGATTTCCGCCACGATGTGATCGTCCGCAGGACCCGCTTCGAACTCGACAAGGCCCAGAAGAGGGCGCATATCCTCGAAGGCCTGCTCAAGGCGATCGACGTGATCGACGAGATCATACGGATCATCCGCCACTCTTCAAGCGTGGATGAGGCGAAGGCCGAGCTCATGAAGCAGTTCGACTTCACCGAGCCTCAGGCCACGGCCATAGTCGAGATGAGGCTCCGCCAGTTGACCGGACTCGAGAGGGACAAGCTCCAGGCCGAATATGACGAACTTGAGAAGTTCATCGCCCGCTGCAACGAGATCCTCGGCAGCACGGAGGAGCAGATGAAGATCATCAAGGCCGAGACCGTCCAGCTCAAGGAGAAGTACGGAGACCCGAGGCGTACGGAGATCCGTCCTTCGGAGGAAGAGTTCAACCCGGAGGATTTCTATGCGGACGAGGACGTCGTCATCACCATATCCCATCTCGGCTACATCAAGAGGACCCCTCTGACCGAGTACCGTACCCAGGGACGCGGCGGAGTCGGGATGAAGGGCAGTTCGACCCGCGACGAAGACTTCATCGACCACATATACATCGCGAACATGCATTCGACGATGCTGCTCTTCACCCAGTCCGGACGTTGCTACTGGCTCAAGGTCTATGAGATCCCGGAAGGCTCCAGGGCTTCCAAGGGAAGGGCGATCCAGAACGTGCTCAGCATCCCCGATGACAAGATCCTCGCCTACATCAACGTGAAGACCCTCAAGGACGAGGAATATGTCAACAGCCACAGCATAGCGCTCGTCACGAAGCGCGGTGTGATCAAGAAGACCGCCCTGTCCGCATATTCGCATCCCAGGGCCGCCGGCGTCAATGCCGTCAACCTCCGGGAAGGGGACGCACTGGTGGAGGCGCTGCTCACTTCGGGGAACGACGAGATCCTCATCGCGGCCCGCGAAGGACGCTGCTGCCGGTTCAATGAGGCGGATGCCCGCGAGATGGGCAGGACATCGACCGGCGTCCGTGGCATCAATATTGATGAGACGGATGAAGTGATTGGCGCGATCAACTATGATCCCCAGGCGGAAGATGCTGCAGACCACACGGTACTGGTAGTGAGCGAACATGGTTTCGGGAAGCGTACCGACTTCGACGAGTACAGGATTACGAAGAGGGGAGGAAAGGGAGTCAAGACCATCAACATAACCGAGAAGACCGGCAAGTTGATAGCCATAAAGAACGTCACCGAGAATGATGACCTGATGATCATCGAGAAGTCCGGCCTTACGATCAGGCTGTCCGTCTCCGAGATCAGGATTGCCGGAAGGGCTACACAGGGCGTCAAGCTTATAAACATCAAGGATGGAGACTCCATCGCGGCAGTGTCCTCTGTTGCGAAGAATGAAGATAACGAGCCGGAGCAGTCCGGGGACGCCGATCCTCAGGAAACTCCCGACGCACAGAATTAACAGTTTACTAAAAAACCAATAAAATGAAAAAGATTTTGTTAGCATTGGCTGCAGTCCTCGCTTCCTTCATGGTCGCGAACGCACAGAACGAAGCCGCTCTCCAGAAGGCGGTCGACAAGGCTGTCGAAGCTACCCAGAATGCAAAGAAGGCTGCCAACCCCGACACTTGGGTCAAGCTTGGGCAGAAATATCTCCAGGCTTACGATGCTCCGACAAAGAATGTCATGGACAACCTTGACTTAATGAGCGCGAAACTCGCCCTCAAGGATGACAAGCTTGTCAAGGAAGAGGAAGTCGTGGTAAGCGGAGTCCAGCTTCTCAAGCAGGTCTATGAGGACAAGAACCTCTACTTCACCCAGAACGGCCAGCTTGCGATTACGGAGGTCACCCGTCCTGTCGTCGCCGACGCCCTTCCCAAGGCTCTCGAGGCTTTCAAGAAGGCCCAGGAACTCGACAAGGCCGGCAAGAAGGCAAAGGATATCACCGAAGGTTTCCGCAAGATAACATCCAGTCTGTTCTCCGAGGCCAGCAATGCCTTCAATCTCGGTGACTTCAAGTCTTCGCTCAAGGGATTCCAGGATGTCGTCGAGATCACCAGTGGCGCACCTCTGAACCAGACCGACACCCTCGCCCTTACCAACGGCATCCTTGCCGCCAGCCGTATCGGCGATTTCGCTTCGATGACCGATCTTTGCAAGAAGAGCCTCGATGTCAACTACTATGGTGACAACGGTTCCATCTTCGCCAGGTTCGCTGAAGCTACCGAGCAGCTTGACACCTCTGAAACCGGACGTCTTGCAGCAAGGAAAATCCTTGAGGAAGGCATCGCCAAGTTCCCTGCAAGCCAGGATATCACCATCGGCCTGATCAACAACTACAACAAGGGCGGAGAGGATTCGGACAAGGTCTTCCAGCTGCTCGACAGGGCGAAGGCCAACGATCCTACCAATGCATCCCTGTACTCTTTCACCGGCGAGGTCCTCGCTCAGGTCGGAAGGTATGATGATGCCGTGAAGGCTTTCAATGACTGCATCGCAAAGTTCCCGGACTACGAGTGGGGCTACATCGGAATGGGCAACCTCTACGCGAAGATCTCCAACGAGGCCAATGAGAAGATGAACGACAGCAGCCTTGACAACAACGCCTACAACAAGCTCGTCGAGGAGAAACTCGAAGCCATCAAGGGTTGTATCGAGAACTACGAGAAGGCGTTCGAACTTACCAAGGATGAGGCCCTGAAGGCAAACCTTGCTTCTTCGCTCAAGAGCAACAACTTCATGCTCCGTGACGAGGATCCCAAGTACATGGCCGCCTACGAGAAGTACAAGGCCTACGAGGAAGGTGCCAAGTAATCCTGCAAAGGTTTTTTAATCAATCGGGGACTGGCCGGCCGGTCAGTCCTCTTTCATTTCAAGGTATGAGGAAAGCTTTTCTTTTGTCGATCCTGCTGCTGGCCGCGGTCCTTGCCAAGGCGCAGCCGTTCCAGACAGTCGAAGACGCGTTCCATCGTTCGGTCTACCTTGTCCAGCCTTCGGATTTCAGTCCCGAGGCCGTGAAGATCAAGGCCGGCGGCTGGGTGCGTTGGCTCAGCAGGAAGGGACTGTCCCTGTACCAGAAGGGGAGATACGCGGAGGCGGGCGCCAAGTACGAGTCGGCTTTCAAGGCTTCCGGGCATCGCAGCGGCCTCTGCCTTTACAACAGCGCCGTCTGCGCCTACCTCAACGGAGACATCAAGCGCTCCCGTTCCATATTCGAACAATGCCTTGAGAGGGGCTTTTACGGACCTGCCGGTGAGGTTTACACTATGTTGTCCCAGCTTTCCGAAAGGGGAGGGATCTCTGCGGCCGGGCTCAAGAAATCCAGGGAATATCTTCTGGAAGGACTTTCCCGGTTCCCAGAAAGCAAGGAGATGATCCTGAAACTGGTGAACAACGCGAGCAAGGGTGCTGAAGATCCCGGCACAATGCTGCCTTTCGTGGAAAAGGCGCTCAAGGCAGACCCGGACAATGCGTCCCTTCTGTATCTCCGGGGAGACCTCCTGCTCCGGCTCGGGAGGACGGAAGAAGCCTCCAGCCAGTTCAAGGACTGCGCCGAGAGGTTCCCGGACTTCGAGGGCGGCTATGCCGGACTAGGACGCATACGTGCGAAAGAGGCTGATGAAATCTGCACGAAGATGGTCCAGGCCGATGACGCCACGTTCACCAGGCTTCTGGAACAACGCATAGAAGTCATCCGCCAGGGTACCGAAACCTTCAGCAAGGCTCTTTCCGTCAGCATGGATCCGGTCCTGAGACATGGATCGGCCACGGGCCTTGCCGAATTCGAAACGCTTCTTCGTGGACTGAAGTGAATTAACAATAACCATTATTATGCAAACAAAGACGAGGATCGGGTTCTTCAGTACGGGTTTGAACACCTACTGGGACCAGTTCGAAGGTCTCCTTGCCAATCTGGAAAGGTATTCCGCTTCGATAGTTTCCCGCATACGTGAGTCCGGCGATGTCGAGGTCGTGGACCTGGGCATGGTCGACTCTCCCCAGAAGGCTTCGGAAGCTGCATTGCGCGTGAAGGCTTCCGGAGTGGACCTCCTTTTCGCTTACATATCCACATATTGCCTGTCTTCAACCATCCTTCCAGTCGCGAAGGAGGCTGCATGTCCGGTGATACTCCTCAATGTACAGCCTTCTTCGGCCATCGACTACAAGAAGATCAATTCCCTGGGCGACAGGGGAAAGATGACCGGCTTGTGGCTGGAAAACTGCCAGGCGTGCGCCATCCCCGAAGCAGCCAGTGTACTCGGGCGTGCCGGAGTGAGGTACGACATCCTTACCGGACATCTTGATGACGAGGAGACGTGGAAGGGGATATCCGCATGGGTCGAGGCGGCCAAGGTCTTCAGGGGGCTCCGTTGCAACCGTCTCGGACTGCTGGGCCATTACTATTGCGGCATGCTCGATGTGTACACCGACCTGAAGATGGTCCCTGCAACCTTTGGATCGCATGTGGAACTGCTTGAGATGGATGAACTTGCTTCCATCAGGGAGAAAGTTACCGGGGAGGAAATCCAGGCCAAGGTCGAGGAGTTCAGGGAACGTTTCGAGGTAAGCGGTGCCTGCAGCGACTATGAGCTGGAACGAGCCGCCAGGACCTCCGTTGCGCTCGACGCTCTGGTCGAAGCGCACGACCTCGGCTCGATGGCATATTACTACGAAGGCACGGCGGGAAGCGTCCACGAGGATATCGTGACTTCAGTCATCGCCGGCAACACCCTTCTTACGGGGCGCGGCATCCCTGTCGCAGGTGAATATGAGGTCAAGAACGCCTTGGCAATGAAGATAATGAGCCTTCTCGGCGCGGGTGGGTCGTTTTCCGAGTTCTATGCCATGGACTTCGACGACGATGTCATCCTTCTGGGCCATGACGGACCGGCTCATTACATGATGTCCGAGGGGAAGGTCGGCCTTGTGCCCCTCCCTGTCTACCATGGCAAGCCGGGGAAGGGCTTGTCGATACAGATGACCGTGCGGCAGAGCGACGTGACCTTACTGTCAGTGTGCGAAGGGAAGGATGGGATGTTCCTCCTGGCTGCCGAAGGGGAGACTGTCCCCGGAGAAGTCCTCGAGATCGGGAACACCAACAGCCGCTACCGTTTCCCCTGCGGGATGGCATCGTTCTTCGACCAGTGGTGCAAGGCCGGGCCTTCTCATCATTGCGCCGTCGGAATCGGCCATCTCGCCCCGAAGCTCCGCAAGCTGGCCTTCCTTCTAGGGATCCCCCTCGTGGAGGTCCGCTGACGCCGTGGGGGACTGCGGAGTATCATCCCGGATCCCTGCAATCCGAATATCGTGGTCAATGAAAAAACCGAGGGGAAAGTACCTCCCCTCGGTCGGGTTTAAATAAAAAACAGACACCCATTTAGAGGATAGATGTCTGTTGGTTTTTTGGTGTTGCCCTAACACCGATATATCTATCGCAAAGGTAATGAAATAATCCAAACCACCAAAAACAAGGTGACACACAGTTACCGGATGTATCACCTTATGACTTTGTCTTACAATCTCACAAGGAGACAGTTATGGAATGATAGTCGTGCTCATTGAATAATGAGTATTTGTTGTTACCTTTGTTTATACCATAAAAGACATCATTATGAAACGCTTAGTCACTCTCTTTATTTTGGCAGTTTGTTTTATTCCCATCGTCGGGGCACAGAATACCAATACCCTGCCGAATACCGAAGAATTGCAAGAGATAAATGATAGTATTCTCGCAGAAGCTTATCAGCTTTACCTACACGAGAAAATTGCGTGGATTCTTGAGGATGAATTCTTTGGCAGCGACTCCAAAGCCAAGAGTAATTTTGGTGGTTGGGTACCTATTACTGAAGATGGCATTACTGTCAAGGGGGTCTTTTACAATAAAGAAAAAACCAAAGCCGTGTATGAAGCCACATTCAATCTCCAAACGGGAAAAGCGTCATCAATGGATTCTGTTCGTGACCTAACTGCTGATGAAAAAGACGAAATCAAAATACGTGAAACTATAACCAATGCGGTCGGTACTCTCGACAATCTCCCAGCGTGTCCCGAAGGATGCACATTCAATGTTGAGACCACAAGGATAGACGAGGACCTTTATCGGGTATACTTTATGCTCGGGACCTCTCAGCGTGGAATAATTCCTTTTGGATGCGATTTTTCATACGACTGTGACTCCAAAGGTAATGTAAAGGAATTCCGCCGTTACCACAATTCATATATTCCAGCACCGCTCACAATGGATGGCGAACCCGTTCGAGAGCTTATTCATTCTCATACCTCGATTTGTCCCTATATTGCGCCAACAGATATTGCCCTCTTCCTCCTCTATGGGTACGAATCAACGGGACTAAAGGGATTCAAAGTTTATAGTTCTGCTCTCAAATGCTACTTTGTTTTCGACGCAGAGAATTATGAAATCAAAGTCGAGAGCCGCTAAGATTCTTTTCGAGTAGGGGCTTTTTCCCTGAAGTTATAATTATCCCCTTCCGGATAATGCACCTCGCATTCCGGAAGGGTTTTTCTCCGCTGATGCCGTAGTTCCGGAGATAGGCGTACCCCACCCCGAGGGCATCCTTGTCCCAGTGGTCACAGAGAGCTTTCAAATTCCCGTAGTAGTAATGTTGGCCACCAATTTCCAGATGCACAACCATCCTTTCCTGTTTTCCGTTGATTTCAGCCATCGTGTTACCAGTTGTTCCCGACAAAAATACAGAAATGTTGCTAATATTAAAAATATTCTGCAAGTCCCTTGCATATGTTAAATAATAGCTATATCTTAGCTGCAGATAAAGGGGACAATCGTTATGGAGCAAGTAGCAATTCTCACAAGGGTCTCAACACAGGGACAGGATTATGAAAGGCAGGTCGTGGAACTGACCGACTACTGCCAGCGGATGAACTGGGAGGTCGTGAAGGTATTCGCCAACAAGGTCAGCGGAGCCACGAGAAATCACCGGAAAACCAATAGATTGGAAGCCCCTAAAAACTGTATCACATTGACCTAAAAGAATAATTGAATTCGAATTCCGTGTTACTAATTGCAAATGAGTGTATAATGGTTTATCTTTGCATTAATTGGATTATAATCTATTAGTTATGAAGATCCATCTACTTCTTTCTCTTTGTGTTCTCTTAATGTCGACTGCCCTTGATGCCCAAAACATCACGAGTAATGCAGCATATAAATCCTGCATGGATTCCTTGATTAGAGTCCGCTCTGCCCTTGTCGAGGAATGGAACGCAACGATACCATCCCGAACATAAAGATTCCCTGCTTGCCATAGCAGCCAAGGAACGGCAGACCGTGCAAGCTCTCATGCCTGCGCTCCAGCAGCAGATGGACGACAATCAGGCAGAGCGGCAGGCATTGATGGACAAGTACGCACTCGTCTTCGAAGATGCGTTCCCTTATTTCCGGATGCGCAAACAATTCTCGAAAGACAGCCTTTCCATCCTTTTGAAGAAATCTTCTCCGGAAATCCAACGGTCTGCCCGCGGCAAGGCCCTGCGCAAATACATTAAGAAACGCCAGAGAGGAGAGGGAGAGCCTTTCCGCAAGTTCCGCTGCTACAATGTTAATGGAGAACGCTTCGACTGGGGCCTGGCCAAAGGGAAAAAAGTCTTTCTCATCCACGACGGTCTGTGGTGCATGACACATGGAATGAACAACTCCGCTTTGAGGAAGTATCTTTATTCTCTTTCAGAAACAGCGCCTAACTGCCTTCCGCTGATAGTCGTGAATTGCGAAGAAAAGGAAGAACTACTAGCTGCTATTGAGGAGTATGGCTTGCAGGAGTTCTACGTTGTCAGCGAGTTCAATAAAGACATGGGCATACTTAACTGGCTATACAATGACACCACTACTCCGACTTGTCATCACATTGACGAAAAAGGTATCCTCGTGAAAACAACTGAAGGTGTCAATCAGGACTATATTGAAAAAGAGTTTCTGAACATCAGATAGCCCTCAGAACGGCAAATCGCCCATATCATCATCGTTTGAGGTCAGGATATAGTCTATCTTCGGTTGGTTTTTACTGACTATACGCTCAAACTCTCTCACGCTGTAGAAGCGCTGAGCCTTGCCCCCACCGACGGAGACGAAGCCACCGCCCCGAGGGCGGGGGTTTGGGGGTGGGGTAACGTGGTAGTGCACTGCACCCCAAAACAAGAAAGACCTCCCCGCCGGGAGGCCTTTCTTGCTTTTTTTTCGGAGCGAAGCGACAAAGCCACCGCCCCGAGGGCGGGGGTTTGGGGGGTGGGGTAACGTGGTAGTGCCCTGCACCCCAAAACAAAAAAGACCTCCCCACCGGGAGGCCTTTCTTGTTTTGGGGTGCGATGTGGGGCTCGAACCCACGACACCCAGAACCACAATCTGGTGCTCTACCAACTGAACTAATCGCACCGTGTTAGAGGTTGCAAAGATACAAAAAAATCTTTCTTTGCAAGAATTTTGGAATAATAAATTAACTTTGTGAAAAGGATATCGACCATATAATGCGGAAAACACTTGTCCTCACTCTGCTCACTGTCTTGTCGGTGATACCTGCCACCGCACAGGCTGTCCTGGACTATCCTTTTTCCCTGTTCTCTCCTCCGCCTTTCAGTCCCGACACGGTTTCCGTCCTCTTCGTCGGAGACGTGATGATGCACACGAAGCAGATTGAGAACTCGCTCGACCGTGAGACGGGAGAACATGACTTCTCGCAGTGGTTGGTACATGTGCGCGACCGTCTGGAAAAAGCCACGGTCGCCGTCGCCAACATGGAGTTCACCCTTGCCGGAAAGCCTTACACCGGTTATCCCTGCTTCTCGGCGCCTGACAATTACCCGGACTATGTGGCGGACTGCGGTGTAGACATATTCCTGACAGCCAACAACCACATCCTCGACAAGGGCAGGAAAGGCATCGACCGGACCCTCTCGATCTATGATTCGATGGAGAAGGATGGACGCATATGGTACACGGGCGCGGCCGCCGACGAGGCACAGTACACTACCAGGTATCCTTTGATCTTCGTCGCCAGGGGAGTGAAGATCGCCCTGGTCAATTTCACCTACGGCACCAACCTCGGGATCCAGTCCGCATATCCGAAGGTCAATGTCACCGACACGACCGAGATAGCGGAAGCGATAAGGCGGGCCAAGGCAGCGAAGGCCGATTTCATCATCGCGCTTCCCCACTGGGGTACCGAATATGTACTGAGCCACTCCGCCTCGCAGCACAATCTGGCAGTCTGGCTGGCAGAGCAGGGCTGTGATGCCGTGGTCGGGGCTCATCCGCATGTAGTCCAGGATACCGAGGTCATACGCGTCAGGCGCAAGGAGGGATATGGGTACAAGGAGGTCCCCGTCGTGTACTCGATGGGCAATTTCATCTCAAACATGAGCGCGAGGAACACCCAGGTGGGCCTCATGGTAACCTTGAAGTTCGCAAAGGGTCCGGAAGGAGCCAGGAAGATACTTCCTCCGGAATATTCATTCACATGGTGCACGAGGCCGGGCACCCTGTCGGAAACCTTCTCGACAGTACCTGTGAAAGAGTTCCTGGACAAACGCGACATGTGGATCCAGAAGGGCGACTACGACAACATGGTGCGGTCCTACGAAAGAGTCAAGGCAGCAACAGGAATAACAGACTGACGATTCAAATGAAGAAAACGATTACTCTCGAGGCTATCGATCCGATCGAGATCTATGGGCCGGGCAACAAGATACTGAACGAATTCTGCACCTACTTCCCATCCTTGAAGGTAGTGGCGAGAGGCGATGAGATACTACTTGACGGCCAGGAAGGCGACGTGCAGGAGTTCTCCAGGAAGTTCGCCGAACTGATCCGCCGCCGGCACCACAAGATGAACCTGACAGTCTTCGACGTCGAGGATATCTTCGACGGGGAGAGCACTCCTTCTTCCTTCGTGGAGTCCGGTGACGCCATCATAGTGCATGCCACCGACGGAAAGCCGATCAAGGCCCGCAACAAGACGCAGCAGGAAATGGTGAAGGCGTATTTCGCCAACGACCTGCTTTTCGCAGTAGGCCCGGCAGGTACCGGAAAGACTTATCTTGCGATAGCCCTTGCAGTCCGTGCTCTCAAGCATCGGGAGATCAAGCGCATCATCCTTACCCGGCCGGCCGTGGAGGCAGGGGAAAGGCTCGGTTTCCTTCCCGGGGACTTGAAGGACAAGCTCGACCCTTATCTTCAGCCTTTGTATGACGCACTGGGAGACATGGTCCCGCCCAGACGGCTTCAGGAGTTCCTTGCCGACGGAACCATCCAGATAGCTCCACTTGCCTACATGAGAGGGCGCACCCTTGACCGTGCATGCGTCATCCTTGACGAGGCCCAGAATACCAATCTCGCCCAGCTCAAGATGTTCCTGACCAGGATGGGGGTGAGTGCCAAGTTCATAGTTACGGGGGATGCGACCCAGGTGGACCTCCCCAGGAAGGAGGACTCAGGACTTCTGCGTGGAATAGCGATGCTCAGGGACATAAAGGGCGTGGGAACGGTCACCTTCACAAACGAAGACATAGTCCGGCATCCTCTGGTTACCAAGATCGTCCGGGCGTTCGACACCCTCGAGAAAGAAAGGAAGGAATCCCAGCCCGGGGCCTGACTTGGGTCATTTGTGTTTCCTGGTCCTCGGATGGGCCAGGATCTGGATGTCTATCCTGTCCAGCTTGTAGCCCTTGAATCGCTTGGAAAGCAGAGCCTTTGTGGCTTCCATGCATGCACCGTCGTCGGAAACATCAGTGAATGTGTGGTTTACCATGTCGTACAAGTGGATGTGGTCGGCAGTGACGACATCAAAGTACATCTTATTGTTGCTGCTGAGCCTGTGGTTGTAGATACCATGGAGAGCCAGTGAACTCAGGATGTTGTAGACAGAGGCCACGGTAACCTTGGTCCCGTCCTTCGAAGCAATGAAATCGCAGACCATGTCAGCGCTTGCGTGGCGAAGGGCCAGCATTGCATCGTGGACAGCCATCCTTTGGGGTGTTACCTTCATTCCATGCTTTCTGAGACGATCCCTGAAATCTTGCGGAGAAAGCGCCGCGTTACAGTTTTCCATCACAATGGCGGATTAGGTTGGTTACACAAATATAGCTTTTTTATCCTTAAGGTGGTTCCATTTTCTTGAAAAAATGCTTTCCGGCAAGTGTGGGTGCGGAATGGTTTTTTCGATATATTATGGTTATCTTTGCAGATTGTACATTGATATTGAAATGGAAAGAGTGAAATGTCTTATAGTGGGAGGCGGCCCGGCAGGTTACACTGCGGCCATATACGCTTCCCGTGCTGGTCTCTCTCCGGTCCTCTACGAGGGCATGGAGCCGGGAGGCCAGCTTACCACCACGACCGTGGTCGAGAATTTCCCTGGTTTCCCCCAGGGGGTCGATGCCAATACCCTGATGGCCGACATGCGTTCCCAGGCTCTCAGGTTCGGAGCCGACATACGCAGCGGAACGGTTACGAAGGCGGATCTTTCGTCCCGTCCGTTCTCTCTGACCATCGACGGGGAAACCGTGGTTTCGGCAGAGACGGTGATAGTGGCGACCGGAGCCACCGCAAAGTACCTGGGCCTGCCGTCCGAGCAGAAGTTCAGGGGGATGGGTGTCAGTGCCTGTGCTACCTGCGACGGCTTCTTCTACAGGAAGAAGACGGTCGCCGTGGTAGGCGGGGGAGACACTGCCTGCGAGGAGGCTACCTACCTTGCCAACCTGTGCAAGAAGGTTTACATGATCGTACGCCGTGACGTCTTCAGGGCTTCCGTAGCCATGCAGGAGAAGGTAAAGGCGACTCCGAACATCGAAATCCTCTGGAACTGCAACACCCAGGAAGTCCTTGGCGACGGATCCGGAGTCACAGGTGCCCGTCTGGTACGCAAGGATGGTAAGGTTTTTGATATCCAGATCGATGGATTTTTCCTCGCTATCGGGCATCATCCTGCTTCGGAGGTGTTCAGTGAATATCTCGAGACCGACGCGAACGGCTACATAGTCACCGAAGGCAAGAGCTGCCGGACTACGGTTGAAGGAGTCTTTGCCGCCGGAGACGTGCAGGACCCTGGTTACCGGCAGGCCATCACGGCGGCGGCATCAGGATGCAAGGCTGCCCTGGAGGCGGAGAAATTCCTATTGACGCATTGAGATTTATGAATATGCCAAAGTTTTCGGTCAAGGTCTGCATCATGGCGCTTGCCACCGCTTTGTCGCTTTCTTCATGCAAGTCCGAGTACGAGGCGTTGCTGAAGGGAGACGATGTCGATGCCAAGTATGCCGCGGCCTTCGATTATTTCAATCACGGCAAGTACAGCAAGGCGGCCCAGCTCTTCGAGTCCATGGCTATGCTTACCAACGGAACTGAGAGGGACGATACCGTCCAGTACTACTGGGGCTTGAGCAATTACCGCTACAAGGACTACTACACCGCCGAGGCGAACTTCGCGAATTTCCTCAACCACTATCCTTCGAGCCCTTTCGCCCCTGAGGCTGCCTTCCTCCGGATAGACTGCCTGTACCGGTCGACCCATCGTTACGAACTGGACCAGGTGCCCACCATCAATGCCATCAACACAATCAGCCAGTACCTGATCGAGAACCCCGGCAGCACCCATTCGGACGTCTGCTTCAAGATGCTCAACGAACTCAACGCACGGCTCGACAGGAAGGCCTATGAGAATGCCAAGCTGTATTTCAAGATGGAAGACTACAAGGCTTCCAGGGTGGCTTTCAGGAACATCCTGAAGGATGACGCGGACAACATCTACCGGGAGCAGATCCTTTACTATATCGCGAAGTCGTCCTACAAGTATGCCCAGCTCAGCGTGGAAAGCAAGCAGAAGGACAGGTACATGACCTTCGTCGATGACTACTACAACTTCATCGGAGAATACCCCGATTCCCCTTACAAGAAGGAACTCGACCTTCTCTACCGCCGGGCCCAGAAAGCGCTCGGGCACTATTCGGGCACGGAGGAGGACCTTGAGGCCAAGGAGAAGGATTTCGCCAGGGAGAGTCAGAAATTATTGAAACAATCCGAGAATTAGTCCTCGTACAATCTATAGGAATAATCATAAGACTATATGGAAATCAAGAAGAAAGTCCCTGTGAACACAATCACAAGGGACGTGAAGTATCTCGCCGAACCTACCGGCAACATCTACGAGACTGTGGTCATTCTCTCCAAGAGGGCCAACCAGATAGCACTGGCAGAAAAGAAGGAACTTTCCAAGAAACTCGAGGACTTCCGTACCGACCATGACACGATGGACGAGGTCTACGAGAACAGGGAGCAGATAGAAATCTCCAAGTACTACGAGAAACTGCCCAAGCCCGACCTCATCGCAATCTCCGAATTCGAGGACGGCGAACTGTATTACAGGATGGCCGGAACAGAGGAGGAAGTCCGTCCCGCAAGAGAAGGTTCCCAGGACGCCGAGTAGTCTCCGGCGATGCTGAAGTCCCTTCAGATTAAGAATTTCGTGTTGATAGACTCTCTGGATGTGGAATTTCCGGAGGGTCTGGTCATTATTACGGGACAGACTGGCGCTGGCAAGTCCATCCTGCTCGGGGCCCTTTCGCTCCTGCTCGGCGGCAAGGCGGATCCGGCCCAGATAGGTTCGGGAGGAGACAACTGCGTGGTTGAAGGAGTCTTCTCCGTCCCGGAGACAGATTCCCTTCTTTCCGGGATACTGTCCGGCAATGAAGTGGACTGCGAGGACGGGGAGCTGGTGATCCGCAGGGTGGTTTCAAGAACCGGGAGGTCCCGCTCCTTCATTGGGGACGCACCGGTCAGCCTTGCCCTTCTCCAATCCATTTCTTCCAGGCTTGTGGACATCCATTCCCAGCACGGTGCCACCCTTCTCCAGGACCATGCCTACCAGCTTTCCATGCTGGACCATTATGCCGGGAACGGGGAACTCCTGGCGGCCTGCCGCAAAACTTTCACCGACTTGAAATCCTCCACCAAGGAGCTCGATTCCTTGAGGCAGAAGCTTTCCGGAGCCCGCAATGAAAGGGATTACATCACTGCCAGGTGGCAGAGACTCGAGTCTGCGGCCCTGAAGGAAGGGGAGATGGAAATCCTTGAGGAGGAGCACAGGCGACTTGCCAATGCAAACGAGATAAGGGAGAACCTCTGCGGGGTTGAAGAAATCTTCAACCCGTCCGGCCCGGAAGCAGGCCTTGCTCCGCTGACGTCCCTTCTGAAGGACGCCCGGAAGCTTTTGGAGAAGACCGGCAGGTTCCTCCCCGAGGCTGCTTCCCTTGCCGACAGGATCGAGTCGTCGAGAGCTGAACTCGAGGACATACTCGAGGAGGTGGAGTCCCTTGAATCGAGGATGGACTCTCCGGAAGGGGACCTTGGAAGCGTCGAGGAGCGTATGGCCCTCCTTCATGACCTGATGAATGCCTATTCAGTCAATTCCGTGGAGGAATTGATCGCCGAGAGGGATGCCCTCTCCGGGCAGGTCTTCGACTCTTCCGCGTTGGAAGAGAAGGTTTCCATCCTGCAGAAGCGCGTGGCTTCCCTGCAGGATGAATATTCGGGAATATGTGCGCGCCTGCACAAGGCCCGCGAGGCTGCGGCCCCTTCCTTTTCAAGCGCAGTGACCGGTTCTGTCCGTTCCCTTGAACTTGACCGTGCCGTTTTCAAGGCCGACCTTTCGGAGAGCGGCCCTTCCGCGTCCGGTACCGATGCGGTAGCCTTCCTGTTCTCGGCGTCGGGAAGCGACCCTGTCGATGTAGGCCGATATGCATCCGGCGGCGAGATGTCGCGCCTGATGCTCTGCCTGAAGGCCATGATGGCCAGGTTCGTCAACATGCCGACCTTGATCTTCGACGAGATTGATTCCGGAGTATCGGGAAGCGTTGCCGACAAGATGGGGCAGATGATCTGCTCCATGGGCTCGGACATGCAGGTCTTCGCCATTACCCATCTTCCCCAGGTCGCCGCGAAAGGCAACGCCCATTACCTTGTGGAGAAGGAGACTGATGTCCTCGGGACGCGGGACACCACATCCATCAGGCAGGTAGAGGGTGAGGAAAGGGTCATGGAAGTCGCACGTATGCTAAGCGGCAGCAGGATTACTGCCGCCGCCGTCGAAAACGCCCGTACACTTCTTTCGGAAGGGCCTATCTCGCAATCTTGACTGTGTAGTCCGGAGAATATACTATCCTCCTTACAGCGGTGTTCGAATACCCGCCTCTGCCGGCTTTCTCAAGCCTGATGTCGGACTGCAGCCCGGTGAACTTTCCTTCTTCGCCGATCCTGGCATTCCACCTTTTCCCGTACTTGTTCCCCAGGATGGAGAAGTATCTCATCAGGTCGTAGCCCTGGAAGGCCATGCGGCTCGGTTCGGTGTTGTAGAGCGCCCTGTACTCCAGCAGGAATTCCTGGACGTCGCCGGCTTCGTAATCCACATAGTAGGACACGCTGGAATGGAGGTTCACCGTGTGGAGATGTTCGGTTTCCACTTCGTCGAAGGTCCTTATCTTGGAGGTGGCGTAGAGGATCACGTCCTTCCCTCTGTTGACCATGGTGTAGAGGCTTCTGACTACCTCGGAAGCAAATGCGGCGTTGGAAAGGTCGTATGCCAGAACTATCCTGTTCGTGGTTCCGTCGGCCACTGCAGCCGCCAGGGCATCCAGGACGCTCTTCCCTTCGGCCGCGCTGAAAGGAATCGTGGAGTACTTCATGCCCGAAGCCTTCATCTCCTTCACCGCCAGGGCGGTGTTGGCGTTGCCGGACCCCTTCTGGCTGATGAGTATCACCTTGTCCCCGCCGCGGGTGTCTTCCTTGACCCATTCAACCATGTCCTTTATCTGGCTTTCCGTTGAAGAAGGAGCCTGTATCACATTGGCGACAGTGTCGGCGATGGCCTTGCAGTTCGGGTCGAGAGGGGAGACGATCCAGGCTTTGCCGCCGCTTGCCCTTGCCGCCTTGAGTATGCCCGAACCTGCGATAGGCCCAAGGACGAAGGTGCTTTCGTCGAACTTGCTCCTGGTCACCGGGATACCTCCGTCGGTGACGTCGAACACGCTGAGGTCCAGATTGATGCCGTCCCTTCCAAGGTCCCTTGCCGCAAGGAGGGCCCCGGCGTAGAAATCCTGGGTCATCGTCCTGTCTGCCTTCTGCTGCTGGGTGAAGGGAAGCAGAAGGTCGATGAACACTGTCTGCCCGCTGTGGAATTCGGCAGTCTCTTCTTCGGCTTCCGCTTCATTTACAGGCTGCGCTTCACTCTCTTCTTGGCCTTCTGCCGCTTCTTCCACAGCCTTCCGGGTTTCCTGCCGGTCTTCTTTCACGGAAACGGCCGCTGAAGGTTTCTCCCATTCCCCGGGATTTGCCGGAATCTTGATTTCCTGTTGTTTCTGGAGTTTCTCGTCCTTCATCCCGTTGATGTTCATGATGGCCTCTTTGGACACGCCGAACTTCTTTGAGATGGACTCGAGGTCGTCGAACCATTTGACCCGGTAGGTGGTGTAGCCGGCGCTGGCCGCAGCGGCGTTGCGCTCTTCCTCCTGCCTTGCCTTTTCGGCTTTTTCCTCAGCCTTCCGGTTTTCCCTTTCGATCCTTGCGGCCTCTTTCCTGGCCTCTTCTTCGGCCTTGGCCGCCTTCCTTTCTTCCTCCTGCCTTGCCTTCGCAGCCCTTTCGGCAGCTTTTTCGGTTTCAGCCTTGGCCTTGTCTATGGCCCGCTGTTCTTCCTGGCGGGCTTTTTCGGCCGCCTTCCTGGCTTCATCCTTCGCTTTCTGCTCGGCCTTCAGTTCATCCTGGCGGGCCTTTTCGGCCGCCTTCCTGGCTTCGTCCTTGGCCTTCTGCTCGGCCTTCAGTTCATCCTGACGGGCCTTCTCGGCCGCCTTCCTGGCTTCATCCTTCGCTTTCTGCTCGGCTTTCAGCTTGTCCTGGCGGGCCTTTTCGGCCTTTGCGTCCTCTTTCCTTGTGTCGGTTGAAGCGACATTCCGGTCCTCTGCCGGCTGCGCCTTGACGGTGTGGGCGGGAGTCGAGGCGGCAAGCGGACTGACCGGGATAAGAAGGATCTGGTTCTTCTTGAGCCCGTCTTTCTCCAGGTTGAGGGTAGGGTTGCTGTCGTAGATGTCCTGCAGGCTCACGCCGTAGGCCTTGCTTATCGAGAAGAGGGTCTGTTTCTCCTGGACGACGTGTGAGTAGTAGGTCTTTCCGCCCGAGCGGATCTTTTCCTTGGAAACCGTCACCGCAGGCACCTCATAGTCCTGGGCTGACGAGACCGTGGGGACCATGCACAGGAGGCATGATGCCGCCATGATGAAAGTCAAGAATCGTTTCATTGTCTCTTGTACAAATTGTCTGTGAAGTCCAGCAGTCTTCTGCTGAAGGTCTTCCACGAGAGCCTTTCCTTCTCTGCCCTGATGGAACTGATGCAGAGGGTACGGAGGTTCTCGCTGTCGAAAAACTCACGGATCTTTTCGAGGATGCAGTCCACATCGGCGCGGTCGGCGACCAGCCCTATACCGCTTTCCCCTACAGAGTGCCTCAGCCCTCCGGTGTCAGTGACTACCATGGGGACTTCGAAATGGTTGGATATCGCGTTGATGCCGCTCTGGGTGGCCGATTTGTAAGGAAGGACCACCAGGTCGGCGGCGGAGAAGTAGTACTTCACCTCCGAATCCTTGATGTAGTTCGTGAACAGGTGGATGCGTTCCCTGGCGGGGGAGGCGTCTATGATCGACTGGTACTTGTCGAAGGACCCGTATGGCTCGCCCGCGACTATCAGCCGGTACTCCGGACCGAGCTTCCCGAAGGCCCGGAGCAGGATGTCCAGCCCCTTGTATTCCCTGATCAATCCGAAAAACAGGAGGTTCCTGCCTTCGGATGGCACCCCCAGCCTTGAACAGGCCTCTTCCCTGGGGACCCTCTCCCCGAAGTGTGAATACACCGGGTGGAAGAGGGTGATGCTCCATGCCTTCGGCTTGAGACGGCGAAGGTCCTGTGCCACCTCGTCGCAGAGCGTGACGTGTCCGGTGCATCCAGACAGGAAGTACCGGGTCAGCGGTGCGTCGAAGAATCTGGGCTCGTGCGGGATCACGTTGTGAAGGATCGACACTACCTTGCAGTGCTTCCTCAGCCTTCTGGCTATGTAGCCGAGGGAAGGGGCGAACCAGGACATCCAGTAGCTGATTATGACCACGTCCGGTTTCCATGCCTTGATCGCCCTGTAGGTCTTGTGATAGGTCAAAGGATTTGCCGTATCCAGCAGAGCTTCGCTCTCGATGGGTACGGCATCATCGTCCTTTGTCACGTACTGTGTCTTCCCGGGAAACAGGAAGCCAGGATACTGTCTCTTGAAATTGAAGGCCTTGACAGTGTCGGTCTTGCCCAGTTCCTGATACAAGCTTGCGTTGAACTGGGATATCCCTCCTCTGTAAGGGTAGAAGCAGGATAGCAGCGCTATTCTCAAACCTTATTTCTTTGCGGTTGTGTCGGCGGCGGCAGTCCCGGCCGTGCCCTTCTTGGCCTTGATGTATTCCTCGTTGAGCCCGGCAACCAGTTCGGCCGTGATGTCGAGGCTGGGGTCGCCCAGGGCCACGGGGCTGGTGAAGAGGGCGGTCCCGTCCTGTGCAAGCGCCTCGGGATTGGTGGAGAGGATGATTGAATATTTCTTGTCCTCGTTGTATTTCTCGAGGTAGGTCCTGATGGCGACATAGATCTCATTCATCATGACTGTCTGCTCCTCGGCCATCTCCTGCTGCTTCTGCTGGATGTACTGGTTGAGGTTGTTCTGCTGGGCCTGGAGTTTCTGGCTCCTCTCTTCAGCTACGGAACGGAGCAGGACTCCGTTGTTGACGTCGCTCTGGAACTTGTTGTACTCGCTCTGGAACCGGTTCCCTCTCCTTGTGATTTCGTCCTGGATGCTCTGGGCCTTGGAAGAGACGACTGCATTGCGGTCGTTGTACATGTCGTAGTCCTGGATGAGCCTGTTGAAATCGAACCATACGATAGCTCCTTCCCGGGCGTTCACTTCGGAAACTTCTCCGCCTGCGGAAGCCTTCTTCCCGGAACCGTTCCCCACAAGGAGCATGATACCTAACGCAGCTACTGCAACCAATGACAGAATGCTGAGAATCAGAGGTGTTTGTTTCATTTTTATTTTGATTAGATTATATTCAAGTTTACAAAAGTAATTAAA
Organism: uncultured Bacteroidales bacterium; assembly: GCA_900320185.1. Taxonomy (GTDB): domain Bacteria; phylum Bacteroidota; class Bacteroidia; order Bacteroidales; family UBA932; genus Cryptobacteroides. Next base: position 32,054 of record ONRD01000014.1, read on the forward strand.
AAATCTTAATCTTCGAAAGATAAGCCTGGATTGTTTTCTCGAGGCCCATGTACAGGGCGTCGCAGATGATCGCATGGCCTATCGAGACCTCCGCGGTCCATGGAATGGTGCGGATGAAATACTCCAGGTTGTCCAGGTTGAGGTCGTGGCCGGCGTTCACTCCCAGCCCGGCGTCCCTTGCGGCGGAGGCCGCCAGCAGGTAGTCCCTGACCGCTTCGGCCGGTCCTGAATGGTATCCGGCGGCGTAGGCGGCGGTGTAGAGTTCGATGCGGTCGGCTCCGCACCTGGCCGCTCCTTCAGCCATGGCCGGGACGGGGTCTATGAATATCGAGGTGCGTATGCCCTTGGACTTGAAGGTAGCTACCACTTCGGTGAGGAACTCCTGGTTGGCTACGGTATCCCACCCGGCGTTGGAGGTGATTGCGTCATGGGCGTCCGGGACAAGGGTCACCTGGTCCGGGACGACTTCCATCACCAGGTCCACGAATGACGGGATGGGGTTCCCTTCGATGTTGAACTCCGTCTTGACTCCGGGGCGGATCGCCCGCACGTCCGAATACCTTATGTGCCTCTCGTCCGGCCTGGGGTGGACGGTGATCCCTTCGGCGCCGAAGGTTTCGCAGTCCCTGGCGGCCTTCTCTACGTCGGGCATGTTCCCACCGCGCGAATTGCGGATGGTCGCTATCTTGTTGATGTTGACGCTCAGTCTTGTCATGGCATTCATTGCTGGCAGTCCGCAAAAGTAATCAATAATGTCCGAATATTGTCCAATTTGTACTATTTTTGGAGATTGAACCCCAAAACGGCAGGAATATGAAGATCGCAACTTACACCAGGCACGACAACCTGATGGAGAAGCCCAGGATGGCGGCCATGATGCAGCGGCTGCACGGCGCTTCCATCGAAACCTATCCGATCAATGCCGGCTCCGACATCCGTCCCGGTACGGACCTTGTCCTGAGCGTCGGAGGGGACGGCACTTTCCTGTCGGCGTCCAAGAGGGTCGGCGAGGCGGGCATCCCTGTCCTGGGGGTCAACCTCGGGCGCCTGGGCTTCCTTTCCGAGAACAGTCCCGAGGAGTCCTGCGAGGCGCTGCTGTCCGGGAGGTACGAGATCGAGGACAGGACGCTCCTGAAAACTTCGATAGAAGGCGAGATCCTTGACGCCGAGACGTCTTTCTGGCCATATACGCTCAACGAAATCTCCGTCCTCCGCTCCGGAGCCGCCATCCTGGGGGTTGACGTAAGCATCGACGGGAACCGTCTCCCCACCTATTGGGCCGACGGCCTGCTGGTGGCCACTTCCTCCGGTTCGACAGCATATTCGTTAAGCGTGGGGGGACCGATCTGCACTCCGGACGCCAAGGTCCTCATCGTCGCCCCCATCGCGCCGCACAACCTCAACGTAAGGCCGCTCGTGGTTCCGGAATCATCCAGGATCAGGATTTCCCTGAAGTCCCGTGACGACAGGGTGATGTTCTCCATGGACAACCGGAACGTGCTTCTTCCGCCTTCTGCGGTGATAGAGGTCGAGGTGGCACAGTTTTCGCTGAAAAGGGTTCGTCTTGAGAAGTCCAGTTTCATCAAGGCTCTCACGACAAAACTGTTCTGGGGAGAAGACATCCGGAACGGAAGTGAACAACAATGATCAATATGGAGGGAATCAGCAAGGTCCCGTCCCATGTTTCCATCATCATGGACGGAAACGGACGGTGGGCCGCCCGTCGGGGCAGGGAACGTGTTTATGGTCACTCGGAGGGAGTGGAGAGCGTCAGGGCCTGCGTCGAGGCGGCCTGCGAGGCAGGGGTGAAATACCTCTCGCTTTTCGCATTCTCGGAAGAGAACTGGGGGCGTCCGCAGGAAGAGGTCGGCACATTGATGGAACTGATGATGGAGGCGATCCGCAACGAGATCGAAAAACTGCGCGGACAGGGAATACGCTTCCGTGTCCTGGGTAACCTTTCCCGGCTCAGCCCGAAACTGGTGGAGGCGATCAGGGGAGCGGAGCTCCGGACCATGCCCCCGGAAGGGAAGGAACCCGTCCTGACGCTGGTGGTTTTCCTCAGCTACAGCGGCAAGTGGGACATCCTCGAGGCCGCCAAGTCGCTGGCGAGGAAGTATGCTTCCGATCCGGAAGCGGTCGAGTCGCTTTCCATCCAGGACTTCGACAACTACCTGGTGACAGCCGGGATCCCGGACCCCGACCTTGTGATAAGGACTTCCGGCGAGCAGAGGCTGAGCAATTACCTTCTCTGGCAGTGCGCATATTCCGAACTTCTGTTCACGGACACTCTCTGGCCTGATTTCAGGAAGGAGGATTTCTTCAGGGCGCTCGCTGAATATGCGGGGAGGGACCGCAGGTATGGAAAAGTAAAATAATTGCGTATATTTGCAACTTTGAAAAACAAGGAATCCGTTTCGATGAAACTATATCGTCTGCTCTCTGCTGCTGCACTGTCGCTCTGTCTGGTCCCGGCCTTCGCCCAGGTGAATGAAGGCGGAGTCGAGGTCGACTACGACAAGCCGCAGAAATACATAGTGGGAGGTGTCAGGCTTGAGGGGATCCAGTATCTTCCTGAATCCCAGATACTGGCGCTGACAGGATTGAGAAAGGGGCTCGAAGTGACCGTCCCCAGCGAAGAGATGTCTTCGATCGTCACCAGGCTGTGGGCGCAGCGATATTTCGATGACGTCTCGCTCGAGATCGACCATCTCAGCGCGGCGGGAGACTCGGCTTGGTTCGTCCTTAGGGTGAAGGAGCGCGCAAGGGTTTCCAAGTGGACTTTCACGGGAGCGAAGAAAAGCGAGCAGAAGGACCTGCAGGAGCGCCTGAGCCTGAGGCCCGGAAGGGAGTTCTCCGACTACGTGGCCAAGACTTCCACCGACATAATCAAGCGGTTCTACGCCGAGAAAGGCTTCCTGAACTGCAAGGTCGACGTCCAGACCCAGAAGGATTCCATCATCAAGAACGCCATCCGGGTGAATTTCGCCATCACCAAGGGAGACAAGATCAAGATACGCGACATAAACTTCGAAGGCAACGACGGGGTCTCGGATTTCAAGCTGGCCCGGGCGATGAAGAAGACCAAGTCCAACAAGTTCTATAACTTCTTCAACAGCAAGAAGTTCAACGAGAAGGAGTATCCCAACGACAAGCGGAACATGATCAGCAAGTTCAACGAGGCCGGTTACCGCGACGCCAGGATAATCAAGGATTCCATCTACTACGTCACTCCCAACAGGCTCGGGATAGACTTCAAGTTCGACCAGGGGCGGAAGTACTATTTCAGGAACATAACCTGGACCGGCAATTCCGTCTATTCCGCCGACCAGCTCAACGAGATCCTGGGCATCGAAAAGGGCGATGTCTATGACATGGTCACCATGCAGAAGCGCCTGGTAGGCGGCGGCAAGCAGAACGAATATGACGTGTCGAAGCTCTACCGCGATGCCGGTTACCTGTTCTTCAACGTCACGCCGGTCGAGCTCAACGTTGAGGGCGACTCAGTCGACGTGGAAATGAGGATTTCAGAAGGGAAGCAGGCTACCCTCAACAATATAGTCATCAACGGCAACGACCTGACCAACGAGCGGGTCGTCCGCCGGCAGATCTACACCAAGCCCGGTTACCTGTTCAGCCAGACCGCTTTCGAGAGGTCCATAAGGGAAATCGCCTCGCTGGGACAGTTCGACCCCGAGGCCATCTCCAGCCCCAGCGGTTGGTCCATGGTCACCAACCCCCTGAACAACACGGTCGACCTGGTGTACAATGTGACGGAGAAGCCTTCCAGCCAGCTGGAACTCTCCGGAGGATGGGGCGCCAACACCTTCGTGGCAACCGTCGGCGTGAGCTTCAACAATTTCTCCACCCGCAGGATGTTCGACAAGAACGCCTGGAGGCCGGTCCCGCTGGGGGACGCCCAGAACCTTTCGCTGCGTTTCCAGACCAACGGTACTTACTACACGTCTCTCATATTCGGTTTCACCGAGCCGTGGCTGACGCAGAAGAAGCCTACTTCCCTGAACATCCAGACCTATTACACCCGCCAGACCGACTCCTACCTCGCGATAGGCATCCTGAGCAACGACAAGGTGATGCAGGTCTATGGCTTCAGTGCCGGTATCGGTACCCGCCTGAGCTGGCCGGATGACTATTTCGTCCTTTACAATGGCTTGAGCTGGCAGGTCTATGACCTGAAGAACTGGATCAACGGCTACTTCATGTTCAATGACGGTAAGAGCCATAACCTCAGCTACAACCTCAACCTTACCAGGACTTCCACCGACCAGCAGATCTATCCGAGGACCGGTTCGATCTTCTCGGCAAGCGTCCAGTTCACACCTCCTTACTCCCTGTTCAGGAAGACTGACAAGGGCGCCCTGGACGCACAGGGCAATTACCTGAAGGTCGACAGCTACAAGGACATAGACTATGACAGATGGTCGTCCAAGGACCGCTACAAGTGGATCGAGTACCACAAGTGGAGGTTCAGCGGCGAGATGTACACCAAGGTCGTCGGCGATTTCGTCATAATGAGCCGCGCGCAGTTCGGCTACCTGGGCTACTACAACCGCAGGTGGGGATATTCTCCGTTCGAAGGCTTCAGGGTCGGCGGCGACGGAATGTCGGGTTATGACACCTACGGAGCGGACGTGATCTCCCTGCGCGGCTACGAGAATTACTCGCTCACTCCCTGGGAGGCCACTCCGTACAACTCCAACGGTTACTATGCCGGAAACGTCTACGACAAGTTCACGATGGAGTTCAGGTATCCGCTCATCCTTCAGCCCCAGTCCACCATCTTCGTGCTCGGGTTCCTCGAGGGAGGAAACTGCTGGTCCGACATAAAGAAATTCAATCCTTTCGAGATCAAGAGGTCCGCAGGAGTCGGCGTCAGGGTCTTCCTGCCGATGATCGGACTGCTCGGTATCGACTGGGGATACGGTTTCGACACGGTCAGCAAGAAAGACCGCAGCCAATTCCATTTCATGATTGGCCAGCAATTCTGATAATTTGTTTTATATTTGCAGGCACGATTTTTATTGTAACCAGTTTTCACAAGCTAACTGATAAAATTCTATCGATATGAAAAAGATTTTCTTGCTCGCCGCTATGGCACTGTTCACGCTCTCGGCCTCAGCACAGGTCAAGATCGCTCATGTCAACTTCTCCGAGCTCTATCAGCTGACTTCCGATGCAGATGCCGCGAGGTCCACTATGGCTGCGGCCCAGAAGGAGGCGAACGAAACGTTCCAGAGCATGTACGAGGAGTTCCAGACAAAGTATAACGAGTATCAGCAGAAGTCTTCCACCTGGACTCCTGCCATCAAGGAGAACAAAGAGAAGGAACTCAGCGAGATCAACAACCGTCTCCAGGAGTTCCAGCAGTCCATCCAGCAGGAACTTGCCCAGAAGGAACAGCAGCTTTACGAGCCCATCATCGCCAAGGTGAGGGAGACCGTTGAAAAACTTGCCAAGTCCGGTGGATATGCGATGGTCTTCGATTCCTCGCAGTATCTCTATGCCGACGACACCATCTGCAAGGATCTCACGGCCGATGCCAAGAAAGCCCTTGGAATCCCTGCGGACAGGACCCTCGAGTCCCTGCAGAAAGAGCTTCAGGCACAGGCTCAGCAGCAGTAATATCATAGCTTAAGACAACTTCGGAGGCGTCCGGTATACCATTATCGGCCGCCTCCTTCCTTTTTAGGTTGAAAGATTTACTATTCTATCGTATTTTTCTTCAGATTATTTCGTTTTTCACGTTTTTATTCTTTACTTTTGTAACGACATAGAAATAATAACTGATTTTTTTTAAGCTACCCTGCGGCCTTGCCCTTTGATGGCGGCCTTTACCCGTAAAGCAAGCAAGTTAACGCTTCATAAAATGAAAACCACAGAAATAATGGCCCGTCTCCAGGCCAAGTACCCGACCGAGAAGGAATACCTTCAGGCAGTACAGGAGGTCCTCGAATCAATCGAAGAGGTTTACAACCAGCATCCCGAGTTCGAAAGGGCGAAGATCGTCGAAAGGATGGTCGAGCCTGACCGCATCTTCACTTTCCGCGTCACATGGGTTGACGACAAGGGTGAGGTCCAGACCAACCTGGGTTACCGTATCCAGTTCAACAGCGCCATCGGTCCCTACAAGGGAGGCCTCCGCTTCCACAAGGCGGTTACTCCTTCGATGCTGAAGTTCCTCGGATTCGAGCAGACTTTCAAGAACGCCCTCACCACCCTTCCGATGGGTGGAGCCAAGGGTGGTTCCGACTTCGACCCGGTAGGCAAGTCAAACGATGAGATCATGCGTTTCTGCCAGGCGTTCATGCTCGAGCTCTGGAACTGCATCGGCCCCGACCAGGACATCCCTGCAGGCGATGTGGGAGTCGGCGGACGTGAGATCGGTTACCTCTACGGAATGTACAAGAAGCTGGCCCGCCAGTACAACACCGGCGTCCTTACCGGCAAGGGAGGCACCTGGGGCGGTTCCATCCTTCGTCCCGAGGCTACCGGCTTCGGTGCCCTCTACTTTACCCAGCACCTCCTCGAGAAGGCCGGAAAGGACATCGTAGGCAAGAAGGTCGCCCTCTCCGGCTTCGGCAACGTGGCCTGGGGTGCCGCTACCAAGGCGACCGAGCTCGGCGCCAAGGTCGTTGCGATCTCCGGTCCTGACGGCGTTTGCCATATTCCCGACGGAATCACCAAGGAGATGATCGACTACATGCTCGTCATGCGCGCCTCCAACCGCAACAAGGTTGAAGACATGGCCACCGAGTTCCCCGGCAAGGCATTCTTCACCGCCGGCAAGAAGGCTTGGTCCATCCCTGTCGACATCGCACTGCCTTGTGCTTTCCAGAACGAGCTCTCCGAGGATGACGCCAAGGAACTCGTCGCTAACGGCTGCTGGTGCTGCTGCGAGGTTTCCAACATGGGATGCCAGCCCGGCGCTATCCATTTCTTCCAGCACAACGGTATCCTTTTCGCTCCCGGAAAGGCCGTCAACGCCGGCGGAGTCGCTACTTCCGGCCTTGAGATGACCCAGAATGCAGAGCATATCTCATGGGATGCCAAGGAGGTCGATGACAAGCTCCACTTCATCATGAAGTCCATCCACGAGCAGTGCGTGAAGTTCGGTACCCAGCCGGACGGCACTGTGGATTACGTGAAGGGCGCCAACATCGCCGGTTTCATGAAGGTTGCCCAGGCAATGCTCGAACAGGGAACCATCTGATCCCCTGCAAGTCACCGAAGAAGGGACCGTCCGTAAGCCGTAGGACTTTGGATGGTCCCTTCTCTTTTTTATTAATATTTGATTAAATTTGCAGGATAATTCAAAAGGCAGTTATTCAAGATATTTTTTTACAATGAAAAGAATCGCCCTGGCAATCATGCTGCTTGCTCTTGTGGTTTCTTGCGGGACCAGGAGCAGATCCGCTGTCCAGAAGAAGGCCGATGAATACGCCCTTGTAAAAATAACGGCGCCAGACCTTTCGGGAATAACAGACAACGGCAAGGAAGTCCTTAATCTTTACAAGTTCGCCGCCGACCAGGCAGACAGCATCTACTGGAAGCAGGTTTTCGGAGACAAGCTCCTCATGACGGGCCTTGCCGATGAGGACCTGAAGGAGTTCGCCCTCATCAACTACGGCCCTTGGAACCGTATAGACGGCAAACCCTTCATCGAAGGCTATGGAGATAGGCCCCTCGGGGCAAACTTCTATCCTGCGGACATGACGGAGGAGGAGTTCGAGGCTTTCGAGGATCCTGACAAGGACAGCCGTTACACCCTTGTCCGGAGGGATTCCGCCGGCAATCTTGCAACTGTCTGGTACCACGATGCCTACAAAGACAATATCGAAAAGATCTGCAACTATCTCATAGCCGCAGCGGACATCACCATCAAGGAAAGCGTACGGAACTACCTCCTGAAGAAAGTGGAGGCTCTCCGCACTGACGACTACCATGATGCGGAGTGCTCCTGGCTGGACATGGCCGACAGCAAGATGGACTTGATCCTCGGCCCCGACGAGGTCAACGACGACCAGCTGCTCGGTAAGAAGGCCTCCTACGAGGCCTACGTCCTCTTGAAGGACCTGAAGCGCACCGAGGTGGTCAACAAGTTCTCCGGCATGCTTCCACAGCTGCAGGCGGCCCTTCCCTGCGCCGACGAGTACAAGTCATTCGTCCCGGGAGGGGAGTCTGACATATTCACCTATGACGCCCTTTACTGTGCCGGTCACGCGAATGCCGGCATAAAGCTGATGGCCCTCAACCTCCCCTACGACCCAAAGGTCCAGGAAGAGAAGGGAACCAGGACCGTCCTGCTTCACAACATAATGGTTGAGAAGTTCAACCGTCTGGTCAATCCGGTCGGGCAGGTCGTGTTCGATCCGGATATCCAGGGGCTGCTTGATGCTGAATCCTTCTACTGGAACGTTGCGTTCCGCGAAATCGCGCACGGACTTGGTGTCAAGGAAACCGTAAACGGAAAGGGAACTGTCGAGGAAGCCCTTGGGAACAGGGCCCTTACATGGGAGGATGCCAAAGCGAACGCGGCCGGTCTGTACCTGGTCTGCAAGATGATCGACGAGAACAAGCTCCCTGGAATCAATTCCAAGGATGCCGCGATCGCTACCTTCGTCGCAAACCTCATACGTTCCCAGCGGTTCGGCGAGACTTCCCAGCTTGGCCGTGCCTATGTGATGATCTACAATTATCTCGCAGAAAAGGGTGCCTTCTCGCGTAATCCCGGTGGTAAGTACACCATTGACTATCAGAAACTTCTCGACTCAGTGGCGGAGCTTACCGGGATCATCATTAAGACCCAGGCGACAGGAGACGTGGAGTTTGCGGAGCAGTTCGAACGGAAGTACTGCTCCCTGTCTGACAACTTCAGGGCTGACGAAAGGAACATACGCCTCGAAAACATCCCCATCGACATAAAGTTCGAGTTCCAAAGGTAAAATAGTAAACTAAATATTCGAAATGGCTGGAAATCAAATCGAAACATTGGGAACCAAGAAGTTCGACGTCAAACATTTCGTCCTTCTTCCCATAGTCCTTGCGGTTACGCTTTTCCTCTGGTGCGTGCCTACTTCGTTCTTCGGCATCGACGCCCTGACCGTGGTGCAGCAGAGGGTTATCGCCTTGTTCGCGTTCGCCGCCCTCATGTGGATGTTCGAAATCATCCCCAACTGGACGACTTCCGTGCTTCTCATCGTAATAGCCTTGCTGACAGTGTCCAACAAGGGGATTAATTTCTTCTGCAACCCTGAGGCCGGGCAGCTGGTGAACTACAAGAGCATCATGGCAGCCTTTGCCGATCCAGTCGTGATGCTGTTCCTGGGCGGCTTCGTCCTTGCCATCATGGCTGAGAAATACGGTCTTGACGTGACCCTCGCCAGGGTCCTGCTCCTTCCTTTCGGGCGCAAGCCCAAGATGGTCCTCCTGGGCTTCCTGATCGTCATTTCCATCTTTTCGATGTTCATGAGCAACACTGCCACCGCCGCCATGATGCTGGCCTTCCTGGCCCCTGTCCTTGCCGTCCTTCCCGACGATGACAAGGGCAAGGTTGGGCTCGCCCTCTCGATCCCGATCGCAGCGAACGTAGGCGGAATCGGTACCCCCATCGGCACCCCGCCCAACGCCACGGCAGTCAAGTTCCTCGCCGAGGCGGATGCAGAAGTCGGTTTCGGTGAATGGATGGTCAGGATGGTTCCCTATGTCATCATCATGATCATCATAGCATGGGTCCTCCTGCGTGTCTTCTTCCCGTTCAAGGCCAAGGAAGTAGTCCTCGAGATACCAAGGAATACGAAGAAAAAGGACTGGAAGTACTACACAGTCTGGGTCACGTTCATCGGAACCATCATCCTCTGGGCGACCGAGAAACTCACCGGAATCAATTCCAACGTCGTCGCTCTGATCCCTCTGGGCGTCCTCACCTGCACGGGAATATTCACGAAGGATGACATCAAGGAAATCAACTGGAGCGTGCTATGGCTCGTCGCCGGAGGCTTTGCTCTGGGGACCTGCCTGCAGGATACCGGCCTGGCCAAGGTCCTGATAGAGTCGATTCCGTTCGGCTCCATGTCGGTCGTACTCGTGATAGTGGTCGCCGGCCTTGTATGCTACTTCCTTTCCAACTTCATCAGCAACTCGGCTACCGCTGCGCTGCTCATCCCTATCCTCATCGTCGTCGCACAGGGCATGGCCGATCCTGCCGCTTCCAACAACGCGCAGTTCCTCGCCCTCGGCGGTTCCAAGGCCATGATCTCATTCATCGCCGTCTGTGCTTCGATAGCGATGTGCTTCCCGATTTCCACTCCTCCCAACGCAATAGCGGCTTCCACCGGACTCGTCGAGACCAAGGACATGGCCAAGGTCGGCCTCATCATCGGTGTCGTCGGGTTCGTCCTCGGATTCTTCTGGCTTACAAAGATATTCCCATTTGCCCTTTAAGATGAAAAAGACAATCGTCATCATAGCCTCCCTCGTCCTCGGCGCAGCACTTTCAGCCCAGGACAAGGTCGGCCAGCTCAAGCCTTATGGCTTCGTACGCAACTACTATGCATTCGACACCCGGGAAAGCGTCGCCGGGTCGGAGGATTTCTTCTTCTACCTCCCGAAGGACGTGAACATGTCCGGGGACGTCGACCTCAACGAGCAGACTTCCATGAGGTTCGCGGCACTGACCTCCAGGCTCGGCGTGAACCTTGTCGGTTTCATGTTCGAAGGCTTCAACGTCGGGGGTAAGATCGAGACCGACTTCTACAGCGGCCTTTCCGGGGTGACGGGCACCGCCCAGCTCCGCCTCCGTCAGGCCTACGCCACGATCGGGAGGGACGACTGGATGGTCACGGCCGGCCAGACATGGCATCCCATGGCAGCCGACATGCCCGATGTGTTCTCGCTCAACACCGGAGCCCCGTTCGGCCCCTTCTCCCGTACACCCCAGGTCAAGCTGGACTGGAAGGTGACTCCTTCCATCTCCCTCACCGGTTCGGCCCTCTGGCAGATGCAGTACACTTCCACCGGCCCTGCCGGAGCGTCTGCCAACTACATCAAGTACGGCTGTACTCCCGAGCTCTATCTCGGAGTCAGCTACAGCGCCGGCGGCCTGCTCGCAAGGGCCGGGGTTGATGTGCTTTCCATCAAACCGCGTTGGAACGACGGTGCGGTGAAGGTCTCCGACAGGCTCACCACCGTCTCGCCCTTCTTCTACGCACAGTACAGGAAAGGCCTCTTCTCCGTCAAGTTCAAGACCATCATGGCCGAGGGAGGCGAGCACATGAACCTCAACGGCGGCTACGGCATCTCGGCCGTCAAGTCCGACGGAAGGAGCTTTGAATACACCCCCACGCGCAACTCTTCTTCCTGGATCAGCCTGATGTACGGCAGCAAGACACAATGGATCCTCTTCGGAGGCTATGTGAGGAACTATGGGACGAAAGACTACCTCTACGGGGACCAGAACGGTTACGTCCCCGCGGGGAACCTCTATTTCAGCAAGAACAGTTTCTCCAACATGAACAGGATGTGGAGGCTCACTCCCACCGTCATCCACAACATAGGGAAGTTCGCCATCGGCCTTGAATATGAAGTGACAAGCGTCCTTTACGGCGACTACCGGTACCTCTCCTCCACCAGCAAGACCTTGAAGTACATAGCTTCCAACGGCCTTTGCAAGGACAATCTCCACTGGGTTACCAACAACCGCATCCAGGCACTGGTCAAGTTCTCGTTCTGACAGGGCGGAGCGCCCGTTCCCTGTCCGGCCGGCAACCACGAGTACATATGAACAAAGCAACGATCCTCACATCGGCTGCGATGGCAGCCTTGGCATGGGCGGCTCCCCTGATGGCCCAGGGCAGCTACGCCGTGAAGCTAGCCAGCCACATCGAGCCTTACGGCTACCTTCGGACCGCAGCGGTCTTCGACACCCGTGATTCGAAAGCCGGTGCCCTGGACCTGTTCTACTACCTGCCGATGGACAAGACCACGAACAGGCAGGGGAAGGACATATACTCGAACCCTTCCATAAAGGGATATTCAGTCTCCACCCTCCTTGGCGTCAATGTCAAGGGTTTCCGGTTCGGCAATCTCGTGGTCTCCGGCCGTGTGGAAGGTGATTTCTACTCGATGAGCGGAAATGCGGCCACCCTGCGCATGCGGGAGGCCTGGGTGGACATCGCCTTGACCGGCCTGGGCTACATGGAGAACACCCTGGACATAAAGGCGGGCCAGGCCTGGCATCCGCTTTCCGTCGACATGCCATACTGCGTCAACGTGGAGATGGGGGCTCCGTTCAATCCTTACAACTGGAGTCCGCAGGTGATGTTCAACGCCAACCTCTCCCGCAGCTGGGACATTACCGCAGGGGCCATCTACCCCATGCAGTTCCTTCCCACGGGCCCCTCCGGCCCTTCGGAGGATTATGTAAAGTACAGCCTCATCCCGGAACTGTATGCGGGCGTTTCCTACACCGGGAGGCATTTCAAGGCGAAAGCCGGGGTGGATGTCCTGAGCATCAAGCCCCGCTGGCAGACCCTGGACACTGATGACGTCAATTACGATGTCGGTACGAAAGTCATGGACCGGCTCACCATGTTCAGCCCCTTTGCCTACCTCCAGTACGAATCAGGAATCTTCAGGGCCAATGCCAAGACCGTCCTGGCCCAGGGCGGGGAGCATCTCTGCCTGATGGGCGGGTATGCGGTCTACGACCAGTCCGACTGGCGCAACTGGAAGTACACTTCTTTGCAGTCTTCGGTATCCTTCCTTTCTTTCTGCGTAGGCAGGGAGTGGCAGTTCATGTGCATGGCCGGCTACATGAAGGCCCTTGGGACTACGAAGGAGCTTCCCATCGACATCGTGAGGGATACCGCCAATCCCAGCGCTATCTTCTACTCCGAGAACGGTTTCAAGAACATCAACCAGATACTCCGGGTCACTCCGACCGTTGCATGGAACCTCGGCAAGCTCACCGTAGCCGCCGAGTACGATTTCACGACCGTCCAGTACGGCAACATGACAAGGATCAACTCCCACGCCCTGGCTTACGTGAATCCTCATTGGATCCTCAACCACAGGGTCATGGGAGTTGTCCGGTTCGATTTCTAGAAGACCTCGCTAGAAGCTGCAGTGACCCGCTCCTGTTTCGTACACCGCGTATGATCCTTCAGACTGCGGTTCCTTCGATGCAAGCTCCACGCTCCTTGGTACATAGACAGTCGCGTGTGCGCCGGCAGGGATGTCGGCATCGATGTGTACGCGGCGGCCGTTGTGGGTTACCTTTACCTTGAGTTCTCCGTAGGGAGTCTCGGTCGCGTAGGTCACTGAATTCACTTCCGGCACGGGGATGGGCTTGATTATGATGTGCCTGAATCCAGGCTCAGCTGGGTCCGGTCTCACGCCGGCAAGGCACTTGCTGAACCAGCCGAGTCCTCCTCCGAACATCGGGTGGTTGTGGGAATCATTGCCGTTCCATTGCTCCCAGGTGACGGTAGCTCCCTGCTCGATCCACCATCCGTAGCTCGGGAAGTCGCGCTGGTTCATGATGGCGTAGGCAAGGTCTCCCATGCCGTTCTCGGAAAGGACCTCGAAGAGGTAGCGGGTACCGATGAGTCCGGTGTTGAGGTGCTTGTTGTATTTTACCTCAAGTTCATTCCTGAGGGTCGCCCTGACATCCTGGAGCCTGTCCTGGGGGACTCCCATGCGAAGCGCGAACACATTGCTTCCATAGTCTCCGTAAGTCTTGGCCGCGGCGTCGTAGAAGACGTTGTTGAAGGCCTCCTTGACGTTGTCTGCGATGACTGAATATTCAAGGGCGGTCTCCTTGTCCCCGAGGATCCCAGCCGCCTCCGAGGTGTACTGGGCGCAGAGCCACCACAGGAAAGTGTGGACCAGGGCATCGTCCGGGAGGTCGTAGGAAGGGGCCCATTCTCCCAGGTTGAGCCACCTGAACGGTTCGTTGCTCCCGGGTTTCGCCATCGCGACCAGGCAGGTCCCGTCAGGCCGCATCCACTTGGCGAAGAAGTTGGTGAATCCCTTCATGGCTTCCAGGTTGTCCGAGAGCATTCTCCTGTCGCCGTACCTGAGATAGAACTCGGTGGGCATGACACAGATTGCGGCGCCCCATGCAGGCCCGCCTCCGCAGATCGGTTCCCAAGGCGATCCGTTCGGGACATGACCGGTCTGGGGATTGCGGCTGTTGCGGATGTCGGTTATCCATTTGTTGTAGAAGGAGGCGGCATCCACGTTGCAGATGGCGGTGCTCATCGAGAGCTGGCCGTCGCCGGTGTAGGGGGCCCTTTCCCTGTGGGGACAGTCGGTGGCCACTCCCGAGTGCATGTTGTCGACAAGGGACTGGTTGTAGATCTGGTTGATCCTCATGAACAGGGGATTGCTGCACTCGAAGACGGAGTTCTCCCTGACGTTCGAGTTGACCACCTCGGCCACCACCTGCGAAGCGTCAAGCGAATTTACTCCCGTGATCTCCGCCTCGCTGAACACGTACCACGTGAACCTGGGAGCCCAGGTGACGGGGTTCGCGTCCTTGAACTTGTACTCGCATCTGCCGGTGACGTACACTGGCATGTACTGCACCTTGAGGGTCTTTCCGGCCTCGCCGCTGATGTCCTTGAACTTGATCCAGCCTGTAACTTCCTTGCTGAACTTCACCCTGTAGCTTCCTTCTCCCGTCTTCTCGAACGAGACCGGTTCCAGGGTCTCCATCACCTTGTCAGTCGGGCCCATGTTGGCGGTAAGCGGGCCGTCGGGAGCCGTCGCGGGAACGGCGTTCTCCCACGGGAGAGCCTTCTTCTGGGGCATGTCCCAGCCCTGGACCTCCATCGAGGCATCATATACCTCGCCCTTGTAGAGGTCCTGGAACGCTATGGGAGAAGGGGCCGCCTGCCATGAGGTGTCGGAGCAGACAAGCTCCCTGTGCCCGTCCTTGTAGGTCAGGACTATCTGGCAGATGAGGCGCGGGACTCCGTAGCTTTCGTTGCGGTTCTCGTTGTCAGGGTCGGAGTGGAAATAGCCGTTGCCGAGGAGCACTCCCACGGCGTTGTCGCCCTTCCTGAGCTGTGAGGTGATGTCGTAGCAGAGGTAGAGGGTCCTGTAGGCTTCCACGTCGGGGGATATGGCGACCCTGGGGTTCTCGCCGAGATGGGGCCTCCTCGTGTAGTCGGTGAAACCGGGCACGAAGTAGTCGTCTCCGACTTTCTGCCCGTTGAGGTGCATCTCGAACCATCCCAGTCCGCTGATGAAGGCTTTTGCGCTTACAAGCCCTTTCTTGACCTTGAAATCCTTGCGGAACATCGGTGCGCCCGTGTACCAGTTGCCCCAGACGTCCTCCATCCAGGGAGCCTGGATCCACTCGGCTTTCCAGTCCGAGCTGTCAAGCATCCCGGTGGTCCAGCGGGCGGGCTCGCTGAAAGGGGAGGGGTTGCCGTCCTCGTCCCAGACCATGACCGTCCACCAGTATTCTGTCATGGGTGCCATCCGGGGTCCTGAATATTCCACAAGGTGGGATTCGCTGGAGTCGACTTTGCCTGAGTCCCACAGGTCGGGCCGGCCCTTGGCAAGCTTCTCTGCCGAGGTGGCGACCATCAGCCTGTAGGCTGACTGCCCAGTGGAATTCTGCCAGGACAGGCGGGGAGCTTCGGCCCCGATCACGATTTCTCCGCCTTTACCGTCCTGGTAGTCGCACAGGAGCCTGGAAGGCGGAAGGGCCGCGGAAGCGGACAAGGCCATGCCGAACATGGCAATGACGAAAAGGAAAGCTTTTTTCATGGTATGATGATTGGTTTCTTCGATGTCACTTCACGTGCGCCAGCGAATGGACAGGGGCGATGCGCGAGAGCCTTTCACGCCCGTTGAGCCCGTCCAGTTCGACTATGAATATGAATTCGGTCACCTTTGCTGAATATTCCTTGCCGTCGCGTACGACTTTCGTCGCTTCGATGGCCTTCGCGATTCCTTCAGCGGTGCCTCCCGTGGCGAGGATGTCGTCGATGACCGCCACCTTGAAGACTCCGTCTTCGATCTTGCCGGCGGCCAGGTCGGACTTGCGGAAGAATATGTGGTCGGCGCCGTATTCTTTCATGATGCTTATGTCCTGAAGGTCATCTCCTGCGTGCGGAAGCTTGCCTTTCTTGCGGAAGGGGATGATGTTGCTGACTCCAGAGCCTGTGACCAGGAGCGGGGCGGTGAAAAAGAAGGAGCGGGCCTCCGGAGCTGCCACTGAAGGGGCGGTGACGAGACGGCCGATCTCCCCGATCAGGGAGCCGAAGACCTCCCGGTCCTGCATCAGCGGTACGATGTCGACGAAATTGATCCCTCCGATGGGGAAATCCTTGTAGAATTTCAGTACTTCTTCGAACATGGTTTGTTGAAAACTTTGTGGATTATTGTTTCCCAAAGTTATGTTTTTTATCTGACAAATGGACTATTTTTGTGATAGCAGTCAGTCAGGAACCTCAAAATCCTCATATTTATGTCCAACAAAACAATCCTTTCAGTCGCTGTAGCAGCGATGGCCTTCTCCTTTGGAGCGAAGGCGCAGACCAACGTCCAGACATTCTACGATTTCGGCAAGGATCGTAACTATGTCACCACTACTTTCGAGATGTTCAAGGGCGACAAGTTCGGAGACACCTTCTTCTTCATCGACCATTACTACAATTCGACTGACAAGAACCTCAGGCAGTACGGCGTGACCGGCAATGCGCTCGGCGGCGCAGTCAACGGCAGCTACTTCGAGATCGAGAGGGGGATCAACTTCTGGCAGGAGAGTTCCCTGAAGGACTTGAGCGCACATGTCGAGTATGACGGAACGACATGGGGACAGGGTACATGGTGCTTCGGTGCGAAGTATTTCTTCCATTCCCAGGACTTCTCCAAGACCCTTTCACTCTATGCGATGTATGAGAGATTCCGTGGTTTCGGCGAGGCCGACATCCCCGTCAAGTTCACGGCGGTCTGGGGGCTGAACAACCTTTTCGGAGTCAATGGCCTTACCTTCAAGGGATTCGCCGACCTCTGGGGCAACAACACCCTCTGGGCTGACGGAGATACCACCAAGTGGACCTTCCTTACCGAGCCTCAGCTCTGGATGAACCTCGGCAGCCTCTTTGACGGCCACCTCGACATCGGAGGCGAGCTCGAACTGTCCTACAACTTCGCAGGCAACAAGGGTTTCATGTGCAATCCCTGCGCCGGTCTGAGGTGGTCTTTCTGATCTTGCTGAACGGACAATCAAAAACATTCTGCCATGGCTGAAAAGAATAATGCGGCTGCAGGCGCAGTGAAGACTCCCTGGTACGCCCGCCTGTTCGGATTCGATCCATCCGTCAACAAGGTGCGCACGGAAATCATAGCCGGCGTCACCACTTTCCTTACGATGGCATACATCCTTGCCGTCAATCCCAACATCTTCTCCGCGCTTGCCGAGAAAGGGATGCCTACTTCAGCGGTCTTCACCGCCACCGCCCTCGCCGCCATCGTCGGTACCCTCGTGATGGCCCTTTATGCGAAGAAGCCGTTCGGCCTTGCTCCCGGCATGGGACTCAACGCCTTCTTCGTGTTCACCGTCTGCCTTGCCATGGGATATTCCTGGCAGTTCGCGCTCACCGCGGTGTTCATTGAAGGCCTCCTCTTCATCATCCTGACCCTGACCAACGTCAGGAAGATGATAGTGGATGCCATACCTCTGGGCCTGAAGAAGGCCATCGGCGTGGGTATCGGCCTCTACATCGCGTTCATCGGCCTGAAGAACGCCGGCATCGTCGTAAGCAGCGAAGCTACCAGCGTCGCGCTCGGCAACTTTGCCGACAAGGCCGTCCTCCTCGCCCTCGGCACGTTCCTGTTCACGTCGCTGCTGGTCGTCCTGAAGGTCAAGGGTGCCTTGCTCATAGGTATCCTCGTTTCCACCCTGGTCGGCATCCCTCTCGGGGTTACGCACCTTGCCGGAGTGATCTCGGCCCCCCCTTCGGTCAAGCCCATATTCCTCCAGTTCGAGTGGAGCCAGGTCTTCTCCTGGAACATGCTTGCCGTGGTGATAACATTCCTCTTCATCGACATGTTCGATACCATAGGGACCGTCGTCGGAGTCTCCGAGAAGTCCGGCATGGTGGACAAGGATGGCAATGTCGAGGGAATAAGCAAGATACTCATGGCCGACGCTGTCGCGACCGTCGCCGGTGCCGCCTTCGGAACCAGCACCACCACTACCTACATCGAGAGCGCATCCGGCGTCTCGGAAGGTGGACGTACCGGACTCACGGCCTTCGTGATCGCGGTTTGTTTCGGCATAGCCCTCCTGTTCTCGCCCCTGTTCCTTGCCATCCCGACCGCGGCTACCGGCCCCATCCTCGTGATCGTCGGAGTCATGATGACCGCCTCCGTGGCCGACATCAAGTGGGATGACTATTCCGAGGCCATACCTGCCTTCATCACGATGATAATGATGCCCATGGCATACAGCATTTCCGAAGGTATCATGCTCGGAATGGTCACCTACGTTGTGATCAATGCCTGCAGCGGCAAGGCCAGGAAGGTGTCTGTTTCGCTATGGATTCTTGCCGCCCTTTTCGTGGCACGGTACATCTATATGGCCGTTTCATAGGAAACAGGTAGTTATCAGCGAATTAACAATTGAGTTACCAAACTGTTGATAACTTTGCCTTTTTTTATTGTCGAAGGGCGGAATATTCTGCTATATTTGCCTACGGTTGGTTCGGACTGCCACTGACGGTCCGAACTTTTCTTCCCCCTATGACAAAACTGTTGACTGAAGGCAAATCAACAATATATATATGGATGTAACTGTACGAAAGACCAACGGTTCGTACGAAGAGTACGACAAGGTCAAACTAATGAATGGTATTCGCGAGGCCTACAAGACGGCCGGCGAAGAGTGTCCAGAGGCCGTGGTGGTTTCCATCGCGGAAAACCTCTACATTTATGACAAGATCACAAGCCGTGAAATTAGACGACAGGTCGAGGAAAGCTTGATGTCCATCAACAAGAAGGTCGCGGTGGCCTACATCGAGAAGTTCGATGCCGGACTGGACTTGAGGAAGAAGAGAGACTTCATCAAGGACTACATCGCCGCTTCCAACGCGGCGACGGGCTCGAAGTTCGACGCCAACGCCAATGTGACGCGCAAGAACATCGTCACCCTGGGGCAGGAGCTCTACAAGGAGAACAACATCAAGCAGAACCGCTACATCATGAAGGACAAGATCAAGGCGATGTACGGGCGCGGCCTGGCCAACCAGTACATCAAGGACCTTGAGAGCCATGTCCTGTACAAGCATGACGAGAGCGGAACTCCCGGTTATCCCTACTGCGTGGCGATCACCATGTACCCCTTCCTCATCGATGGCCTGAGGAACCTGGGCGGTGTCTCCATCGCTCCCACGGACCTGAAGTCCTTCTGCGGGGAGTTCATCAACCTCGTGTATTCGATCTCTTCACAGTTCATGGGTGCGGTAGCCACTCCCGAGTTCCTGATGTACCTTGACTATTTCATCAGGAAAGACTATGGCGACGACTACATCGACCACCTTGAGGACGTGGTGGAGATGAATGTCAAGAAGAGGACCCTCGTGAAGGTTATCGACAACTATTTCCAGCAGGTCGTGCATTCGATGAACATGCCTGCGGGGAACCGCGGTTACCAGACCGTGTTCTGGAACATCAGCTACTTCGACGAGCCTTATTTCCGCGGTGTCTTCGGGGATTTCAGGTTCCCTGACGGCAGCGCGCCGAAGTGGGAGACCCTTTCATGGCTCCAGAAGCATTTCATGAACTGGTTCAACGAAGAGAGGAACCACTACATCCTTACTTTCCCCGTGGAGACCATGGCCCTGCTGACGGACGGACACGATGACTTCGCCGATCCCGAATATGCAGACTTCACCGCCGAGATGTGGGCTAAGGGACACAGTTTCTTCTGCTATCTGTCCGACAGCCCCGACAGCCTCGCGAGCTGCTGCCGCCTCCGCAACTCCCTGACCGACCTTGACAAGAGCGACGCGTCGCACAACCACACCACCCATCAGTATTCCATGGGTACGGCTTCCGTCTCGACCGGTTCCAAGTCCGTGATGACGATCAATCTCAACCGCCTCATACAGATTGCCACAAGGCGCTACTTCCTGGAGAAGAAGGGGATCATGATCGACGGCGGAAAGGCCCTTTCAAGGGGTGACTATGACAAGAACCAGCTTTATGACTACATCAGGCGTGCGGTCACGGAAGAGACCGAGCGGGTGCACAAGTACCAGAACGCCTTCAATGAGATCATAAAGGACTTCCTTGCCGCCAGGATGCTGGACGTCTATGCCGCCGGCTTCATCGACATGAAGAGGCAGTACCTGACTGTCGGCGTCAACGGCCTGACGGATGCGGCCGAATTCCTCGGACTGACCATCAGCCCCAATCCCGAGTACAACGAGTTCGTCGACACTATCCTCGAGACCATCAACAAGGCCAACAGGAAGGACAGGACCCCGGATGCGATGTTCAACACCGAATTCGTCCCCGGCGAGAACCTCTCCGGAAAGAATTACAACTGGGACAGGAAGGATGGATTCTACGTGTCGCCGAAGCACAACATGTACAGCTCCTACTTCTACAATCCAGAGGACGACACCCTGTCCATGATCGACAAGTTCAAGCTCCATGGCAACGAGTACGTCAAACACCTCGACGGCGGGTCGGCTCTCCATATGAACGTGGCCGAGCATCTCTCCAAGGACCAGTACAGGCAGCTCCTGAAGACGGCCGCGCACTACGGCACCAACTATTTCACCTTCAACTGCCGCAACACGGTATGCAACGACTGCGGCTACATCAGCAAAGACACGCTCGAGGTCTGCCCCAAGTGCGGAAGCCACAACCTCGACTACCTTACCCGCGTCATCGGCTACCTGAAGAGAGTCTCTTCATTCAGTGAGATGCGCCAGATAGAAGCCGGCCACAGGTTCTACATCCACGAAGGCGGGGCACGCCAGACTGCCGTTCCGCAGCCGGTCACGGTGCATGACGTGAAAGCCGGCTCATGATAAAATATGTTCCCGGGATGACCTCTGTGGTCATCGAGGAAATACCAGACAGAGTTTCCTTGGCAGTCGACATCAGCAACTGCCAAGGAAATTGCGTTGGCTGCCACTCTCCCTTCCTCAGGGAGGACATCGGGGAAGAACTCACCGAGGATGTGGTTTCTTCCCTCGTGGAGGCCAATTTCGGCGTGAACTGCTTCCTCTTCCTGGGAGAGGGGAACGACCTGCCGGCTCTTCTGAGGCTGGCCGACCACGTCCATTCGCTCGGTCTTGAGGCGGCCCTCTATTCCGGGAGGAAGGAGGTCGAAAGGGACATATACCTTACTTTTGATTATGTCAAGACGGGACCCTATATGGAGCATTTCGGACCGTTGAACGAACGAACGACCAACCAGCGCCTGTACAAGGTGATCCACGATCCGTCCTCGAAGCCTGACTACCGCCTGACCGACCTCACTTCACGCTTCTGGCACAAAGGAATCGACCCGTTGAGAGAAGATTGATTTAAACAATATTGATAATCAGATAGTTGGTTTCCCGCATCGAGAGATTTCGAGATGCGGGATTTTTGCATTATTCGCGGGACTGCCGTAACTTTGCGGTATCAAAACAGAGTATCATGAAGTGGATATCCAGAATCGCGGCGCTTGCCGCAGCAGTCTTCTCCCTCTTCTCCTGCAACAACGGCGGAAAAGCCTTGCTGCCGAATGCCAGCGGGAAGGCCGGGGAAGTGATCGTAGTCCTCGACAAGATCCCCTGGGAGGGCAACCTTGGGAACGAGGTCAGGGCGCTCCTGGCCAGGGACTGTGAGTTCCTGCCGCAGCGGGAGCCTCTCTACTCCCTGGTGAACTTGTCTCCGAACGCTTTCACCGACATGTTCAAGTACCATAGGAACATTTTGATTTTCAATATTGACGACGATATCGAAAAGGAGGGGGTAATATACCGTTCGAATGTCTGGTCCCAGCCTCAGTGCATTATCCAGCTCAATGCAAGCTGCGTCGATTCCGCCTCGGTTGTGCTGGCAAGGAACGGCGACAACATTGCGGCGGCCATAGAGCAGGCCGAGAGGAACCGTGTCATCGGGGCGACCCTCAAGTTCGAGGAACCCAAGGTCGCCAAGGCGGTTTCCGAGATGATCGGAGGCAAGGTCCACTGTCCCAGCGGGTATTCAGTCAAGAAGCGGACCAGCGACTTCCTCTGGATCGCCTATGAGACCACCTACACCATCCAGGGAGTCTTCGTCTACAAGTATCCTGTTACCGATCCCGAGCCGTTTACGGTCGACAAGCTCGTGGGCAAGCGCAACGAGGTCCTCAAGGCCAATGTCCCCGGAATGTTCGACAACACCTACATGACCACTGCCGACTATGTGAGGCCGGAGATGAAGTTCCTGAGCTACCATGACCACCATTTCGCCCAGCTCCGCGGTTTCTGGGAGGTTGAGGGCGACTTTATGGGAGGTCCTTTCGTCTCGCACTCATTCTATAGCAAGGACGGGAGGGACATCATCGTCCTCGAGGGCTGGGTCTATGCCCCAAAGTATGACAAGAGGCAGTATCTGAGGCAGGTGGAATCGTTCCTTTACTCTTTCGAGTGGGACAAGGATGAAGATCCTGCAGGAGCCGGTGAAGATGAAGGTAAAAAATAAGGGTAATTTATTTTGCAAGGTCGAAAATAATCCCTATATTTGCATCCCATTTTGGGCATAGTGCCATTGTGGGCCATCGCGGTGGGTTCGTATAACGGTTAGTACTCGGGATTTTCATTCCCGCAATAGGAGTTCGATTCTCCTACCCACTACCAAATATTAAAAAATAGAAACAATGGCAAATCACGCATCTGCAAAAAAAGCCAGTCGCCAGAACGAAAGGCGCAGGTTGCATAACAAGTATTATGCAAAGTCGACGCGGAACGCTATCCGCGCCATAAGGAATTCAGCTGACAAGAAGACCGCAGAGGAAGGCGCTCCCAAGGTGTATGCAATGATCGACAAGCTCGCGAAGATCGGAGTCATCCACAAGAACAAAGCTTCCAACCTCAAGAGCGGAATCGCAGTCTACATCAACAAGCTGCAGTAGCAAGGACTATCAGAAAGCAGTCTTCCCGAAGGCTGCTTTTTTGAACTCTGCCTGAGGCAATCGGGATGTAGCGCAGTTGGTAGCGCACTACGTTCGGGACGTAGGGGTCGTCCGTTCGAGTCGGATCATCCCGACAAATTTCAGAGGCAGAAAAGATGGGAGGTCTACCCAAAAGGGCAGGCCTCTTTTTTTGTGTTGTCCTAGCGGACCTTCCGCTCCGCTCCATCCCTCCCACTACGCTGCGCTTGTGGGTCCCTCCCGCTTACGGCCGCGGGTGGCCAGGGTCCTTCAGGACAACACCGCTTACGAACATGCACATCCGCGTCGACCTTCCCACGCATTACGGCGCGGTGCCTCCCGCTTACGGCCGCGGGTGGCCAGGGCCCTTCAGGACAACTCCGCTTGCGACCATGCACATCCGCTCCATCCCTCCCACTGCGCTGCGCTTGTGGGTCCCGCTTACGGCCGCGGGTGGCCAGGGTCCTTCAGGACAACACCGCTTACGACCATGCACTGGGGCTTCATCTCTTCAAGCCTGACGGCGAGACGGCCCCTCAGTGGAACAGGATATCCTTGGGCTTGTCCAGATGGCCTCCGGTGTTGAAGCCTTGGTTGTCCGGAAGGTCGATGTCGGTGCGCGCGGCTCCCTTGCGCATCAGGTCCTTCAGTTCGGGAAGATACTTCTGGTAGACGCCCCTCGGTGTCGTCCCCTTAGCCTTGCAGATGCTTGCTGCCATGCCTACGACTTCTCCCATCATCGCCCCTGTTCGCATCAGCCGCGTCGATCCCAGGACAACATGCGTGGTGGAGATGTCGCGCCCGGCCATGAACAGGTTGTCTATGTTCCTTGAGTACAGGCATCTGTAGGGTGCTGCATAGGGATAGATGGGGTTGCTCTTGGTAGCCGCCTTGAATTCGTTTCCCGGGAACCTTTCAGAATTGACCGGGTCGGGGAAGTGAAGGTCGAAATGCCAGGTCAGCGTGAAGGAGGCATCTTCATGGAAGACCTGCTTGTCGACGTCGTCCTGTTTAAGGATGTAGTCGCCCACAAGGCGGCGCGACTCCCTTTTGCCGGCTATGTAAGCTACCCAGCCGAGAGACCTGCTTGCATAGTCTTCCTTCCCGGAATAGTGGTTCTTGAGGAAGCTCCAGTTGGAATACACGACCAGCAGTCCGTAGTCCCGGATCCTCTCGAAGTCGTTTATCTGGTCAAGGTTCATCCCGGTCTCCCAGGTCCATTCTCCCTTCTTCACCTTTTCGCAGTTGTCTTCGGTGAACATGACCCCATATTCGAATTCGGGGAAAGTGGTTTTCCTTCCCTCATCGACGCTGTACCATTGTACGGAGGAACCCATGGTGAGCCGGTCGCCTTTTTCAGGCGCCAGGTCCTCTCCGAACTCGTCCCTTCCTTCGCGTCCCATCATCCAGTCCGCACCGGCCATGAAACCCAGGCTTGCGTCTCCGGTACAGTCGGCGAAGAGGGGAGCCTTCAGCAGCAGCTCTTCCCCGCTTTCTATGTGCCGGACTACAACGGAGGCTATCCTGGTCCCGTCCATGTTGACCTTGACAGCATGGAAGCAGGGCAAGTAGGTGAGTCCTTCCTGTCGTTCGAGGAAGGCTTCTTTCTTCTCATCTTCATAGTTGGCGGCCGGCTGCGCATTGCCTCCCTTTGAATGGCCGAACTCCCGCAGCATCCTGCCGAGGGCAGGGTAGGGTTCCTGTTCGATGTATGCCCCAAGATGGACCCTGATCTCGGAGGAGTTGTTGCCTCCGGGGACGGGGCGGTCGTTCACCAGTGCGACCTTGCAGCCGAACCTTGCCGCAGACACTGCGGCACACATCCCCGATATACCTCCCCCGATCACCACCAGGTCGTATCCGCCACCGTCCCGCGGGGTCTCGGGGAGGGCTCCATGATGCCTTCTGAAGACTTCCAGGGAGTCCTTGCCCTGGGGAGGGATGCTTCCTTGGGAGGGGGTTATCCAGACAGCGTCGCAGCGTCCGTCGAATCCGGTCAGGTCCATGAGCGAGAGGCTGCTGGTACCGGCCTTGAGCTTGCGGTTCCCTGCATATTGCCAGCACCACCTGTTGCCGGAGGTCCCGAGCAGGCCTTTCAGCGGTTTCCCGTCGATCTTGACCCTGAAGGCTCCAGGCCCCTGTGCGGAAGTCCAGGGGGATGTCCAGTTATAGGTCCGTACCCAGACATGGTAGGTCCCGTTCCGGGGGATTTCCACCGTGGTCACGGCATCCTCGACAGGTTTCCCAAGGCCATGGGCTATGAGGTACGGCGATCCCATCCGGTCCATGAACTGCTGGTCCACGCACCATCCTCCTTTCGAAGAGAAACTCTCAGCTTCGATGAATATCCCTTCTCCGCTCTGTCCGTCCGCCCAGGCGGTCTGGGCCAGAAGGATTGCAAGAGCCAGGGCGGCCCTGTATCTTTTCATAATCTCCCACTCTTTTATTGACTTCACTAATTTAGTATCTTTATGCCGGATAAAAAAATCCTGGTGGTTAATATGGTCAGATACAGGTTGGTCCTGACGCTTGCCGTGGTACTGCTTGCGTCGCCGGAGTCTTTCTCCCAGTGGAAAGCGGGGGAGTTCCAGAACCCGCGGGACGCTTTCAGGGTTTGCACCTGGTACCACTGGCAGAACGGTCATGTCGACAGTGGGGAAGTCCGGGCGGACCTCGAATCCATGAAGCAGGTCGGGCTCGGAGGTTTTACCTTGTTCAACACGGCGGAGGGAATACCAGCCGGCCCCCTCGAGTACATGGGTGAAGGCTGGTGGGAGGCGTTCCGTTCCTTGGGCGAGGAGTCAAAGCGCCTTGGGCTTGGGATGGGCGTCGCCTGCGGAGCCGGCTGGTCGGTTTCCGGCGGGCCTTGGGTGAAGCCGGAAGATTCGATGAAAGAAGTCGTCTGGACGGAGATCCGGGTCCAGGGACCCTCACGTCTGGCTACCGTCCTTCCAGAACCGGAGCCATGTCTCGGGCTTGAACGGGACATGCAGAAGGACAGCCTGAGGAACCGTCGCTACTATGTCCCCCGCGCAGAGGTTGCGGGGTATTACCGTGACATCGCCGTCTATGCCTTCCCGACCCCTTCGGGCGAGATGGACGGCAGGCCGTTCCGCATAACCGGGTGGTGGCCCAAGGCGGGTTATTCGAAGATGTCCGTCTGGGAAGCCGACCGACGGACGGCACCTCCGGAAGAGGTGGTCCGGCTGGAGGACATCGTGGACCTGACCGGGAATCTCGGCAAGGACGGGAGCATCTCCTGGGATGTCCCTCCCGGGACATGGACGATCCTGAGGATAGGGTACCAGCCTACCGGGAGGAAGAACCATCCTGCAGCCGAAGGCGGAAGCGGTCTCGAGGTGGACAAGCTTTCCTCCAAGGCCCTGGACAATTACTGGAACTCATCGCTGTCGCGCATCCTGGATGCATCTGACGCAGTCTCCACCGTCCTTGTCGACAGCTATGAAGCCGGTCACCAGAACTGGACGGAGGGATTCGAAGATGCCTTCACGGAGAGGATGGGCTACGACCCGAGGCCTTACCTCCCCGCCGTTGCCGGCAGGGTTGTCGGGAGTGTGGAGCAGACGGAAAGCTTCCTTTGGGATTTCCGGAAGGTCGTGGGCGACCTCGTTGAAGAGAATTTCTACGGCCATCTGGCTGACCTGTGCCATGGGAAAGGAGTGCGGATGGCGGTGGAACCTTACGGCCAGTTCGGTAATTCCGATGAATATTCGACAGGGGAGCGCGCCGACATCCTCGCAGGGGAATTCTGGGCCGGAGAGAACGCTTCCTCCACGAACCGTGCTACGGTGAAACTGGCGTCTTCCCTTTCCCATACAAGGGGACTGGAAGTGGTAGGGGCGGAAGCTTTCACTAACGGAGGCAGGATCTTCGAGGTTTACCCCGGCATGCTCAAGACCCAGGGGGACTATTACTTCTGCCTCGGGATGAACCAGGTCTGGCTGCACAGCTACGTCCACGACCCTTATGGCAAGGTCCCGGGAATCACTCTCGGCTACTACGGCTCACATTTCAACAGGAGGAACACCTGGTGGGCATATTCACGGCCTTGGTTCGATTACCTGGCACGTTGCCAGTACATGCTCCGGCAGGGAGAAAGCACTACGGACATCCTCTATTTCATGGGAGAGGACTCGCCCTCCAGGCCTCCGCTGCCAGAAACCCTCTCTCCTGCGGTTCCGGCCGGGTACGATTTCGATTTCTGCGGAGGCTCCGCCTTCCTGGGTTCGCTGAAGGTGAGTAAAGGAAAGATCGTGGCTCCTTCCGGCAGGCAGTACAGCCTGCTGGTCATCCGTCCACAGGCGAGCATGACCTCTTCCACGGTCGGACGCATCATGGACCTGGCAAGGTCCGGAGCCGTGGTTTTCTTCGAAGCTCCAGGCGGCACTCCTTCTCTCTCGGACAGGGCCACCCTTCCTGCCGTACCGCGGAATATCCCGGAAGGAGGGACAAGTGTCGGAAAGGGGCGGGTCCATTCTTGCGGGGACCTTGGGAAAATACTCATTGACAATGGCGTAAGGCCACATCTGGAAGTCGTCCTGCCAGGCGGGTATGTCCCCGATGCCACCCAGTATCCCGGAGGCCCGGTCGTTTCCATCCACAGGAAAGGACGTTCCGGAGACGTGTTCTTCATTTCAAACCAGCAGGCTCACCGCCAAGTGGATCCCATGCTTACCTTCAATGTGTGTGGGAAAATGCCTGAAATATGGGACCCGGTGAGCGGAAGCATACGCAAATCAGACGATTACGAGGTGCTGGACGACGGTCGGATCCGCCTGCGACTGCATCTTGATGAATCCGGTTCCTGCTTCGTGGTGTTCAGGAAGCGGCTTGTCCGGGGGAATAGGGGAAGAAGGATTCAGCCCGCTGCCGCGATGCCGGTGGCTGGGGGGCACGGCATCGGGGCTGCCGAGATTGAAACCATTGCGCTGGGTTCCGGATGGGAGATATCCCTTCTGCCTGGATTTTCCGGCGGCGGGAAGGTCCTTGCCGAAGACTGCGTCGGGGACCTGTCCCTCTCCGTCGATCCCGAGGCCAGGTTCCATTCCGGAGAAATACTCTACCGCACCGCCTTAAGCGTGGAAGGTACCACGGACCGCCGCTTCATCCTGGACCTTGGTACCGTGGGCGTGATGGCCATGGTAAAGGTTAACGGAACCGATGTGGGGACACTCTGGTGCGAACCATTCCGGACAGACATCTCCGATTATCTCTACGATGGACCCAACGATCTGGAAATTAAGGTTGTAAACTTGCTGTACAACCGTCTTGCCGGCGACCTTCAACTGCCCGAAGACTGCGACTGGACGACGGAAACCCTCTCTACCGCTCCTGGATATTCACTTGCCCGGATTCCCCGGTGGGTCATTGAAGGAAGGGAGAGTCCGACCGGCAGGAAGACCTTCACTTCCTGGAAGTGGACGTACATGAAGGGAAAGGCGCTGCCTCATTCCGGCCTGGTCGGCCCTGTGAAGGTCCATGTCGTGGGGATGTGATCCCTCCTGGCCTGCAAGCTGAAGGCAGGACCCCCTTACAGGAATCTCCTTATGTCGTTCCCGAATGCCAGGATCATCAGCATCAGCAGCAGGAGCATCCCGACCAGTTGGGCCACGACGAGGAATCTCTCACTCGGCTTCCTTCCCGTGACCATCTCATACAGGGTGAAAACGATGTGTCCTCCATCGAGTCCCGGGATCGGAAGCAGGTTCATCACCGCAAGCATTATGGACAGCAGCGCCATGATGTTCATGAACCGGAACCAGTCCCATTTCTCGGGGAACACCTGTCCGATGGCGATGAAACTTCCTACCGATTCGTATGCTCCGGTGCTGGGGGAAGCTACGAGCCTGAGGTCTTGAAGGTAGTCCCCGATTGCGGAGAACGTACGTTTGATGCCCGCCGGGACGGCTTCCGCCAATGAATATGTCCTTGTGGTGTACTCGGGAGAGCGGAGGAAGACTCCGAGCCTTCCCGTGGAATCCACTGCCATCCGGACCGCAAGGCTGTCGGCCCCGCGCAGGACCGTTGCCGTGACGGTGTCACCGCGTACGAGCGCAAGGTATTTCCGGGAATCCTGCACGAACGGGGTCTCGACGCTGTCCAGGCGTGCTATAATGTCGCCGCGCATCAGCCCTGCGGCCTGGTTGGGTGAACCGGCCATGACCGAATCGATGGTGAAGGGGACTGCGAGGTCGAAAAGGTCAGGGCTGTTGAGGACCTCCCCGATCATGGAATGGTCGATGACTATGCTGACGGTATCCCCGTCCCTGAGTACGTGGACTACCCCGACGTCGCGACGGGCGAGGTCGGCCTGGAGCATGAAGAAATTCTCGGGGACGTAGCCGTCCATGTCCAGTATGCGGTCCCCGTTGCGGAAGCCCATCTCCTGCCCCAGCGCGTTGGTGTAGATCGCATTGCCTTCGTTCCTGAGGTAGCCGGTACCCCATATCGCCAGGATGGCGATGTAGGCGAGTATGGCGAATATGAAGTTGTTCAGCACACCTCCGAACATGACGATAAGACGCTGCCAGGCAGGTTTCGTCCTGAATTCCCAGGGCTGGGGGTCCTGCTTCATCGTTTCGGTGTCCAGGCTCTCGTCGATCATGCCGTTGATCTTGCAGTACCCGCCGAGCGGCAGCCATCCGATACCATATTCAGTCTCCCATCCGGCAGCCTTGGGGCAGATCCTGGTGAACCACTTTCCCTTGGTGCTGAAAAGCTTACGCCCTCCGATGTCGAAGAACAGGAAGAACTTGTCCACCCTTATGCCGAACAGTTTCGCCCACATGAAGTGCCCCAGTTCGTGGATCAGGATCAGTATCGAGAGGGCGAGTATTACCTGCAGTGCCTTTATGATTGCAACCATGTCCTATCTGCTTCTTTCCAATTCCGTTACCATGCCATCTGCAAGAAGCCGCGCCTCCTTGTCGGTGTCGAATATGTCCTCGAGCGACGGGGATGCAAGGAAGGGGATCCTTTCCATGCACCCGGCCACGATGTCAGGGATGTCGTAGAAACCGATCCTGTCATGGAGGAAGGCTGCTACGGCGGATTCGTTCGCGGCGTTCATGGCACATGGGACATTCCCTCCTTTCCCTATGGCCTTGAACGCTAGGCCAAGGGCTGGGAACCTGTCGAAGTCCGGGGCAAAGAAGGAGAGGCTTCCCAAGGCGGCGAAATCCAGTTTCTTGTTTCCCAATGGAAGCCTTTCGGGGAATGTGAGCGCGAATTGGATCGGCTCCCTCATGTCCGGCGATGCCATCTGCGCGATCACGGCTCCGTCCTCGAACTCCACCATCGAGTGGACGATGGACTCGGGGTGGACCAGGACGTTTATCCTGGACACCGGGGTGTCGAAAAGCCACTTGGCCTCGATCACCTCGAATCCTTTGTTCATCATGGTAGCGGAGTCGATGGTTATCTTCGCGCCCATGTTCCAGTTCGGGTGCCTGAGGGCCATGTCCTTGGTCGCCCTTGCGATTCTGTCCTTCTCCCAGGTCCTGAACGGCCCTCCTGATGCGGTAAGGTGGATCCTGCTGGGCTTGTTGCCCTGTGCGGCCAGCAGGCACTGGAATATGGCTGAATGTTCGGAGTCCACCGGCAGGACGGGAGCGTTGAATTCGCGGGCCAGGCCCATGACGATAGAACCTGCGGCGACAAGCGTCTCCTTGTTTGCAAGGGCTATGACCTTGCCTGCCTTTATGGCCGCGACAGCCGGCTTCAGGCCGCTGAAGCCCATCATCGAGGCTACTACTATGTCGACCCTTTCGGAAGCGGCGAGCGCACAGATGGAATCCATCCCGGCGAACACCTTGGTGTCAGTTCCGTCCAAGGCTTCGGAGATGTCCCTGTACCAGCTGTCGTTCCCTATGACTACGTTGTTGACATCGAATTCAACCGCCTGGCGGGCGAGCATTTCCCAGTTGTCCCTGCATGCAAGCAGTTCTATTTCAAAAAGGTCCCTGTGTTCCCTCACGACCTCCAGGGTCTGCCTGCCGATCGATCCGGTAGAGCCGAGTATCGCTAGTCTTCTTTTCTCCATCAGAAATTGATAAATTTTTCAGGATCGACGGCTTCGCCCTTGTGCCAGAGCTCGAAATGGAGATGGCCGTCTTTCCTTGCCGACTCCGAACTCCCTGCGATTGCTATCGGGGTGCCGGCGTTTACCTTGTCGCCGGTTTTCTTCAGGAGCCGGAGGTTGTGCTTGTAGACGGAGATCACGTCCCCGTCGTGCTGGATGCGGACGGTGTAACCGTCTTCGTCACTCCAGCCTGACTGTATCACGGTGCCGTCCAGGACAGACATTACGACTGAATTCCCTGGGGCGGAGATGTCGATGTAGGGGTGGAGGGCCTTGTCGAACCCCTGGGCTACGACTCCCTTCACCGGGATGAAGAAGTGCATCCCTTCGATGGGGAGCGGACCGGCTCCGGAGGAAGATGTCTCCGGTCTTCCTTCCGCCGTGACAAAGGCGCGGAGCAGGGAGTCGTTCCTGGAAATCTCCTTTGGACCAAGGTCACGGTTCCTCTCCTTGCCGGTGGAGGAGAAGAGGCTGTCTGACGGGAGCGGTTCCTTCCCTTGCACGACTCTGGACAGGTTCTCGGAGTAGAGTTCCCATTTGAGGATCATGTTCTCCAGGGAATCGATCCTGAGCGCGTTGCTTATGGCATCGTGCTTTGTCTTTGAATCCGGATAGCCGGGAATCAGGTTGCGGGCCGGGGTGAAGGCGATCAGTGCGAAGAACAGGGCGAAGAGTACCACGGCTGCGGTGATGAAGCCGACAAGGAGGGTGACCCTGGAGACTTTCCATGACTTCAGGGGTTCTCCAGTCGCATCGTCGGCGACCGTGAACCTGTAATCTCCTGCCTTGCCTTTTTTCTCTTCGGACATAATTTTGACTTAAAGCCCTTTTTCGTTAAATTTGCAATCTATGGACAGACTGGTCGGAATAGATTACGGAAGGAAACGTGTAGGTGTCGCAGCCAGCGACCCGCTCGGCATCTTCGCCTCCGCCATGGACACGGTCCCCTCTGCAAAGATAATAGATTATCTCAAAAACTATGCTGAAAAGGAGACCATAACCAGATTCGTCGTGGGCTATCCGATGAACCTTGACAACACCCCTTCTGAAGCGGCTGCCGATGTCGACGCCTTCCTGAAGCGGCTGGCGAAGGCCTTCCCGGAAGTCCCTGTTTCCCTGGAAGACGAACGCTTCACTTCGGTTCTCGCCCACAGGGCGATGATCGACGGAGGCATGAAGGCGAAGGACAGGCGCGACAAGAACTCCGTGGACAAGATAAGCGCTTCCATCATCCTGCAAGGCTATCTGGACCGTCGCCAGCAGAAAAAAGACTGAATGATATGATACTTCCCATCTATGTATATGGTTCGGAAATCCTGAGGCAGGTAGCCGAACCGGTCGACCTTTCTGACAAGGAAGGGATACAGGCCCTTGTCCAGGACCTCAAGGACACCCTGGCCAAGGCGGAAGGCTGCGGCCTGGCCGCCCCGCAGGTCGGAGTAAGCAAAAGGGTCGTGATAGTCGACGGCCGCGACATGGCCGACGTCTATCCTTATCTGGAGGGTTTCGTCCGTGTGCTGGTCAATCCCGTGATCGTCTCGGAAAGCGAGAAGAAAGCCGAGTACCAGGAAGGCTGCCTCAGCATCCCCGGAATCTATTGCGACGTGGTCCGTCCCGAAAGCATGACGGTCGAATACTACGATGAAAACCTCCGGAAAGTAACCGAGACTTTCGACAAGTTCGCCTGCCGGATGGTACAGCATGAAATGTCCCATCTCGACGGAGACCTCTTCGTGGACCATGTGTCGCAGGTGAGGAAGAAAATAATCTCGAAAAAACTCCAGGGCATTGCCAAAGGAAAGGTTTTTGCAAGGTATACCACGAAATTGAAATAAGATAACACTACAGACATGAGTGCATTCCACGCTTATGACGTCCGCGGAGTCTTCAATGTGGACTTCGACGAGGGCGTTGCCTACAAGATAGGCTATTTCATCCCTGAACTGCTTGGGACCGACAAGGTCCTCGTGGGCAGGGATTGCAGGGTTTCCTCCCCCCAGATCCATGACAGCCTCCTCCGTGGCATCAATGATGCCGGAGCGGACGTTTACGATATCGGCCTGAGCAGTACTCCCATGGTTTATTTCGGTACTGCCAACTACGGTTTCAAGGCTTCTGTCCAGATCACGGCTTCGCACAATCCCAAGGAGTACAACGGGATGAAGGTTTCCAGGGAGAACGCGCTTCCTGTCGGCCTGGATTCCGGCCTGGGACAGATCCGGCAGTGGATCGACGAGGGCAGGCCTACGCCCCCTGCCGCCACGAAGGGAAAAGTCATCCCCATGGACATCCGCAAGGACTACCTGGACTTCCTCCTCAAGTACAAGGGGGACTATTCCGGAATCAAGATAGCGTTCGACCTTTCCAACGGAATGGCCAGCCTGTTCGCCAGGGAAATATTCGGAGACGGTCCGTCGTACATCTTCGAGGAGATGGACGGGAACTTCCCCAACCACGAACCGAATCCGTTGATCCATAAAAACGTAGAGCCTCTTGAAGCCCTTGTCAAGGAAGTCGGGGCCGACGTCGGAGTCATTTATGACGGCGATGCCGACAGGGTGATGTTCGTGGACAACGAAGGGAAGTTCATCTCTCCGGACCTCATGATCGCGGTCCTGGGCCATTACTATGTCGATGAACGCCACGAGACCGGCATCGTCCTCCAGGACATCCGCAGTTCCAAGGCGGTGGGAGAGTACCTTGCACCCATGGGCATCAAGATGGAAACCTGGAAGGTGGGGCGGGCTTTCGCCGCCCGCAAGCTCAGGGACCTCGACGGGGTCTGGGGAGGCGAACTGGCCGGACATTACTATTTCCGTGATTTCTTCTATTCCGACAGCGGCCTGCTTGCCTCGATGCTCATTCTCCGCGTCGTAGCTTCCATGAAGAAGAAAGGGATTACCCTTGCCGACCTCATCCGCAGGATAGTCAGGTACGAGAACTCAGGGGAAATCAATTTCCGCGTTGAGGACAAGGCCGGCGCCATGGAGGCGGTCAAGGAATATTTCACTTCCGTGGAGACTCCTACCGCGTTCATGGATTTCGACGGCTACAGGGTCGAGTTCCCTGACTGGTGGTTCAACATCCGTCCTTCAAACACGGAGCCTTACCTGAGGTTCATCTGCGAGGCTACGTCGACCGCCCTCCTCGAAGAAAAGGTCGAGAAGACCAAGAAGCTTCTCATGGAAAGGTTCGATGCAAAGTTGTAAGGAGGTTCGGATGCATTTCAGAAACAATCATGCGGCAGCCGTCGCAATTGCCGCGGCCGTGCTGCTTCTTTCAGGAAAGGTCTCCGTCAGCGCCCAGGATACTTCCGGGATCACCCGCCTGACTCCTGCTGCGATGGAGCCTGTGAAATCAGGAGTCAGCCTTCCGGAAGGCGCTCTCGACACCCTCGACACCGCGGATCCCAGGATCAAGGTCCTGCTTCTGTCCGACTACACCTGGAGGTTCATCAAGGATCCCACCTATGCCAGGGACGAGGGGATATTCACCGAATATTGGGATACCGAACTGGCGGTGCCTTACCGCATGCCCGCGGACAGTCTCCCGAGCCAGGTGGCGCTTTGGATAGTGGACACCCTGAGCGGCTATCACTGCCCTCACCAGACCGAGGTCTGCTCCAAGTTCGGCTACCGCCACAGGAGACGCCACCAGGGCTGCGACCTTCCGCTCCCCACCGGGACACCTGTCTATTCTGCCTTTGACGGCAAGGTGCGCCTTGCCAAGTATTACTCCGGCTATGGAAACCTGGTGATCATCCGCCACGAGAACGGCCTGGAGACATTCTATGCCCACCTTTCTAAGATCTACGTGAAGCCCGGCGACTGGATCTCCGCAGGCACGGTCGTCGGTCTTGGCGGCTCCACCGGCAGGTCCACGGGCCCTCATCTCCATTTCGAGACCCGCTATAAAGGCTATGCCTTCGATCCGGAGTGGCTGATCGACTTCAAGACGGGAACCCTGAGGCATCGACTGTTCGTCCTCAAGAAAAAGTATTTCAACGCCGGTGCGCGGTACGTCCCGGAAAGCGATCAGGAAGAAATCGATATCCTGGAGGGAGACGCCAAGGACAAGGAAGAAGCTGCAAAACTCGAGCAGGCGAAGAAAGCCAAGGCGAACTCCTCTGCAAAATACTACACTATCAGGAAGGGGGATACCCTCGGGAAGATTGCGGCCAGGAACCGTACCACCGTGAAGAAGCTTTGCCGCCTGAACGGTATCTCTGAAAGGACCGTTCTGAGGCCTGGCAGGAAGATAAGGGTCAGGTAGGGGCCTGCCCCATTGCCATTACAATCGACACACCAAAACTTCAGTGATATGTACAGAAGAGATTTTTTGAAGTCCGTCGCAGTAGCCGGTGCCGGCATGGCGCTGGCTCCGGGCGAGTTGCTCGCCCGCGAATCCTCATTGTCTTCTCTTGCGGCTGCAAAGCCTAAAGGGGAGAAGGTGAAGATTGCCTACATCGGAATCGGCAACCGTGGCCAGCAGATCATCGAGGAGTTCGCCAAGACCGGGATGGTCGAGGTGGTCGCTCTCTGTGATGTCGACCTGGACGGGAAGCAGTGCGAAAAGGTACTGAGCATGTACCCTAAGGCCAAGCGTTTCCGTGACTTCCGCGAGATGTTCGACAAATGCGGAAACGAATTCGAGGCGGTTGCAGCTGCGATCCCTGATTTCTCTCATTTCCCCGTGGCCATGCTCTGCATGGACCAGGGCAAGCACATCTATGTCGAGAAGCCGATGTGCCGTACATTCCATGAGGCGGAACTGATGATGGACTGCGCACGCAGGCATCCCGGTGTCGCTACCCAGGTGGGCAACCAGGGCCATTCCGACGCGAACTATTTCCAGTTCAAGGCGTGGCTGGACGCTGGGATCATCAAGGATGTCACAGCCGTGACAGCCCACATGAACAATTCCCGCCGCTGGCATGGTTTCGATGCTGAGAAGATGTTCAGGATGCCCGAAGAGCAGCCTATCCCCAAGAACATGGACTGGGATACCTGGCTTGGGACCATCCCGTATCTCGAGTACAACGAGAAGTATCATCAGGGCAACTGGCGCTGCTGGTATGATACGGGCATGGGATGCCTCGGCGACTGGGGCGCGCACATCCTGGACACCGTCCATGAGTTCCTTGAACTCGGTCTGCCCTATGAGATAAGCATGCTCTACGAGAAGGGACACAATGACTATTTCTTCCCATATTCATCCACCATCCTTTTCCGCTTCCCGGCAAGGAAGGGAATGCCTCCGGTGGACGTAACCTGGTATGATGGGCTGGACAACCTTCCGCCGCTTCCTGCAGGGTACGGTGGTTCTGTGGCTGCTTCTGATGTGCCTGCATCCAGCCAGAACAGCGGCCCCGAGGCGTCGCTCGCTCCGGGCAAGATAATCTACAGCCGCGACCTTACGTTCAAGGGTGCCAGCCATGGAAGCACTCTTTCAATCATTCCTGAAGAGGCTGCCAGGGACATGGCCGGCAAGCTTCCCGAGGTGCCCAAGAGCCCTTCGAACCACTTCGAGAACTTCCTGCTTGCCTGCCAGGGCAAGGAGAAGACCAGGTCGCCGTTCGAGATCAACGGTGTCCTCAGCGAGGTGTTCTGCCTCGGCGTCATCGCCCAGAGACTCAACACCCAGCTCTTCTTCGACACAAGGACCAAGCAGTTCACCAACAACGAATTTGCCAACGCATTGCTGACCGGGCTTCCTCCCCGCAGAGGTTGGGAGCAGTTCTACAAGATGTAGGTTATGCAGTCCGGAGTCAAAAGGATCGGCTTGATCGGCTGCGGAAAGATAGCCCAGGTCAGGCATATTCCTGAACTGGCTGCGCATCCCCTGGCTGAGATCGCCGGATACTACAATCCGACGGAGAGCCGTGCACGGCAGATGGCCGGGCTTTACGGCGGCAAGGTTTACGACAGCATCGATGAGATGCTGTCGGACCCTTCCGTCGATGCAGTCGTTGTGTCCCTGGCCAACAGTGCTCATGCGGATGTGTCCATCCGTGCCCTTCTCGCCGGAAAGGATGTCTTGTGCGAAAAGCCGATGGCGACTACGATCGAGGAGTGCGAGTCCATGGTCGACGCTGCCGGAAGGTCCGGGCGGCTTCTTATGATAGCCCAGAACCAGAGACTGGCTCCAGCGCATAGGAAAGCCCGTGAACTGATACTTCAAGGGGCTGTCGGAAAGGTGCTTACGTTCCGGACAACATTCGGACATGCCGGCCCCGAGTCCTGGAGTGTCAATCCCGGCAAGGGTACCTGGTTCTTCAGCAAGGAGAAGGCGGCCATGGGGGTGATGGCGGACTTGGGGGTTCACAAGGCGGACATCATATCCTATCTTCTGGGTACTCGGATCACCGGGGTCGGGGCCTTGCTTTCGACTCTTGACAAGACGGGGCCTGATGGCAGGCCAATCGAGGTGGAAGACAACTCGTTGTGTCTGTTTCGCATGGAGGACGGCGTCATCGGGACCATGACGGCCAGCTGGACCTACTACGGAGCCGAGGACAATTCCACTGTCATTTACGGTACCGGAGGCATCCTCCGTGTCTACGATGTTCCCGGATCTCCCTTGAGGCTGGTCCGCCCCGACGGGTCGGTGCAGGACTTCGATGTCGAGGCTATCCAGACCAATGACAACCAGACGTCCTCCGGCATTGCCGAAGCCTTTGTCTCGTCCTTGTTTACGAGGGATGGGGGAGACTTGGCCGCCGAGAGGATACTCCCTGTCATGAAGGCTGTGTTCGCTGCGTTCCGGAGCAGCTCGGAGGGTCGTTTCATCGAGATCTGATTCCTTATTATATGGCCGCAAGCGGTGTTGTCCTTCGGACCTTCCGCTTCGCTCCATCCCTCCCACGCCTTACGGCGTGGGCCCCGCCCGCTTACGGCCGCGGGTGGCCAGGGTCCTCAGGACAACACCGCTTGCGACCCAAGCACATCCGCTCCATCCCTCCCACGCCTTCGGCGTGGGCCCCGCCCGCTTACGGCCGCGGGTGGCCAGGGTCCTCAGGACAATATCGCTTGCGACCCAAGCACATCCGATCCATCCCTCCCACGCCTTGCGGCGTGGGCCCCGCCCGCTTACGGCCGCGGGTGGCCAGGGTCCTTCAGGACAACACCGCTTGCGACCCAAGCACATCCGCTCCATCCCTCCCACGCCTTGCGGCGAGGGCCTCGCCCGCTTACGGCCGAGGGTGGCCAGGGTCCTCAGGGCAACACCGCTTGCGGCCCTGCATCCATCGCGCTCCATCCATCCGCGTACCGGGCAAAGCTCCGCTTTGCACTGAGGACGGCCAAAAGTTTTTTTGACTTTTGGCCGCCCTTGTCGCATTGTTTCAATCAGTGCCGGTCAGGGATCAAAGATGTACCACTGGAGGTGCTGTATGCTCCACTTTGCGCTTCGCTGGCTTCCTGGCCGCAGCCTTGGCCTTGCCCCTGTTCGTGGCATCATATTCAAGGAACTTGTCAAAGTCGGCGCTATCACCGCTGCGGGTCATGATCTGCTTGTAGATGGCCCAGCGTGAAGGAGCGTTGAAGTACTCTTCATTCTCGTTCATCATGCTGTTGACGCTCGGCCTGTAGGCTCCGCGTGAGTACAGGGCGCCGCCTTCATGGATCCCGACCTCGTCCTTGTAACGGTCGTCGGAGAGGAAGGAGCTCCAGTGGATCTTATCACGGGAGTCGGTGAAATCGACGTTGGAGTACCATCCGTAGTCGTTGAACAGCTTCGTGTAGTTGTCCACGACACTCTTCGGCACCTGCTCGTCGTAGGATGAGTACTCGTCGGCCAGGAAGGCGAATCCGTGGCCTCCCGCCTCGTGGCGGAGTGTGGGCCCGAAGAACTCGGGTTCATTCCCATTGGAAGTCAGGTAGGCGATTCCGGACTGGGTGGAGGCAAAGAGTGCGGCTGTCCCGGAGTTCCTGCGGCTGTTTGTAATCACTATCGTAAGGAGGTCGTCAAGGCTGTTTATGCCGGGTACCTTGAGGGAATACTCCTGGCACTTCCCGTCGTTTCCCGCCATGAAAGTACCTTCCCCGAAATGTGTTCCCAGGGCGGTGGAATATCCTTCTCCGATCCTGTCGTTCCTGGATACCACCTTGACGGCATAGACGTTGAACCGATTCCTGAACGTCTTGTACGGCTCGATGGCGAAGAACTCTTCCATGGCCTCCTTCATGACGGTCTCGTAGAGGCCGCCGGCTCCCATGTCCCTGTCGGTGTAGGCGTCACCCATCAGCACGATGTTGATGCCCTTCCCGACGGTGGCTTTCTGGAGGGTGAGGACTTGTCCGTCCTTCGAATAGTCTGTCGAAGCATAAACGTTCCCGGGAGTCTCGGGCCCTAGGACGGATTCCAGGAAAGGCATCAAGTCGCTGGAAGCGACCTTGCTGAAACGGTTCCTCACCGGGTCGGGATAATAGTCGATTGAACTGAACAGGACATTGCCGTCCTGGTCGTAAACTTCTGCGTGCGGAGTGGACATGAGGAAATCCTTCAAGTAATCGGAGTAGAAATAGTTGTACCACACTCCGTACCCCTTCTCCTCTACCTCCTTCTTCTGCCCTTCGAGATCGGACCAGAGCCCTCCGGCACCGCTTTCCTTACGGTCGAGCTGGACTGTCGCTATCACCTCGAGGCCGTCCTGCTTGTAGATAGAGTAGTAGTCCTTCAATCTGGGGAGCAAGGATTTGGAGAAGGTGCACCATGGCGCCCAGATCATGTAGACGGTGTACCTGTTCTTGCTGATAACGTCGGCAAATGTGAACGTCTCCCCGTCCAGGTCCTTGACGTTTCCCTCCGGCCAGAACACCATTCCCGGAATATCGACGTCGCTTATGTCGAAACCGTAGCCATTTTTCTGGGTCAGTGCGTTACGGACGAAGGATCTGAGATGGTCCTTTGTGTCGAGGAATTCCTGCGGGATCTTCCCTGACAGACAGTTGTTCGATATGCTGAAATTGTTCCCCAGCCTTACCCATGAACCATATGCCGGCCCTGTGAAGTAGTTGTTCACAATGGTGATATTGCCCATTTTGGGAGAACTTCCGATGCTCTCCGGAATGGGACCTGTCAAGTGCTTGTTGCTTTGTATGTAGACGTGGTTCAGCTCCTTCATGTCGCCGAATACATCCGGAAGGGATTCCAGCCCGGTGTTCAGGAGACGGAAGTCCTCAAGCCTTGTCAGGCGCGCAAAAGACTCGGGCAAGGTGCCGGTAAGCCCGGGTTCGGTGTCTATCTCCAGGTCGGACAACCAATCTCCAAGGTCCTCGATGGATTCGGGAATTTGTCCCTTCAGCCCGTTGTCCTTGAATATCATGTGCAGTTGCTGCGACCTCGAGTTGAACCAGATGCAGTCCCATTCACTGATCGGCTTGTCCGATCCCCAGTTCCTGTTGGATTTCCAATGCGGGCCGTCCAGTGCATCGTAGAAGTTCATCAGTGCGCTCTTCATGCGGTCGGTTACAGTCACGACGCAAGTTGCCGACACTCCGGAGGCAGAGGCCTTGATCCTTGCCGTTCCCGATGCCAGGGCAGTTACATTGCCATCCGAGTCGACGGTAGCGACATTCTTGTTGTCGGTACTCCAGCTAACTGTCCTGTTGGTCGCATTTTCCGGATAGATTGTGGCTGTCAAGGTTATTTCCGTGTTTCCGAATACGTCCAGGGCTACCTCCGTCTTGCTGAGCGTTATCGACTCGACCTTGACGGTCTTGTTGGAAACAACCACGGCGCATTTGGCTGATTTCCCTCCCGCCGATGCCGTGATCATCGCGCTCCCTTCGGCCAGGGCTGTCACGATGCCCTCACTCACGCTTGCTACCGAGGGGTTTGAACTTGACCAGGCAACAGTCGCTTTAGCCGTCGAGGGCGTCAATGTCGCTGTCAGGCGGAGTGTCCCGCCTGTTTCCATGGTAGCTGAAGTTTCGTTGAGGGTGATGGAATCCACTCCTCCTGCAGGGGTGTTCTCCTCTTTCTGGGAGCATGACAGCAGGCCCAGGGAGAGGACCGCAGCAATTGCGCATGCTAAACGGATTATACAGGGTTTCATCGTTGTAGTGCTGGTTGTTGTCGTTATTCCTGCAATATACAAAAAAAAATCGGACGCCATTTAATTCTATTATATCGATTTTGCGAACCAGGAAGAAAGGTATTATAAAGAAAACGGACAAACCGTCGTTTCCGATGATTTGTCCGCTTTGGCTCCCCAAAACAGCGAAATATTGAACCTGTGGAGGGATTTCTTGAAGGTAGTGGAGTTCATTAATGAGAATCACGAATGGTTGCTTCCTTTGTTGAAACAAGTTAGCATGGGCTCAAGAAAGTAATCCCCGATTTAAGATGATAGGTTACTCTTTTGGCTATGATGAGACGATAGGATAGGCTCCATCAAGAAGAGAGAAATCAAACGGGATATATGATGCAGTCCCTTTTGTGTATTTACGGCGGTTACCTAAACTGTCCGCAAGAACCATGCGTGTCGCATTCTTCCCACCGCTGTCAATATATCCGATAACATCCAAATCCTCCTTTACTTCATTCCTGAAAGCATTTAACAAATGCTGGTACATCAAAGCACTCCGAGGCTGTTTCAAAAGGACAAAATGACGGCCATCTGGGAGCTGGAACAGCAAACAGTCGTCATCCATCTCATAGAGAACATCCTTGCTTTCAACATGGGATATGACGAAATACTGCCTGTTGATTGATGCTTTGAACCTGTTTAGGTAACCGCGTGCCTGCTCTTTCAGCACAGATTCCTCTTTCTCTTTTGCAAATTGGATTTTCTCTTTCTCGCGAAATGCCCAGAATGTTGCGGCCGCCATCAGGAAAGGGTCTATCAAAAGAAGAATATACCATACAATTCCAGGTCGCTCAAACATGAAAGCTAAACAGAATAAAGAGGAGAACACCAACGGTGTAGCACTATCGGGATTCTTTTTGCCTACTTTGTCGGCAAGAAAAGATGCTGAAACGAATAAACAAAGGATGCAGAAAAGCAAAACGACGAACCCTTCCGCCTCTGTTTCTTCACACCACCGAAAAACGACGGCACCCAACATCTGGATGCCAACGACTATTGCCAGCAAGGGGAGGAAAATCTTTCCAAAGC
This sequence comes from uncultured Bacteroidales bacterium, assembly GCA_900320185.1. Taxonomy (GTDB): domain Bacteria; phylum Bacteroidota; class Bacteroidia; order Bacteroidales; family UBA932; genus Cryptobacteroides. The sequence continues at coordinate 74,447 of ONRD01000014.1, forward strand.
GTTTCATGTTGACAAAGATAATAAAAAAACAAGCACTTTTTGAAGTGCTTGCTCCGTGCTCCTCAAGTAGGACTTGAACCTACGACCCCCTGATTAACAGTCAGGTGCTCTAACCAACTGAGCTATTGAGGAATTTTTTCCTTCAATCCGACAGTCGTCGTTTCGAGATTGCAAAGGTACAACAAAAACCCGTTTATCCAAATTTTTTTGAGTTTTTTTTGTGTACCTTTGCGTCGAAAATGTCAGGAGCGACAATGGATATAACTCTTTTTTCAAAGATCATCAGGGATTTGATCCTTGATAATGACGAAGTGAACCTGCCCGGTCTCGGGACTTTCGTCTCCGAATCCATGCCCTCCACTTTCTCCGACAAAGGTTACACGATCAATCCTCCCTACCGTCGCCTGGTGTTCCGTCAAAGGAAAGGCGATGGCAGGCTGCTTGTCGAATATTGCTCGAAGGTCCTTGGGGAGAGCCTGGAAAGGACGGAATATGAACTTGAAGGCTTCATATCCGAGTTGCGGAATACCCTCGAGTCGAAGAAGGTTGCCGTGTTCCCTGGTCTGGGCCGGCTCCGTGCTACGCGCGAGAATGCCTTTTTCTTCATTGCCGATGAGGACCTGGAGATCTATAAATATGGATTCGGGCTCGAACCGGTCTCACTCAAGACCCATGAGGAAACGCCTGAGGAGGTGTCCGCTGCGGTGGACGAACTGGAGAAGATCGTCAGGACCGAGCCGGAAGAAGTGTCCGGCTCCGCTCCGGATCCGTCCGTCCCTCCTGTAGCTGCAGAGGTCCCCGTACCTGAGCCTGTGGCAGAGGTCCCCGAACCCGAGCCTGAACCTGCTGAAGAGGTCCCCGGACAAGCGTCTGCGGCTGTGGCTTCCGGACCCGGACCTGTCGGGGATGTCCCTCCGCCCTCCGTCGGACCTGCCTCTTCAAAGGCACCGACCCAGCGGAGAAGGACTTCCCGCAACCCTTGGAAGACCGCGTGGATTATCCTTGCCTGCACCATCGCGACGGCGGTGCTGCTCCTGGCAGCGTTCATAATCCTCTCAAGAGTCGCTCCCGGCTTCGTGGATTCCCTGTTGTACTCCCCGGAAGAACTTCAGATCATAAACCACCTGCAAGACATCCCGGAATCATCGTTAAATCAGTAGTTTGAATGAAAGATCTTTTCATTGGTACCGGCATTGCCCATTCCATCCTCATATTCGCAGCAGTAATCTCCCTCGGCCTTTATCTCGGCCGCCTGAAAGTCAAAGGCGTCACTATCGGTTCCACCTGGATACTCTTCGTCGCCATCATAATGAGTCATTTCGGAGTGAGGGTGGATCCTACCGTGATGAATTTCATGAAGGATTTCGGCCTGATCCTGTTCATTTTCTCGATAGGCCTCCAGGTGGGTCCGGGCTTTTTCCATTCTTTCAAGCACGGGGGGCTGACCATGAACCTGCTGGCGGTCATGATGGTGTTCCTGGCTGTCGCAGTGACTGTCTGCATCCATTTCATAACCGGAGAGTCGCTTTCAACCATGGTGGGAGTGATGTCCGGCGCCGTGACGAACACTCCGGGCCTTGGTGCCGCGCAGCAGACGATCTCTGACGTCATGCTTGCCGCCGGGAAGGCTCCCGGTGAGGCCGCAGCCGCGTCTTCAGGCCTGGCCTCCGCCTATGCGGTGGCATATCCTTTGGGAGTGCTTCTGGTGATCGCCCTCCTTATTGCCTTCAAGTCGCTTTTCAAGATAGACCTGGACAAGGAAAGAAACCTTCTCGACGACGAGGAGGATTCCGAGGGACATGCCAGGAGGATGCATTGTGAAATCGCCAATCCTGCAGTCGTGGGCCAGCAGCTCGGGACCGTCATAAAGGACATGGGCAACAGAATCGTCGTCTCCAGGATGCTGAGGAACGGAACCGTGATGATCCCGGGTTCTGAAACTGTCCTCGAACTCGGCGACAAGCTCCTGGTCGTTACGACCCAGGACAATGTCGACACCACAAGGATCCTTTTCGGCAAGGAGGTCCCCATGCATCTTGGCGACTGGCAGGAAATGAAGTCCAAACTGGTCAGCAGGAAGATGGTGGTCACTAATCCGGCAGTCAACGGGAAGAAGCTCAAGGACCTGGACATCAGGCACCTCTACGGTGTCAACATAACCAGGGTCATACGCAACGGGCTGGAACTCGTCGCCAGGCCCAACCTCTATCTCCAGGTAGGGGATGGGATCAAGGTCGTCGGACCGGAAGAAGGGATGGACGAGATCTCCAAGGTCATCGGCAACAAGCTGACGAACCTCGACAAGCCGAACCTCGTCCCCATCTTCATCGGAATCGCCCTTGGAATCCTCCTCGGATTCCTCCCCATCCGCTTCCCCGGGATACCGCAGCCCGTGAAGCTCGGTCTTGCAGGCGGCCCTCTCATCGTAGCCATCCTTCTTGGCTGCTTCGGCCCGAGATACAAGATCACCATCTACACCACCAGGAGCGCGCACATGATGCTCCGGGAGATAGGAATATCCTTCTTCATGGCAGCCGTGGGGCTCGGTGCGGGACAGAACTTCGTAAGTTCCATCCTGGGAGGAGGCTACTGGTGGATCCTTTACGGCGCCCTGATTACTTTCATACCGGTCCTGACGGTAGGGCTTGTGGCCAGGTACGCCTGCCATCTCAATTTCTACCAGATCTGCGGCCTTGTCTCCGGAAGCACGACCGACCCGGCCGTCCTGGCCTTCTCGCAGGAGGCCTACGGCACCGACTATCCATCGGTGAACTATGCGACGGTCTATCCTCTTTCCATGTTCCTCAGGGTGCTTGTCGCCCAGTTGCTGATTCTTTTCGCATTAGCCTGACAAGCCATGTTTGAACTCATCTATCCTGTAGAGCCGGCGACCGTCCTCCCGCTTCCCACCGTGGAGAGGCCGGGGGATTCAGCGAGGACCGATGGGGAAATGGTCCCTGTCGTCTGCGAGAACGGTCTTGTGACGGGCCAATGCTCCAGGAGCTATGCCCACGGAGGATCGAAACTCCTCCATCCGGTCGTCCATCTCCACATAATAGACAGGATGGAGAATGTTTTCCTCCAGAAGAGGTCGATCCACAAGGACCTTCTGCCGGGGAGGTGGGACACTGCGGTAGGTGGCCATGTCGAATATGGGGAGCTTCTGGAGGCCGCACTTTACCGGGAGGCTTCCGAGGAGCTTGGCTTCAAGGAATTCAACCCGGTGTACCTTTTGTCATATGTCTGGGAGTCGAGGCGGGAGAGGGAACTGGTCAACGTTTTCGCCACCGTCGGAAGTTTTGACCTCAGTCCTTCCAACGACGAGGTGAGCGAAGGCAGGTATTGGAAGATGTCGGACATCCAGGCGGCCACCGGAGCCAATGTGTTCACACCCAACTTCGAACATGAGTTCGGAATGATACGGGACAGACTGCTATCTCTTCTCTGATGGAAAACTCGATTGGAAAATTCATCAAGGACCAGCTGTCAGTCTGGCCGCTTGCCGCCGAGAACTACCGCAACCTCAAGAGGGTCCGTACCAAGACCGTCGATGTTGGAGGGCTCGGGGTGACAATCCAGTACAACCCGTGCCGCAAGATCTCTTCAGAGGCGTCCCTGGACAAGGAGTCCATCGCTTCGCGTCCTTGCTTCCTGTGCCCGGAAAACAGGCCCCCGGAGCAGTACAACATCGATTTCGAAGGAAGGAAAGGGCGCAAGTACAGGGTCACTCTCAACCCTTACCCGATATTCCCTTCGCATCTGGTCATCTCAAGTACCGCGCACATCCCCCAATCGATCTGGCACCGTTACCAGGACAGTCTCGATTTCGTGAGGCAGAACCAGGGTTATTGCTGCTTCTACAACGGACCGGCGAGCGGAGCCTCCGCTCCCGACCACATGCATTTCCAGGCGTGTCCTTCAGGGCTTATGCCTTTGCAGGCCAAGGTGGATTCGGTCCTTGACGGAAGGACCGGCACCGTCCCGCCTCCCCTGGCTTCAGTCAAGGAGGCCCGCCTTTACCATCTGGCTCAGTACGTTCCGGGAGTTTTCTTCCTTCATGCCCGAACCGCAAAGTCCATGACGAAGCTTTTCTACAGGCTCCTGGACTGCGCGCCCGTGAAGGAAGGGGACAGCGAGCCCAGATTCAACCTTGTGACATGGTTCAAGGCAGGGGAGTACAGGAGTGTCGTGGTTTTCAGGGAGAAGCACAGGTCCCATCATTATTGTTCCACTTCCGGGGACCATCTGGCCATGAGCCCCGGATGCGCCGACATGGCAGGAGTCTTCATCTGCACCCGCGAAGAAGATTTCGAGAAGGTCGACGGCACTCTCCTTGGGGAAATGCTCGCCGAGGTCAGTGTTTCCCCGGATGTCCAGGACGGTATCATCTGGCGGCTGACGCGCACTCAGCGGACCCTTGAAGTAGGTGTCATGTCTGGCGACATGATAGAGTTCGAGATAGTTTCCGACGGTGCCGGACCCCAGCGGGTCAGTTACAAGGAGGGCAGGATCGAATACAACGGAGCCCTCTACGACGAACTCACCTTTGAAGCCCAGACCGAGTCTACCATGTTCGCAGAGCCGTCTTTCATCCTGTACGGGGTGACGATCGGCGTGGATTTCCACTGGCAGAGGAAGGTCACCCAGCGTTTCGCCGGTACCTTGAAATTCATAGTGGAGAACAACCACGTCACGGCGGTCAACGTGGTGGGTGTGGAGGACTACCTTCTCAGCGTCATCTCATCCGAGATGAAATCCTCTGCGGGACTGGAGTTCCTGAAGGCCCATGCCGTCATCTCCCGTTCCTGGGTGATGGCGCAGGTTTCCAACAGGGAACGCCGGAAAAATCAAGGCCCCGCCGTGCCCGGAGTCCCGCAGACCCTTCCAGCAGTGCTCACCCACGTGGATTCGATCCTTGGGAGGAGCGCGGAGGGGGAGGCCCCCGGAGTCAAGGAATACATCAAGTGGTTCGACCACGAAGACCATACCCTCTTCGATGTCTGCGCAGACGACCACTGCCAGCGCTACCAAGGCCTGTCCATGGCCGTCGGCGACACGGTCCGGAAGGCTATCGACCAGACCTGGGGCATGGTCCTTGTCTGCGGGACGGACATAGTGGACGCGCGTTTCTCGAAATGCTGCGGCGGCATCATGGAGACCTTCGGTACCTGCTGGGAAGACAAGGAATATCCATACCTGCGGTCGTTGCCCGACACTCCGGGATGGGCACCGGGAGGCGATCCGTTCTGCAACACCTCCGATGAAAGGATCCTTTCACAGGTGCTGAACGACTATGACCTTGAGACCAGGGACTTCTACCGCTGGACGGTGCGCTACTCCAGGGATGAAGTGTCCTCCCTGGTGGCCAGGAGGTCCGGGCTGGATTTCGGCGAAATCCAGGACCTGATCCCCCTTGAGAGGGGAGGATCAGGCCGTATCAGCAAGCTCAAGGTGGTTGGCTCCAAGATGACCATGGTTATCGGAAAAGAGCTGATAATCAGGCGCTGGCTCTCCGAGTCCCACCTGAAGAGCTCAGCTTTTGACGTTTCCTGGGAAGGAGACACCCTTGTGCTCGACGGCAAAGGATGGGGCCATGGCGTCGGCCTTTGCCAGATCGGGGCTGCGGTGATGGCCTCGCGCGGCTTCACATTCGAAGAGATCCTTTCGCATTACTATCCGGGCTCGACACTTTTGGCAGAATCGAAATAATTCCTATATTTACAAGGATAAAGTTTCGATTGCCAAGATGAACGAATTGAACAAGGCCTCCGCCGGGGACATCTCTCCGGAAGTGCCTCAGAAACGCCGCAGGCCGTCGCCGTGGTCGTGGATTCCGACACTCTACATCGCCGAGGGCCTGCCCAACGTCATCGTCACCGGCCTGTCTGTCGTCATCATGCTGCAGATGGGAATGTCAAACACATCCATAGGCATCTACACCAGCTGGCTGCAGCTTCCTTGGATCATAAAGCCCCTCTGGAGCCCCTTCGTGGACATATTCAAGACCAAGAGATGGTGGGTGATAGCGATGCAGATGCTCCTGGGGGCCGCATTCGCCGGAATCGCGTTCACGATCGGTACATCCTGGTGGTTTGAATGCATCATGTTCTTCCTCTTCCTGACGGGCTTCTCCAGTGCGACCCACGACATAGCCGCGGACGGCTATTACATGATAGAACTGGACGACCACCAGCAGTCATTCTTCGTAGGGATAAGGAACACGTTCTACCGCCTTGCCGTAATATTCGGGAACGGAGTCCTCGTACCCGTCGCCGGCCTCCTCCAGAAGTACACCGGCATCGCATATTCCTGGAGCCTGGTCTTCTTCGGCATGGCAGGTCTGTTCATCGCCTTCGCCCTCTACCACAAGTTCAGGATGCCGCAGAGCCCCGATGACAAGTCCCGCGTCCTGACCTCCGCCGAGACCTTCAGGATGCTGGGGCGTTCCCTGTCGACGTATTTCACCAAGTTCCCCCTCAAGGAGACCATAGTCGCAATGCTCTTCCTCCTTCTGTTCCGCTTCCCTGAAGCGCTTCTGACGAAGATGAGCCCGACCTTCCTCCTCCGTCCGGCGGCTGAAGGCGGCCTCGGCCTGAGTCCCGAGCAGTATGGACTGGCTTACGGGACCATCGGAGTGATAGGGCTGCTCGCGGGAGGGATACTGGGTGGAATCCTTGCCAGCCGCGACGGTGTCAGGAAGTGGCTCTGGCCGATGGTCCTCGCCCTGACCCTACCGGACCTCGTATACGTCTACCTCAGTTCCGGCCATCAGGCAGGCCTCGGTCTCGTGACGGCCTGCATATTCATCGAACAGCTGGGTTACGGCTTCGGCTTCACCGCCCTCACCCTCTTCATGCTCTATTTCAGCGCCGGGGAATTCAAGACGAGCCATTACTCGATCTGCACGGGCATCACCTATCTCGGCCTCATGCTTCCCGGGATGGTCTCCGGCTACCTTGCCGACAGGCTCGGCTACCATGACTTCTTCATCCTGGTGATGGTCTTCTGCGTCATAACCTTCGCAGTGACCGCTCTCATAAAGATAGACCCTTCCTTCGGGAAGTCAGTAGAGAATAAATCAAAAGACAATGAACAGTAGGACCCTTATAGCCGCTGCGGCTTTGCTGCTGGCCTGCCTTCCGCTCCGTTCGCAGGTACGCCCCGGCATTGAAGTCCTTGAATCCAGGGGCTTTGAAGGACTCGTCGGGAAAAAGGTAGGCTTGGTGACCAATCCTTCGGGAGTGGACCGCAACCTCCGTTCCACCATAGACATACTCGCTTCCGCACCGGGAGTCGAACTGAAGGCTCTCTTCGCTCCGGAGCATGGTGTCCGCGGCGATGCGTATGCCGGAGCGAAAGTCACCGATGCCAGCGACCCAAAGACAGGAATACCGGTCTATTCGGTCTATGGAGCCACGCGCAAGCCTACTCCCGCCATGCTGAAGGGACTTGACGTGGTGGTCTACGACATACAGGACGTGGGCAGCCGTTCCTACACTTTCATCAGCACGCTAGGCCTGATGATGCGCTCATGCGCCGAACAGGGAATAGAGGTCATGGTCCTCGACCGTCCTAACCCCCTGGGAGGCGACAAGGTGGAAGGCTGCCTGGTCGAAGACGGTTTCCACTCCTTCGTGAGCGAATTCAAGATACCCTACGTCTACGGTCTCACGGTCGGCGAACTTGCGGTCCTGATCAACGAGGAGGGACTCAACTGCGGGGAGAAAGGGGACGAGAAGCCGCTGAAGTGCAAGCTTTCGGTCATCCCGATGGACGGATGGACAAGGAATATGCTCTACGAGGACACCGGACTTCCATGGGTCCTCCCGTCTCCGAACATCCCTTTCCCCCAGAATGCGGTCGGTTATCCTACCGCCGGCATTGCCGGGGAATTCCAGGGGTACCTCAACATCGGGGTCGGCTACACGCTTCCTTTCTGCGTATTCGCGGCCGAATGGATAGACGCCGACGCCCTGAAGGAGCGCCTGGACAGCTATGCCCTTCCGGGAGTGGCCTTCAGGACCATACATTACAAGCCCCTGTTCGGTGCCGACAAGGACAAGCTCCTCCATGGCGTGCAGTACCATTACACGGACTACGGAGCGGCCTGCCTGACCATGACCCAGTTCTATGTGATGCAGGCGGTTAACGAGCTTTATCCCGAGAAAAACCCCTTCAGACTGTCCTCAGGACGCAATAACATGTTCGACAAGGTTTGTGGTACGGATTATGTAAGAACCAATTTCGAGAAGAGGCTGAAAGTCGAAGACATCATCGATTACTGGTCGAAGGATGTGGAAGCTTTCAAGAAACTCTCTCGAAAGTACTACATTTACAAGTAAACCACACTAAAACCGCCGGAATATGAAAAGCATCATCAAGTTTGCAGCCGCATCGACAGTAGCTTTGGCTATGGTTGCATTCCCTGTAGATTCTTACTCTCAGGCAAGACGCTCTTCGGGCGGAAGCTCAAGGAGCACCACCTCTTCACAGAATAGTTCCGCTTCCCGCAGTTCTTCCTCCATGGGGTCCTCCTCAAGGAGCTCCTCGTCCAGAAGTTCAGCAAGCCTCGGAAGTTCCTCTTCCAGGAGTTCTTCCGTGACCGGCGGATCATCTTCAAGGAGTACTTCACCTTCCTATGGTTCGCAGAACCAGAACCGCAACACCGGTTCGTCCAGGAGCAGCGGGACCACCACTTCGAGGAGTTCTTCTTCCAGGAGCAGCGGCTCTGCCGCAACCAGCGGGTCCTCCTCCAGGAGCTCTTCCGCAAGGAGTACTTCTCCGACTTACAATGCCGGAAGCCAGAACCAGAACCGCAACACCGGTTCCTCCAGGAGCAGCGGGACCACCACTTCGAGGAGTTCTTCCTCCAGGAGCAGCGGCTCTTCCGCAACCAGCGGGTCTTCATCCAGGAGTTCTTCTTCGGCAAGCGGATCCTCCTCCAGGAGTTCTTCCTCCAGGAGCAGCGCAACTTCCGCAGCAGGCGGATCCTCCACCCGCAGCTCCGGAGCCCGCGTGGCAAGACCGTTGGGAGGCTCTTCCACTTCATCATCTTCCGTCCGTGAAGGTTCGGCTGTCCGCAGCAGTTCCTCCCGCATGGCAGGGGACGCTGGAAGGGAGCGTGCCGTAGGCAACGCAACCAGGGGCGGACTTGCACCCGTCGGAGGCGGCAGGGGAGCGGACGTCATGAACGAGCGCTCGAGCGACTTCATGAGGATCGGCGAGGACCGCAACGTCCACCGCATCCCTCCCCGCGAGCGTGACTTCATGCCTTACGACCGTCCTTCCCACTTCTGGGGACATGCCCCCCACTATTACGGCTACCGCGTCAACTTCCTCCCTCCTGAGTTCAGGAGAGTCCACTACTGGGGAATCGACTACTGCCTCTACAACGGGATCTATTACAGACCTTACGGCGGCTACTACGTAGTCTGCAGGCCTCCTTTCGGAGTATGCATCGACATCGCAGTCTCGAATCTCGTATTCGACATCGTCCGCTTCTCCTACTACAACAACACCTACAGGATGTACAAGGCAATCAATGCCAACAACAGACTGATAGATGAGCAGAACCGCATCATCGCGCAGAACAACGCCACCATCGCGGCACAGAACAGGGCGGTAGCCCTCAACACTACAAGGGCCAATGACGCATATTCACTGGCAAACAGACTTGGGATCGTGCAGAGCTTCGCCTATGCCGACAAGGAGTACTTCTACCAGGACGGTGTCTTCTACATCGTCAACGCCAATGGCAAGTACGAGGTGATCGTCCCTCCTGCAGGCGCCCTGGTGACTTCGCTCCCTGACGACTACGACACCATCACCATCGATGGAGTCGAGCTCTACAAGGTGGATGACACCGTCTACAGGGTGACCCTCGTCGAAGGTACTCCTTACCTCGAGGTTCTCGGGCAGATGTACGGTAACCTTGCTAAGAAATACGACTACTACTCCAACGGAGTGACCTACAATGATCTTTACTGATTCATAGATGGAAGAACTGCAGAAACTGTTTGAAAAGTACACAGGGAGACCGGTAAAAGAAACAGAAGAACTCAATTCTTCAGGAAGCAACAGGAGATATTTCCGCCTCAAGGGCGGGAATATCTCCCTTATCGGTGTCATAGGGACCAACAAGGACGAGAACAATGCCTTCATCTCCTTGTCAAGGCATTTCAGGAAGAAGTTCATCAAGGTTCCCAAGGTGCTTGCCGTCAGCGATGACGGGATGCGCTACATCCAGGAGGACCTGGGTGACAACCAACTCTACAAAGCTGTCAGCCAGGGACGCGAGAGCGGGGAATACAGTTCCTATGAATGCATGCTCTTGTGCCACACGATGGAGATGCTCCCGAAGATCCAGTTCCGCGGCGCCCAGGGGCTTGACTGGTCGGTCTGCTATCCGGAGCCGGAGTTCAACGAGAGGATGGTGATGTTCGACCTCAACTATTTCAAGTACTGTTTCCTCAAGGCGACAGGGCTTGAATTCAACGAGGCGAGGCTCCAGGATGACTTCGAGAGGTTCAAGGACGACTTGATGCAGGACATGGGGGATACCTTCATGTACAGGGACTTCCAGGCCAGGAACGTGATGCTGAAGGACGGGGAGCCCTACTTCATCGACTTCCAGGGCGGCCGGAAAGGTCCCATCTACTACGATGTCGCTTCCTTCGTCTGGCAGGCCAAGTCCCGCTATCCCGAGAATCTCCGCAAGGAGATGGTCCAGACTTACCTGACCGCCCTGAAGGGATACATGCAGGTGGACGAGGAACACTTCCATGAGAGACTCAGGCTGTTCGTGCTCTTCCGGACGCTCCAGGTCCTGGGCGCGTACGGTTTCAGGGGATATTTCGAGAAGAAGCCGCATTTCCTCGCCAGCGTCCCCTATGCCCTGAGCAACCTTCGCAAGCTCCTTCAGAAACCCTTCTCGGATTACCCGTACCTCAACGGGATCCTCACGAAACTCACGACGATGTCACAGTTCAACGAAATCGCCGAGGACAAGCGTCTTGAAGTCCAGATCTACAGTTTCGCCTACAAGAAAGGGATCCCTGTCGACAAGTCCGGAAACGGCGGGGGCTACGTGTTCGACTGCCGTGGAATCAACAATCCGGGCAAGTATGAGCATTACAGGCAGTTTACCGGACTCGACCCGGAGGTGATAAAGTTCCTGGAGGACGACGGAGGCATAACGAAATTCCTGGAGAACGCCTACGGGATGGTTGACAACCATGTCAAGGTGTTCATAGAAAGGAAGTTCACGCACCTGCAAGTGTGCTTCGGCTGTACCGGGGGACAGCACCGCTCGGTCTACTGTGCAGAGCATCTTGCGCAGCATCTTGCAGACAGGTTCGACATCAAGATAACAGTCTGCCACCGTGAGTTGGACATCGAGAAGATACTGTAGATGAAAGCATTGGTGTTCGCAGCCGGTCTTGGGACGAGGCTCAGGCCCCTTACCGACACTCTCCCGAAAGCACTTGTGCCCGTGGGAGGGAAACCGTTGCTGTACCATGTTGTAAGCAAGCTCAAGGATGCGGGGGTGGACGACCTGGTCATCAACGTCCACCATTTCGCCGATTCGATCGAGGCCTATGTCCATGACCAGGACGATTTCGGCATCAAGGTGTCCTTCTCGGATGAGAGGGACCTGCTGCGCGAGACGGGCGGAGGAATCCGCCACGCCAGGCCTTTCCTGGAAGGAGGTGACTTCCTTGTCCACAACGTCGACATCCTGTCGGACCTTGACGTCAGGTGGTTCGTCGGCCAGGCAAGGCCGGATGCGCTCGCGACCATACTGGTCAGTGAACGCAGGACCAGCCGGTATTTCCTCTTCGACGACGGGATGCGGCTTGCGGGGTGGACGAATGTCGCTACCGGGGAGGTCAGAAGCCCCTACGGGGCCATCGACCCATCCCGTTACAGGATGCTGGCATTCGCCGGCATCCATTACATCTGTGGCAAGGTGTTCGACATCTTCGAAGAGGATGCCTGGCCCGAGAAGTTCCCGATAGTGGACTTCTATCTTCGTGAATGCGCCGTCCACCCGATCTACGGAGTGGTTCCGGACCATCTTAAACTTATGGACGTTGGGAAACTTGATTCGTTGGATGAAGCTGACAGTTTTATAGCAACCCTTTAATAATTCAAGTTATGGCAAAATTATGGTCTGAATTCAAGGAATTCGCAGTTAAAGGCAATTTCTTCGACATGGCAGTCGGTGTCGTGATCGGCGGTGCTTTCGGCAAGATCGTGACCTCCATGGTCAATGATGTAATCATGCCCTGCGTCGGCGCCCTTATCGGGGGATTCGATTTCACGAAACTCAAGGTCATCCTCCACCATGCGGTCATGCAGGGTGAGGAAGTTGTGAAGCCGGAAGTGGCCCTCAACTACGGTAACTTCATCCAGGAGATTGTGAACTTCCTTATCATCGCATGGTGCATATTCATGGTGGTCAAGGGAATCAACAAGCTTCGCAAGCCCAAGGAGGAAGCTCCTGCGGCCCCGGCTCCCAAACCGGACGATGTTGTCCTTCTCGAGGAGATCCGCGACCTTCTCAAGGAGCAGAACAAATAATCCGTCTTACGGAAAGTCGTTCAAGGCGCCTTTACCCCCGGGAAGGAGGCGCCTTCTTTTTTTTAGCTTTTCCGTGCAAGGTTTCCCGTCCGATGGATTTAGTTATTTGGAAAGACTATGAACAGTGAGACGCTGAAGAAGATGAAGAGAACCCCGATCGCTTTCCTTTGCACCGTCATGGCAGTATTCTCGTTTTTCGCTTCCTGTGCGGATTATGAGACTGACATGGCTCCGGAAGTGGAGATGGACGAGGCGGTCGATCCCAACGGCATCGTCACCGTAAAGAAGACTGATGCAGGGGTGATTTACTTCCAGCTGGGGTGGGCGACGACACTCGAGCCGGTCGGCTGGAGGACAGCTTTTTCCAAGGAAGTAAGGGCTCTCATCAACTATTCAGAGTTGTCAGAGGCCAGCGAGGATTTCACCAAGAAGGTGAGGGTCAACTGGATCGAGGGCATCAAGACAGAGGATGCCACGGAGGCTGTAAAGCCTTCCCTTTGCGATCCGGTAGTCCTCTACACTGATTGGCAGACTGTCTTCGAAGATGGCTACATGACCATTCATTTTGCCGTCCAGGGAAACAAGAAGTCCATTGACAAGCACAGGTTTTCGCTTCTGGTGGACAAGAACGATCCTACCCGGGTGTATTTCCTTCACGACAAAAACGGCGATAAGGGCAAAGACTGGATCGAGAAGATCCTCGCATTCAGGGTAAGCCCTTTCATACCGGAATCGGGAGATGGAGGAAGTCCGGTGAGAATCAGTTTCCACTGGATGTCCTATGACAAGGGAGGCTGCATGATCCCTTTCATCAGTGGTGACACGGCAATGATGGATGAAACCGGCTCCGATGGGTGATTTGGCGTCAGAGAGTGAGAGAGTTCTCGTCGAGCGTGCGCGCAGTGGCGACAGGACATCGATGAAGCGGATATACGACTGCTATTCGAAGTATCTGGCTGCCACCTGTTCCAGGTTCTTGCCCGACCGGGATGAGCTGCGGGATGTCCTTCAGGACAGTTTCGTGAAGATTTTCTCATCCTTGGACAGGTTCGAGTACAGGGGCGCTGGCTCGCTCAAGGCCTGGATGCGGCAGATAGCGGTCAATGAGTCTCTCAAGTTCCTGAGGAACAGGCGTCGTCACGGTACGGTCGAATACCAGTGGGAGCTGCCCGATGTGGTGGAGGACGATCAGGAGGGCGAGATGGATGTCGGGAATATCCCACCCGAGGTGATTCAGGCCATGGTCAAGGATCTTCCGGAAGGTTACAGGACGGTATTGAACCTGTACGTTTTCGAGGGGTGGAGCCACAGGAGGATATCCGCCGAGCTTGGAATCACGGAGGGCACATCGGCATCGCAGCTGCACAGGGCCAGGGCTATACTGGCAAAAAAGATAGAACAGTTCAGAAACAGAAGAAACGATGGATAGAGACTGGTTGGATGACATCAGGGACAAAATGGAGGATTTCGAGGAATCCGCCCCTGAAGGTCTGTGGAGAGGTATCGAATCTTCACTGGATGTACCCAGGACCCGCAGGACGGTCATCCTTCCGTGGGTCTTGCGTACTGCGGCGGTGGCAGCTGCGCTGGCAGCTGTGGTCCTGGCCGGCACCCAGCTGGCAAGGAACGGACAGAAGTCTACCATTGATCCTAATAACCCTAACCAATTAACCGAAGTTGGCAGTGATGCCGGCAGCATTCAGGAGAACCAGGATTCCCCAAAAACAATTCCTTCTTCTTCAGTCAACCATGGAATCCTGGCTCCTTCTGATGCTTCCGCCGATTCGCGCCTTGTCGCTCAGGCGCAAGACATCCCGGCAGCCGTCCCGTCACAGGATCTTCGAGGTCAGGCCGCCATTTCCCCGGAGGAAGATGCAGCCGTCCTTCAGGACGACGTTCTTCCGGCCGAAGATGCGGCTGTCTCCGCTGACAACAATGACCGTAAGGCCGTCGCAGAGGCCGGCCTCCTGGATGAAGGCGACCCTCTTGAAGGATACTCCGGCAGCCATGACGGCGAGGACTGGTCAGACTACCTGTCTGCTTCCATGGATGAGTCTGGAAACGGCGGCGGAAGGTTGCAACTGAAGCTTTCCCTTGGAGGAGGAACCGCCTCAAGCGAGACCTCCAGCACATTTGACACCAGGCAGTTCTACCATGGAGCTCCGTCCAGTGCAAAGGTTCCGGAATATTCAGGCTCCTCCCGCACGATGTTCGCTGCCCAGGCTCCAAGCGTGACCAATACCACCGTGCACAAGAGGCCAGTGCGGGCCGAGGTGCTGGTGCACATACCTGTCTTCTGGAGGTTCGGGGTCGAGACTGGTTTGGCATATTCAGTCCTCCGCAGCTCTTTCGGTACCACTTCGGGAACGACGCGGACGGAGGAATCGCAGACGCTCAGGTATCTTGGCCTTCCGCTGAACCTCACCGCCGACGTGTTCAGGAACAGATGGATGACGGCCTATCTCAGCGGCGGCGCCATCGCCGCCAAATGCATCAGCGCCGATGTCAGGACCACGACCGTGAATGTCCTGAGCGGTGACAACCTGACCGATCCAGAAAAGACCGGCCTTACCGTGGAGCCATGGCTGTTCTCCCTGAACGCCTCCGCAGGCTTCCAGTTCAATGTGACACCTGCCATAGGCCTTTATGCAGCCCCTGGTGTCAGCTACCATTTCGACGACAAGTCCGGTTTGCAGACTTTCTACAAGGAGCACCCGCTGGATTTCGTCCTGTCTTTCGGTCTCCGGTTCAATTTCAAGTAGGCTGCCGTATCCCGGCTTCAGACGGTCTTGCCGCAGAGGATGACTTCCCGTATGAAAGGAGTCTGGTGGCAATATGGAATGAAAGCCAGTGAGGGGAGCGGGGTGGTGACGATCAGGTTCGCTTTCTTCCCCCTCGTTATGGATCCCAGGGAGTCCGACACACCCATCGCATAGGCGGAATTCAGGGTGCAGGCATTGAAGGCCTGTGCGGGAGTCAGGTGCATTTTTATGCAGCCCATCGCCATGACGAAGCGCATGTCCCCCGATGGTGACGAACCAGGATTGTAGTCCGAGGCAAGTGCCAACCCCAGGCCGGCGGCGATGAAAGCCTTGGCCGGTCCGTAGGGAATCCCAAGGAAGAACGATGAGCCCGGAAGCATGGTGGGCATGGTCCGGGTGCCAATCAGGGCCTCTATCTCCTTTCCGGTCGTCCTTTCAAGGTGGTCGACCGACAAGGCGTTGTGGCTGGCTGCAACCTGCACCCCGCCTGAGCAGGCAAGTTCGTTCGCGTGGATCTTTGCTGCCAGTCCATAGCTTTCGCCGGCAGAGAGTATCCTGTCAGTCTGGGGAACCGTGAAGAAGCCCTCGTCGCAGAAGACATCCACGAAGTCTGCCAGTCCCTCCGAGACGGCGGCCGGGATCATTTCCTCGCAGACCAGGTCCACATAGGCTTCCTGCCTGCCTCTGTAAGCCCTTCCGACCGCATGGGCTCCCAGGAAGGTCGCCTTCACGGTTGCGGGTGTACTTTCCTTGACCCTTTTGATCACGCGCAGCATCTTCAGTTCGTCTTCCACCGTGAGGCCGTAGCCGCTCTTTATCTCGATGGCTCCCGTCCCCTTTGCGACAACCTCATCTACCCGTGACATGGTCTGTGCGAACAGATCCTCCTCAGGAGTGTCGTGGAGAAGGTCTGCTGAATTAAGAATCCCTCCGCCCCTGGCTGCGATCTGTTCGTAGTCCAGGCCGTTTATCTTGTCGATGAATTCCTGCTCGCGTGTGCCTGCATAACAGATGTGGGTGTGTGAGTCGCAGAATGACGGCATCACTGTTCCGCCCCCTGCGTCCAGGATTTCTTCGCCCTCGCCCGGGACTGGACAATCCGCCATGGGCCCGAAGTCCTTTATCCTGGTCCCTTCGATGGAAAGGAAGGCGTCTTTCAAGGAGACAAGTTCGTCCATGGCGGCGCCTTCCTTCCGGAGTACGCCTTCGGGGACGATACCGGTCAGTTCACCGATGTTCTTGATGACCATCATCTTATGAATTCGATGGATTTGCTGATCAATGGAT
Organism: uncultured Bacteroidales bacterium; assembly: GCA_900320185.1. GTDB lineage: Bacteria > Bacteroidota > Bacteroidia > Bacteroidales > UBA932 > Cryptobacteroides. The sequence goes on from ONRD01000014.1 coordinate 91,078, forward strand.
GCATGTATACGTCGTTGTCGATGAAGGGAACTACCTTGCGGTATTCCTCGAACAACCCTTCGATCGCCCCTGAAGAAAGCTTCCCGGAAATCTTGTGGCGGAAGTCCAGCGCCTGGGCAGCGTTGAAGAGTTCTATGGCGAGGACCTCCTCGCAGTTGTCGATGACCCTCACCAGTTTCGTGGCTGAATTGGATCCCATGCTCACATGGTCTTCCTGGCCTTGGGATGAGGGGATGGAGTCGACCGATGCAGGCCAGCAGAGGCCTTTGTTCTGGCTGACTATGGAAGCTGCGGTGTACTGGGGAATCATGAATCCGCTGTTCAGCCCCGGATTGGCAACCAGGAATTTAGGGAGGCCACGCTGGCCGGAGATGAGCCGGTAGATGCGTCTTTCGGAGATGTTCGCGAGTTCGGCCATGGCGATCGCAAGGGTGTCCATCGGGATCGCGATCGGCTCCCCGTGGAAATTGCCTGCCGAGATGATCATGTCCTCGTCAGGGAATATGTTTGGATTGTCGGTCGCTGAATTGATCTCGTTCTCGATCACCGATTCTACGTAGCGGATGTTGTCCTTCACCGCCCCGTGTACCTGTGGAATGCACCTGAAGGAATATGGATCCTGGACGTGTTCCTTGTGCATCCGGATCAGCCCGCTGCCTTCAAGGAGCCCTATGAACCTGGCCGCGGTGTCGATCTGGCCGCGGTGGGGCCTGAGCATGTGGGTCAAAGGAAGGAATGGCTCGATCCTGCCGTCATATGCCTCCAGCGACATGGCTGCGATCTTGTCAGACCAAAGCGAGAGCCTGTGGCACTGGATCAGTGCCCACACGGCATGCGCGCTCATGAACTGGGTTCCGTTCAGCAGGGCGAGACCTTCCTTGGACTTGAGCGTGATCGGCTTCCATCCCATCTCGTCCAGCATCTCCTTTCCGCTCATGATCCGTCCTTTGAACATCACTTCACCCAAGCCAAGGAGCGGCAGGCTCATGTGGGCGAGGGGAGCGAGGTCACCCGAAGCGCCAAGCGAACCTTGCTGGTAGACTACCGGCAGGATGTCGTTGTTGTACATGTCGATCAGTCTCCGGATGGTCTGAAGCTGGACTCCTGAATGACCGTATGACAGGGACTGCACCTTCAGCAGGAGCATGAGCCTGACTATCTCGGGCCTGACCGTCTCCCCGGTGCCGCAGGCGTGGCTGACGACCAGGTTGTACTGGAGCTGGGACAGGCTGTCCGCCGGGATCGTCACGTTGCAGAGGCTGCCGAATCCGGTCGTAATCCCGTAGAGAGGCCTTTCCACGTCCTCCATCTTGTCGTCCAGGTATCTGCGGCATTTCTCAACTGCCGCTACCGCTTCAGGCCCCAGTTCGACCTTGTCGTGCCTGTCGAGTATTGCCTTGAGCCTTTCCAGGCTCAGGTGGTCTTTTGATATGATGTGTGTCATAGTTCTTCCAATGTTTTCCTTATCATTCCGTCATCCGCCAGTTCAGGCAAGGTGACCTTCAGTCCCGGTGTTCTCGCCATTTCCCTTTCGATGGCACTCCTGGCACCTTCATTTCGGGCCCAGCTGCGCCGTGCGATTCCGTTGTTGACGTCCCAGAACAGCATTTCCCGTATGTGGCGGGCAGAATCTTCCGACCCGTCGATGACCATTCCGAAACCACCGTTGATGACTTCTCCCCAGCCGACTCCGCCGCCGTTGTGGATCGACACCCATGTAGCGCCGCGGAAACTGTCACCGATCACGTTCTGGACGGCCATGTCAGCTGTAAACTGCGAACCGTCGTAGATGTTGGACGTCTCGCGGAACGGAGAGTCGGTGCCTGAAACGTCATGGTGGTCGCGCCCCAGGACGATGGGTGCCGTTATCTCCCCTTTGCGGATGGCCTCGTTGAATGCCAGGGCTATCTTCGTCCTGCCCTCGCAGTCGGCATAGAGGATCCGTGCCTGGGAACCTACCACGAGGTTGTTCCTGCCCGCTTCCTCGATCCAGTGGATATTGTCGCGCATCTGTCCGGCGATCTCTTCCGGGGCGGTGGCGGCGATTTCTCCAAGGACCTTCACGGCGAGAGCGTCGCTCTTTGCCAGGTCTTCGGGCTTTTCACTCATGCACACCCATCTGAATGGGCCGAACCCGTAGTCGAAGTACAGCGGGCCCATTATGTCCTGGACATATGAAGGGTAGCGGAAGGTCCCGTCCGCCTTCTTGATGTCGGCGCCGGCCCGCGAACTCTCCAGAAGGAAGGCGTTGCCGTAGTCGAAGAAATACATGCCCTTTCCGGCCAGGCAGTTGACGGCGGCGACATGGCGCCTCAGTGATGCTTGCACCGCTTCCTTGAAGCGTTCCGGCTCCTCGGCCATCATCCTCTTGGATTCCTCGAGTGTGAATCCTGCCGGATAGTAGCCTCCCGACCAGGGATTGTGCAGGGATGTCTGGTCTGATCCGAGATCCACGTGGACGTCCTCGTCCGCGAGCCGTTCCCACAGGTCCACTACGTTGCCTACGTAGGCGAGCGAGACGACTTCCTTGCCTGACACTGCCTTCCTGATCCGGGGGATGAGCCCGTCAAGGTCGGTGTGGAGCTCATCCACCCAGCCCTGTTCGTAGCGTTTACGGGCGGCCTTCGGGTTGATCTCCGCGGTCACGCTCACCACTCCGGCTATATTGCCGGCCTTCGGCTGCGCTCCCGACATCCCGCCGAGACCTGCCGTAACGAAGAGCAACCCGCCTCGGTCTTCGCTATCCAATCCCTTGGCTTTAAGCTGCTTCCGTGCGGCATTCATGACAGTTATGGTGGTTCCGTGGACAATGCCCTGGGGACCTATGTACATGTAGGAACCGGCTGTCATCTGCCCGTATTGGCTTACCCCCATGGCATTGAACTTCTCCCAGTGGTCGGCCTTGGAGTAGTTGGGGATGACCATGCCGTTGGTCACGATTACCCTGGGTGCGTCCTTGTGGCTGGGGAACAGGCCCAGCGGGTGCCCCGAGTACATCACGAGGGTCTGCTCGTCCGTCATCGTGGCGAGGTACTGCATGACCAGCCTGTACTGTGCCCAGTTCTGGAATATCGCGCCATTGCCTCCGTAGATTATCAGTTCATGGGGATGCTGCGCCACCCGTGGGTCAAGGTTGTTCTGGATCATGGCCATGATGGCCGCAGCCTGCCTGCTCCGGGCGGGATATTCATCGACCGGCCTGGCATAGATGTCGTAAGACGGCCTGAAGCGGTACATGTAGATGCGGCCGTAGTCGCGCAGTTCGGCAGCGAATTCCTTCGCCAGGACGGCATGGTGCCGCTTCGGGAAATAGCGCAGTGCGTTCTTCACTGCCAGCACCTTCTCTTCCGGCGTCAGGATGTCCTTGCGCCTGGGTGCGTGGTTGATGGATGGATCGTAAGGTCTGGGCTCCGGCAGCTCAGCCGGTATGCCCGCCAGTATTTCTTCTTGGAACTTGTTCATATGCTTTGTCTTTGAGCTCCCGGGCCTGTCATCCAGAGCCCGCAGGGCGGGAGGATCTGTCGGTCCTGTCATCCAGAGCCCACAGGGCGGAGGATCTAGCTCCCGATATTACGGTTCACTTCCTCCAGCACTTCGTCCTGGAGGGCGACGGCCTCTTCGATGATCTCTTCGGCTCTTCTGAGCAAAGGTTCGGCAGGGGTCTTGTCCGAAAGCCCTGAGGCGTTGATGCGTACGTTCAGGGCTGCACCACGGATGCCGGCTACTGCCGCCAGGGCGGCGACCCCGGCGTCGGAAGCCGAAGCGGGATTGCCCTTGCGTGCCATTTCCAACGCTAGCGGGAGAGCCTTGAGTGATGCTTCCATCGTCCTCAGCGGAACGGAAGCGGCGTACAGGGTCGCCTCTTCAAGTGCCGCAGCCCGGGCGGCTTTCTCTTCCACGGTGCCCTTGGGCATCGAGAGGGCGTCCATGATGCGGTTGAAGGCCGCAGTGTCTTCATCTATCAGGAATATCAGTTCGTCCAGGACCGCCTGTCCCTTCTCGGCAACGTCCGAGAACTCCTCCCAGCGGTCGTCCCATCCACGCTTGTGGGCGGAAAGGTTGGCGACCATGGTAGCAAGGGCGGCGCCGAACGCCCCCATGCAGGCAGAGACCGAACCTCCGCCAGGTGCTGGCGATTCGGAGGCTGTCTCCTTGGCGAAACCCTTCACGGACATCCGTACGAGCCGTTCCCGGGCAGCCGCTTCAGCTTCGTCCACCATGAGGTATTCGATTACCTTTTCCTTCGGGTTGAATGGCTTAAGGTCGTCCAGCGACATGGACTTGACTGCTATCTTCAGGATTTCCTCTTCCGAGATGCCTTTGGACCGCTGCTGTTTCCCGAGGTAGAATTTCCCTGCATCCAGGAGGACGCGTTTCGGGACCAGGCCGACTATCTCCACTCCGGTGACTTTCAGGCCGCGGGCGGCAGCTGCGCGGCATACCTCCTCGTAGGCGACGTGGAGCGGAACGGCGTCGATGTCCGTGATGTTCATCGAGACCTGTGCGATGCCATATTCATCAATGTACCATCCGATAGCCTTGCAGCCCTTCAGGGTTCCGGGGATCCAGACCTGCTCGCCGTTCTCGTCCTTGATGAGTTTCCCGGTGAGGGATCCGCCTTCCCTTGCCTTGCGGCCCTTTTCGCGTACGTCGAAGGCGACTGCCATCGCCCTGCGGGTTGAAGTCGTGTTGAGGTTGTAGTTCACTGCGATGAGGAAATTCCTTGCTCCCACGTTCACGGCTCCGCTTTTCTTCACGGTTTCGTTGTATTCCGCGGGACCGAAGTCCGGTCTGCGCTCCGGGTCGGCCATCTTTTCCGGCAGGGCTTCATATTCACCGGCCCTGCAGACGGCCAGGTTCTTCCGCTCGGGCTTGAAGGCTGCCGCTTCATAGCAGTAGCATGGAATCCCAAGCTCGGTGCTTATCCTCTCCGCCAGCTTCCTGGCCATCAGGGCGCATTCCTCAAGCGTGACTCCTGACACCGGCACCAGCGGCAGCACGTCGCAGGCTCCGGAGCGTGGATGGGCTCCGTGGTGGCGGCTCATGTCGATCAATGCGCCGGCGCACCGTACGCCCTGGAATGCGGCTTCCACTACTGCTTCAGGGCTGCCGACGAAAGTTATTACAGTCCTGTTGGTGGCTTCCCCGGGGTCAACGTCGAGGACCTTTACTTTCATCTCCTTGCCTTCGGAAATGACCTTTGCGGAGGCGATGGCCCCGGCGATCCTGTCAATCACATTCCTGTCCCGGCCTTCGCTGAAGTTCGGGACGCATTCGATGATTCTCTCCATGTAGGTTACAGTTTCTGTGTTATGTCTGTGTTTCGTAGTAAACGTCGTGGTTCTTTTTTATCATGCCGGCCGGCCGGTTTCCGGTCAGTCGAGATATTCTATTTCGAAATGATAGCTCCATTGGTTGTAGTAGAGGTTCCCGCCTTCCCATTCGACTTCTCCCCTCTGGAAATCCACCGTGTCGCTTCTGGGGTACTTCTTCGCAGGCGAGAACTCCCTGGAGAAATCGTTGTTGACGACGAGCCTGTAGGGCTCTATGCCGCCGAGGAAGAAGTAGCCTCCGTAGGGAGTGACCCCGAAACTCTGGTCCACGGGTACCCATCCGCAGCCCTCGAAGTAAACTTCGCACCAGTCGTGGAGGTTCTTGGAGCCCGGATGCATCATGAGGCCGCTCTGCCAGCGGGCCGGAATCCCCTTGCAGCGGCAGAGCGTCATGAACAGGAGGGTTACCTGACCGCAGTCTCCATGGCCGCACCCGAGTACGTATTCAGGTATGTTCTCGATCGTCGAGTACTCCCGGGCGCTTGCCCATGGGAAGGCGTCCACCCAGGTGTAGATAGCCTTCGCCTGCTGGTAGGGGTCGGTTATCCCGCGCGTCAGCGAGTCGGCCAGGTACCTGATCCTGTCCGTGAAGATGACATGTTTCTCCCTTTCCGAGGTGTATTCCCTGTAAAGGTCTGATCCTGTGTCGTAAGGGAGTATGACTGCGTTTTCGAGGGGATGCCATTCTCCCCGTGACACGTATTCGAACACTTCGTAGAAGGTGACGTCGTGGTACCGGTCGGTCTTGGCTTCCATGTAGAGGCTGCTGTGGGCGCATGAAGGATCCGAGAACACGATCCTGTCCTGCGGATAGGCAGTGCTGTCCACCCCGGCTTCAATGAACCTGACCTCCGTCTGCCTTGCGACATCCTTCCTGGGGAAGGGGAGCCAGCAACGCAGGGTCTTGCCGCTCTTGAGGGTGTTTACGGGTACGGTGAGGCTGAACCTCACCCTCATCCTCTTCGGCAGGGCCAGGCATGCCGTCGCAGGGTCTTCCCCGGCGGCAAGCTTCCCGGAGACCTCTTCCATTATGGCAGGGATGGTCACGGCGTCTATGGCTTCATGGCCGTCCAGGCGCGTGCCCGACTTGGACAGGTCGGGGGAGTTCCCTCCGTCTACCGAATCCTTGATGGCCTTCAGGCTGGGAACTATCCTGAACAGGTTCGGACCTGCGTTGTGGAAATATCTGGTCTGCCGGCCGATCTGCATGGACTCCAGCTTCCCGCTGGAAGTCCACTCTTCGATCTGGGCGTCCGTCACGTCAGGGATGTATTTCCGTATGTAATCCTTCACCTCCGCGGCGGACTTGTCGAAGTCGGCGGCGTACCTCTGGGAAAGGTCCCTCTCCCACGAATATTTCTGCTGCAGGTGCCTCGGCAGCCAGATGTTTGCGGCAAGAGCGGCCAGAACCGCCAGCCAGAGCACTTTCTCCTTTGTCTTCATGCGCGTGTCATCCAAGTGGTACTACTCCGATCCCTGGGCGGTCCGGCAGGCATATCTTCCCTCCTTCCACGGTCATCCCTTCGAAACGGTCGTTGGCTATGAGAAGGTTTCCGTCCAGGTCCGCGAAATCCACGGCGGGGGAGAGCTGTGCGGCGGCTGAAACCGCGCACGATGTCTCCGTCATGCATCCGGTCATCACCTTCATCCCTTCGGCCCTTGCGTAGTTGAGCATCTTCCAGGCCTCCCGCATCCCGGTGCACTTCATGAGCTTGATGTTTATCCCGGTGTAGGCTCCCTTGATGGAGGGAATGTCCTTCAGCCTCTGGATGGCCTCGTCGGCGAACACCGGCAGGGGGCTGTTCTCGGTTATCCATGCATTCTCGTCGAGCATTTCCTTGGGCATCGGCTGCTCGACCATCACCACTCCGTGCTCCTTGAGCCACCAGATCATCTCCAGTGCCTTGTCCTTGTCTTTCCATCCCTGGTTGGCATCTACGGCGATAGGCAGGTCGGTTATCTCCCGGATGGTGGTGATCATCTCCTTGTCGTTGTCGAGTCCCACCTTAACCTTGAGGATGTTGAAGCGGTCGGCGCACTCCTTCGTCTTCTCCCTGACCACTTCGGGAGTGTCTATCCCGATGGTGAAGGTGGTGTCCGGCGCCTTGCCGGGATCCAGTCCCCAGATCCTGAACCATGGCTGTCCCAGCAGCTTGCCCACCAGGTCGTGCAGGGCAATGTCCACCGCTGCCTTTGCGGCCGCGTCCCCTTCGCTGATGCCGTCCACATATGTGAGGATGTCGTCCAGCATGAACGGGTCGCGGAAGCGGCCAAGGTCGACTTTTCCGAGGAAGCTTGTGACGCTTTCAACGGTCTGGCCGAGGTAAGGTGGCATCGAAGCTTCGCCATAGCCGGTGAAGCCGTCATATTCTATCCTGACCTGGACGTCGGGGGTGGTGTTCCTTGACATCGCGGCTACTGTGAAGGTGTGCCGGAGTTTCAGTTCATATGGCTCGAAACTCAGTTTCATCCTGGCTCCTCCCATGGTGTTCACCATGTACGGGACAGGGCCTCCTGCCTTCTTTCCTGAGCATCCGGCCAGGATGCCTCCCGTTCCTGCCAGCAGGCCGGTGCCAGCGGCTGCCGTTCCGGCGGTCTTTATGAAATCGCGTCTTTTCATGCTCTTGGTACTTGAATGGGTGATGGTTGGAAAAGGGTGGCCTGAAGCATGACGGCTCCACGGTCACCCTGGACTAACCGGGCCTCAGGTCCGGATTATCACTTCTTGGAGATCAGCGATGCCAGCCAGATTACGACTATCGCTCCGATGACCGCGGTGATGAACTGGCCGATCTCGCCGGCGAAGTGGATTCCCAGCAGGCCGAGGAGCCATCCGCCAAGGATCGATCCGACGATTCCGAGGATGAGGTTCCTGATGAGGCCGGAGCCTCCTCCCTTCATGATGACGCCGGCAAGCCATCCGGCAAGCGCACCGATGATGATGTAGATGATCCAAGCTAAAAGAGTGCTCATGTCTGGTTGTTTTTAATGTTTGCAACCGCAAGTTAGCAAATATTGTCAAGATTCTGAAGTATTTTGTTTAAATTTGTTTGTTTGGAGAAAACAACAAGAGCGGATGAAAAGAAACATATCCATCATAGCGGCCTTCCTCCTTTCGGCGCTGGCTGTCCATGCGCAGGAAGGGCCTGTGAGGTTTGCCTTCCTTACCGACCTCCATTATTCGCAGGGAAGCCATTCCATCGTCGACCTCCGGCAGTGCATCGCGGATGTCAACGCCCAGGACGGCCTCGACTTCGTCCTGGTCGGCGGGGACCTTACTGATTTCGGGACCGACGAAGAGATCGCCGCCGTCAAGCAGATGCTTGATTCCCTGAAGTACAGGTACTATGTGGTTGCCGGGAACCACGATGCCAAATGGTCGGAAAGCGGCTGCAATACCTTCCGGAAGGTGTTCGGTTACGAGCATTTCGAATTCTCCTGCAAGGGCTGGAGGTTCATCGGCTGCAACTGCGGTCCTGACATGAGGATGGCTCCCGCCCTGATCCCCAAGGAGAGCATGGAGTGGCTCAAGGGCCTGTCGCCCGGCGAGAGGACCGTTTTCGTCAACCATTATCCTCAGGATACGTCGGTGCTCAACTATTTCGATGTGACAAGGGAGCTGAAGCGCATCGGTACAGAATTCGAAATCGGAGGCCACTGGCACAACAACACCATCCTCGACTACGACGGGATACCGGGCATCCTCTGCCGCTCGACCCTTTCCGGAGGCGGCCGCCCGGGCTATACCGTCGTTACGATCTCCGGAGACCGTGTCACTGCATACGAGCGCAGGATCTACGGGTCCACGACCGTCCGTTTCGAGCCTTGGTACGTCAGGACGCTCTCCCATGTGGAGGACACCGTCCCGTACGACAGGGACGGACTCCCACCGAGCTATCCGTGGACGCGCTACGACGTGAACTCCACCCCGGGGCCGGAAGAAGTGTGGAAATTCCAGGACAACAGCAACATAGTGGCCGGATTCGCAAGGGACCGTGACAAGGCATGGTACACCACCGCCTCAGGATCGGTAAGGTGTATCGGCCTTTCCGACGGAAGGAGGCTGTGGTCCAAGGATTTCCCCGGAAAGATATTCTCAACCCCGGCCGTCAGCGGCAAGTACCTGGTCTTCGGCTGTACGGACGGTTTCATCTACGCCCTTGATTCGCGTAGCGGCAAGACTCTCTGGAAGCATCAGGCCGGCAAGTCCGTCCTCGGCAGTCCTGTCATCCAGGACGGGAAAGTGCTTGTGGGAGCCTCCGACGGGGTGTTCCGCGCTCTCGACCTGCGTACCGGCAAGTCCGTCTGGGAATATTCCGGAGTGGAAGGTTTCGTAGAGTGCCGGGCCTTCGCCGATGCCTCGCAGGTGGTCTTCGGCACCTGGGCGAACAAGCTGTATTCCCTGGACACCGGGACGGGGGAACTGCAATGGGTCTGGGAGAGCAACAAAGCCTCCCGGATGTATTCTCCGGCGGCCGTCTGGCCGGTCAAGAGCCATGGAAGGATATTCGTAGCCGTGCCGGACCGCAACCTCTACGTCCTTGATGCCGCCACAGGGAAGGAAGTCAAGCGCTTCGAGAAAGTCTGCAGGGAGTCTGTCGGCGTCAGTACCGATGGATCTACCGTGTGGTGCAAGTCCATGTGGCACAGGATATTCGCAATCGATGCCGAAAAACTGGAGATCACCTGGCAGGCTGAGACGGGAGCCGGCTACGACATCTCTCCCACTCCTATCGCTGATGCATGGGAAAACGGTGTCCTGATGCCGACCGACAAGGGCAACATACTTTGCTTCAAGGATGGGGACCTAAAGTGGACCCGCAAACTGTCGATAGCCCTGATCAATCCCATGGAGGTCTGGAAAGAAGGGACTCGGACCTTTATCCTTGCCTCGACCATGGACGGCACGGTTTCGCTTTTGAAAATCAAATAAACGGAATATGAAGAAAACCCTCTCGATCCTGCTCGCCCTTTCGGCGTGCCTTCCCCTGGCCTCACAGGTGAAGATGGAACCTTGGCAGGATCCCAACGTGTTCGAAGAGAACAGGATGCCCATGCATGCCACATTCGTTACGGAACAGCAGAAGACCCTGTCGCTCAATGGCCTGTGGAAGTTCAACTTCAACGAGTCGGTCGAAGGACGGACGACAGGCTTCGAGGCCCCGGCCTATGACGATTCCTCCTGGGGACGCATGCCGGTCCCCGGGATGTGGGAACTAAACGGCTACGGCGACCCTCTGTACCTCAACATCGGTTATGCGTGGCGCGGACATTACAGGAACAATCCTCCTTATCCTCCTGCAGAGAAGAACCATGTCGGCCAGTACCGCAGGACGTTCAACATCGACAAGTCCTGGATCGGCACCCAGATCTGCCTGTGCATAGGTTCCGCGACTTCGAATGTCCGCGTGTGGATCAACGGGAAACCGGCGGGTTACAGCGAGGACAGCAAGCTGGAGGCGAGGTTCGACATCACCAAGCTTGTCAGGGCAGGGGAGAACACCATCGCCCTGGAAGTCTTCCGCTGGTGTGACGGGAGTTATCTTGAGGACCAGGATTTCTGGCGTTTCAGCGGAATCGCCCGGGGCATTTACGTCTATTCCCGGCCGAAGGACCAGATCGTCGATGTCCGGCTGACGGCCGGCATGGACGGCAGTTTCTCCACCGACGTCCAGGTGACCCCCGGCATCAAGATGGTCCAGGTAAGGGTGCTGGACAGGGAAGGCAGGGTCGTGACCGGAGCCGCTCTTGACTATGTCACCAAGTTCGCGAAGTACAAGGTCTCTTTTGTCGGCAAGGTGGAAGGTGCCCAGCCGTGGAGCGCCGAGGTGCCTTACCTTTACACGATGGAGGTCAGTGCGTTCGACGGAAACTCCTTGATAGAAAGGACTTCCATTCCGTTCGGGTTCAGGACTGTCGAGATAAGGGACGGTCAGCTGCTCGTCAACGGCAAGGCGGTCCTGATAAAGGGGGCGGACAGGCACGAGATCAGTCCTGAAAGAGGATACGTGGTTTCGGAGGCCGAGATGCTCCGTGACATCCGCATCATGAAAGAACTGAACATCAACGCCGTGCGTACATGCCACTATCCCGATGACCCGCTCTGGCTTTCCCTCTGTGACAAGTACGGGCTCTATGTGGTGGACGAGGCCAACATCGAATCCCACGGAATGGGCTACGGAAAAGAGTCCCTTGCCCACCGTCCCGATTTCAAGGCCGCCCATCTGGTCCGTGACCAGAGGATGGTGATGCGCGACATAAACCATCCTTCCGTGATCATATGGAGCATGGGCAACGAAGCAGGTGACGGGGAGAACTTCACAGCCTGCTACAATTGGATCAAGTCCTTCGACCCGACCCGGCCGGTCCAGTACGAGAGGGCTGAGGGAGGAGCCAACACCGACATCAACTGCCCCATGTATGCTACACCCCGGGAATGCGAGCGGATGGTCTCCGGAAGGCCGGCCAAGCCATTGATACAGTGCGAATATGCACACGCGATGGGCAACTCCATGGGGAATTTCAAGGAGTATTGGGACCTGATCCGCAAGTATCCTTGCTTCCAGGGCGGCTTCATCTGGGACTTTGCAGACCAGGGCATCCGCTGGAGTGTCGATGATCCGGGAACGGACCACATAATAGCCTACGGAGGCGACTTCAATGAATATGATCCTTCCGACGGGTCTTTCAACTGCAACGGAGTGATTGCGGCGGACAGGCAGCTCCATCCGCACGCATATGAGGCCCGCTACCAGATGAGGAACATCCTGACCACCTCGTCCGACCCTGCTTCCGGCGAGATCCAGGTTTACAACGAGCATTTTTTCAAGAGCCTTTACCAGTACAGGCTCATGTGGACCCTTGTCGCCGACGGGGAGCCTTTCGCATCGGGGAGCGTGGAGAACCTGAAGGTACGCCCCCAGGAGACTGCCACTGTCAGGCTGAAGTTCCCTGAACTTCCTGAAGATGCCTCGGAGATATTCCTTAACGTGTCCTACCTGCTCAAGTCGCAGGACGGGATACTTCCCGCCGGCACCGAGGTGGCCTATGACCAGATCGTTGTCCGCGAGAACCGCCGTCCTTTCGTGCCCGGCTCGGCCAAGGCCGAAGGCGGCGTCCTTTCCTTCGAGGAGAAGGGCGGCTCCTATGTATTCGCAGGCTCGTTCAGCTATCCTTCCGCAACCTGCGACGGCGCATCCGGCTGGGAGGCGGTGTTCAGCAAGGAAAGCGGTACCCTGGCAAGCTACAAGGTGAACGGCTCGGAAATGATGGCCGGACCGCTCCTGCCCCAGTTCTCCAGAGCCGTGACCGAGAACGACATGGGCGCACGCCTCCACCAGAAGATGGCCCCCTGGCGCTACCAGACGTTCAAACCGAAGTCTGTCTCCGTTGCACCGGCAGGTGACGGCTATGTCATCAAGACGGTCTACAACCCGGTTGCCGACGGAGCGGCACGGGTGGAGATGACCTATGTCGTCCGTCCCGACGGCTCGATCGAGGGGACCGAGTCTCTCAAGGATGAAGGAAAGCTTTCTTCGGCACCGGACCTTTTCCGTTTCGGAATGGAATTCCAGATGGAAGGCAGGTACTCTACCTTGGATTTCTATGGCAGGGGACCATGGGAGAACTACTGTGACAGGAATTCAGGGGCAATGGTCGGCCGGTACATCCAGAGCGTCGACGAGCAGTACCACTATGGCTACGTGCGTCCGCAGGAGTCCGGTACGAAGACCGACCTCAGGTATTTCCGCATCCTCAATCCTGCAGGAACCGGCCTGGAGATATCTTCCCCGGGACTTTTTTCCGCATCTGCCCTTCCTTTCCCCATCAACCTGATGGACTGTGCGGAAAACGGTACTCCCCAGCGTGCAAACAAGACGAACGTCCAGGCCGGAGAGGCCAGGCACTCGCTTGAACTTAAGAAATATGCTTTCGAGGGTAACCGTTCGAAGGGAATCACCTATGTCAATTTCGACCTCAGGCAGATGGGAGTAGGCGGCAACAATTCATGGGGAGCCCTTCCTTTGGAAGAGTATCTCATCCATCCCAAGGAGATGCAGTTCTCCTTCGTGATACGTCCCGTCGACGGAGTATTCTAGGAAGAGTATCTCATCCATCCCAAGGAGATGCAGTTCTCCTTCGTGATACGTCCCGTCGACGGAGTATTCTAGGAAGAGTATCTCATCCATTCCAAAGAGATGCGGTTCTCCTTCGTGATACGTCCCGTCGACGGAGTATTCTAGAATGGATCCGTTTTTCAGTGGGGGGTGTAATCTAAGGCTTTTCCAAGGAATACACCCTCTATTTCTATGCAATTTTAAATTTTTATGAAGAAGGCACCGCCCCTATTCTTCGCGGAAACTATAGGCGGCGTGTTTTTGTGGATGGTCCCCGCCTGATGAGCCCCGATCCATCCACGCTGAAGGCCGGTTTTTGTGGATGAAACCTGCCGGGTGATCTGCACCCCAAAAGTTGGACAAAAAAACTTTTGAGATGAAGAAGTATTATTATCCAGAGAAGATGGCGGCGATAGAGCTGCTTAAAGAGGGGAA
>ONRD01000029.1 GCA_900320185.1 uncultured Bacteroidales bacterium
TATCCAGAAAGGCAATTGCCGACTTAGATGGCATTTGGGACTACACCGCCCAATCCTGGTCGGAAGAACAGGCGGTCATCTATTATCGGCAGATATATAGCGCTATCCAAGGTTTGAACAATTTGCCTGTTTTCCTTGAAAAGAGATATGATGTCATCAAATCAGGGCTTTGGGGATTTAAGGTAGGGCATCACATCATCTTTTACAAAAAGGGCAAGAATGGCTCCATTAGCGTAGATCGTATTCTCCACGAGAAAATGGATTATCAAAGACACTTGTAATGTATGAAACGGTTATTATCCATATTGATAGGCTTATTGGCCTGTGTCTGGCTGTCAGCAATTCAGCCATATCGTGAATAAGAATCCAGAACGTTACAGAGGCGTGTTAGTAAGTCACGAAGGGAGGAAAGAACTTCGGGTAAAGACAAAAGACAAATGACCTATTCTCCAAACAAGCTGATTGGAATGGGCTCATCAATGGCTTTACTGCAGAGATTGGCCGCTTCTGGGCGGTGGTGCCTTGCCGACCTTCCGCTACGCTCCATCCCTCCCACTGCGCTACGCTTGTGGGCCCCTCCCGTTCACGTGGCCACGGGCGGCCACGGGTCTGCAATGGCACCACCGCCCAAGAGCCACCAAGAGCCACCAAGAGCCACCAAGAGCAACCAAAGACAACAAAGGAGCTCAGCCGCTACTGTCGGCCCGCGAATTGCAGGGAAAAGTCTATCTTTGCATTCGTCATGAAGAAAACAGCATCATTGATCCTTTTACTGCTATTCGCGGCGTTGACACTCTCCGCGCAGGATTGGGTGACCACGCCGGCCGACCGCGCCGTTGCGGAACGAGTCATGGGAAACCTCTCCAATGAAATGAAGTCCGCCAGGGAGGCTGGAAGGACACTTTCTACCTCCGACCTGATGGTCAGTGCCGCCAGGCAGCTGATGGGTACGAAATACGTAGGAGGGACCCTGGACAGGGACCCCTCGAGCGAGAAGCTCACGATAAGCCTCACTGAGACGGACTGCATCCTGTTCGTGGAAACCTGCCTGGACCTCGCCCTGACAGTCAAGGAAACGGAGCAGCCGTCATTCCGGTCCTTTGCCAGGAAAGTGGCCTGGTCACGCTACAGGAACGCTCCACCCTACAGGTACTCGGACAGGATCCACTACACCACTGAATGGATACGTCTCAAGTCCAGGCAACTCGAAGACATAACCATGCAGCTGGGAGGCTGCAGGGTGGATCATCCGATCTTTTACATGAGCGCTAATTACCAGAAGTACAAGCAGCTGGCCCAGGCAAACGACATCCCCCGCGCAGCCCTTGACCTGAAGAGGATCAAGGATGTCGAAGAAGGGCTCAACAAGGAGCCGATGACACTCATCCCCAGGGATAAGGTGGCGGAAGCTGAGCCAGGCATCCACACCGGCGACATCATCTGTTTCTGCTCGAGCGTGGAAGGACTTGACATAGCCCATGTGGCCATCGCCGTCGTCGAGGACGGAAGGGTGGGCTTCATCCATGCCTCCCAGAACGAAGGAAAGGTCGTGCTCGACGCGAAGACCATCTCAGAATACGTCTCCGGCCGGCACAACCTTTCAGGAATCAAGGTCGTGAGACCCAGGTAGTCCTTATTTCTTCCCGAGGATACTCCCCAGCACACCCTTGAGGATGCTTCCTCCCAAGCCGGAGGAAGTTGCCTTCTTGCCTGCTCCGGTAAGGGTCATGATGATGTCGGTAAGGTCCACCTTGCCGTCACCGTTCTGGTCCTTGATGATCTTGCTGGCGCCGCCGAGGATGATAGGGATCAGCCCGAGCAGCTTGCCCGAAAGGAGCGAACCGAGGTTGAGGTTCTTGAGGATGTTGTTGCTGAAAAGATTGCCGGCAAGGGCTGTTACGGGGCTGTTCTCCACGGAGGTCGCTCCTGTGACGAGGGACTTGATGGCCTCGATTCCGCCAGGCTGGGTCGCAGTTCTCGTGAATCCTCCCACGATGGAGTCGGTGAGGCCGCCAAGGACCTTGTCCTTGAGGTCAGCGGGAATCTCGATGTTGCCTGCAGCCGATGCAACCTGCTGCTGGATGATGTCAGTTAGTGATGCCATTTTGGATTGATTTTAAATTGTATGTGAGCAAAAATAATGATTTTCAGGAACAATCGTCACGCTTGCGTCATTTTTCTATTAAAGGTTGTCGTCGAAGTAGGCTGTAACCTTGTCCATCAGATGGATCCTCCACTTGCCGAAGACGTTGTGCTCTGACATCGGGTAGGGGAAGTAGTCCAGCTGGATGCCCTCTTCGATGCATTTCTGCACGAAAGACAGGCTGTGTTCCCAGACTACGGTGTTGTCGATGGCACCCTGGCAGATGAGCAGTTTACCCTTCAGGTCTGCAGCCTTCCCGATCAGGGACGTCTTTGCGAAGCCGTCCGGGTTGACCGCCTCGGTGTCCATGTAACGCTCCCCGTACATGATTTCGTACCATTTCCAGTCAATCACAGGTCCTCCGGCCACTCCGACCTTGAAGGTCTCCGGGTAGTTCGTCATCAGCGAGATGGTCATGAAGCCTCCGTAGCTCCAGCCGTGTACGCCTATCCTTTCAGCATCGACGAACGGAAGCGACTTGAGCATCCCGATCCCGACCATCTGGTCTGCCATTTCGAGCTGGCCGCACTGCCTGTGGATGGCTTTCTCATATTCAGCGCCTCTGTTCTGTGTGCCGCGGTTGTCCTGGACATAGACTATGTAGCCCTTGTCCGCCATGAGCATCTCCCACATCCTGACAGACCCGAGCCATGAGTCCTGGACCATCTGTGAGTGGGGGCCTCCGTAGACGTAGAGTACGACCGGATACTTTTTCGACGGGTCGAAACCGGAAGGGAGGAAGAGCCTGTACCAGTTGTCATATTTCCCGTCTGCGCTCTTCACGGTGCCGAGGATGGCCTCCCCGTGCCTGTAGCCTTCCAGCGGGTCCTGGGCACGGTAAAGTTCGCGGACGACTTTTCCGGAGGCGTCGGCAAGGGTGACGACCCCGGGCACAGTGAAACTTGAATATGAATCCAGGAACATCGTGCAGTCGTCGTTGAGGCTCACGTCGTGCCATCCCTCTTCCGTGGTGAGGCGGACGGGCTTTCCGAACCTGGCCTTGGCCACGGCATCCTTCCTGCCGGCTTTCATCTTGACGTCGATCCGGAACAGGTGGTTCTCGACGGGGGAGATTTCCGCTGATGTGTAGAAAACGGACTTCCCGTCATTGCCCGCATAGGCGACGTCCGCGTCCGTTGGCGTCAGTCTCCTGACTGTCCCAAGGGTGTCGCAGAGGTAGAGGTTCCGGTAGCCGTCCCTTGTGTCCGTCCGGTAGATGAACGAATATGTGCCTTCAAGGAAGCGGACAGGGTCCAGCGGTTCCACGAACCTTTCGTCGTCCTCGGTCAGCAGGGTACGTACGAAGGAACCGTCATCGGCACGGTACATGTTCATCTTCATGTGTTTCTGGGTACGGTCGAGGACTTGTATGATCACGTACTTGTCGTCAGGGGTCCAGCTGATGTTGGTGAGGTAGCGGTCAGCTCCGAAGTCGGTCACATCGCACCATGCCGTCTTCCCCGATGCCAGGTCGTAGATGCCCAGTCCGACAGTTTCGCTGTCCATCCCGTTCATGGGGTATTTTATGTTCACGAGGCTTCCGGTCCTGGTGCTGATGTCCAGGAGGGGAAAATCCGTCACTTTGCTTTCATCCTTGCGGTAGAAGGCCAGGCGGGTGAAGCCGGGAGACCAGAATATCCCTCCGTTTATCCCGAATTCGTTGCGGCTTACCGTCTGTCCGTACGTTATGGCCTCATCTTCGCTCCCGGCTACGCATCCCTGGCCTTCGGGACCGAAGATGTAGAGGCTCCTGCCCATCGTGAACGCATAAGTCCCCGGGGCGCCGGGGGTGATGTTGGCAGCCTGCTTCGGGAAGCCGGCCGGCAGCCTCTGCGGGGAATATGCAGTGGCTTCACCGCCTGCAGGATCGGCTTCCATCCATTTCCCCTCCGAGAAGAAAAGATACTTCCCGCCGTTCCACCTTGCATAGACATTGCCGGGGCGGACGTTCCGTCCGGTCACTGCCTCTTCCATGGTCAGGATCTTCTCCCCGTCGGATGCGGGATATCGTGCGACCACTCCGGTCTGGGCGTGCGAGGCTGCGCAGATGCATGCAGCCGCAGCTATGGTCAAAAGCCTTCTCATTGGTCAGTGGGTATTTCGGTAACGGATACTATGCTGTCTACCACATGCTTCTGCATCCCTCTCCAAGGGAGGCTCCCGCGGTACTCCTTGTAGTGGAGCTCCACGTTCTTGCCGCTCAGGTGCATCAGTTTTTCGGCAACCTTTTCGTCTTCGACCGAGAAGTCGAATATGAAGGACTCGATGGTGGCGCCGCCGGTAGCTTTGCCCGATCCCTTGAAGCCGGCCTGTATCAGCCTTCCTTCATAGGTTTTCCAAACGTAGCCCTTGTAGGTGAACTGGTTGAGTTCGCCGGCCTTTACTCCCCGGCCGAACACGAAGTAGAACTTGAACCAGAACAGCCCCGCCAGGATAAGGAGCAGGGCTACAGAGCTCCAGAGGATGATTCTTTTACCTGTTGTCATGTTATCTGATTGGTTTTTCAATTGGCTTGGTCGCGCAGGTCTTCCATCTCCCATCCCATGATGGTCGAAATGCAAGGTATGACCGCCGAAGCGATCTTCTTGTGCCCGCTGTAGTTCGGATGGCTGTCGGCTCCCATATCCCCAAGGTTGTCGTGGATGCTCGGAGGAAGGGCCATGAAATGCACGTTGCCGTAGCCGCAGGACTCCACGGCTTCGCGGATGAATTCGCCTGTCAGGGGGTCATGCTTGGGCGCGATGCACAGCACCGGGTAGTCCTCGCCGTAATGCTCCTTTATTTCGGACAGCAGCCTTGCATATTCCTTGACGAACCTGCTCCTGGTAGGCTGCATCCCTGTCGAGAAGTCATTGGCGCCGAGGTAGATGACGGTGATGTCCGGCCTGACGGAAAAATCCCATCTGGACTCCCTGTCCATGTCGAAGGTCTGCAGGTAGCGTTCCGGCATGTAGTAGCCGGCGACGTTGCCGTTGTAGTTGCGCGCGATACCCATTCCGGAGTGCGCCACCACTATCTGTTCGGCGCCGAAAAACCTTGCCGCCTCGCAGGCATAGGTAAGGTTCTGGTTCTCGGTCTCCGGGGTGAACCTTTCCGTGCGGGAGGCCTCAGTGCCGTAGCCGCAGGTGTAGGAGTCTCCGATGTATTCTATCAGCCTGGTGCTTCTGGGATCGGCCTGAAGGAAACTCCCGTCAGAGATGAAACCGGAGATCGTGGTGAGCCCCTGTTCCCCTTCGGTGCGCTTCTGGAGGATTACCTGGTGGGGCTTCTTCAGCGCTTTCCTGTCCTTGGAAAAACGTGCGGCCAGGTCTTCACGGCTGATTATCGTTATCGTCGTGTCGGTCCCGCAGACCGTCAGCACC
The DNA here is from genome assembly GCA_900320185.1 of uncultured Bacteroidales bacterium. GTDB lineage: Bacteria > Bacteroidota > Bacteroidia > Bacteroidales > UBA932 > Cryptobacteroides. Next base: position 5,506 of record ONRD01000029.1, read on the forward strand.
TTGTCCGGCCTGCTGCCCATAGGGGAGTCGATCCAGACGTTGAAATAGTTCTTCCTCGTGTCTGAAACCTTGAAGGAGAGCATGTTCCCTTCGAACCTGACCTTGATGAAGGTCCCTGTCCAGTCGAAGGAGACCCTTCCTCCGTCGGTCCGGGTCCTGCCGACGTAGGTGATCCTGGTGTCCGATGCGTCAATCGTGCAGGGGGACGAGCCGCCTGCCGGAACTGCCGGCGAAGCCTTAGCCGCAGTGATGGAGCATAAGGCGGCCGCCAGCAGGAATATTCTTCCAATGAGATTCATTCCTGGGCGTGTTGATTGTGATAACAAATTTGCGAAATAAATGCATATTCTCAAAATCCGGCGATTTTGATATTTCGGCCAAAATCACTACAATTGCGTCCGGTGACCTTCCGTCCCATCCAACCACCAGGATTCCAACCGCATTATCGATGGCAAAGACATGAAAAGAATCGCAGTATTGTTTATGGCCGCCCTTGCGGCATTGGCCGCCCAGGCGCAGGACCGGGCTGACAGGCAGGACCTACAGGATCCCGCCTCATCCACCTTCATCCTTTTCGGCGACCCTCAGGGATACGTCAAGTACGACATCAACCAGCCGATCTTCGAACTGACCACGTTGTGGGTCGCGGACAATGTCGAACATCTCAACATCAAGGCGGTCCTCTGCACGGGCGACCTCGTCGAACAGAACGAGAACAACGCCCTCGACCGCAGGATGCTGAACCAGAGCAGCACCCAGATGTGGGAGAGCATCAGCCGTTCGGTCGCCAGGATCGACGGCAAGGTCCCGTTCATAGCCTGCGGAGGCAACCACGACTACGGCTTCAAGCACAGTGAGAGCTACATCACCAATTATCCCAAGTACATCACCTTCGAACGCAACCCCACTTATGCGGGCTGCATGGTTGCCGAATATCCCAACCGTGAAGGCCATGCATCCCTGGAGAACGCAGCCTTCGAGTTCGAGATGCCGGGCTGGGAACACAGGATCCTCGTCATCAGTTCGGAGTTCGCTCCTTCGGCCGGAGCAGTCAAGTGGGCCAGGGACCTTGTCACCTCGGACAGGTTCAAGGACGACTACGTGGTCTATCTCACCCATTCCTACCTCCATGCCAAGTCCGCCAAGTACACCGACAACGAAGGTTACTGGGTTACCCAGCAGGAGGGGAACCATTCGGGGAAGATGCTGTGGGAGAACCTTATAAGCCAGGTTCCCAACATACGACTGGTAATATGCGGCCACACCGGCCGTCCTTCCCCAGACAAGGATCCCGAGAAGGACAACGAGCTCAGCGTAGCCTACAGGGTCGACACCAATACCGCCGGGAAGAAGGTACACCAGATGGAGTTCAACGTCCAGACCCTGGGCGGAGGCTGGGAAGGGAACGGAGGAGACGGCTGGCTCAGGATCCTTGAGTTCATGCCTGACGGGAAGACCATAAAGGTCCGCACCTATTCCCCCTTGTTCGGTATCTCTCCTTCCACGAAGCATCTGGCCCACCGCAATGCCCCCTACGACCGGTTCGACATGGTCATAGATTAAGGTTTTAAGGTTTTTTACGAGAATTGTTTGAATAATGTCGGGAATTTACTATCTTTGCGGGCTGAAATTTTTGACAGTTTACTCAATAATTCTATAGCAATGAAAAAAGGACTTCATCCCGAAACCTACCGCCTTGTAGCTTTCAAGGATATGTCAAACGACACCGTGTTCATCACCCGTTCATGCGCAGAGACCAAAGAGACTCTGATGGTTGACGGAGTTGAGTATCCGGTTGTTAAGGTTGAGATCTCCAATACCTCTCATCCTTTCTACACAGGTAAGGTCAAGCTCGTTGACACTGCCGGTCGCGTCGACAAATTCTACCAGAGATACAAGGATCGCAGGAAGTAATCCAGCGATTCGGAAGGGACAAAAAGTCGCACGGGAGTGCGACTTTTTTTTGCATGATAAAGTTTTTTACCTATCTTTGCAGTCCCAACCCATGCTGGGTTCGTATAACGGTTAGTACTCAAGATTCTCAATCTTGCAATAGGAGTTCGATTCTCCTACCCAGTACCGAAAATAAGGCGACTGATCCAGTCGCCTTATTTTTTTTGTATTCATTTCAACCGGTAAGGCTGGTCCTCGTAGAGGGTGAACCGTTTCGCCTTGCGGATCCATTTCTGCTCTTCAACCTTCACATGCTCCCTTGCATCCTGGAATGAGGTGCGTCCGTCGAGGTATTCCATCACTGATGGATCGGCCAGCTTGGCCTCGAATCCATCCAGAAGCTCGAACTGGGGATACCTCTCCCTGAAATAACGCATCAGCTGGATGGTGTGGAGGAAGGAATGGTAGCCGTTGCCGGGCTGGAGCATGATCTGGTAGCCATAGCACATCTGCCCCTCATAGCGCCCTGCCGCCGGCTTGAACGTACATGGACGCATCAGCACTCCTTGCGGGGCGGGAAGGACGTCCATCCTGGAGTGGCGGATGAAAGGCGCCCCAAGATATTCATAGGGCCTTGCCGTCCCGATGGCGGGAGTGATCGTAGTGTTGTTCCAAAGACCTCCTCCGGGATACATCCCGCTGGTGAACATCCCCGGGATGTCCGACGCAGGTGCGATCGTCCAGGGAAGCAGCTGCCTGCTGGAGTCATTGGCCAGGGCCGAGACCACATGCAGGGCGAAGGAGGCTCCGATCTCGCTGTAGTAGAGGTTGCAGAGTTCCCCGAGGGTCAGTCCGTGCCTGTGCGCCACCTTGGGCGTGTGCGGCTCCACGGGCCCGGAAGGCATGGAGCCTTCCACTATCCTTCCCGCAGGGTTCAGGTGGTCCACTACGTAGAGGGAAGGGGCTTCGTCCCCCATGTCCCGGAGAGCCTCCATCAGGCTGAGCACGTCCTTCGTGTAGTTGAAGTACCTCGAACCGGCGTCCTGTATCTCCACGACGACTGCATCCAGTCCCGCAAGGTCAGCCCTTTCGAAAAAGATGTGGTTGGTCCCCGGAGTGAGTTCGGCGTCCTTGGGCATGAACAGCCTGGCGAGGTTGCCCCTCTCTTTGAACAGGTCGTACATGTATCTGCCCCTTGCAGTGTCCCAGCAGTTCTGGGTACAGAAGCATCCTACCCTTCCTTCGGCCAGGGCTTTGTCAAGCTGGTCTTCCAGCGCTGTCGTCCTGAATGAAAACATTTGGCTGTCAGATTATTGTCGGGCCAGTACAGGAGGGATGGAGTCATTCTCCGATCTCATTCCTTGCAAGCCGTATTATTCCTTCTCCCAGTTCTTCAGCCTCTTCCTTGGACGGAGCCTCGGAATAGATCCTGATGATCGGTTCGGTGTTGGACCTCCGGAGGTGTACCCATGAACGCTTTTCCTCGAAGGAGACCTTCACTCCGTCGGTAAGGTCCAGGTCCTCTTCCGCGTACGCAGCCTTGACTTTCTCCAGGATCCTGTCAATCAAGGCAGGATCGCTGAGCTCCAACCTTTTCTTTGCGATGTGGTAGTCCGGGTAGGTCTTCCTCAACTCGCTGGCTTTCATTTTCTTGTGGGCAAGGTTTGAAAGGAAGAGTGCAGTGCCGGCGATGGCATCCCTGCCGTAGTGAAGGGCAGGGAATATGACCCCTCCGTTGCCTTCTCCGCCGATTAGCGCGTTGGTCGAATGCATCTTGGCCGTGACGTTGACCTCACCTACCGCCGAGGCGAAATATTTGCCTCCGAACCTCTCGGTCACGTCCCTGAGGGCGCGGCTGCTGGAAAGGTTCGAGCAGGAAACCGCGGCATAGGGGAGGGCTACTTTCCCTATGGGCTCCCCGGATGCCCTGGCAATGGCGTCAAGCCTTTCGAAGAGGTAGGAAGCGACGCTTACAAGGGTGTACTCCTCACCGAACGGTTTCCCGTCCTCGCAGATGAATGCAAGGCGGTCGACGTCGGGATCTACGGATATTCCCAGATCGGCATGTTCTCCCACGACCGTAGTGCTGAGGCCTTCCAGGTTGGATGGCAAAGGTTCAGGATTGTGCGCAAAGTCCCCGTCGGGAGTGCAGTTCAGCCTGACGCACTCTACTCCGAGCCTTGAAAGGAGCTGGGGCATGATTATCCCTCCGACCGAGTTGATTGCGTCAAGCACCACCTTGAACCCGGCTTCCCGGATGGCTTCGGCATCTACTTCCGGAAGGGCCAGGACTGCGTCCAGGTGGTCTTGGGTGTAGTCCTTCGAAACAACCTTGCCGATGGAATCCACTCCGGCGAAGTCGAATTCGTCCTTAGAGGCCATATCGAGGATTACTCTTCCCTGCTCGGCGGAGAGGAACTCCCCGTCGGGCCCCAGGAGCTTGAGGGCGTTCCACTGCCTTGGATTGTGGGAGGCTGTGATGATGATGCCTCCGTCCGCCCCGGCGAAGGTGACGGCCATCTCAGTGGTCGGAGTCGAGGCGAGGCCTATCTTGACTACGTCCACCCCGCAGGCTGTCAAAGTTCCGACGACGAGGTTCTCGACCATCTCTCCTGAGATCCTCGCGTCCCTTCCGACGACTACTTTGTACCGGGTCCCTTCCGAGGGAGAAGGCTTCCTTTGGGGAAGTGTGGCGCAGTAAGCGTGGACGAACCTTACGATATCAACGGGAGAAAGCCCGTCTCCGGGCTTTCCTCCAATGGTTCCGCGGATGCCGGAAATCGATTTGATGAGGGGCATCGCTAAAGGGCCATTATGGCGCCGACCAGACCCAGGATGGCGTAGAACTCAGGGAGAGCGGCGTAGATGAGGGTGTTTGTGAATACGTTGTGTCCCTGGCTTACGCCAACGATACCGTTAGCGCAGACCATTCCCTGGCGGATTGCCGAGAGAAGGCAGACGATGCCTACCGAGATGCCGATTCCGAATATCTTCGCTCCGGTGTCGGGAGTGACCTGGCTGAGCCACATGAAAAATGCCACGAAGCCGTAGATACCCTGAGTTGCGGGCAGTGCGGAGAGCACCATGTAGTTTCCTGACTTTTCAGGATTGACCTTGAGGGCGCCTTCAGCGGCATTTCCTGCGATAGTGGTGCCGATGGAAGAACCGATTCCGGCGAGTGCGAGCATGAGCCCGAGTCCGAGATAACCTAATACTAGTTCCATGATTGATTGATTTTTATTTGTTTATATTTTCTTATCCGTTATTCTGATTCCTGGCTGCCGGTAGTGAGCGGGCTGTAGGCACGGCCGCTCCCTTCGTAGCCGCTGTTCTTGAAGAACTCCAGGAAGTTGAGCCTCAAGGGATGCACGAAGGCACCCAGGCAGCACATGGCCAGGTTCAGCACATGGCCGAACACGACTATGAGGAGGCAGCAGGCGATACCGACTCCGGGGATGGATATTCCCAGGCATGAGGTTCCGAGGCTGTTGAAGGCACTGCCGAGCATCCCGCCTGCGAGCCCGAGGGCGTAGAGGCGGAGGTAGCTCAGGACGTCGCCGAGCAGTCCGGTCGCCGTGTTGTAGGTGTCGTAGAGGCCGAGTCCGAAATTGGCCAGGGGGTTCCTGTGGAGGTCGTTCAGGAAGAAAATCCCAAGGGCCGAGAGGATCCCGATCACGATTATGATCCATTTGGTGAGGCTGCTCCCGATGACTCCGAGCAGGGCGAAGCCCCCAACCAGCACTCCGCCGACTATGAGAAGCGTCCATCCGAGGGTGGCCAGGGAACCGCCCCAACCGTTCCTCTTCACGGAGTACACAGCCTTCAGGATGAAGGCGACGCAGAGGTGCAGCACCCCGATTCCGATCGAGAAGAGCATCTGGGCGTCGTAGCCCATCACCGTGCCGGTGATCATGCATTTCTTCAGCCACGAAGGCACCCACGATACCTGCGAGATGTCGATTCCGAAGAACATGTGGAATATGATTCCCATAACGAAGGTCGCGCCTCCGAGGATGGTGACCAGCGGGGCGAACTTTGCAAGGGAGCCCTTGCTGCGGGATGCAAGCACTCCGAGCAGGAGCAGTACAAGTCCATATCCGGCATCTCCCATGCACATCGCGAAGAACAGTGTGAAGAAGATCGAGATGTAGGGAGTCGGGTCGAATTCGTCGTAGACAGGGCGGCCGTACATGTCGGTGAGGACGCTGAACAGCCTGGTGAACCAGTTGCCCTTCATCTTGATAGGCGGGTTGTCTTCCTTTGTGGCGTCTTCCTTTATGTAGACGACGTCCATCCCGTCGAATTCAGGGCAGAGGTAACTGTCCTTGTCGCTGGGAGCGAAGCCGACGAATGTCGTGACAAGGTTCTCGGCGGCTTTCCCGGACCCGGCTTCCGCCAGGTATCTCTGGAGCCGGGCTTCCTCGGCCGCAGCCATCTCCTCAAGTTCGGGGAGATGCTTCTTGAGGGCGAGGATTTCGCCTTTGCATGCTATGGTCTCTTCCCGGAGAGACTCGATCTTCCGTTGCATGAAGTCCAGGTCCCCTTCAGGGGCGGGGCATTCTTCTGCCGGGAATGAATATTCCGGGTCGTCGGAAACCGTGACGAACCACACCCTGGAACCGTTGTCGGAAACTTCCACGAGGGGCTGGAGAGCCGCCCAGGAGGGATCGTATTTCTTCTTGGAAACATTGTACCAACGGACCTTGAGGCCTTCTGCCGAAAGAGAATCCAAGGCTTGCCTGTCGAAGCGCCCCCATGGCCTGACGGCCTCGCAGGCCTTGCGTGCCGCAGCCATTTCCGACATGAGGGTCTCGAGTCTGGCAAAAGCCTTCGAGACGCTTCCAGGGAGGTCTTTGAATTCCCTGTCACAGGCGGCGGCCTCGATCCTTTCCAGGTCAGGGTCCTTCGACCAGTCGGCCTGGGAAAGCTTGCCGACAGCCTTCCGGATCTCGCCCACGGAGGTGAACAGTTCAGAAGACTTTTCGTCCACCGGCTTGGTCGAACGGGTCACGTCCACCAGCCCGAGGGACTCGAGCCTTGTAAGGAAATCTTCCGCCTTCCCGCTCAGCAGGACGAAGGAGTATTTGGTCATCTTTTCAATCATCGCCTTGCTCCTCCATTTCTTCCTGGGCGTGGCGTTCCTTCACTATCTTCGAGGAAGCCTTGCTCAGGTTCTCTTCGTCTTCCATGTAGCGCTTTATCTTGCGGATGGCCTCCTGGTAGCCTGGGATCTGCACCTTTTCGTAGAGGTTCACCTTCTGGGTGGTTTTCTTCCTCTGATAGTCGAGTATGCGGCGTTTCTCCTTGTACACTTCGGATTCTATCCCGAGCTGGGAAAGCTCTTTCAGGATCGCGACCCCGTCGATGTACCATGCCGGCTTGGCAAAGGCGTTGAAGGGGTGGATCTCATAATGGATCCCGCAGAGTTCCGGACACTTGACACCCGCGACCTTCACTGTCCTGAGGTCTATGTCAGTGATGGACACCAGGCCGGGCTCGAATTCGTTCCAGAGCGGGGCGAGGTAGTCGTACTTCTTCTCGGCCTCCTCCAGGTCCGCGATCAGCTGTTCGCTCTTTTCCTTGGCCTTGCGAACCTCCAGCCTGAGGGCGCTCTCCTTGTTCTTCAGGGTCGGGAGGGCGTTCAGGCGCATCTTGAGCTGCTTCTGCAGGTTCGTCAGCGCTGTCTTGTTGTATTGGAACTTTATAGCCATCGTGTCCTAGCGGCCTTTCCAGTATTTGTCTATCATCGACTGCTTGATGCCGGTCTCGGCCTTCGAGAAATACTTCCCGAACAGTTCCCACGCCGTGTCAAGCATCTCTTCGATGGAGATGTTGACGTCTATCGACAGGAGCCTTGTGGCGTAGTCCTTCGCGTAGTCAAGGCAGCGGTGGTCATAGTCCGAAAGGTCGAAACCGTTCTCCATCTTTGTCTTGGCATTCTGCGCGTCTGCGTACAGCCTCACGCCCGCGTTCATCACCTGGCTGTGGTCTTCGCGGGTCTTCTTGTTCTGGACCAGCTGCTTGAGCCTGGACAGTGAACGGAACGGGTCTATGATCACCTTGCCGGAATCCGTGTCGTGGCGGAGGAAGAGCTGGCCCTCGGTAATGTAACCCGTGTTGTCAGGGATGGCATGGGTGATGTCCCCGTCGTTCAGGGTGGTGACTGCGATGATGGTGATGGATCCCTTCGAGGGAAGCTGCACGGCCTTTTCGTATATCTTCGCCAGGTCTGAATACAACGAGCCGGGCATCGAGTCCTTGGAAGGTATCTGGTCCATCCTGTTCGAGACGATTGACAAGGCGTCCGCATACAAGGTCATGTCGGTCAGCAGGACAAGCACCTTTTCGTCCTGGTCCACTGCGAAATACTCCGCTGCGGTGAGTGCCATGTCCGGGACGAGAAGCCTCTCTACGGGCGGGTCTTCGGTCGTGTTTACGAAACTGACGATCCTGTCCAGCGCCCCGGCGCTTTCGAACGAATGGCGGAAGAAAAGGTAGTCGTCGTTCGAAAGGCCCATGCCACCGAGGATGATCTTGTCCACGTCTGCCCTCATCGCCACGTCAGCCATGACCTGGTTGTACGGTTGGTCAGGGTCGGCGAAGAAGGGAATCTTCTGGCCGGACACGATGGTGTTGTTGAGGTCGATGCCGGCGATGCCCGTCGGAATCAGTTCGGAAGGCTGGCGCCTCTTGTAGGGGTTGACGGAAGGCCCGCCGATCTGGCGCTCTTCACCTTCCACCTCGGGTCCGCCGTCGATAGGCTCCCCATAGGCGTTGAAGAAGCGTCCGGCCAGCTGCTGGGAGACTTTCAGGGTGGGAGGCTCTCCGAGGAAGGTGACCTCGGCGTTGGTAGGGATGCCTTCGGTTCCCGAGAAGACCTGCAGGGTGACCAGGTCGCCCTTTGTCTTGACCACCTGTGCAAGGCGTCCGTGCACGTAGGCGAGTTCATCGTTGCTCACCCCTTTCGCCTTCAGGGAGACGGTCGCCTTGGTGATCGCCTCAAGGTGAGTGTATATTCTCTGGTAAGCCTTAATTGCCATTTTCTTCCAAAAGTTTGTTGAGTTCAGCCTCATACCTTGCGAATCCCTCGCTCTTGAATTCAGCGTAGTTCATCTGTCGGATGGCGTTGATGATGTTCTTGAAAAAGTCCCGGCACTGCTCGAAATCCTCGAATTCGAAATGCCTGTCGCAGATGTCGAGGATCAGGTCGAGCATGTATTTCTGACGCTCCAGGGGAGTGAGGGAGTCGACCGGGTCGAAACCGTCCTGCTGGAGGAAGCCGAAATCGATGAGCTCGGACTTCCAGAAGCTCTCATGGTAGCCCATGGGCACTCCGTCGTCACCCAGGATGTTGATCTGCTCATTGGCCTCGCGCCCCCTCCTGACGAGGTTCTTCGCCTTGGCCACCTTGGCCACCCAGCCATGTTCGATCTTGTTTTCGAGGTAGTCGATGATCTCGGGGTAGTCGAGGTATTTGGAATATGAGTCGAGAGGGTTCACCGCCGGATATCTCTTCTGGTCGGCACGGCTCTGCTCGAGTGCGTAGAAGCATCTTGCCGCCTTCTTGGTAGATTCGGTGACGGGTTCCTTGAGGTTGCCGCCGGCCGGAGAAACCGTCCCGATGAACGTGACTGCCCCGGTCTTGCCGTTGTTCAGGACCACCTGGCCGGCCCGCGAGTAGAAGTTGGAGATGATCGAAGAAAGGTCCACCGGGAAGGCGTCCGCCCCGGGGAGTTCCTCCATCCTGTTCGACATCTCCCTGAGGGCCTGCGCCCAGCGGGAGGTGGAGTCGGCGAGGAGAAGGGCCCTCAGGCCCATCGCCCTGTAATATTCGCAGATCGTCATCGCGGTGTACACCGACGCTTCACGCGCCGCCACGGGCATGTTCGAGGTGTTGCACACGATGGTGGTGCGTTCCATGAGGAAGCGCCCGGTGTGCGGGTCGATCAGCTCGGGGAATTCGGTGAATATCTCCACCACCTCGTTGGCGCGCTCACCGCAGGCCGCCATCACGATGATGTCTGCCTCGCCCTGCTTGGCGATTGCGTGCTGGAGGACGGTCTTCCCGCATCCGAACGGGCCGGGAATGAAGCCCGTACCGCCTTCGGCGATGGGGTTGAAGGTGTCGATGCAGCGCACGCCTGTCTCCATGACCCTGGACGGCCTTGGTTTTTCCTTGTAGGCCTTCACGGCTACCTTGACCGGCCATTTCTGGGTCATTGTAACGTTCACGTCCTCTCCGGAGGCGTCGGTCAGCACCGCCACGGTTTCGTCTACCGTGTACTGCCCTGCCGGGATGACGCTCTTGACCGTGTACTCACCCTTGAAGGAGAAGGGAACCATGATCTTGTGGGGCAGCCAGCCTTCCTTGACCTCTCCGAGCCAGTCCGCAGCGACCACCTTGTCGCCCGGCTTGGCGAGCGGAGTGAAATCCCAAAGCTTTTCGCGGTTGATGGGCTCGGTGTATTCACCTCTCTTGAGGAACACGTCTTCCATCGTGGCCAGGTTGTTCTGCAGGCCGTCATAGACGCTTGACAGCAGGCCGGGACCGAGGGTGACCTCGAGCATCCTGCCTTCGAATTCCACCGGGTCGGAGTTCTTGAGTCCCCGGGTGCTCTCGAACACCTGCACGGATGCCTTGTTCCCGGAGACTTTGATCACTTCCGCCAGAAGGGGAGTCCCGTCAAGGGTTATGTAGCAGAGCTCATTCTCCGCGACAGGTCCGTCAACCTCGACCGTAACGAGGTTCGACACGATTCCTGTCACTATTCCTTTTGTCTTCATTTATCTGTGTTTTATTCTATTCTTGCGGTGCAACAAATTCAACGCCCTTGAAGGTGGAGCGCACCTCGTCCACCAGGGAGACGAACATCTCACGCCCTGCCTGTTCATCCAGTTCCAGCCATCTTGCGACTATGTGGAGCCGGGCGATGAAGCCCAGGATGACATCGAGGTCGAAGTAGTTGAAACGGGTCATCTCTCCTATCGCATCCCACATCAGGGCGTCCATGCTCCTTTCCCTTTCCAGGAGGTCGGTTTTGGCCAGTGAGTCCGAAAGCCTTGCTTCCCAGGCGAATTCGCCGGTGACGGGAATCCGGATGGTGTCCTGCTCCTCAGGCCTTCCGAAGGCTTTGTTAAGGAAACGGGCCTTGGCGTTGCGCACATGGAGGTCGAAGGCGAAGAACTTGCGGATGAAGGGGTTCGGGTGCTTCAGGCAGTCTTCGTAGAACTCAGCCGTCATGCACTCTTCCTTGTAACCGTCCAGCAGGCGGTCCACCGTCTTCCTGTCGGCCTTGTCAAGGAGAGACTTGATCTGAGAGACGAGACTTCCGAACGAGTCCCCCTCCCCGAATTTCCATTCCAGGGAGATTGCCGGCAGCGATGCGACTATGTATTCGTAGTTGCTCATCTGTCTTCGCCGAAGAGGATCTTCCTGGTTGCAGGACGGAGATATTCACCGACCAGTTCCTTGAAGGTCCCGTCGGTGAAGCTTACGAACCAGGAACCGTCCTTCGGGCCGATGTTGAAACCGCCCGAGACTTTCTTCGAGAAGGTGGCGTCGATCCCGCCTTTCAGGAGACTGGCGGCTTCGCCTTTGATGAAGGGCTCGAGTTGGGCTTTCAGGCTTTCCGGAAGGACCACATCCAGTCCGGCGGCCTCATCCGGGTTGAACTTTCCGGCGACGGTCCTGATGATCTCCTTGACGAATTCTGCGGAGGATAGGGCAGAGGTGACAGGCTCGTCGACGACCTTCCCGATGATGAGGTTCTCGATGTCTTTCCTGGTGGCCTGGAGGGACTGCGAAGCTGCCATCTTGACGTCCCCTTCGACCTTGGCGCGGTAGTCCTCGGCTTCCTTCCTGGCATTTTTCAGGATGGTTTCAGCCTCCTTCCTTGCGGCGTCGAGGATGCCGTCGGCCTCCTGCCTTGCCTGGGCGAGAAGGGCTTCTCCTTCTTCCTTTCCCTTGGACAGGCCTTCCTTGTAAAGTTTGTCAGTAAGTTCCTGAAGTTTATTGTCCATTTCTCGATGATTTTTCAGATTTTCAAATATAGCTAAAAAGGCACACTCCAGCAAATGAAGTGTGCCGCTTTATACAACAAATACATCCATCCCGGCAACTTATCCAAGGAAACCGAGAAGGATTCCGGCCGCAACGGCAGAGCCTATAACGCCGGCTACGTTGGGGCCCATCGCATGCATCAGGAGATGGTTGTCCGGGTCGAATTCCCGTCCAACGATCTCCGAGACCCTTGCGCTGTCCGGCACTGCGGACACTCCGGCGTTCCCGATCAGGGGATTGATCTTCCGGTCTCCCTTGAGGAAGAGGTTCCAGACCTTCACGAAGAGCACCCCGCAGGTCGTGGCTATGACGAAGGAGAGGAGTCCGAGGATGAAGATCTTGACGGAATTCCCGGTGAGGAACTTGTCGGCCTGGGTCGAGGCCCCGACGGTAAGTCCTATCAGTGTGGTCACCACGTCGATCAGCGGTCCCCGTGCGGTCTCCGCAAGACGTCTGGTCACTCCGCTTTCCTTCAGGAGGTTCCCGAAGAACAGCATCCCCAGGAGGGGAAGTCCCGAAGGCACGATGAAGGCTGTGAGGAGGAAGCCGACGACAGGGAAGATGATCTTCTCTTTCTGGCTCACCTGACGAGGCTTGGGCATCCGGATAAGGCGCTCTTCCTTAGTGGTCAGGGCCAGCATGATAGGCCTCTGGATCACAGGGACCAGGGCCATGTAGGAATATGCGCTCACGGCGATCGCACCCATAAGGTCCGGGGCGAGCTGGGAGGAAAGGAAGATGGCGGTGGGGCCGTCCGCGCCTCCGATGATGCCGATGGCACCTGCCTGGTTCGGGTCGAAACCCAGCAGCAGGGCGAGCAGGTAGGCTCCGAATATTCCCATCTGTGCGGCCGCACCGATCAGCAGCAGCCTTGGCTGGGAGATCAGCGCGGAGAAATCTGTCATGGCTCCGATTCCCAGGAATATGAGCGGAGGGTACCAGCCCTGCTTCACTCCCTGGTAGAGGGTGTTCAGTACGGACCCGTCCTCATAGACCCCGATATTCAGGCCTGGGAACATGGGTATGTTCCCGATGATCATTCCAAAGCCGATGGGGACAAGGAGCAGCGGCTCCCAGCCCTTCTTGATCGCGATGGTGATGAAAACGATCCCAATGAGGATCATCGCCAGGTTCTGCCACGTGCAGTTGGCGAATCCCGTGAAGAACCAGAACTGCCTGAGGCTGTCGAATACTGTGCTCATTCTAGGCGATCTTGACTACCGGTGCTCCTTCCAGGACGGAATCGCCCTTGCCCACAAGGACGGCCGTTACGGTGCCGTCCGCAGGAGCCTGGATCTCATTCTCCATCTTCATGGCTTCGATCACGGCCACCTTCTGGCCCGCCTTGACGGCCTGGCCTTCCTTGACCGAGACTTCGATGATGACTCCCGGGAGGGGGGAAGTGACGGTCTGGCCTTCACCTGCTGCCTTGGCGGCAGGTGCGGCGGGAGCGGCGGCGACGGGTGCGGGAGCTGCTGCAGGCTCGCTCTTGGGGGCTGCGGCAGGTGCGGCGGGAGCGTTTTCCATCTCAACCTTGTAACCTGTCCCGTTGACGGTCACGTCGGCGGTGTTCCCTTCCACTGAATTGACCATGACTTCATAGTCGTTGCCATTGATCTTGAACTTGTAAGTCTTCATATTATCTTTCCTTGTTTATTTGCATCTCATCGGGGGAGCCTTCTGAAACCCTGCTCCTTCCCGGCCCAGGCGCTGCCCGGCGTTGGTTTTATGGTGATGACGAAGCTCTCTTCGTCATGTACTCCGCCCATGTATTCCTCCAGGGCCATCGCTATTGCGGCGCACACCTCCTCGCCGTCCTCATGGCTGAGGGCCATGGCTATCGCTGCGGCGACTTCAGGGGTCGGCGCTCCCTTGCCTACGTGCCCGGAGGGGGACTTGGCGGGCTTTTCCCTGTCGCCGGCCTTGCCGATCGCGGTGAATATGAACGCGAGGATTGCCAGGGCGAAGAACACGACGCAGACCGAAATCAGGGTAAGGACCCAGCCGTGCGGATCCTTCTCCTTCATTATCTGGCTGTTGGTCTTTGCATCCACGTCGCCGTTGTATGCCCCCGGAGTCGGCTTCTCGCTGACCCCGACGGTGAAGTCGGTCTTCTTGACTCCGGCGGGGACCTTTACCACCGACCAGTCGGCCGGGAGGTCTGCCGGTATGGCAAGCTCGTCGATGATGGTCCTCCCATCGTTGCTGACCAGATAGACCGTCTCGCCGTTCGCGAGAGTGAAATTGGTGTAGTACGTTCCGTGGGAAGCGTCCCCGCCGGCATGGAATACGACGCTTTGGCGCGGCCCTACCTGGGTGCTCCTGTCGGAAGCGGGAATGTGGTATTTAGTAAGGTCGTCCTTGTCGTCGGTGAGGTAGCATCCGCCGAACTTGACCGTACCGTTGGAGTTGTTGAAAATCTCGATCCAGCCGTTCCTCTGGCCGAATCCATCTACGGGACCGTGCTCGTTTACCGCCACGATCTCGGCTACCCTCAGGTCGGTGAGGTTCTGGGCCCGGAGGCAGGCACCGGCGAGAAGTAAGGCTGCGATTGCAGTTGTCCTGGTGAATCTCATCTTTTACAGGGGAAGGTTGTCATGTTTCTTCGCAGGCATCTGCTGCTTCTTTCCGGCAAGCTGTTCAAGGGCCCTGATGACGCGGAACCTTGTGTTGCGGGGCTCTATGACATCATCGACATAGCCTTTCATGGCTGCCTGGTAGGGATTGTTGAAGAGCTCTTCGTACTCGGCCTTCTTTTCCTGACGGATGCGGTCCTTCGCGTCCTGGTCTACGGCGGCTTTCAAGTCTTTGGCATAAAGCACGTTGACTGCACCGTCAGCACCCATTACTGCAATCTGCGCAGACGGCCATGCGTACACCAGGTCCGCCCTCAGGTGCTTGCTGCTCATCACTATGTACGAACCGCCATAGCTCTTCCGGAGCTCGACGGTGACCTTCGGAACGGTGGCTTCGCCGTAGGCGTACAGCAATTTGGCGCCGTTGGTGATGACGGCTCCATATTCCTGCTGTGTGCCGGGCAGGAAACCTGGTACGTCGACCAGCGACACGAGCGGGATGTTGAATGCATCGCAGAACCGGACGAACCTTGCTCCCTTCCTGGATGCGTTGATGTCAAGCACTCCGGCGAGGACCTTCGGCTGGTTGGCCACGATGCCGACGCTCCGCCCGTTCATGTGGGCGAAACCAATGATTATGTTCCTGGCGAAATCCTTGTGGATCTCGAAGAATTTCCCGTCGTCGACGATGCTCCTTATGACCTTGTACATGTCGTAGGGCATGTTCGGATTGTCCGGGATGATCTCGTTGAGGCTGTCGTCAACCCTGCCTGCAGGGTCGTCGGTTGCCACTATGGGCGCCTCTTCCATGTTGTTCTGGGGGATATACCCGAGAAGTTCCTTGATGGTCCTGATCCCGTCTTCTTCATTCTCCGCTGCAAAATGGGCGACGCCGCTCTTGCTCGCGTGTACGCTTGCTCCTCCGAGTTCTTCCTGGGTGACTTCCTCGCCAAGGACGCTCTTGACGACTGCCGGTCCGGTTAGGAACATGTACGAGGTGTTCTTGACCATGACAGTGAAGTCGGTGAGGGCAGGCGAGTACACGGCACCACCGGCGCACGGGCCGAAAATCCCTGAGATCTGGGGCACGACTCCCGAAGCGAGGATGTTCCTTTCGAATATCTCGCCGTAACCGGCCAGGGCGTCGACACCCTCCTGGATCCTGGCTCCGCCGGAGTCGTTCAGGCATATGAAAGGAGCGCCGTTCCTGACCGCCAGGTCCTGGACCTTGCAGATCTTCTCCGACATGGTTTTCGAAAGAGAGCCTCCGGAGACGGTGAAATCCTGTGCCGCCACGTAGACCAGCCTTCCATCTATCGTACCCATCCCGGTAACCACTCCGTCACCGTCGAAATGCTGCCTGTCCATCCCGAAGTTGGTGCAGCGGTGCTGGACGAACATGTCGAACTCCTCGAAACTGCCTTCGTCGAGGAGCAGGGCAAGCCTTTCCCTTGCAGTAAGTTTCCCTTTCTCGTGCTGGGCATCGATCCTTTTCTGTCCTCCTCCCAGCTTGGCCGCTTCCCTGCGTTCGACCAGCTTCTTGATGTTTTCCTGCTGAATACTCATACAGTTGTTTGTAATCTTGGTGTTTTGAATCTACAAAGATACCAAGATTCCGCCGAACTGCCAAATCAGGAATATATGCCCCCGCCCCGAAGCCGAGCCATGGGATGGCGAAGTCCGGCCCCCGGGCCTCCTTGCCGGGATGCCTTCTATCCGCTGTATCGGGCAGGGGGGAAAGGCCAGGTTCGTCACCCCGTTCTTGGGTCTCCATGCAGTCGCTCCCATTGGTGAAATGGTTGTCGCTGCCACGGTTGGCATCTTCAAGGCGCGGGCCTGATAGGCAAGTATTCTTTGAACAGACCAACGACGCGGGCAGAGTCATTGATGAATATGAGTATCCGCGTTTGCCCTGGTTAACTTATTTCAAATCCATTTCCGCGTCGGCTGTTGGCCCGGGATTAACTCCGAGTATCCGCAGTTTTCATTGCCAGCTTATTTTCAAATAGCTAACACGCCAGAAAAAGATAGGCACCTCATTATCAGCATATTACAAAACGGAAGCGTGTGAAGGTACCCTTGAAAAAACGTCCAGTTAACACGCTCGGAGAAATTAATCAATTGGTTAACAATCGTTTACGAAAACCAAGCGTGTTAGCTATTTGAAAACTGGACTTGCAGTTCACTATCTTGGCAACAGTCTGTTGTGGATATCAAGCGTGTTAGCTATTTGAGAATGATGCTACCAAGGTGAAACGTGCGCTGAGGATTGTCCTGTGCCGGGTGTTCTCTCGTTGGAAGGAAACTCGGCACGGGGTAACATGTGGGGTGATCTGTCCTGTGCCTGGGTGTTCTCTCGATGGAAGGGAGCTCGGCATGGTGAAACGTGGTCCATCAAACTGCTTGTAGGGGAGAAAGATGCCGGTATCGTGGCTTTTGGGATACGATAGAAGTATTGAAGACGCGCCAGGAGGAAGGGAGATACCCTCCCGGAGGCGTGTCCACCCCCGGACACTGACATGACCCCCAAAAGTTAGACAAAGACTTTTGGGGTGCACATCACACGGGCAGGGGCGAGGGGCCCGCAAGATACGAGTTCCGCGGCACGCGGGACGAAGTAGATTGTGGGAGGGGCCGGAGTGGAGCGAAGCGGAACGGAGTCCTCCGGGGAGGGTATCTCCCTTCCTCCCTCAATCGTCTATCATGACAAAAGCGATAGATCCTATCGTCACTCATGACAGACGATGGCGCTTCATCATACGGGCGCAAAAAACCGGCCTCCAGCGTGGATGACTTGGGCTCCAGGCGTGGGAATGAGGTGTT
>ONRD01000003.1 GCA_900320185.1 uncultured Bacteroidales bacterium
ACGGAGATGTATGACCGGGTGAAAACGCTCAATGCAGAACTGCAGGCAAGGGCCGGTGTGTTCGTCGGGTCAGAGGTCGTACAGGTGGGGGTCGTAGGAGACGTTCCTCCCGGTGCGACACCCCTGAAGGAACTGCCTGAAGGCGTCGTCTCCCTGGACACACATGGCGCCCGTGCACTGGTCTCCCTGCTGCAGAAAGGGAAGAAATCCTTCCTCGTAGTAGTGAGCGGGAGCATCGAGGAGCCAATGAGCCTTGACATCTCCTTCCGGAAAAAGGCCTGCGAGGTTGACCGGGAAGGCCGTTACGTCCCTGTCGGAAAACACCCCGAGCAGTACAGGATCGAAGCTGGCGATGTCCGAATATTCCGCCTGCGGTGATTCCGTCCCTTCACAAAAAGAAGGAGGATGACTGATAAGTCCAATGGACTTTGAGGTCATCCTCTTTTCTGTTGTTTCAAGTTTGCGGGCGGCAGGCGGCAGGCACCTCCGGAAGGTTCCGTTCGCTTCCGCTCACTCCATCCCTCCCAACGTCTCCTTCGTCATCGCTGCGCGATAACTTGTATCCGTAGGGTCCCTCCCTCTAACGTGCCCGAGGGTGGGCACGCCTTCCTTGAGGTGCCTGCCGCCTGCCGCGAAGCTCAACAATAAAGAAGGCGACCGATAATCGCTTATCAGTCGCCTTCATTTTGATTATAAAGCATGATGTGCTTATTCGGAGTTCCTTGAGTCACGACGGCCACCCCTGCCACCGCGGTTGCCGCCCCTGCGGTCGCCACGGTCGCCCCTGCGGTCACCGCGAGGTGCGCGTGCACCCTGTGCGTTGGCTGCAGAAGCAGCGTTGGGGGTAAGGTCCTGCTTGCCGTAACGCTCTCCGTTGCAGATCCACACCTTGATTCCGAGGGCGCCGACCTTGGTGCTTGCAACTGCAAGTGCATAGTCGATGTCAGCACGGAAAGTGTGCAGAGGAGTACGGCCTTCCTTGAACATTTCGCTCCTGGCCATTTCAGCACCGCCGACGCGGCCGCTGATCTGGACCTTGATGCCTTCTGCTCCAACCCTCATGGTAGAGGCGATGGCCATCTTGATGGCCCTCCTGTAGGAGACACGGCCTTCAATCTGACGGGCGATGGTGTCAGCCACGATGTGGGCGTCGACCTCAGGCCTCTTGACCTCGAAGATGTTGATCTGGACATCCTTCTTGGTGACCTTCTTGAGTTCCTCCTTGAGACGGTCGACTTCCTGTCCGCCCTTGCCGATGATGAATCCGGGCCTTGCAGCATGGATTGTCACGGTTATGAGCTTGAGGGTCCTTTCGATGACGATCTTGGAGAGGCTGGCCTTTGCAAGACGGTTGGTCAGGTACTTGCGGATCTCGAAATCCTCGGCTATCTTCTCAGCGTAATTACCACCACACCAGTTAGAGTCCCAACCACGGGTGATACCGATTCTGTTAGAAATAGGATTTGTTTTCTGTCCCATATTACTTATTCTCCTCTACTGTTGTTGGTTGCTTTACATCGAGAACGACAGTGACGTGGTTCGAACGCTTGCGGATCCTTCCGGCGCGGCCCTGAGGGCAGGGACGGATCCTCTTGAGAGTGCGGCCTTCACCGACCATGATGGTCTTGACATAGACGTTGCCGTTGTCAAGTTCCCTGGTCTTGTCGGGATTCTTGGCTTCCCAGTTTGCGATAGCGCTGCGGAGAAGCTTTTCCAGGCGGATCGAAGGAGCCTTCTTCGAAAAATGAAGAAGATCCAGCGCGCGGTTTACTTCCACTCCCCTGACGGTGTCAGCCACAAGACGCATCTTGCGGGGGGAAGTGGGTACATCGTTAAGTTTTGCTATTGAGGTCTGCTTCTTGGCTTCCTTGTACTTCAGGGCCATTAAGTGTTTACGAGCTCCCATAACTTTAATTCTTTAAATTACTTCTTATTGTTGCCCGAATGGCCTTTGAAAGTTCTGGTGGGCGCGAATTCGCCGAGCTTGTGACCTACCATGTTCTCAGTAATGTAAACAGGAATGAACTTGTTTCCATTATGAACGGCTACGGTGTGTCCTACGAAGTCCGGAGAGATCATGCTGGCACGGGACCAGGTCTTTACGACCTCCTTCTTCTTGCTACCATCATTCATGGCAAGAATTCTCTTTTCCAGTGCTTCCTGGATGTATGGACCTTTTCTTAATGAACGACTCATAATCTTGATTTCTGTTTAATTACTTCTTCTTTCTCCTTTCAATGATGAACTTGTTGGAGGTAGCCTTGGGGTTGCGTGTCTTGTAACCCTTTGCAGGAAGGCCCTTGCGGGAACGAGGGTGACCTCCTGATGCACGGCCTTCTCCACCACCCATCGGGTGATCGACAGGGTTCATGACGACACCACGGTTGTGAGGCCTGCGTCCGAGCCAGCGGTTGCGGCCTGCCTTACCGAAGGATTCAAGATTATGGTCTCCGTTGGAAACGGTACCGACAGTGGCGCGGCAAGCTACGAGGACCATCCTGGTCTCGCCCGAAGGGAGACGGAGGATAGCGTAGTTGCCTTCACGGGCAGCGAGCTGGGCGAAGGTTCCGGCGGAACGTGCCATGGCGGCACCCTGACCGGGACGGAGCTCGATGTTGTGAACGAGTGTTCCTACAGGGATCTCGGAAAGAGGAAGGCAGTTGCCCAGGTCCGGAGAGACACCGGAACCGGACTCGACGACCTGTCCGACCTTGATGCCCGCAGGGGCGATGATGTACCTCTTGACTCCATCCTCGTACTCGACGAGGGCGATGCGGGCGCTCCTGTTAGGGTCGTACTCGATGGTGAGGACGGTTGCCTTTACGTTGTCCTTGTCGCGGAGGAAGTCGATGATACGGTACTTCCTCTTGTGGCCGCCGCCGATGTAGCGGACGGTCATCTGGCCTGTGTTGTTCCTACCGCCAGTGCTCTTGAGAGGCTCGCACAGCGGCTTGTAGGGTTTCTTTGCAGTGATTTCGTCGAAAGCACTGATAGCCTTGTTCCTCTGTCCGGGAGTTGTAGGCTTGAATTTCCTGATTGCCATAAATACGTTCCTCCTTAAATGTTAGCGTAGAAATCAATCTTGTCGTCGCCGGCAAGGGTGACATAGGCCTTCTTGTAGTGGTTGGTGCGGCCGCGGAGCATCCCGGACTTGGAGTAGCGGGACTTCCTGTCGCCATGATAGTTGACGGTGTTGACATCAACGACGGAGACATTGTAGAACTTCTCGACGGCTTCCTTTATCTGGATCTTGTTGGCCTTGCGGTCAACGATGAAGCCGTAGCGGTTGAACTTTTCGCCTTCAGCCGTCAGCTTCTCAGTAACGATTGGCTTAATTAATATTCCCATCTCTTTGCTCTTTTAACGGTTGGCTCTCGCGGAAAGGACATCCTGGACGCCGTCGACAAGGACCATCGAATTCGCATTCATGATGGTGTAGGTGTTGAGTTCGTCCACGGTGATGACCTGGACCTCCGGGAGGTTGCGTGATGAAAGGAAAATGTTGTTGGAGTTCTCCGGGAGGACGAAGAGGACCTTCCTGTCACCAGCCTTGAGGGCCTCAAGGATGTGCATGAATTCCTTGGTCTTGGGAGCATCCATGGTGAAAGGCTCTACGAGGACGATGGCGTTCTCCTGGGCCTTGTAGGAAAGAGCAGAGTAACGGGCGAGAGCCTTCTGCTTCTTGTTGAGCTTGAACCTGTAGAGGCGAGGCTTGGGTCCGAAGACACGGCCGCCGCCGACGAAGATGTTCGCCTTGAGGCTGCCATGACGGGCGCCGCCGCCGCCCTTCTGGCGGCCAAGCTTCTTTGTGGAGTGAGCGATTTCGCTGCGGTCCTTGGTCTTGGCGGTTCCCTGACGCCTGTTGGCGAGGTACTGGACAACGTCAAGATAGATGGCATGGTCGTTGGGCTCGATGCCGAAAACCTTCTCGTCAAGGACAACCTTCTTGCCGGAATCAGTTCCGTCTATTTTCAATACTGGCAATTCCATAACTAAAACTCCAATGCTACATAAGAACCCTTGGCCCCGGGGACGGAACCTTTAATAACGAGAAGATTGTTTTCAGGGATGACCTTGATGATCTCGAGGTTGAAAACCTTGACCCTTTCATTGCCCATGTGTCCGCCCATCCTCATACCGGGGAATACGCGGGAAGGCCATGAAGACGCGCCCAGCGAACCGGGCTTGCGGAGCCTGTTGTGCTGGCCGTGGGTCGCCCCGCCGACTCCGGCGAAGTGATAACGGTGCACGACACCCTGGAAACCTTTACCTTTAGAAGTACCGACAACATCGACGAACTTGACATCATCCTTGACGATGTCAGAGACGGTGATGGTGTCTCCGAGCTTGAGCTCTCCCTCGAAGTCGGCCTCGAATTCGACCAGCTTGCGCTTGGGAGTAGTCCCTGCCTTTTTGAAGTGCCCCTTCAAGGGCTCGCTGGCGTGTATCTCCTTGATTTCGTCATAGGCAAGCTGTACAGCGGCATAACCATCTTTCTCTACTGTACGCAGTTGCGTGACAACACACGGACCAGCCTCGATGACGGTGCATGGAATGTTCTTTCCATCAGCACCGAAAACGGAAGTCATTCCGATTTTCTTTCCAATTAATCCAGGCATTGGTTTGATTAATTAATTGTAACTTAATACTTTACACTATCCCGCACAAATTTGCGGGCTGCAAATGTACGAATTATTTTTCAATTAACAAAGTTTTCAACAACCTTATGGCCTCACATTCAAAGAGAAATACTATCTTTGCATGATTAAAACTGACATCGATGCCACTCGCCATATTCGGGTTCCTTAAATTCTCTCCTGCCGACGCCATCGACATCTTGATGGTGGCCGTCATCATCTACATCTGCTTCAAGTGGATCAGGGGTTCCGCGGCCATGAACGTGTTCATCGCCGTGGTCATGCTCTTCGTCCTCAGGGTCCTCGTCGCCGCCCTCAACATGAAGCTGATGAGCGCGATCATCGGCACTTTCCTCGACGTGGGCGTGATCGCCCTCATAGTCATATTCCAGCCGGAAGTCCGCCATTTCCTGATGCGGTTCGGGGCCAGGTACACCTCCTCCGGCAAGGGAAGGAGCCTGCTGAACAAGCTGCTGGGGATAGAGGACAAGAAGATGGGCAACGAGGCCGTCAACGAGATCTGCGAAGCCTGCCGCCAGATGTCCTCGGACAAGACCGGGGCGCTGATGGTAATTCCCCGCAGGGACTCCCTGGAATACATCGCCCAGACCGGAGACCTGGTCGACGCCAAGATCAGCAGGAGGCTGATCATGAACATATTCTTCAAGAATTCGCCTCTCCACGACGGGGCCATGATCCTCAGGCACGACAGGATCGAGGCGGCACGCTGCACCCTGCCGATAACACAGCGTACGGACATTCCACCGAGCCTCGGGATGAGGCACAAGGCGGCCATCGGCATTTCAGAAGAGACCGACGCCGATGTCATAGTGGTCTCGGAGGAGACCGGAGGGATTTCTTTCGTAAGGGGCGGCAGGCTCTCTGCGATAGGCAACATCAACGAACTTAAACTCCTGCTGGGCTCGAGCGAGTCCCAGCAGCAGGAGAAGGACACCCAGGAAAAACATCAGTGAGAGGAATGGAGGAGAACGCTAGCATTATCGACAGACGCCTGGAGGGCAAGCTGGGATTCGACAGGATCCGCACGATGGTCTCCGACCGTTGTTCAACTGAATATGCCTGCTCCCTGGTGGAGGGCGAGACTTTCTGCACCGACAGGACGGAACTGTCCCGGAGGCTGGCCCTGACGGACGAGATGCGGCTCATCATGATGTTCGAGGAGAGCTTCCCCACCAACGGCTACATCGACTGCCTGGACTTCCTCAGGCCGCTTGAGAACCCCGGATTCAACATAGACTTGCTGTCCCTGGGGAAACTCCGCACGATGGTGGAGACCGTCAGGAAGCTCACAGGCTTCTTCGCCTCGATAAAGGACGGAGTCTATCCGAACCTCAAGAAAATGAGTTCAAAGGTCATGAGTTTCCCGCTCGTGCAGAAACGCATCGACAGCATACTTGACAAGTACGGAGACGTGAAGGACACGGCTTCCGACGCCCTGCAGGAGATAAGGAGAGCCCTTCGTTCGAAGGAAGGAGCCGTCTCCAAGAGGGCCAACGCCATCCTCAAACAGGCCCAGGCGGACGGCCTGGTGGACGAAGACGCCAGCCTTTCAGTGAGGGACGGGAAACTGCTGATACCTGTCAACAGCGCCAGCAAGAAGAAGATCCCGGGCTACGTACATGACACTTCCGCAACCGGCAAGACCGCCTACGTGGAGCCTGCCGAGATCATCGAACTCGAGAACGAAATCGCCGCCCTCCATTCCGAGGAAGCGATCGAGATCCAAAGGATCCTGGCAGGATTCAGCGATTTCGTCAGGCCTTATGTCCCGGACCTTGAAAAGGCTGCCGAATATGTCGGGGAGACAGACTTCCTGGTCGCGAAGGCACAGGTCGCGCTGGATTTCAAGGCAGGGGTTCCGGTCATATCCGACGATGGGGGGATGAACCTCCGGAAGGCCCGCCATCCGCTCCTCGAAAGAGCCCTTGCAAGGGAAGGACGGCCGATCGTCCCGGTCACCATAACCCTGACGCCGAAAAAACGCATACTCCTGGTCTCCGGCCCCAACGCCGGGGGCAAGTCCGTCTGCCTGAAGACTGCAGGACTGCTCCAGTACATGTTCCAGTGGGGCATGCCCGTCCCGACGTCCGAGACTTCGGAACTCCCCGTCTTCGACCGGATCATGGTAAGCATAGGCGACGACCAGAACCTGGAGAACGACCTGTCCACCTACAGTTCCTTCCTCCAGGACATGAAAGCGATGCTCAAGGAAGCCGACGGCAAGACCCTCGTCCTGATCGACGAGTTCGGGTCCGGGACAGAGCCGGCAGCCGGTGGCGCCATAGCCGAGGCTATCCTGGCGCAGCTCGACGAACGCGGGGTCTACGGAGTGATAACCACCCACTACACCAACCTCAAGCTCTACGCCTCGTCTCCCGACACCGGAGTGATCAACGGAGCCATGCAGTTCGACGCCGCCAAGATCCAGCCCCTCTTTAAGTTGGACATCGGCCTCCCGGGCAATTCCTTCGCATTCGAACTCGCCCGGAAGATGGGCCTGCCCGAAAATGTAGTCAAGGACGCCGAAAACAGGGCCGGTGAAGAATTCGTCGGGATGGAGCGGAACCTCCGGAAGATTGTCCGCAGCCGCAGGGCCCTGGACGAGAAACTGCAGAAGATAAAGAACACGGACAAGATCCTCGACAGCATCACGGAAAGGTACCAGAAGGAACTGGAAGGCATAAAGCAGACGAAGAAGGAGATCCTGGACCAGGCAAAGAAGGAGGCCGAGGAGATTGTCCAGGGAGCCAACAAGACTGTCGAGAACACCATCCGCACCATAAAGGAGTCCCAGGCTGAAAAAGAGAAGACCAGGGATGCAAGAAGCAGCCTCCAGGACTTCGTCTCGGCCCTCCAGAGCAAGAAGGAGAAGGAACTGAAGGACCACGACGACTACATAGAGAAGAAGCTCCGCCAGCTCGAGCACAGGAAGCAGAAGAAGAACTCGAGGAGAACCCAGTCAGGAGACAATGGTTCCCAGGACGGCGGGAAGGAGAAAGAACCGTTCAGGGGAGGTGCCCTGAAGGTCGGCGAGAAGGTCCGCGTGAAGGACAACGGGATGGTCGGCGAGATTGTCAGGGTGTCCAACAAGGCAGTGACGATAGCGGTGGGGAACATAACCTCCCAGATGCCTCCGGACAGGGTGGAGAGGATTTCCTCGAATGAATACAACGCCGCAAGGAAGGCAACGGCAAAGCCCCGGGACGTCCGGGACGACAGCGCCGTCAGGGAACGCCGGCTCAATTTCTCTCCCGAACTGGACGTGAGGGGTGAAAGGGTCGGGGACGCCCTCGGCATTGTGACCCATTACATCGACGACGCGATCATGCTCGGCATAGGAACCGTCAGGATAATCCACGGCAAAGGCACCGGTGCCCTGAGGGACGAACTCCAGAAATATCTCAGGACGATTCCGGGGGTCTCCTCCGTCAGGGACGAACACATCCAGTTCGGAGGGTCCGGCGTCACCATCGTGGATTTCGACTGACGGACTGTCCCGAGCCGCTGGCAGCTTCATCCGGCAGGCAAGTCCTGCCTGAGGGGTCGGACCGGAGGGATGGATGCCCCGACGGAGTTTTGAGAAAGAAGGAAGATTGAGGAAGAAGGATGAATGAGAAGGATGAATGAGAAGGAAGCTTGAGGAGGAAGAATGAATATGAAGGCAAGGAGAGACAGGCCCGCGGCCAGGGTCGGGAAGAGGGGAGAAGATGAGGCTTGCGCCTTTCTGGTCAGGATGGGACATGTCCTGATACAAAGGAACTACAGGGCCGGACATCTCGAGATAGACATCATCTCACTGGACAGGAATGGTGTGCATTTTGTAGAGGTCAAGAGCAGGGTTGCTCCGGTCCAGGCCGAGCCTCAGGAGAATGTGACTCCTGTCAAGCAGAGGAGGATAGCCGAAGCTGCCAGAAGATACCTCAACAGATCGAAAGACAGCAGGTTGAGTCCAGACCTCGAGATCAGTTTCGATGTGGTGGCGGTGACTTTCGACAAGGGAGAAACCCGGATAGAATGGTTCCCCCAGGCCTTCATTCCGATGTTTTGTTGAACATTGTCAATGCAAACACTATATGAACTATAACCGATACTGTGTAATCATGGCCGGAGGCGCGGCAAACCGCTTCTGGCCCATCAGCAGGGATGCGAACCCGAAACAGTTCCTGGACATCTACGGACACGGGAAGTCTTTCATAAGGCAGACTTACGAAAGGTTCTCCAGCTTCATCCCGTCAAGGAACATCCTGGTCGTCACCCTCAACAAATATGCGGACCTCGTAAGGGAGCAGATTCCCGAAATCCCGGAAGGAAACATCCTCCTGGAGCCCTACAGCCGGAACACCGCCCCCTGCCTGGCATATTCGACATATTCCATCATGGCGCGCGACCCCGGCGCAACCATCATCGCCACCCCGGCCGACCACATCATCCGGGATGAAGACAACTTCCGGAGCACCATGGAGAAGGTGATGGACTGTGCGGAGAAAAACGATGTGCTGATGACCGTCGGGATCATGCCCGAGCGTCCTGACACTTCCTATGGCTACATCCAGGTCACGGGGGGCAAAGCGCAGCCATTCTCGGAGACTCCGATCAAGGTCAAGACCTTCACGGAAAAGCCCGACAGGGTCATTGCGGAAGCATTCTGCCGCAGCGGGGAATTCTTCTGGAACTCGGGAATATTCGCCTGGAAAGCCTCTGTCATCAAGGATGAGATGGAGCGGTTCATCCCGGACGTGTGCTCCCTCCTGAAAGGAGTCGGAGCCGTGGCCGGTACCCCGGAGGAGAGCATATTCCTGGAGAAGGCCTACTCGGACTGCCCGAAGGTTTCCATCGACTACGGAGTGATGGAAAAGACCGGCAAGGCCTGGCTGCTGCCGGGCAATTTCGGCTGGTCCGACATCGACAACTGGGAAGCCCTCTACGAGATGCTGGACAAGAAAGACCCCGACGGCAATGTCTCCAACACCGCGAACACCTTGTTCGGGATGGACAGCAACAACCTCCTGCTGTCCACCGCCAAGAAGAAGCTCTATGCGGTCAAGGGACTGGAGAACTACCTTGTGGTGGACACTGAGGACGCCCTCCTGATCTGCCCGAGGGACGAAAAACAGTTCAAGGAGTTCATCTCCGGCCTGGGAATGCCCGGTTTCGAGGATTTCCGGTAGCAACTCCTGCCAACACTCCTCCGTGGAGGTCTCTTTTTTAGCACAAACACCGAAAAAACAATCGCTTGAAACGTTTTTTTTGGTGTTTTGTCTTTTTTTTACATATATTTACCCAATTACTATGGGTTTCTGCTTAATCGCAAGCCTTTTATTTTAACCAAATAACTTTGTTAAATGCTTAAGATTTTCAAGCCAGCCAGCATCATCCTGGCATTGGGACTGGCCATCAGTCCCGCTGTCGCCGCTCCTTCTGCGGAGCAGGCAGTGCCTGAAAGTGCGCAGCAGCAACGGACCATCTCCGGAAAAGTCGTTGACGCCAACGGCTCTCCGGTTGTGGGAGCCGGAATCCGGATCCAGGGGACCAACACCGGAACGGTCTCGACAAACAACGGAACTTTCTCCCTCTCCGGAGTACGCGAAGGTGCCGTCCTGGAATTCTCCTGTGTCGGATTCAAGAGCGTTTCCGTCCCGGCTTCGCAGGGAATGATCGTAGTCCTCGAAGAAGATACCGAGTTCCTTGACGATGTCGTCGTGGTCGGTTACGGCGCACAGAGGAAAGAAAGCCTCACCGGAGCCGTTTCTTCCGTCAACGTGAACAAGGCCCTGGAAGGCCGTCCGATCGCTGACGTCGGCCGTGGACTCCAGGGTTCCGCTCCGGGCCTCAATGTCCGCATCGGATCGAATGAAGTGGGTTCCGACCCTGTGTTCAGGATCCGCGGACAGGTTGGATCCTACCTGGGAGGTTCGACGCCGCTCATCCTTCTGGACAACGTCGAGATCCCTTCCATCAACCTGGTCAATCCTGACGACATCGAGTCCATCTCCATCCTGAAGGACGCCGCTTCGGCATCCATCTACGGAGCCAAGGCTGCTTTCGGTGTCATCCTCATCACTTCGAAGAAGGGCGCCAGGGAAGCTGACAAGGTCAATGTCACATATTCCGGGAACATCGCTTTCCAGAACATGGCAAAAGACTATCAGCTGGCCGGCGTCGAAGGCCTGCACTACACTGTAGAGGCCGCCGAGCGCGTCGGTACGACCACTCCGGTCGGAGCATTCTGGCTCATCGACAGGGCCGGTTACAACGCCGCCAAGGCATGGGTCAAGAAGTACGGCAGCACCCTCGACAAGGATGCCCCGATGACCTATGGACGTGACTGGTACGTGGACGGCTCGAACAGGAAGATCGGTGTCCGTACCTACGATCCGTACTACTACCTCGTAAGGAAGAACGCTCCTTCCCAGACCCACAACATTTCCGTCTCCGGCAACAAGGGAAGGACCAACTACAACATCTCCCTCGGCTATCTCGGCCAGAAGGGTATGATGAAGCCCACCGACTACGACGGGTACGTCCGCTACAACGCGAACACCCGCGTCAACACCCAGATAAACGACTGGCTGGGCGTCCATGCCGGAATGATGTTCACCCGTTCGCAGAAGTCATGGGCATTCGCCACGAACTCCACCACGGCCGACCCCTGGTACTATGTGTTCCGCTGGGGTCCCACCTATCCCCAGGTCCCTGTCGACGAGTACGGCAACAACGTCAGGAGCGCCGCCTATGAGCTCGCCACAGCACACAAGGCTACGATCACCACTGTGTATTCCAGCGTCAACGTAGGAACCACGATCACTCCGGTCCGCAACTGGAACATCAATGTCGACTACACCTACGCCAACAACAACACCCAGGAACTCGATCCCGGTATCACCTACATGGCAGGAAACACCTGGGCTGCAGCCATCAATGCCTTGAAGAACGGAAGCACCTTCACGGTGAACAACGAGTGGAACGACATAAACAAGCTCGGAAGCGAGATCACCGCAAGGGTCCTCGACGTGTCCAGCTACACCTCGTCCTACGACTCCATCTACCAGGATTCGTTCACATCCCAGCGCCAGACCTGGAACATCACCTCCACCTACGACTGGAACATCGCCGACATCCACAAGTTCAACTTCATGCTCGGATTCAACGGTGTCGCCTACGACTACACCGGAGTCTGGGGAAAGAGGATGGGACTCCTTGACATCAACAATCCCCAGTTCGCCCTCGCGACCGGAACCCAGACTTCCGGAGGAAGCGCTTCATGGAGCTCCACAGCCGGATTCTTCGGCCGCGTGAACTACAACTACAAGGAAAGGTACCTCATCGAGGCCAACCTCCGTTACGACGGGTCTTCCAAGTTCCCGGCCCACCTGAAGTGGATGTGGTTCCCTTCAGTCTCCGCAGGATGGCGTGTAAGCCAGGAACCCTGGTGGACTCCCGTCTCTCCCTATGTCTCCTCACTCAAGCTCAGGGCTTCCTGGGGATCCATCGGAGACCAGACGGTCGCCAGTTCACTGTACATCCCTACTATGGGAGCGGCAGACACCTACTATCTGCATAACGGGGCAAGGGACTACACCTTCTCCACTCCCGGACTGGTTGCTTCCGACATCACCTGGCAGGACATCGAGACCATCGACTTCGGTGTCGACATGACCCTCGCCCAGCAGGTCAACGTGACCTTCGACTGGTACAGGAGGAACACCAACAACATGATCGTCCCCATGGAGGGTGTCGGTTACAACCTCGGAGCGACAGCCCCCAACGGCAACTACGGATCCCTCCGCACGGACGGATGGGAACTCTCCATCAACTACGGACACATGTTCAGCAACGGCCTCAACATCTCCGCCACAGCCAACCTGGCCGACGCCAAGACCACGATCGTCAAGTACGGAAACGCCAAGGGCATCAACGGATGGTACAACGGCAAGACCTACGGAGAGATCTGGGGCTACAGGGTAGACAGGCTCTTCCAGAAGGATGACTTCAAGTACGACGAGAACGGCAAACTGATCAAGCTCACCGACAAGTACGGCAACTACTACCAGTACGCTGACGGCAAGGAATATGCGACCCAGGGCCGCATCGCTTCAGGCAACCTGATCTCCGGTCCCGGCGACGTCAAGTTCAAGGACCTCGACAAGAATGGTGTGATCAACTACGGTTCCAACCTCATCGACGACCATGGAGACCTTGATGTAATCGGAAACACCACTCCGCGCTACGAGTACAGCCTCAGGCTTGACGCCGACTACAAGGGCTTCGACCTCTCGGTCTTCTTCCAGGGCATCGGGAAGCGTGACATGTGGGGTTCGTCATCCTTGACCCTCCCCGGATTCAACACCTCCGACGGTGCCATGGCAGCCACCTTCGCCAACGACTTCTGGTATGAGACCTACGAGGACGGCAAACTGGTCGACTCCAACTACGACGCCTTCTACCCGAGGGCTGCCAACACCTCCAACGGTTCTTCGTTCAACATGTGCGTCAACGACAAGTACCTCCTGAACATGGCTTATTTCAGGGTGAAGAACATCACCTTCGGCTACACTCTCCCCAAGGTCGTCACCCAGAAGATCAGCATGGAGAGGGCCAGGTTCTATGTCTCTCTCGAGAACTTCTTCACCTTCGACCACCTGAGAGGTCTCCCTATCGACCCCGAAGAAATCGCTGGTTACTCTTACCTCAACTCGAGCAACTACAACTCGGGCCGTGCCGGACTTGGAACCCCTGCGTTCAAGACTGCCGCAATCGGTGTTCAGGTTACATTCTAAATATCGGATGAATTATGAAAAAGATTTTCAACATATTCTTTATTGCAGTCCTGGCCCTTGCTGCGGCAAGTTGCAACGACTTTCTCGACAGGGAGTCCAAGACTACGATGGACGACAACAACTACTGGAGCTCCGAAGGCAACCTGAGGCTGTTCGTAAACTCGGCCTACAACCAGTACTTCTCCGGTTATTCGGACAACTGGGGACAGGTCTATGCCCCGGGAGTCTACAGCAGCGGTGAGTTCAGTGATGACAGGACTACCACCGGCACACAGGAGAACATCCTCATCTCGGTCCCTGCCGACAACTGGTACCGGGAAGAACTTACCTACAGGGGATACTGGCTCGCGCGCCGCGGCTCCTCTCCCTGGAACTTCGCATATGTAAGGAAATGGAACCTCCTCATCGAAAGGCTCGACATGATGAAGGAGAAAGGCGTACTGACGGACGAAGCCTACAACCACTGGATGGGTATCGCCCGCTTCTTCAGGGGCTTCGAATACAGCCGCCTGGTGGAATCCTTCGGGGACGTTCCCTACTATGACAAGCCTCTGAGCGCCGAAGACCTCGAACAGCAGTTCGCTCCCAGGATACCAAGGGTCGACGTGATGAAGAAAGTCATGGAAGACTTCGATTTCGCCATGGCCAACGTCAGGGAGAATGACGGTACCGACTACGTCAACAGGTATGTAGTGGGTGTCGTAGCTTCCCGCTGCCTGCTCTTCGAAGGGACATGGTACATCTACCACAAGAACGATGAGGCCATGAAGACCAATTCCAACGTGGACGCCGCAGCCAAGCAGTTCCTCGAGAAGGCACGTGACTATGCGGCCGTAGTCGTCAACTCCGGGAAATTCAAGTTCGACACGGACTTCCGCACCCTGTTCGGCACTCTCTACAAGAGACCTGCCAGCAACGAGATTCTGCTCTACAGGGCTTACAACAAGTCCGTCTACAATTCCGCCCAGCACTGCATCGCTTCCTACTCCAACGGAGACGAGAGCCAGACCTGCGCAGGCAACCTCAGCACCCTCAAGGCCTGGATCTGCCAGGATGGAAAGCCTTACGCCACCTCGGAGGTCAAGAACGTGAAGAGCTGGAGGCTCCAGGACATGGTCACCACGAGGGATCCCCGTTTCGAGGCCACCTTCTGGGACGAACCCAAGGCAAGCGCCACCGGACTGTACTGCGAGAAGTTCATCGACAGGGAAGGTCCTACCTATTCCTACAACGGGAAGACCCGCCCCACCTACTATGCTTCCTGTACCAACGAGAACGGCTATCCCTGCATCCGCTACTCAGAGGCCGTCCTCAACTGGATCGAAGCCATTGCCGAGCTTGCCAGCAAGTTCGGAGGTGCAGCCGTCACCCAGGATGATCTCGACAAGTCCATCAACGCCATCAGGCAGAGGCCTCTTGACGATGAAGCGGTCGCAAAGGGCGTGAAGAAGACTGCCCCCCTGCAGCTTGCAGACGCAAAGAGCGAGAACTTCGACCCTGAAAGGAAGTCCGCCGCCCAGCAGACCACCCTCGGCTACAAGACCACCGGGTTCGTGGATCCCATCATCTGGGAAATCCGCCGTGAGCGCCGCATGGAATTCTTCATGGAGCAGTACAGGGTTCTCGACATCCGCCGCTGGGGACAGCTTGAGCTCATGCTCGGAGAAAACAACCCCGACCTTCTCGTCGGCGGTTACGTGGAGCTGGACCTTGCAGCCACCCTTACCGAAAAACAGGCAGCGGAACTCCACAGGGAGCCTCAGACCACAAACCTGAAGAAGTCCCTCGACAACGTCGGCTACAATCTACTTACCGAAGCCAACTCCGGAAAGGTGAGCATCCGTCCCATCGTGGGCTACAATGCCGACGGAACGATAATCCTCGGAGAGAGGACCTTCTTCCAGGTGGAGGCTGACGGAAGTTCCAACTACGCCGAGATGCGCGGCTTCCTCGTCCCGATGAGCATCGCCGACCGCGACCCCAGGAACGTGGATGTGAGGAACTACCTCGAGCCCGTCTGCACCCAGGTCATCGACCAGTACAAGGAAAAGGACCGCACCATCACCCAGAATCCTGGATGGGAGTAGAATCCATTCCTGAATAAAAAGGAGGGCGGCCGATAGCGTATCGGTCGCCTTCTTTTTTTTCAGCGCCGCCAGGCCGTGAGGGGATGGAGATGGATGTGCATGGACAGTAGCAAGCGGTGTTGTCCTGAGGACCCTGGCCACCCGCGGCCGTAAGCGGGGGGCACCGCGCCGCCAGGCGTGGGGGGATGGAGCGGATGTTTGCAGGGTCGCATGCGGTGTTGTCCTGGGGACCCTGGCCACCCGCGGCCGTAAGCGGGTACCCGCAAGCGAAGCGCAGCGGGGGGGATGGAGCGAAGCGGAAGGTCCTCAGTACAATACCGCTTGAGACAACTACGTCAACCAGAAAACAAGGATGTACAGGCCGCGGAAGAAACACCGCCCCGCCGCCGGAGCAAGAGCCTCTCATTCGAACATTTCCGTCGCCTGGCGGAACAGTTCGTCGATGACCTCCTGGTCAGGAACAGCCTGAGGCGGTTTTTCCTGAGAGGAACTGCCCTTGGAAGGCACCGCCTTTCCGGAACCTTTCCGGGAGACAGGCTGCAGGGAAGAGGCCCGGACGGAAGAATCCGAAACTTCCGTCGACGTGGAATCTTCTACAGGCACGGCCGGAGCAACGGCAACCGTATCCGTCACATCAGAAGCCGGAACCTCTGATTTTTTTGAACCTGACTGAACCTTGTCGAACAGAGGAATCAAAGCCATCAGGGCAATAAGGAATATGAACAGGAAACCCTGAAACACAAAGCCCTTGGCCTTGAGGGCCTCAGCCACTTCCTGCGCGGAAGAATACCGCCTTTCGGGATGGGACGAACAAAGACGCCTTGCCACCCTCGAGCATTTCCTTGAAGGAAAAAGGGACAGCACCATACCGAGGGAGTACAAGTCGCTCCTGACGGTAGCCTTCCCCCCGGCACGAACCTCCGGAGCGGCATAGGCAAGGGTCCCGGCCGGAATCTTAAGGACGGAAGAAGAGTCCGAATCAGACACTCCGAAATCGATGATCTTGACATTGTCACCGTTGTAGGTAACAAGGATATTGGTAGGTTTCAAGTCCTTGTGCAGCACCTGTTTGGCGTGCATGTACGAAAGGGCGTCGCAAATCTCCGCCGCTATCTTGTCACAGACCGCCCTCTCCTGTTTCTTCTCCGAAAGGAACTCCTTCAGTGTACGCCCGTCCACCCATTCCATCTCAATGCAGGAACCAAGTTGCGGATCCGTAAGGAAAGAGTAGTATTCGCAGATATTCCTGTGGGACAGGGAATACCCAGTCTCGAATTCCTTCCGAAGGAGGCTCTCGTACAGCGGCAGCCCGCGATATTCCTTCTTCAGGCACTTCAGCACACGGAACCTGCCGGAGCGGTCATAACGCCAGATCTCGCAGTATCCCTGTGAGGATCCGCCTATCCTTTCCCTTGCCTTGCCTGGATCAAGGGTGCTGACTGTGGGTACGTCGAAGAACTCTGAGGACTCTTCCATACCGAAATATCTGCATTTTTCCCTAAATTTGCAATAGATGCGAACGTTCCTGCCATACCTCATCTGCGCCACTTTGCTTCTGTCCAAAGCCTTTACGGTCTCAGCCCAGACCGACAACATGGAAAAGGCGCTGGACAGGTATGAAGCCATCTGCGAAGATTGCATCGCCCTGAAGGAACGCTCAATGAAAGGAGAGGCTGTCTCTTCGGAAGAACTCCTGTCGCTGCTGGAGCAAGTCAAAATGCTCAAGTCGACCATCCAGCAAGGTTCCGGCAAGATGACTCCGTCCCAGAAAAAACGCTTCGAAAAGATCCGCCAGAGGTACTCGGATGCCTTCTCCACAGACCGTGGCAAGGATGCAGAGGGAGATGAAGCCTTGGCCAAAGGTCAGGGACAAGGAGGGTCCGGCCGGAAAGCGACGGAGGCCATGGATGGGTCCTCCGCGCTCTCGACACTCCCCTTTCCTCCCCTTCACACTGGCGTACGGCCTCTGGAAAAAACCCTCAGGCAGATGGTTCCGGCCCTGCGGCATCAAGGCGAAGGCAAGGATTCCGGCATCCCTTCCGCAAAGGCTGACGCCGCCCGGGGAGCATTCACGGGGGTCCTGGCTCTCGGAGGCTGGGAACAAGGGATATTCACCGGCGGTGGGATGTTCGCCATGTGTTTCGGCAAGGCCGGGTTCTACGTCAAGGGAAAAACTGATTTCAAGCACCGTTCCTACGACTACACCTGCTCCGGCAACGGCACCACAGCCTCCGGTTTCATCTGGACAAGCGGCAAGTCTATCCGTTCGGCTTGGAGCGTAAGCGCAGGCGGCATCGTTCCCCTCGGCGGCCCGTTCAGCCTCTACGCAGGCCCCCTCTACGGCAGCCGAAGCACCCTTTGGGAAGATTGGGAAGGCAGATGGGCAAAGGTTGAAGACTATTCAGCCAAGGGACCTGGTGCTGACGCAGGAATCCTTTTCAGGAAAGGACGTTTCATCGCCGAGGCCGGCGCAGGCACTGTAATGTTCAGGACGGTTTCCCTGGAAATCGGCCTGGGAATATGCTTCTAGGGCTGCGTCAATCCTCCCTGACCACCTCCAGGACATTCAGTCCCTCGGCCTTCGCCGCCACGTACGGAGAGGTGTCGGAGCCGTCAAGCCGGTGAAGGGAACTGATGAACAAAGGAGCACCGAGGATGAACTCAGAAGCCGAGAACCTGTCTCCGGCTTTGAGTTTGGAATTCGTAGAGGTTATGACCTCGAAGCTGTTCCCGCCGAGATAGCCCAGGCGGACCATCCGGTTGGGGGCCCAGCCGATGATGACCCTGTCACCCACTTTCAGGGAAGAGGCTTCGACCGTCCTGGATGTAAAGAAGGATGACACTTCCGCCCCTGATTCCTTCAGTTCCCTGCAGAAGGTCTTGAAATCGGCTTTGCCTATGTAGCGGCACAAGGTGTCGAACGTAGCCATCCTCGGAACGGAAGAGTAGGAGACGTAACCCCAGAGTCTCTTCAATGTGGAAGATGACACTCCTTCCCCCGTCTCCCTCTCGATGACGAACGAAAGGAGTTCATAGTCAGTCGTAGTGGAGAGCCTGTGGGCGAACTTTTGTTCGACCTGCCGAAGCAGTTCGTGCATTTCAGGTATGAATGGAGTTCCCATAAGGCAAAGATAGATCATGCCGCCAAAGGCGTCAAGTTCACGAAAGTTCAAAAACGGCCGGACGCCGTGCAAATGGTCTGCAAGGCCGGACTGCCGGCGGATATTTGCAAGATACGAAAAAAACGGGTAACTTGCTTGGTTGAAAAGTCATGGCAATGGGCATGCTTACTTCCATATCCACAAGGTTAGCCGCCTTCATGGCAGCCTTGGCGGCCTTGTGCTCCTGCACCGTGGAGAACAGGGCGGAAGACTTCCTGCCTCCCAGCTTCCTGGACGTGTCGGCCAGGATCGAAGACGGAGAAGCCATCCTCGGCGCGACGCTTTCCTCCGGCAGGGTTGAGGGGTGCGGGTTCATCCTGACAAACCCCGAAGGCCTGGCCGGTACATATCCCTGCACCATTTCCGACACACGGTTCGAAACCAGGGCGGCCGTCGACGGGCATGGCATGTACCGCTGCGTGGCATTCGCCGAGGCTGGTGGTGCGAAGGTGTATTCTGACACAATGGACGTGTTGTCCCCTTTCCGGACGGGAGATCTGGTGGACAGGGGCGGCCTTGGAATTGTCTTCAGCACGGGCCAGGACGGAAGCGCCCTGATAGTTTCAGTTGAAGAGACCGCATGGAAGCCTTGGAACATGTCCCTTGATTGGTGCCGGAAGTACGGAGACGGCAGCTGGGACATGCCGGACATCAGTCAGCTCGACCTTCTCAGCAAAGAATTCGAAAACGTGAACAGGGCCCTTTCTGAAAAAGGATTCAAGCCTCTGTGCAGCGACAACTACTGCTACTGGTCCTCTACGCCCAACGAAGAGGACGGAAACTACTACTACAGGGAAAGGCTCTACGACGGGCTCATCCTCAACTACGGCCTTGACGAGCACAAGGAATCCACTGCGAACTTCACTCGCGCCGTCAAGGCAATAACCCCTTACTACACAACGGATAAGACAGCACCATGAAAAGAATTATGCTTGCACTCACTGCGGCGCTCCTCGGCTTTTGGGCCTTGGACGCCCAGACCCTGCAGTCGGGATTCGAGGCGAGCCTCCCCGACAGCGTCAAATACTTCCTCCCTGAATTCGCCCCAGGACGGATCGTCTACAAGGACGGTGGCTTCTCCACCGGGACATTCAACATAAGCACCCTGGACCAGACTCTCCGCTACATCGAGGATGGAAAGGAAATGAGCCTTGACAGGAATCTTGCTGTGGACCGGGTCTTTATCGGGAACCACTTGTTCATCAAGCATCTGAATGAATACCTCTGCGTCTCGGAATCGGTGGGGGACGTCTTTCTGTGCGTGGGCAGGCAGTTCCGGCTGAACGACACGAAGAAGGGAGCCTACGGCAGCGCCTCCGCCACAAGCAACATCAAGGAAGTAGGGCAGATGGAAGGAGCAAGCGGAGAACTCTACAACCTCAAGGGCTTCCCCAACTTCAAGATCGTCGAGGTTCCCTACCTGCTCAAGGACAACAAAGTCAGCCGGCCGACACGCAAGCAGATAAGGAAACTGCTCCCCGGAAAGGCCGAAGCGATCGACTCGTACCTTGAAGGGAAGCAGTTCAATTTCGACAGCTTCGAGCAGATGCTCGGGCTTTTCCAGGCCATCAAGTAATAAGGGACGGAGGCTCCTGCGGGCGGCTATCCTCGCCGCTCGGCCCGGCTTACCAGGGAGCAGAGGATGCTTCCAAGGATTCCCGCGCAGACCGAACCCATAAGGACCGCGACCTTACCCATGTCGCGCATCCTTTCCATCACCTCGGGAGCCTGGTCGCCGAAGGAAAGGGTGTCGACGAATATGGACATGGTGAAGCCGATGCCGCCAAGGCAGGCGACCGCGAACAGCATCTTCCAGCTTGCACCCTCGGGCATGGCTCCGAAATGAAGCTTCACGGCAAGGAAACTGGCGAGCGATATACCGAGAGGCTTGCCGACGACAAGACCCAGGAAGACGCCCATGCTGACGCTGCCGAGTCCGGGAATCACTTTGAATATGTTGAAATAGGACAGGTCCGGAATCTCCACTCCGGCATTCGCAAGGGCGAAGAGAGGCATAATAAGGAAATTCACCCATGGACCCAGTGCATGCTCGAGCCGGTAACTCATCGGTATGGCTCCCTTCGATATCCTTGACATCTGGCGCAGGCAATGACGCTGAGGCCCGTTGGGAAATTCTCCTGAAGAGGTCTCTATCCCGTCATATTCATTGAGGCGGGCGATGTACTGCTTCCTCTTGCGGGTATAATAGGCTTCGGAATACCTCGGCGCCATCGGCACCAGGAAAGCCATCACGACGCCTGACATCGTGGAATGGATGCCCGAATAGTAGAAAAGGGCCCATATCACCATGGCGGGGATGAAATAGAAGACCCCCCGCTTTTCGCCCAGCCTGTTGGCCAGGAGGACCACGACTATGAGCACCAATGCAATCCCGAGAAGGGCGAAATTGATGGTGCCGCCGTAGAAGAGGGCGACCACGAGGATTGCTATCAAGTCATCCGCGATCGCCAGGGCGGTAAGGAAGACTTTCAGCGAGACCGGAACCTTGTCGCCGAGGATGGAGAGTATCCCGACGGCAAAGGCGATGTCGGTCGCGGTAGGGATGCCCCAGCCGGAAGAAGCAGCCGTCCCATGGTTTACCGCCGTGAATATCAGGGCGGGGGCGATGACTCCTCCGAAGGCGGCGATTACCGGCATCAGAGCCTTCCTGACGCTGGAAAGCTCGCCGCTTTTCATCTCCCTCCGGATTTCCAGGCCCACCGTGAAGAAGAAGACGGTCATCAGGATGTCGTTGATGAAGGCTTCCACGGTCATGTTGCGCGGGAAGGTGAATCCTCCGCCGCCAGGGGAGCCGAAATAAAGGGAGAAATCGGAATGAAGGAAATTGTGGTAGAACGTCTTCGTGAAAGGCAGGTTGGCCAGCAGCATGGCGACAATGACGCATGAAAGGAGGATCACTCCCTGCGCCCATGGCTGATTGGTGAATTTGCGTCTGCGGTGGTCGAAGTTTCTGATGCCTTTAGTCCAAGAGTAGATCGGAAATAGTCTCATGCTTCACCGTAAAGATAGGTTCTTTGTTTATCTGTAAGGCTGTCTATGGTAATACCCCAGTCGGAGAGTTTCATGAAGGCCACCTCCCTGTCGATGGATGCGGGAACCTGGTTGAGCATGTTCCCGGGAGTCCTGGCAAGGATGTCCCTGTTTTCTGCAAGATACCTGGCGCTCAAGGCCTGGATGGCGAAACTCATGTCCATGATCTCCGCCGGATGTCCGTCTCCTGCGGCGAGATTGACAAGACGCCCCTGGGCCAGCACATATATCCGGCGGCCGTCAGGAAGGAGATATTCCTGGATGTTGTTCCTGGCCGTCCTGGACGAAACCGCGATGGCCTTGAGGTCGGCTACGCTCACTTCACAGTCGAAATGTCCGGCATTGCAGCAGATGGCTCCGTCCTTCATCAGCATGAAGTGCTCACGAGTGATGACGTCCTCGCATCCGGTCACGGTGACGAATATGTCGCCAAGGGGTGCGGCCTGGGCCATGCCCATGACCGAAAAACCGTCCATCACCGCCTCCATGGCCTTGATGGGATCCACTTCTGTGACCGTCACCTTCGCGCCCATTCCCTTTGCACGCATGGCCACTCCCTTGCCGCACCAGCCGTAGCCAGCGACGACAACCTGCTTGCCTGCCACTATCAGGTTCGTAGTACGGTTAATCCCGTCCCAGACCGACTGGCCGGTGCCGTAGCGGTTGTCGAAGAGATGCTTGCAGTCTGCGTCGTTCACGAGCATCATCGGGAAGCGCAGCTTCTTCTCACGGTCCATGTTCCTGAGCCTCATGATGCCGGTAGTGGTCTCCTCGCAGCCTCCGATGACTCCCGGCACCAGTTCCGGGTAGTTGTCGTGGATCATCGTGACCAAGTCGCCGCCGTCGTCTATTATGATGTTCGGCCCGGCTTCGATGACCTTCCTGATCCCGTGTTCATATTCCTGGGGAGTGGCATCATGGACCGCAAAGACATTGAGGCCTTCATGCACGAGGGCCGCGGCAATGTCGTCCTGGGTCGAAAGAGGGTTGCTTCCGGTCACGAACATCTCTGCTCCTCCGTCCGACAGGACCTCGCACAGATGGGCGGTCTTGGCCTCCAGGTGGACCGAAAGAGCGACCTTAAGTCCCTTGAAGGGCTTTGCCTGCATGAATTCCTTCTGCAAGAGGCCAAGGAGAGGCATGTGGCGCCTCACCCACTCGATCTTCAGCTCTCCGCTTTCCCAGAGCCCGGGGTTTCGTATCTCACTCATTGGAACATCCGTTTAAAGGGTTGCAAATATAGCCAATTATTTACTTTCGACAATCAGCTTGACCGGCCCGACCAAGCCGGCTTCAGGGTCGCCTCGATAAGGTGTCGGAACCGTCTGGTAATGGTTCGCAAGCGTACTGTACACAAGGACTTCCACTTCATTCGGACCGGGATGGACAAGGTCGGTCACGTCGACCCTGTAAGGCGGGGCGATCATCACTCCGGCATCCTTTCCGCCGACTTTCACCTCACAGGTGGCCACTATGCGTCCAAGGTCCAGAAGCACTCTTCCGGCGCCCTCGGGGACCGTCACTTCCTTGCGGTAACGGATTCCTCCGGAATAGTGGAGCAAGGACCCGGCGGAAGACCAGTCTCCGGCCTGGAGAAGGCCCTCCGAGACGGAGAACCCGACAGGGGAGGCGAATATCGCCCCGCCGTTGAATCCTTCGTCCGCTTCGACCAGAAGGCAGATGTCCCCGACCCGCTTACGGGTCCCGCCGAAGTGCATGGAGACCTCGTTCAGGGAAGGCTGGACGCCATCCAGGCCTCCTTCCAGCCCGGAGGACATCCCGTTCCCAGCGGAAGAGTGCGCTGCGCCTCCAGGCCTGTCAAACCTGCTTTGGGCCATGAAGGAAGGGTTCGCCTCCTCGCCGTCCAGCCAGGCCCTGATGACCTTCCCGTGGATGGACATCCTAAGGGAGTCCATTCCCGGCACCGAGCCGAAACGGAAACACCATGTGCGCCTTGTCCCGCCATAAGGATCGTACAGCAGATGCGGGGAACCATACCAGCGCGAGGCCACGATGCCCGAGTACCTGTCCCTTTCCCGTGGGACCTGCCCTCCTGCAGGGTACAGGGCTATGAAGCTTCTCTTCCGGCCGTCAAAGACTTCGTGCCGGGGATGGTCGTTCCCGGCCTTCTCCGAGCAGGAATACACTGCTTCCATCACATACCATCCCTCCCCAAGGAATATGCTCCCCGAGGCGGGCCGGCCGTCGATTGAAACTCCGTCCGGGCTGCACCCGGCGGTAACAATCGCATATTCACCGGAAGAAGGTACCTTCACCCATGTCTTGAAGCGCTGGCCAGGTCCCTTGTCAAGGATGAAGAACCTGTCGTCCACCTTTCCCTTCAGGCCATGGTAGCCCTGGCCGCCGGGCTGGTCCCAGACCCCGTACTGCCAGGAAAAGGCGACTTCGTCCGGGACGGAGCCTTCTATCCCAGTCAGGGCCTGCGGCCCGTAGCCGTACACATATTCGCTCCAGGAAGAATCATCGAAGCCTTTATTGGTCCATCCTTCAGGCGCATCCTGCGAAGGCAGGCAGCGGAAAGTCCTGGCTTCCGCTCCGATGAGGCCGGGTGAAGCCGGGAGGCGGAAATCCCCCCACTTGTTGTCCATGGTCGGGACAAGGCTCACCCTCCATTCGCCCTCTACTGGAATCTCCGTCGCCGCGGAGGATGAAGGGCCGG
The DNA here is from genome assembly GCA_900320185.1 of uncultured Bacteroidales bacterium. Classification (GTDB taxonomy): domain Bacteria; phylum Bacteroidota; class Bacteroidia; order Bacteroidales; family UBA932; genus Cryptobacteroides. The sequence goes on from ONRD01000003.1 coordinate 24,415, forward strand.
CATCCCCGGCATATTCAGGCTCGCCGGGGGAGAAGACGACAAGGTAGGAGACGCCCTTTTCCCTGTCCATGCGTATCCATGTGCCTGAACCGTCCTGGCGGAGAACGGGACAGGCTGTCATCGTCCCTGAAGAGGCATCCCAGAGTTCGGCCCTGCCCTTTGCCCGGAAGAAGCACTCGACTCCCCTGGACACGTCCGTGACAAAGTACACGTCATGGTCGCCTATCCTCCTGTGAAGTACCTTTCCGGAATGGTCCTGCGGCATGAAATCGGGAGTAATCAGCTTTGGAACAAGTGTTTCCGGATGGGCGTCCTCTATGACTATGCCGCCGGAGCGGCGGAACTCCCCGAGTTTCTCCTCCGTGGACCTGTGGGTGATCCGGATCCCGGCTTTCACGACCACCTTGTAGCTTTCCCTGCCGATCCGCAGGGTACCGTCCACAACCTTTGCATCACGAAGCGACCTGAAATCCACGAAATCATAGTCGAGTCCGCTTTCGCTCAGGCGTCTCGCCACATTGAAGGTCTCCCCCATGTCGGCATCCGGGAAGGCCTGACGCGTCTCGGTGGGATAAAGCACGGCGATGTCGGCCACATGGTCGCCCTGGCTCAGGATGTAGCTCATCCTTTCGGTGTACTCGAGCCACTTCTTCATGTGAGGCCAGTAAGGCATCCTGAAGTGGAAATCCGGCGGAGCCCATTCCCACCATCCTCCATGGGTGGAATAGTAAAGTCCGTGCATGCAGACCAGATTGCCTCCGGCTATGAAATGGTGGTCGATCTGGCGCGTCAGCCATTCTCCCGAACTGCCCCATCCCATGCTGTGGAAGGCTTCCAGCCATGTGCGCGGGCGCCCGTAAAGATGGGCTATCGAACTTGAAACCTTTGTCTGGATGAAGCTGGAGCCCCTTGCAGGGGCATCGTTGCCGGGGGCGGTGAACCATGACGTCTCCCGGAAATAGTCTATGTAGGACGACGGGTCCAAGCCGCGTCCGAGGTTGTCGCAGCCATAGATAAGGCCACGGCTTGCGTGCCAGTCGTAAACCGGCTTGAAATACCTCTCTTCGGCAAGGTCCGAAAGGACTTCGCAGTAATCGATGCGGATCCTGGGAGTTTCTTCTCCGATGTCATCCCTGAGGGCAGGCAGGTAAGGCAGGATGTCGTAACCTTTCCGCCTTGAAAACTCGGCGGCGAAATCGTCCGACCAGGTACCGACTGCCAATGGATAGGAAAGCTCGTCCTGGAAGAAATAGTTCATTCCGCGCCTTCCTTCTTCGTCCATCCTGTCCTCGAACCTGTCGAAATATACCTCGACCAGCTTGCGGCCATGCTCCGGATGAAGCTCATAGCCGGGTACGGTAGAGATCTTGTAGACGGTAACGTCTCCCTTGCGGGGGACCTTCCATTCTATCCTTCCGCGCCTTGCCTTGGGGAGCAGCCTTACCTTGCCGGGCCAGGCAACCACCTCGATGGTGCTGTCGCTTACCTCCGTACGGTAGATGCCTCCGGCCTTCACGGTCTCCTTCTCGAACTTGAGGCTGCCACGGCTGCCCTTGAACACCGACATGGTGTCAAGCTCGTCAGGATAGTAACCGTTGCCTTTCCACCCTACGGTGTAGTCGTCCAGTCCTGCACCCATCCCCCTCCCGGCACATTCCGAAGAGAAGGCGTTCCATATCTCCCACCACTTGTCGCTGAATACTTCCGGACGTCCCGGTTCCGTCCTTCCGAAGAGACCATGGCCATCCTTGTTTTCAAGGGAGTCGACCGCCGGGGCGGTGTGGATGTAACTGACGGCAAAGCCATCCGTGGCGCTCGACGAGAGTATCTCGAGTTCTTCGACCAGACGGTCCATCCTCAGGGAATCTCCGTTCCACCAGAAAAAGGGTACGTTTCCGTAGCCCTGGGGCGGATTGCGGAATTCCTTGCGGATGTCGATTCCTCCCGGATCCCGGGGCCAACCCTTCTTATACTGAGTCTGCTGCCCGTTCAGGACGAAGGGCAGCAGAACCAAGAAAATCGCTGGAGAGAGCCTCCTCATCGCAGGCTAGCAGTTCATCGCTCCGCAGCAATGGATGACCTGGCCGCTGACATAGGCGGAAAGGTCGCTCGCGAGGAAGAGGGCCACCTTGGCCACGTCCTCGGGGGTGCCTCCGCGACGCAGGGGTATCTGCTTGATCCATGCTTCGCGAACGTCTGCAGGAAGGGCGGCAGTCATGTCGGACTCGATGAATCCGGGGGCGATGCAGTTGGCCCTGATGCCCCTGGGCCCCATCTCCTTGGCTATGGACTTGGCGAGGCCGATAAGGCCTGCCTTGGAGGCGGAGTAGTTGCACTGGCCGGCGTTTCCGGAAACTCCGACGACGGAAGACATGTTGATTATGCTTCCTCCCCTCTGGCGGGCCATTACGGGAGTCACGGCATGTATGAAATTGAACGCGGACTTGAGGTTGACGTTGAGCACGGCATCCCACTGCTGCTCGCTCATCCTGAGCATGAGCCCGTCCTTTGTGATCCCCGCGTTGTTGACCAGGATGTCGATCCTTCCGAATTCAGACAGTATCTGCTCCACGACCTGGTGGGTCTGCTCGAAATCGGCGGCATTGGATGCATATCCCTTCACCTTGTGGCCGAATGCGCCTATTTCCCGGACCGTAGCTTCGGCCGCTTCGTTGATGACAAGGTCGGTGAACGCCACGTCGGCACCTTCAGATGCGAATTTCAGCGCAATAGCCTTGCCGATTCCTCTTGCTGCGCCCGTGATGAGGGCGACTTTTCCTTCAAGTAATCCCATAATAGTTATTATTTGTTGTCTGTTCTCTTTCCATGCCGGGGTGCCCAGCCTCGGGACAGGCGGTTCCGGCAATGCAAAATTAGCCTTAATTGGCTTGACAAACAAGTATTTTTCCTCTCACCGCCTATTTTGTCCCGGGGCGGCACGACCGTGGGGCGCTATTCTGGATTATTTTCATATATTTGTAAAAGACAACGGATAACGCCATGAAACAGTCCAGGTTCAAGACAGACACCATCGTCGGTTTCCTCAGCAACCTCCTCTCGGTAATCCTCGGTATCGTGATCACGTTCTCGGTACAGGGAATGATAAACCGCTCTGGAGACAAGAAGGAAGTCAGGTCCGCCCTGGAGCTGGTAAGGACCGAACTTGCCGCAAACGCGGAAGACATCGCCGTGATGGCCGACTACCTGGTCCAGGAACGCAAGTCGGCCGGTTACCTCCTCCGCCACAGGGAAGACTTCGCCCTCTGCCCCGAAGATTCGGTGGCGTTCCACAGCGGAATACTGTTCGCCGACGCTTCCATAACCCTGAGCAGGGACGCCCTTGAACTGATGACCAGGTCTTCCATGTTCCAGAAAGTGGGAGACAACAACCTGTCGATGAAGATCATCAGGGCCTACGACGCCTGCCAGTCCGCCGCCGCCAACCTCAACCAGCATATCGCCATGAGGGACTCGAGACTTGAAGGTGCGGTCAGCGACGAGAACACCTTGACCTTCTCCACGGAAGGGCTTTTCGACCTTGCGAAGTTCCTGAAGACCGAATATGGCCTCTACACCGTCCGCTGGCTGTCCACCCAGGCCGACCCCCTGCGCCTGGCCGACGTGTCAGACATCGAAGATGCGATAACCGCAATTGAAAAATATTTAGAATAATTTAAACTATAACCAAATGGCTGACAACACGATCAAGACACCCTCGAAGGTAGTCATCATTCCCCGTCCCACCACCGGAGGAAGCCGGGAGCAGGGCGGCGACAAAAAGACCGTCCTCGACGAACCGGAAGGGACGGAATCCATCCAGGTAGAGACCGGGACTGACGGAAACGAGACCCTCGAAACGGGACCCAAGAAGAAATAACCACTATCGACCGGACACTGGCATCATGGAACACCTTTCTGTCAGAAGGCGCCTTCTTTCTTGCGCCGCGGCCCTCGCCGCCATGGTTTCCACCATCCTTCCTTTCAATGACGTTTCGGCCCAGACTCCCCGGGACGTCCGCATCCAGTTCACGGACGCATCCACCCTTACCCTGGTCGGCAAGCTCATGCCAGGCACTCCGAACCCCTTCCACAGGGTGGACACGGTCAGGTTCAAGGGCTTCACCAAAGGGGAGAACACCCAGGTGAGGATGTGCACCGGAATGTCGGTTGCCTTCACGACATCTTCTTCTGTAATCTCCCTCAAAGCGAAATACGGCCAGAGGCAGTCGCCGCTCAACTGCAGCGCATTGGCCGCGAGGGGTTTCGACCTTTACATAAAGAAGGACGGAGCCTGGACCTACGCTGCCTCGGCGGCTCCGGCCGAAAACGCCCTGGAGAAGGCTTTCGAGATCATCCGGAACATGGACTCCTCGCGGAAGGAGTGCCTGCTGTACCTTCCGATATATTCAGAACTCCTTTCCCTTGAAATCGGAGTGGAGGAAGGCTCCGGGATAGAGCCCCTACCGATGCCTTTCAGGCACCGGGTAGCCATATTCGGTTCCAGCTACACCCACGGTTCCAGCACATCCCGCCCAGGGATGACATATCCAGCGCAGCTGACCCGCATGACAGGGATACAGTTCCTGAGCCTGGGGTGCAGCGGCAACTCCAAGCTGCAGCCCTACTTCGCGGACGTCCTTGCAGCCACCGACGCCGATGCTTTCGTCTTCGACGCCTTTTCGAATCCTTCGGTAGAACAGATCAAGGAGAGGCTGTTCCCGTTCATCGAAAAGGTCCAGGCGGCCCATCCGGGAGTGCCGCTGATCTTCCAGAAGACTATCCGGAGGGAAAGCCGCAACTTCAACGTCGCCTCGGAGCGGTTCGAGGCGGAAAGGATGCAGGTGGCCGACAGCCTGATGAGGATAGCCTGCAGGAAGTACAAGGATGTCTATTGGGTTGACTGCACCAACGCTTCGGTGAAATCCCACGACACCAGCGTCGACGGGATTCATCCGACCAACTATGGTTACACCCTTTGGGCGGAATCGGTCCGCAAGCCCATAACCAGGATCTTGAAGAAATATGGCATAAGGTAGGATGCCGCCCCCCTTCGGGGTTGGAAGAGGAGAAAGGAACGTCGGGATGATTGAGGGGATCGGTCCAGGAGATGTCTTGTGCGCGCTCGGCGACATTGTGATGCCGAGAAAGTGCATCGTGTGCGGAAGGCCGCTGTCCCTGAGGGAGAGGCACCTTTGCATAGGCTGCCTGGCCGACCTTCCGAGGACCTTCTTTTCCGGCCAGCGCCACAACCAGATGGCCGACAGGTTCAACGCCCTGATCCAGCGGGACCTGGACGAAGGATTGGCGGAAGGTCTCCATTCCCAAGGACTTGCGAGCTGCAGAAGGGAGGAATATGCCATGGCTGCCGCCCTGTTCTACTATCGTTCGTCTACAGGTTACCGGAAGATCACCCAGCGCCTGAAATACCACGCCGACCTCTCCGCCGGAAGGTACTTTTCCCGCCTTCTCGGCAAGGAGATGGTCGAAGGCGGGCTCTTCAAGGATGTCGATGCCGTGGTCCCGGTTCCCCTTCACTGGACGAGACGGTGGAGCAGGGGCTACAACCAGGCGGAGGTCATCGCCGCCGTCCTTGCCGGTATCCTTGGCGCTCCTCTCTACAGGAATATGCTTTCAAGGAGACGCAGAACCCGCACCCAGACCAGGATGTCCGTAGAAAGAAAGTCCAGGAACGTGGAGGGTGCCTTCAAGGCGCATGTTCCGGACAGGGTCTTCCGGCACATCCTCCTGGTTGACGACGTATTCACGACAGGAGCAACCCTCCATGAGTGTTTCAAGGCCCTCCGGGCTGTCCTTCCTTCCGAAGTACGCATATCCGTAGCCACGCTGGCAGCCGTCGGGCAGTGAAACAACTTGCCGCCGGATAACTGCGGCTATTCTTCCGAAAGGCCTTGGACCTCGGCCATTACGCGCAGGAAGTTCCCTCCCCAGAAGCCTTCGATCTGTTCCGGGGAATATCCGTGCTTCAGCATCCGGACCGTGATGTTGACCATATCGTTGTCGCCATTGAGGCCGAGGACGCTTCCTCCGCCGTCGAAATCGGAACCGATCCCTACGTGCTCCGGGCCGGCCACCTCCACGGCGTGGTTGAAATGCTCCATAAAGTCGTCGATCGAAGCAAGTTCCGCCTCGGCACGCAGGAAATTGGGCACAGTGTAGATCTGTATGACTCCACCCTTGTCCGCCAGGGCCTTGAGCTGGCTGTCGTCAAGCCCGCGGTCGTGTCCGAATACGGCCTTGACCCCGGAGTGGGAGCAGACGACCGGGGCCTTGCTGTACTTGATACAATCCCAGAATGTCCCCTCCGAAGGATGGGAAAGGTCGATCATCAAGCCCTGCCGGTTCATCTCCCTGACGACCTTGATTCCGAATGGAGTCAGGCCCAGGGAAGGGTCCTCCCCGTGCTGCGAGGATGTGTGGCACACATAGTTGTCGTAGAAATGGCAGAGGGTTATGTAGGTGATTCCCAGCTCCTTCATCTTCCGGATGTTGGCAAGGTCGCCGCCTATTCCGTAAGCATTCTCGAGGCCGATGAAAAAGGCCTTCCGGCCTTCGGCGGCAAGAGCAAGCGCCTCCTGCGGGGTCGTCGCAAGGCCGCATAGGGAAGAGTTTGACTCGATGTCCGCCTTTATCTCGCTTATCTGCCGGAGGTTCCTTTCCACTGCGGCCGCCCAGCCCTCTTCGTCGTCAGGTCCCTGGTTGAGAAAAGAGATGAGTACCTGCGCCTTCAGTCCTCCTTCGTCCATTTTAGGTATGCCGCACTGGCTGCGGTTCCTCTTCCCCACGGACACAGTTCCGTTCCTGTAGCCTTCTCCTTCCGGCAGGTCGCAGTGGGTGTCAAGAGTGAATATCCTGTCCATCAGGGCCCTTGCCTTCCGGTAGTACAAGGCCTCGGCGGCCAGGTCGGAGATATCCGAGACCGTACCGGGAAGCCTCCGCAGCCCTTTGTCTATCAGTTTGGTTGCATAAGAAGCGCCGATGTACGGGACATTCCTGTCAGTGATGGTCTTGTAGAAGAGCAACGAATATTCATCATCGAAACTCACCCAACCCTCCGGCATAAGGGCTCCGTCCCAGCAAACGGAGGAGTTGCGCAGCTCGACGGCCGGGCATTCCATCTCGTCGAGGGCCGGCAGAAGGACCGGCAGGCACCCCTGGTCAAGGACCATGGCCTCGAGCGAGCGGGCCTGACCGCATGCAGGGATGGCGATCCGCACGGGAGTCCTTCCGAAACCTGGCAGGTCCCCTGCGCAGGACAAACCCCTGGCAGCTTCCGTTCCCTCCGTCCTGTAGTATTCCGTCACCTCCCTGTCGGCCTTCTCGAAGACGGCCTTGAACTCATCGAGATACACTATTTCCTGAGCCGGCAGGCTCCCGGCAAGGAGAGCGGCCAGCATCACAGAAAAGAAAATTGTTCTCTTCATCTTGAATTCGGTTTTATTTCACCACAAAAATAGGGAATCCGGCGGAATTCCTCGACCAAAAAAGGAAGGAGAGACCACGGTACGGCTTCTTGAAGAAAGCCCCTGCCCCTGAGGATGGTCTTTCCACAAAACAGGAGAAGGAGAAACATGCGGCAATCACGGCACTTCCGGTTTTAAAGAATCGGCGCTTAAATTCTTACACTTTTTAACAACCAAACGATTTAGTTTAATCAAACAAGTTCCAGATGACATTAAAACAGCTCGAAAAAAGAACAACTCGCCAAACTTTAAAATTTCGCTTAGAGTTTATATTATTGATTAAAAATAGGTTACTGCGCGTATTTGAATTTTTTTCAGAAATTTTTCTTAAAAAGTTTGGAGATTTGATTTTTTGTCGTACCTTTGTCTCGGGTTGAGCAAGGAGGTTCTCTCCCCTATCAACCTATTGGTTATTAGTTTTAGTGTTATTAATTATGTGGTTAGAGTGAGTGTTCACGCGGGAAGCGTCAACGCTCATTTTTTTTGTTATTTTTACAAGCAAACCGATTTCGTCACTTATGAAAACTTTTATGGATTTCTAATATTCATAATATTCATGAAACCTATCCACCTGTTCCTCACCCTTGCGGTGACATTCATGCTTTCCGCCTGCTCGCAGGAGTTCGCTTTCGTCCAGATGGCCGACACACAGATCGGCTTCAATGACAACTCTCCTCACTTCATCCATTCCGACACTCTCATGCAGAAAGCCGTCGAGGCAGTGAACCGACTGCGGCCTGCAGCCGTCATCATTTGCGGAGACCTCATCAACCAGCCTTGGGGCGAAGGGGACGAGAAGGTATTCGATGAGCAGAACCGCATTTTCGAGGCGAACTTGAAGAAGTTCGACCCATCCATAGACGTCCGTCTGGTTCCCGGCAACCACGACATTCACGGATTCTCTGCGCTGACGCTGGAAGCTTATGTACAACTACGTGGATATGAACGGTTCGCTTTCCGGAAGAAAGGCTGCGCCTTCATCGGTTTCGACACCAGCCGCATCATGGACGATGCCCCTGAGGCCGCACAGGAACAGTGGATATGGCTGGAGGAGCAGCTCCGGAAGGCACGTAACGCCCGGTTCACCTTCCTGTTCATCCACTGCCCGGTTTTCCGAACCAATATAGGCGAAGGAGAGAGTTATTTCAATTTCCCGAAGGAAGTCCGCCAGCAGTACCTGGACTTGTTCAAGAAGTACGGGGTGGATGCTGTCTTTGCAGGTCATACGCACAAGGACTACTCCTGCGAGGCGGAAGGGATAAGGTTCTACGTTGCCGGCGCCGTAGGCAACTGTCTCGGGCGCGGCTATCCCGGGTATCATGTCGTGTCGGTGGGTAAGCGGGACTTCGAGGTCGTCTACACCGCCACTCCCGGAGTCATAGTACAGTCTCACTGACCGGAATTCAGAAAAAGAGGCACCTACGCGAACCGTAAGTGCCTCTTTTGGACTCGTCGGTTTTAACCGGACAAACATGTAATCGGATAAATCAGCGGAATAATTCGTATCTTTCGGACTACTTAATGCTCAATCGTATTATTATTTCACAAGTATAATAACTATGACCCGCTTCAGACTCCTTGCCCTTAACATCTGTTTCTTTATCTGCTCCCTTGCATCCGCCCAGACATTCAGCATTGGCGGAGGCATGATTTCCGGCGTCCAGAAAGACATGTACGGTTATGGACTCGGCATCGGCATCGATCTGCGTTATGACCGGATAATCGCCGGGTCTGGATCCTGGAAATTGTCCGTGTCGCCCGAGATTCTCTCTGGAGATATCATTTTCGGCGTTCCCGGCGGGGTGGAATATGACAACCTTTTCATAAATGCCTGGCTGCCTGCCTTGATCAAATATGACCCTGCAGCAGACAAGCGGCATATTGTCCCTTATATAGGACCATACGCCGAACTGTTCTTCGACAGATACAGAATGTGCGAGCCTTTCAATGCCGGGATTACCCTTGGAGCCAGCATCCCCATAAAGAGCCTTTCCCTGGATCTCCGGTTCAACGCCGGCCTGCTTAACAGAAAGGAAAACATCCCGCCTTACTTCAACCGCGGCAATATTACCGCCTCGCTGACCTATCCTTTCTGATGGATTCACTCCCGGTTTCCACCTGTCATCTTTCCGGTTGCCGAAAGCCTGCCGAGGGATAGATCAAGCGTCTGAATGCAGGTCCAGCGACAGCTGGGTGTCGGATTCGGAACGTAGCCGCTCGTACTCATTCACTGTTTCCAGGTCCGGGTTGACCACGACGTCAAGATTCCGGATCAGCATCCTGTCTCCGCTGAAAATGTCCGATGTGCACCCCTGGATCCCTACTATTGCCGGGATTCCTATCCCTCGTGCGATGACACGGACATGCCCCGCAGGATCATCTTCCTCCGTAACGAGGCCGACGACATTGTGGAAATTGATGAGCGCAGAATCGGAAAGGGACACAGTCCTGGCAACCAGGATGCTTCCCGGAGGAATATTCTCGAACGGATTCCTGGAGGCCCCGTCTTTCACGACAAAGGCCCTTCCCTTTGCGAATCCTTTGACTCCTGTTCCCCTTTTTTCCATAGAAAGACGATTTTCGTTTGCTGCCCGGAGGACTGGTAGCTAGTAGACCACATGGATCCAGGGAAACCTGGCCGACATGGTCTTCATGGTCTCGATGGGTATGTCCGTACAGAGATAATCTGCTCCCAGATAGCACCCGAGGACGAAATCCTCTATCTTGTGGGTAGGCCACAGGCTCACGATGAAGCCTTCCTTGTGAGCCTTCTCGACCATTGCCCTCGAAGTCCCGGGCATAGTGGCACCGATCCTCCGGATGCCCAGGGCCCTGGCCATGGACATGGTCGCATCGTTCAAAGGTTCCCCGGTGATCATCAGGCACTCGGCCCCGTACTTGGACATCAGGTAGCGAAGCCCCCTGTAATCCGAAGAAGTGAAGAGATAGGTTGCCCCTGCAGGCTTGTTCTTCATCACTGTCTTGTAAAGCTTGTCACAGTACTCTTCCAGCCTTTCCTGCGGATAGAGGTTCTCCGGCTTGGTCTTGAGTTCGAACTCCACGTACATGCCGTCCTGCCTGCATGTTCCGAGGAAAGCCATCAGTTCGTCCAAGGTCATCAGCTCGTGCCCTCCCTTGGTCACAAGGGCTTTCAGCTCCTTGAGGGTCTTCTCCTCAAGGACGCCCTCCCCGTTGGTGGTACGCTCCAGGGTATGGTCGTGGTTGATGACAAGGAAGCCGTCCCTGGTCATGCGGATGTCGGTTTCAAAGCCGTTGTAGCCCGCGTCCCGGCTGGCTTCGAAGGCCGACAGGGTGTTCTCGTCGAATTCCATGCGGCCTCCCCTGTGGGAGAAAGCCCGGACGGTCTGGGTCTGGGCGGAAGCCGTGGCACAGAGGGCAAGCAATGCGACTGCAGCGAATAATTTCCTCATATTCAAAAACTTCAAGCAATAACTTCCTTGGTAAGGTCCCATGCTCCTCCGGCGGCGAAGACCGACTCGACGAGACTGTCGTAGAACCCTGCCCTCTTGGCAAGGTCGAGCAGGTTGAAACGGAACCTCATGAGCTGGACTTTCGGGAACATGTCCTTTAACATCAGGCGCGTGACTCCTATCATCGAAGGGTCGTAAGGGGCGCCGGCCGCCTTGAAGAGGGCCTGCATCTTCTCGAATGGGAACACCTGGGCCCGGAGCTTCTCCTTGAAGCCGGGCCAGCAAGCCTTTACCTTTTCGAGCTGGAGGCGGACCGTCTGCGCATCATCATATTTCTGGGTGATCTGGGTGTAGCCAAGCCTTGGAGCCGGGAAATCCTTGAATATCTCAAGTGCACGCTGCTGTTCCTGCTCGAGGGTCGGCCAGAGCGAGACGCATTTTTCGACATCGACCGAGGTAAGGTCCATCTTCAGGAACTCGTCGAAGACGGCGCACATCGTCAAGGTTCCGATGGCGACCTGGAAACCGTGGGACTGAAGCTTTCCGTTGAACCGGAAATGGGTCATGTCGAGGATATGGCTGAAAAGGTGGTCGCAGCACGAAGCCGGCCTGCTGGACTGTGCCGCCTGCATGGCTATGCCGCTGAGAGTCAAACCTTCGAACAGGTCGGCCACAGCCTGCGGATCTCCGGATGCGGTTCCTTCCGGATTGGAAAGGAGGTCCACCAGGCAGTCCTGCAGGACATGCCATGCCGCAGGGATGATCGGCTCGGTACCCAGGAGGTCCGCTATCATCCACTCCCCTCCCGCCGGAATCTTGGCCGCAAGGTCTGCATAACCGGCGGCGGTCATCTCCTTGGGTGCCGCCGCTATCACATCGGTGTCGGCAACTATCGCCACCGGGGCGGGGCAGGAAAAGGTTTGCTTCGAATTCTGGTAGGAAATGGAAGCGCCGAACGACGAAAACCCGTCTACCGAAGCTGCGGTCGGCAGGGAAAGATAGGACTGTGCGTGATGGTGGGAGCAGAGCTTGCAAAGGTCGTTTATGGTTCCGGACCCAACCGAAACCGCAACGAAGCAGTCATCCGAGAAGGGCCTGAATGCCTTGGCTGCATCCGCCTCAATGTGGTTTTCATCGTTCTCGATGGCTTTCGCGGCATCGAAATCTCCCTCGATGACCTTGTCGACCATTTCGACGTACTTCCATTCTGCGTGGAATTCCTTCTTGCCGATGACATATTCAGCAGTGTCGATTCCCGCTTCCCTGAAGAGGGCGCAGACCCTTTTTCCAAGGATGGGCCAAGTGTTGACGTCGGCCACTATCACAGCCTTCCTGCCCGGAAACCATTTGCTGAACACGGAGGGAGCCTTTTCGCTTGCTCCCCTCCCCATCTCGAAAACCTTGGTGTCGGTGGCAACTTCGAGCGCCTTCGCTATCCTCTGCTTTGAATCCATGTGCCTAGAGGGTCCTGAGAAGATTGTTCATGTTGACTTCCTTGTCGATGACGGCGCGGAGCTCGGCTACCGGAATCCTTCTCTGCTCCATGGAATCCCTTTCGCGCAGGGTGACGCAACCGTCGTTGAGCGACTCGTGGTCGATGGTGACGCAGAAAGGCGTACCGACGGCATCCTGGCGGCGATACCTCTTGCCTATGGAATCCTTGGGATCATACTGGCACTTGAAGTCGAACTTCAGTTCGTTCATCACGTCCTGGGCCATCTCGGGCAAGCCGTCCTTGTTGACCAGGGGCAGCACGGCGCACTTGACGGGAGCAAGGGGCGCAGGAATGCTGAGCACAACCCTTGTCTCGCCGTTTTCCAGCTTCTCGTTCTTATAGGAGTGGCTCAGGACGGCAAGGAACATGCGGTCGACTCCGATGGAGGTCTCGACGCAGTAAGGGACGTAGCTTTCGGAGGTCTCTGGGTCGTAGTACTGGATCTTCTTTCCGGACAGCCTCTGGTGGTTGCCAAGGTCGAAGTCGGTACGGGAATGGATTCCCTCCAGCTCCTTGAAACCGAACGGGAAGTTGAATTCGATGTCGGTAGCGGCGTTGGCATAATGGGCCAGCTTCTCGTGGTCATGGAAGCGGTAGTTCTCTGCGCCCATGCCAAGGTTGACGTGCCATTTCATTCGGGTCTCCTTCCACTTCCTGAACCATTCCATCTCGGTGCCGGGACGGCAGAAGAACTCCATCTCCATCTGCTCGAACTCCCTCATCCTGAATATGAACTGGCGGGCGACGATTTCATTCCTAAAGGCCTTTCCGATCTGGGCGATGCCGAAAGGAATCTTCATCCTGCCGGTCTTCTGCACGTTGAGATATTCAACGAATATGCCCTGTGCCGTCTCGGGACGCAGGTAGATCCTGTCGTCCGCGTCGCCGGTGTTGCTGATCTGGGTGGAGAACATAAGGTTGAACTGGCGCACGTCGGTCCAGTTGGCGGTGCCCGAGATAGGGTCGACTATCCCGCAGTCGATGATGATCTGGCGGTATTCCTTAAGGTCGTTGGCGGCCTCCGCGGCGACATAGCGGCCATGGACCTCGTCGTACTTGGCCTTCTCGCGGAGGATGTTGGGGTTGGTCTGGCGGAACTTCTCTTCGTCGAAGGCGTCCCCGAACCGTTTGCGTCCCTTCTCCACTTCCTTGTTCATCTTCTCCTCGATCTTCCCGAGGTAGTCTTCGATGAGGTTGTCCGCACGGTAGCGCTTCTTCGAGTCCTTGTTGTCGATCAGGGGATCGTTGAACGCCGCGACATGTCCGGACGCGACCCAAGTCTTGGGATGCATGAACACGCAGGTGTCAACGCCTGCGATGTTCTCGTTGAGCCGGGTCATGGCATTCCACCAGTATTGCTTGATGTTGTTCTTGAGTTCAACTCCCATCTGGCCATAGTCGTACACGGCTGCCAGTCCATCATAAATCTCGCTTGAAGGGAATATGAATCCATATTCCTTGCAGTGCGCTACAAGCACCTTGAACAGTTCGTCCTGAGTCATATTATTTCAGTTCTATTGGTTTCGGATCATTCCAATCCGCAAATTTAATCATTTATGGGTTTTCCTTGAACACGAAAAGCCCCGGATTTACTCGAACATGAAAGAACCTATGGAGAAAAGGTCCTCATCTTCCTTTCCCTGGAAGCGTATCCGTACAGTAGTGAGCCCCTCAGGCGCCGCCTCGACGGGTACCTCCATGGTGATGGAATGGCGCCCGTCCCCTTCAGGCACATCGAACTGCGCTATCGGAGCGCCATAGAGGAAGTCCCGGTAAACAATGATCCGGCCTCCGGCCTTGGGACAGACCGATATCTTCATCTTCGCCGGTTTCCGGCTGAAATAGAAGTGTTTCCATGAAGCCGTGTCGTTGTTCCTGATGGCAGAGAGTGCGAATGTACGGTCAATCCTGACATGGCCCGTCAGGTAGCATGCGCGGCCTGCCACCTTGCTTTCTTCCATTCCGGCGAAAGGGTCCAGCGGCTTTCCGGCGCCGGTGGAAGTCATCTCGACTTCCGGTATCGATCCGTCGGGAAGGAACGCTATGGGTTCGATGCAGGTGTTGCGCATGGCGTTCGAGCCGCAGGAAGACCTGTGATAGAACACATACCACCGGCCGTTGAATTCGGCGACGGAACCGTGGTTGTTCCAGACAGCAGGGTCGCTGCCGAAATTGTCGACGATAACCCCCCGGTACTTATAAGGTCCGGTGATGCAGTCGGAGGTGGCGTAGCCTATGCAGGTCGGCATCCCGCGGCGGCTGATGTCGGCGAAGGCAAGGTAATAGGTCCCGTTGCGCTTGAACACCTGGATGCCCTCATGGAAATGATGCTCCGCTTCAGTGATTATCCCGTCCTTGAAGGTGGACATGTCGAGGCTTCGCATGTCCGGATTGAGTTTCGCGCACTTTGCGGAAAACTGTCCCCAGAACATCCATGCCTGCCCGTCATCGTCGATGAAGACCGAAGGGTCGATCTGGCCGGCCCCTTCCACGGGCCTCCCGTCCAGGAACGGGCCGTAAGGGCTGTCGCTTACCGCGGTGCCCTCCACGTTGCGGCTGCCGCTCTGGGAATAGAAGAGATAGTACTTTCCGTCCTTTTCGATGCAGTCCGGAGCGTAGAGAAGTTCATCGTTGTAGGGAACCTCCTTTGAGGAAAACGACCCGGCCCCGGTCCAGTGCACCATGTCGGAGGTCGAAAAGACGTCGTACCTCTTCGAGCAATAATAGGAGGGACTCTCGTCCCTTGACCCGTAGATGAAAAGCCTCTCCCCTCCTTCCGTCTTCCAGACCCTTGCCTGCGGATCCGAATTGTAAGCCCAGCCCATGAACACCGGATTCTGGGCCAAGGAAACCGTCTCCGCCCAAAACGCCGACACTGCCATGGCACAGGCGACGGCGGCAAACCTCAACATATCCAATCTTTTCATATCCGTAATTGACCGTTGTGTATTTTACTGCAAACCAAAAACTTCCACTCAGCCCGGCTTACCTGGCTCCGGCTACATTGTGAACCACTACAGTCGAATCCTCGAGGCGTAGACGGAGCCACTGCCGGACCTTGTCCTGACTGGCGGCAGGAAGGGCCTTGTCGGTGTACAACAGTACCACGGTACAGTCCCTTACCTTCAGGCTGTCATCGACCGTGGCGCCTTTTGCAATGGACAAGTCCTTGACCTCAGGACAGTTGAAGCGAACCTCCTTGGCAAGTTTCGGGTAGTCCAGACTCTCTCCCTTCAAGCGGAGGACCGCATCTTCGAGTTCCCCTATCCTTGCATCCTTCTTCGCCAATTCGTCTTCCGAACGTTCGTATATTCCCTTGAGGATGTTGTCCGCGGTCTTGTCCACCACTCCGAAATCCTGCTCCTTTACGACAAGATGCGAAGTGTCTATCCCATGGAGCCGGGCCGATTCGACAAGAGACCCGAGTTCCTCCTCCGTCATCTTGTTTCCCGCATAATAGACCTCCACCCTGCGGGGGCGGCCCTCCAGGATCTTGTAGTCGTAGATGTAGCCCTTGCTTGAATTCTTGTTCTCATGGATGAAGCTCTGGACGTTCCTCTCGAAATTGTTCTCCCCCACCATCTTGATCGCGCTCCAGATGCTGGGCACCGAAACGGCCAGGATCACCGCGGTCATGATCAGCCTGACTTTCTTCGCCTTGGATTCTTCAGTGAACTCCACTTCCTTGAACCTCAAGTATTTAGTCATCACATAAGTGGCGATGATAATGAATATGCTGTTGATAGCGAACAAGAATATCGCTCCGAGGAAGAATCTCATGTCTGCCTTGGCAAGGCCAAAACCGGCTGTGCACAACGGCGGCATCAGTGCGGTAGCGATGGCGACACCGGATATTACCGTCCCTTTCTCCTTGCGGCTTGTCTCAAGGATTCCTGCAAGACCGCCGAATAGGGCTATGAGGACATCGAATATGGTAGGGCGCGTCCTCGCCTGGAGCTCGGTCGGATTCACGAGATTCAACGGAGACAGAAGGAAATAGACAAAGGAAGCGGCGAGGCTCACCAGGACCATGACCAGGAAATTCCTGAGGCTTTCCTTGAGCAGCTTCATGTCATTGGTGCCAAGCGCAAGGCCGATTCCCATGATAGGCCCCATCAGGGGCGAGATGAGCATCGCTCCGATTATGACCGCCGTCGAATTGATGTTCAGTCCGACGGAAGCGATGATCACGGAAAAAGCAAGGATCCACACGTTGGGGCCCTTGAACCAGATGCTGGTCTTAATGTGGCGGGAGGCCATCTCCGTGTCTATCTGGTCGCCGATGTTCACCACACCCTTGAACCAGAGCCGAAACTGATCGAAACTAGCCATGGTACAAATTTAAAAATTTCTAATTTGCCGCACTATTACGGCTGTCATTCCTTCGGCGGCGGCTTTCCTGCCCGGCGCGCGCACTCAGCCGCGGAACCTCTTGCGTGGCGCGAAAGAGAAGGTTTCCTGGACTTGTCCGGTCCTTATGTTGTGCACCGTGACCTGGAGCTTCCCTCCCTTGACTTCTCCTTCAACCACCGTAGGATAGTTCTTTTCCCCGAATTCAGGGCCGCCTCCTACTATCTGCGCCCACCTGCGCCCTTCGGCAGGGGGATCGAAGCGGTACTGATGCTGGTGGGCGGTTATGACCAGCTGGCATCCTGCCTTGTCAAGCAGCGGCCCCCAAAGGTTGGCGCAAGTACGCTGCCAGATGGCGAAATCATGCTTGTAGCGGGGATCCGTATCGTCCGGGGCGATGTCGCCCGGATTGCTTTCGGGATTGTCGTCAAACAAGGGAATATGGCAGAATGCGACCAGGAAGGGAGCGGAAGAGATGTCCTTTCTCTTAAGGACATCCTTGAGCCACACGGTCTGGGCCTTCCTGTACGATTCGCTTGTGAAAAGACCGGCGAACCGGGGATTTGTGTCCATCTTGTCCTCGGCCGTGTCGAGTCCTATAAGGGCGACTTTCCCCATCCGGACAGCGAAATTGCGTCCGAGGTCCCAGTCCCGAGGGTCCCTCTCCTCCGGCTGGCGGAACATCCAGAGGTTTTCCATATGGCGGTTCGCCATGCCGCGGGAATCGTGGTTGCCGGGACAGAAAAGGTAAGGCGTGTCAGCGGCATAGTCCTTTCTCTGCACTTCGGGATCAAGGAATATCCTGACCTGGGAATCTATCGTCTCTTCGACATTGGTCGCATCGCCGTTCCATATGACGCACGAAGGAGAAAGCTCCGCAAGCTTGTTGAACGTAGGGTCTATGGCCTTCCAGCGGGCATGTGTATCGTTTATCACGCAGAAATGGGCCTCCGCGTCCTTACCGGCGGTGGTAAAACTGTGTATGGTCTGGTCCTCTTCGTTTCCGAGCACCTTCATGTCGTACCCTCCGCCATAATGGATCCGGTCCGCCCCGACCTTGTAGTAATACTTCGTAGCCGGCTTGAGTCCGGTCAGCCGGACCTGTATGACCTTATCGCTTATCGCCGTGACCCTGTAGCCGCCGCACAGAACCTTCCTGGCGTCGCTCAGGTCCGGTTTCTCCCCTACCAGCACATATCCGTTGGCAAGGGAACCGACGGCGAAAGCCACACCCATCGAGGTTTCCGCATAGTTCTGAAGCATCGGAGCCGATGTTATCAGTTTCCCCTCCCCTTCCGGAACTTCCGGTGAGGTATATTCACCGACGCCGTCCGGCTGGTCTTGTCCGCGCAACGACTCCGGCTGGTCTTGTCCACTCTGCGCCTCCGGCTGGTCTTGTCCACTCTGCGCCTCCGGCTGAAACCTCTGGGCCGCCTTCAGGGCGTTCGATGCGCCCGCAGCGGCTACCATGATGGCCGTACTCTTGATAAAAGCCCTTCTTTTCATATCTTGTCTTAAAAATACTCTTCCCTTGTAAAATATTCTTCCCTTGTCTTGAAACTACTCTTCCAAGACCATTCTTCCAATGCCTTGGAGCCATTCTTCCCCTGTCATGGAAGCACTATTTCCCTGCCTTGGAGCCATTC
The DNA here is from genome assembly GCA_900320185.1 of uncultured Bacteroidales bacterium. Classification (GTDB taxonomy): domain Bacteria; phylum Bacteroidota; class Bacteroidia; order Bacteroidales; family UBA932; genus Cryptobacteroides. The sequence continues at coordinate 42,818 of ONRD01000003.1, forward strand.
TTCCCCTGCCTTGGAAGAATTCTTCCCCTGTCATGGAAGCACTATTTCCCTGCCTTGGAGCCATTCTTCCCCTGCAATATACGAAAATCCTATGGATTTCCGCAGGCATCCTCCATGGCTTTCCCGAAAAACCAAAGCGCAGAAAGAGCAAAAAGGCCGATTGCATTAGATTTATTCCATAGTTTTAGTCTGCGGCGTTACGCTTGCGGGTACAACTAATCTATCTTCCTGCATGGGATTATCTACCATCATACTGCATGGGGCCATATACCATCGTGCGGTATGGGACATTCGGCTATCGCACGGATAGTCTTTTTCAAATAGCTAACACGCTCTAAAAAGATAAACTCCTCATTATTAATATATTACAAATCGGCGGCGTGTGAAGGTACCTCCAAAAAACGTCCACTTAACACGCCATCAAAACTTAACGCATTGATTTACAACCCATAACAAAAGCCAAGCGTGTTAGCTACTTGAAAATGTGGGTTTAGCCAAGGACGACTTCTCCATCGCCACCTACCTCAAGGCATTCGGGGATGCCGCCTATGAGCCCTTTAAAGGATGGCTCTGAAAAGCATGGACAAAAGAGAAAGGAATATGCCTGAGTTAAAGGGGCCATCCACAAAAACCGGCCTCCAGCGTGGATGACTCGGGCAGGCAGGGGCTGCCCACAAAAAAGCCAGGAGCCGGTCCCCTCGAGGCGCGGCGGCTAGAACACGGCTGGCCGCGGGTGGGCAAGCAGCCTGCCCGTTGGCCGGATCTGCGGACTGGCGGAACTATCAGGCCGGGCTGCGTGTCGGAGCAGTCTATTGAAGTTGTCTGACGGAGTTGACTGCCAAATGGCCTGCCGGAGCAGTCCGTTGAAGCTGTCTAACGGAACTGCGTGCCGGAGCTGTCTGGCGGCACAGTCTGCAGAGTTGTATGCCGGAGCTCGAAACCAGGTGCGACGGCTACAAGACGTGCAGCCGCGGGTGGCCAGGGTCCTCTTGGCAACACCGCTTCAACCCAGCATAACCGCATGGCTCCATCCAAGGCAGACTACTACGCGGTCCCCCGGGGGTATCAAATCGTGGAGTTAACGAAGAAACCAGGAAAAGCTTTCTTGAGAGCTGGCCTTGCAACCTCGCGAAGTGGAACCAGGACGAAAGGTCTGTCGGAAATGCCTTTATGGGGAACAGTAAGTCTCGGGCAATCTATGGTTTCCGCCCCAATAAAAAGAATGTCGATGTCTATTGTCCTGGAATGGTAGATACGCTTGCCCTGAGCGTCCCTCTCCCCCTTGCCGGTCCTTCCCATGGAACGCTCGATCGCCTCGACCTTGTCGAGGATAGACAAAGCCGCCTTTTCTACGCCGGAGGCCGGTATTGCAAGACGGTACATCACGACGGCATTGAGAAACATCCCTCCGGAGAATCCCACCGGAGACGTCTCGACAAGGGTTGAAAGGGCCTTGGCGCCTGTACCGAAAGAATCATCCATCCTCCTTACAGCCTCGAGGATGTTGGCCTTCCGGTCCCCGAGGTTGCTACCTAAAGAAAAATAAACACTTAAAAGAGGCATGACTTCTCAGGCTTGTACGGCTATCTATTTTGCATTGATTCTCAGGCTTGTACTGTTTGTCTATTGTCTTGGTTGTAAAACCCGTCTGACCGCTCATGGGTGTCTGTCGATTCCGAGTTCCTGTCTGGGTCGTGGATGTCTGTCAATTTCGAGTTCCTGCCTGGCCCGGTCATGGGTGTCAGTCGAATCCGAGTTCCAGCCTGGCTTCGTCACTCAGCATGCTCTGGTCCCACGGCGGCTCGAACACCAGTTCAACCGAGCAGCCGGCAACGCCCGGGACGTCAGAAACCGCAGCCTTGACCTCTTCAAGCACCTGGTCGGCCATCGGACAGGTAGGCGCGGTGAATGTCATCTTGATGAAAACCTCATGCTTCTTGTTTATCACAAGTTCATAGATGAGCCCCAGGTCATAGATATTGACTGGTATCTCCGGGTCGTAAACCTGCTTGATCGCCATGACGACATCGTCGTACAAAGGTGCAAGTTCCTTTGCATCCTCGGCAGTCAGGATTTCATCAGAAACGGACTGTTTGTTCTTGTCGTTTGGTTCCTCCATCTCGCTACAGTCTTATTTATCAACTATTTCCGATTTTGGACAGTTCTGTCGCGCCGCCTCCTTGATAGTCTCGATCATGGAGACCAGACCGTTGGCCCTCGTCGGGGAGAGGTTCTCCTTCAATCCTATCTGGGATATGAAGGAAAAGTCGTCTCCGGCGATCTCCTCCGGAGTCCTGCCGGAATAGACGCTCGTCAAAAGGGAGATGATACCCTTGGTTATGATCGCATCGCTGTCCGCCTGGAAGAAGATCCTCCCCTCTTTCACCGTCCAGTCCAGCCAGACACGTGACTGACAACCCTTGATCAGGCGGTCGTCTGTCTTTTTGTCTTCAGGGTAGGCTTCCAGGTTCTTTCCCAGGTCGATGAGGTACTCGTACTTGTCGAGCCACTCGTCATACATCGAGAAATCGTCGATCACCGCCTGTTTAGCTTCTTCTAGAGAATTCATTGTCAAATAATTACAATAACATGGAAATCGCCTTGTCCAAAGACTTGACAAACAGTTCGGCTTCTTCCATCGTGTTGTAGGGTGCAAGAGACGCACGAACCATGCCTGTGACGCCGAACCTGTCCATGAGGGGCTCTGCACACATCTGGCCGGACCGGACGGCTATCCCCATCTTGTCCAGAAGCAAGGCTATATCTTCATGATGCGCTGCTCCGGCCGTAAAGGAAAAGACAGGAACCTTGTGCTGAGTTCCACGTGGAACACCGTACAAATGTACCCGTTTCCCCAATTCATAGGAAAGGTAATCACAAATCGTCTTTTGATTCTGTATCAACTCACTATCCTTCAACAAGTTCACGAATTCGATAGCTGGCTTCAGGGTCGGAATGGCGTTGATGTTCTGGGTTCCGGCTTCGAACTTTCCAGGAATAGGTGCATACGTCGTTCCCGAGAAAGAAACGTGATCTATCATCTCTCCCCCGCCCTTGTACGGAACCATGCGCTCAAGCCAGGATGCCTTTCCGTAAAGGACGCCGGTTCCTGTGGCCGCGTAAAGCTTATGACCAGAAAAAACATAGAAATCGCAATCTGTGTCTTGAACGTCGATCCCTGAATGCACGATACCTTGGGCTCCGTCTATCAAGACGGGACAACCTCTTGAATGACAAATGTTTACTATTTCCTTTACAGGATTCTCGATCCCAAGGACGTTTGAAATCTGGGCAACAGAGACAAGTTTGGTCCGGTCGGTAATGAGAGTCCTGAGCCGCTCAGTTTCAAGGTGGCCCTCATCGTCGACATGCAGCACTTTAAGCAGTGCGCCCTTCCTCTGGCAAAGCATCTGCCAAGGAACGATGTTGGAATGATGTTCCTCTTCCGAAACGATGATTTCATCCCCTTCATGGACGAAAGCTTCGCCGAAAGAAAAGGCAACAAGGTTGATTCCCTCAGTCGTGCCGGAGGTAAAAACCACTTCCCTTCTGTCAGATGCGTTGATGAACCGTTTCACAGCGTCCCTGGTGCTCTCATATTCTTCGGTAGCATCTGCAGCAAGCTTATGTACGGCGCGGTGGATGTTGGCATTCGAACCATGCACAAGGGAATCCCATTTGGAAACGACCGACTCAGGACGCTGCGACGTCGCCGCATTGTCAAAATAGACCAGCGGCCTGCCGTAAACGGATTGCGCCAGGGACGGAAACATGGACCTTATTTCCTGTACATTCATCTGAAGCTGCCTTTTCTTGGTGTGCAAATTTAGCAAATCAATTCCTTTTTTGAAGCAATTGTGGTATTTTTGCGAAACGGGTAACAGGCACCCGCCAGGAAACATGATTGACTATATCAAAGGAACCATCGTCGAGCTCTCCCCTGCCGAGCTCGTTCTTGAAAACAACGGTATCGGCTACAGCATCCTCATTTCCCTCCAGACCTACCAGGCACTTGAGAACAAAAGAGACGCCACGGTCTACATATTCCACTATCTGAGGGAAGATATGGAAGAATTCTACGGCTTCGCGACAAAAGACGAGAGAGAGTTGTTTGAACTACTCATCAGCGTGTCGGGAATCGGTGTTGCGTCGGCAAGGATGATGCTTTCGTCGATGTCTGCCGAAGAGATACGCCAGGCCATACTGTCGGAAGACGTGGCAAGGATCAAGAGCATAAAGGGAATAGGAGTAAAAAGCGCGCAAAGGCTGATAATCGAACTGAAAGACAAAGTCGTCAAAGGCGAAGGGGCTGACAGTTCCGAACTCTTCGGCGGACAAGCCCGGAGTGAAGTCGTCGAGGAGGCGACAAGGGCTCTTATCATGCTTGGCTTCACAAAACAGGCAGTCTCCAAGGCGGTCCATGCCATAATAAAAGCGAACCCCAACGCAAAGGTCGAGCAAATCATCAAATCGGCCCTGCAGATGCTGTAGAATAAGATTTTCGTCTGTGAATATGCTGTAAGAAAAAACCGTCGTTGGGTCTTGCAGATTGAAGCCTGAGAAGAAAAAGGCTTTCGGCCCTTCAGGCGCTGTAGAGAAAGAGAAAGTCTTTCATCTATGCAGAAGACGGAGTAAAAAGGGTTTCAACTATCGTTGATTATACATAGGGGGGGGAAAACCGACCGGGGAAGTCGAGGCTGACTGTAATCGAAAAACGAGATTGTCTACCTTCCGAAATATACCAAAAGGACAGAAATGTCGGCAGGGGAGACTCCGGATATCCTGGACGCCTGCGCAATTGTCCTAGGTCCGTACCGCTTCAGCTTTTGGCGGCATTCGATAGTCAAACCAGGAACCTTTTCAAAATCAAAGCCCTCGGGAATGGCCAGTTCTTCAAGGCGTTTTATCTTGCCGGCTATGGTCTTTTCCCTCTCAATGTAGCCTTTATACTTTACTTCGACCTCAACCGCTTCAACAACTTCCTTAGGATAATTTGTTCCACGTGGAACAAATTCCAGAAGTTTCTGAAGTTTCAACTCAGGCCGAGAGGCAAGATCTGAAATCCTTCTGGACTCACCGAGTGGGGTAGAACCGCAAGATTCAAGATATTGATTTACAGCACCAGGCTTAAGGTTATGGTTCTCGCAATAATCGGACAGCTCTTCGGTCAATTCCAGTTTCCTGTGCATGAGTTCGTAACGTTCGGAACTTGCCAGGCCGATGGAATGAGAACGAGCTGTAAGCCTGAAATCAGCATTGTCCTGACGCAGGAGGATTCTGTATTCAGCACGGGAGGTAAACATCCTGTAAGGTTCATCGACGCCTTTGGTGACAAGATCGTCAACAAGGACTCCTATGTACCCTTCGTCGCGGCGAAGGATGAAAGGATCCCGTCCAAGAACCTTCATGGCCGCGTTGATGCCGGCAAGGATTCCCTGGGCGGCTGCTTCTTCATAACCGGTTGTACCATTGACCTGTCCTGCAAGAAATAGATTCTCAATCTCTTTAAGTTCAAGGGTTTGCTTCAGTTGCAGAGGGTCGAAATAATCATATTCCACAGCATAGGCCGGCTTGAATATCTTTGCGTTCTCGAGTCCTTCGATGGAATGAAGGGCATCCAGCTGGACCTGAAGGGGGAGTGATGAAGAAAAACCTTGGAGATAATACTCGTTCGTGAATCTTCCTTCAGGTTCGAGGAAAAGCTGGTGGGAGTCCTTGTCCGGGAAAACCCTCAGCTTGTCTTCAATGCTTGGGCAGTACCTTGGGCCGATTCCGGTGATCATGCCGGTAAAAAGGGGAGAATCCTGGAAACCGGACCTGAGGATTTCGTGAACCTTCACGTTGGTGTGAAGGATGAAACATGGCATCTGTGGATTTCCGGACTGGACGGAGGATGGCCTGTCCAGATATGAAAATCTTTCTGGCTCCGCATCGCCCATCTGTGGTGGAAGTTTCGAAACAACCACAGAGGAAATGTCGATCCGCGGGGGAGTGCCGGTCTTCATGCGTCCGGTCCTGAGTCCAAGGCTCACGAGCTGCTCGGTCAGTCCATGGGAAGAAAGTTCTCCGATCCTGCCTCCTTCAAAAGATTTGCGCCCGATGAAAAGTTTGCCGCCAAGGAAGGTTCCGGCGGTCAGGATAACCGCTTGAGATTTAAAAATTGCCCCGGTATTAGTGTGGACCCCGCAAATTTTTGAATTCTCAAAGAGGAAAGAATCCGCAAAATCCGCGTAAATATCTAAGGTACAATGAGTTTCAAGAATATTCCGCCATACTGAAGAAAAGGCGCTTTTATCACACTGGGCCCTGGGGCTCCACATGGCCGGACCTTTGGAGCGATTGAGCATGCGGAACTGGAGAGTGGAAGAGTCAGTGACGATTCCCATCATGCCGCCAAGGGCGTCAACCTCGCGGACGATCTGACCTTTCGCTATTCCTCCGACTGCAGGGTTGCAGGACATCCTGGCGAAACTGTCAAGTCCGGGATTGACAAGAAGGACACGACAACCAAGGTTGGCAGCAGCTACGGCAGCCTCGCATCCGGCATGTCCGCCACCGACGACTATTATATCATAGTATCCTTGCATGGAGAAAAAGGAGTTTCTTATATAACTGCGTGGAGAAGGGGGGCTTGAAAACCTCAGGGGGAAAGAGGGTCCTTATAAAACAGAAGATAAAAAAAGAACCTGTTAACGGGAGAGGGCTTGCCTCATGGCGAGATAGTAATCTTCCTTGGAACGCATTGTTTTCTGCTCTTCGGGTGTGTGGTCGTCATATCCTGCAAGGTGGAGGATTCCATGGACCATGACACGGTCTAGCTCATCAAGGAATTCCACCCCGTACTCGAGAGCATTCTCCCTGACGGAGTCGATGCTGATGAACAAGTCTCCCGAAAGGATATTGCCCTCGCAATAATCAAACGTTATTATGTCGGTGAAATAATCATGCTGCAGGTACCGCATGTTGACATCCAGGATATAGTTGTCCGAACAGAAGACGATGGAAATGTCTCCGAGCTTCTTGATTTCGCTTCCTGCCACCATATTCAACCACTTGCTTGTCGCCCTGCGATTCTTGAAAACGAACTTCACGTCTTCACAAAAATACCTCACCATCTGTTGATAAATTTTTGACAAATTTATAACTATTAATTCAAAAAGTTTGAAATGAGAATTATTATTTCTAACTTTGGATGCAAAATAGGACTTGCTGAAGACCGGCAGAAGCCGATAATTTGAAAGTTAAAAAGTACGGATATGGAAATCAAGAAGACTGAAAAAGCAAATCTTGAAAACAGAAGATTGCTCTTTACGGAGATCGGACTTGTCCTGGCCCTGCTCCTCGTTTGGGGCGCTTTCTCCTATGGAACCAGGGAGAAGAACGTTGCCACTCTGGAAGCGGAGACCCAGGTCATTGAGGTAGAGGATGTTATCCCTATCACCGAGAACACCCCTCCGCCGCCCCAGGAGGCTCCTCAGATCCCTGTCCTGTCAGACCAGATCGACATCGTTGAAGACAACATCAAAGTTGATGACAACTTCATGAGCCTTGAAGACAATGCCAACCTCGGAGTTGAAATCCAGGATTATGTCGAGGATGTGAAGGAAGAGGTCGTCGAAGAAGAGGCCATTCCGTTCCAGTTGGTCGAGGAGAAGCCGACATTCAATGGCGGAGACGCACAGACTGAATTCCCGAGATGGGTCCAGTCACAGCTTGTCTATCCTGAAATTGCGAAGGAAAACGGTGTTTCCGGCCGTGTCGTCCTTCAGTTCACCGTCATGCCTGACGGCAGCCTGGCGAACATCAACGTCGTCCGCGGAGTAGACTCATCTCTTGACAAGGAAGCTGTCAGGGTTGTCAAAAGCTCTCCTAAATGGAAGCCCGGAAAGCAGCGTGACCGCGCTGTAAAGGTTACTTACACATTCCCTGTCATTTTCCAGCTCCGATAAAAGGATATTCAGGAAAAAAGACAAAGAGGCTGGCCCAAAGAGGTTCTTCGGCAGGATCTTCCTGCCTCAGAGAGACATGACCTGTCAATCTGGACGTAATGAAGAATCTTCCGGGGCAGCCTCTTTGTATCATCTATGGAGGCCCTCTCCGTAACAATACCGTCAACAGCAGATGTCTGAAGAAAATAAGATTGAAAAAGCCGTCTTCGTTGGGATAATCCGTCAGAACGACGACGAGAGAAAGGTAATGGAATACCTTGACGAACTGGAATTCCTGGCGGAAACAGCAGGTGCGACGGGAGACAGGAAGTTCGTACAAAGGTTGGACAAGCCGGAGAAATCAACTTACATAAGAAGCGGCAAACTGCAGGAAATAGCTGATTACTGCGAAGAAAACAAGGTCAGCTATGTGATCTTCGACGATGAACTCACCGGCATGCAGCAGAGGAACATCGAGAAGGTGATCTCCTGCAGTTCAGTGATCGACAGGACCAGCCTGATCCTGGAAATATTCGCACAAAGGGCAAAGACCTCGTATGCAAAGATGCAGGTGGAACTGGCCCGCTACAACTACATGCTGCCTCGTCTTGCCGGAATGTGGACGCATCTGGAAAGGCAGAGAGGCGGTATGGGCACCAGGGGAGGTATGGGTGAAACCCAGATAGAGATAGACAGGCGGATCGTAAAGGAGAGGATATCCCGGCTGAAAGAACAGCTCAAGAAAGTGGACCGGCAGATGGCCACGCAAAGGAGCAACAGGGGATCCATGGTAAGGCTTTCCCTCGTGGGGTACACAAACGTAGGGAAGAGTACTATCATGAACTTGTTGGCAAAATCCGAGGTTTTCGCTGAAAACAAGCTGTTCGCAACCCTTGACACAACGGTGAGGAAAGTGGTCATCGAGAATGTTCCGTTCCTTCTGAGCGACACAGTCGGATTCATCCGGAAACTTCCGACCCAGCTCGTAGAGGCGTTCAAGAGCACACTTGACGAAGTCAGGGAGGCGGACATCCTTCTCCACGTGGTCGACATCTCACATCCTGGATTCGAAGAGCAGATGGAAGTTGTCGAGAAGACGCTTCGGGACATCGGGGCGTCGAACAAACCGGTCTATGTGATTTTCAACAAGACCGACGCCTACACGTACGAGGAATATGACGAATTCTCGCTCGTACCGAAAGGGAAGGAGAACAGGACGCTGGAAGAACTGAAAAACAGCTGGATAGCGCAGGAAAAGACGCCGTGCATCTTCATCTCTGCCAAGAATAGGACGAACATCGAAAAACTACGCTCCGACATCTACAAGATGGTGGCCGAGATCCATGCAGGAAGGTACCCTTTCAACAATTTCCTCTGGTAAAATCTTCTATCCATGCGAATCTACCGTCCGTCAAACCTGAAAGAGGAAAAGCCCGGGGCCTTCAGGGGACGTGGTGCCGAATTCCTTCTGATGCTGGCCGTCACTGCCTTCCTGGTCCTTCTCGGATCCTGCCTCTACCGCAGGCAGTCAGCCCAACTGGCCCTGATGGACAACGGGCGCTTCGTCACGCTCGGACCTGACGTTTCTGCGGACAGCCTGAAGAAAGTCCTGGTTGACGAAGGATATATCCTTGACGGCAGGGATGCCTCGTTCATCGCCGATTCGCTCTCGGCCAAAGCAAGGAGGTTGCCGCTTCCAAACCTTGGATCTATAAACAAGAAAGACTGGAAAGTCCTTTCCGAGAATGCCTTGGCCCTGGGAGGAAAGGGCTTGCAGGCAAGGGTCCGCAATTCCTATGCAAGGCTGGGTCTGGACTCCCTCCTCAGGGTGCCTGCCCTGGCGGATTCCTCACTTGCGGCAGAACGGTCGGAAGACGGTTCTTTCAAAGTAGGGGAGGGACGGCTCAGGATCAAGGCCGTCATCCTTCCCCAGAAAGGGAAACACCGGACGGACGGCCCGGTCTGGGTAAGACTTACAAAGTACCGCAGCAAGGAACAGATTGACAGCCTGGAAGTTGAATATGACGACGAAGGCTACCCCCTGCCGCTCCAGACTTCTGAATCATGGTATGCCCTGGCGCAGCCGATAAAAGGAGGGAAAGCACTGTCCGTCGTCTTCTCTGGGCTTGAAGGCGATGGCTCGTACAGCGTGCTTCCCGTCCGGAGGGGATTCGAATACGGACCTCCGCGCGGAACAACCAAGACCGGACACCTTTCGGATGAAAGGGCGTGGAGGGGTTGCTCCACCTACCGCTTCAGGGAAAATGAAAGCAGGATCAGCCTGTTCTCGCCGCAGGAATATTCATCGCTCAAGAACGACTCGGTCCTGAGGGTAAGGACAACGGAAGGGTACCTTGGGTCGCTCTCTCTCTTCCTTGCGCTGTTCCTTATCGCCTTCTGGGGAACGCACATATTCCTGCTTGCCTTCAACGGCAAGGCTTCGCAGGGTATCCTGCCTTTGGTCATGCTGCTGTCGGGAATATGCGTCATCAGCATGTACGCCTTCTTCAGCCCGCTTCAAGACACCCTGCAGGGCAGGGAAATGGTCCTGGGTACCATCATAGGACTGGTGGCGCTCTGCCTGCTGAGCAAGGTTGACTATGTCAGGTTCTGGAACAAAGTTTCCTCTTTCGATGACTCCGGCTACCTGTTCGCGGCGGCAGGGATAGTACTCCAGTTCCTGCTGCTGGCCTTCGGACATGGTCCCGAAGGCAGCGGAGTGAAGGTCAATCTTTGGTTCTTTCAACCAAGCGAGATTACCAAATACCTGACAATCATTTGCTTCGCCTTTTATTTCGCAAAAGATTCAAAGACTCTTTCAAAACTTCCTTTCAAAAGGAGGATCATTCGCACGATGATCCTGGCAGGGATATTCGGCGCCCTCCTCCTTCTATACCTTGCGACAGGAGACATGGGGCCTGCAGTCGTGCTTGCCCTGACGTTCATCTATTTCTATTCCTATGCAAGGGGAGACTTCAAGCAGATGGCTCTGGGCGTCGTCTCGCTCGGAATCCTGCTGTGGATTTCAGCCCGGTTCTGCCAGGGCATCCCGATGGCAGGTCTCGCCGCCGTCATCATATGGCTTGCAATATACCTGCTGTACGGATTCCTGTCCCGCAGATTCCATGAAAGCGCCCTCCTGATGGCTTTCATAATATGCGCGTTCTTCTTCCTTTCGGACATCCCGGGAGTTCCGGAAAGGATGGCGACAAGGACAGACATGTGCGAGAATCCCTTCGACACAAGGTTCTTCGGAGGCAGCCAGGTGGCGGAAGGAATATGGGGTCTTTCAACCGGTGGACTGAAGGGAAGGGGAATAGCTTTGGGAAATGCCAATGTCATTCCCGCCGGACACACGGACATGATACTCTCCAGCATAGGAGAAGAAGGCGGTTTCCTGGCCCTCCTCGTCATTGCCGCCGTGTTCGCAATGCTGCTTCACCGGTGCCTCCTTACAGGAAGGAACTCCGGACATCCATTCCTGTTCTACCTTTCCTCCGGAATAGCGGTCTCAATGGGGATCCAGTTCTTCGTCATAGCACTCGGCAGCACCGGAGTGATTCCCCTGACCGGTATCTCCGTTCCGTTCATCAGTTTCGGGAAAGTGGGCATGATCTTCTCGCTCGCCTCCATGGGAACCGTGCTCGGGGTGTCGGTTTTCAGACCTACAAGGGAACAGTTCGAAAACACGAGGGAAAGCTACGACAACGCCCTGCTGCTCTCCATGACTACCTTTTCGCTGATGATGGTCTTCCTCCTTGGGGTCTTTGCCGACTATCAGGTATTCAACAGGGACAAGTACATCGTAAAGCCGGCCTTGACTGTAAACAAGGAAGGTGAACAAGTCGTAGCTTACAATCCAAGGATCCGTCTGCTGATGAAAGAACTCAGGAGCGGAGACATCCTGGACAGGAACAACCTTGTCCTGGCCACCTCCGACCCCGGCTCCATTGACGGAAAGGACTATTCCGTCTTTGCGAAGGGTAGGGAACCGGAGCCGCCGAGGGCGGCCATGGAGAAGAAGAAACGCTTCTATCCCTGCGGGATGCACACTTTCTTCTGGACCGGGGACGCCAACACTTCATTGATGTGGGGACAGGAGGAAAGAGGTTATTTCGCAGAAAGCCGGCATCTTTCCCGCCTGAGGGGTTTCAAGGTTCCGCCTGTGTCTCTTGAGTCTCGTTCTTTCAAGGATAAAGGATTCATTTCAAGGAGGTTCGGTTCGTTCCTTCCGGAATCCGAGATTCCAGCCCAAAGAGTCCTTCAGGGATGGGACTACAGCGATCCTGAACTTGTTGCCCTCCTCAAGGCCGGGCCCCACAGCGAAAAAGTCAAGGAATACAACGAGAAGGTCCACGAAAGAGACATCACCCTCAGCCTGGATGCCACCCTGCAGGCCAGGATCCAAAACGGCCTGGATGCCTTCTTCTCCACCAGGAACAAGAGCAGGACTTCCACGGTCGTCATCAACGGAAGTACCGGAGAGGTGCTCGCCTCCGCGCTATATCCTCTGCCTTCGACGGAAGACATCAGGAAGGTCCAGGACCTCTGGTCTCCCGAAGACAATTTCCTTCAGAGAAGCCTCGTTTCGCTCGGTACCGTCGACGGGCACATATTCACCGATTCGGACTTGGGAATGACCTATGCTACGGCACCCGGATCGACGGCGAAGGTGATGTCGGGGATGGCCGCCCTGGAGAAGACCGGCGGCAATCCTCCCAGATTCACCATCTACCCCTATGAATCCATCCACAACGATGAATCCGGGGACGATATCACGATGGAACAGGCCATCGTCAGGTCAAACAACCCTTACTTCATCCACCTGAACAACGAACTGGCCACCGACGACTACCTGATGAAGATCTACCTTGCCGCAGGGATAAGGGTAGGCGGAAAAGGCAGCAACCAGTTCTTTCCCCTGGCCTACAGGGACGAGGAATCCATCAAGGAGACATGGAGGAAGGTATTCAGCGAAAGAAGGGACAGCTACGACAAGCATCTCAGGGAGCACAGGAACCTCAACGAACTCTACGCCATCGCCAGGAAGAGGGGACAGGAGCCGGATCCTGCCAGGGTAAAGGACATCCAGGACAGGATAAAGCGCGGCCTCAGGAGTGAATTCTCATACCTTGCATGGGGCCAGGGACAGATGCAGGCCACTCCTCTTGCAATGGCGAGGATGATGGGGGCCGTAGCCTGCAACGGCACCATGAAAGAAAGCGTCTATCTCATTTCCGACACGCTCCGTTCCCCCTCGGAGCAGCTTTGGGACCCTTCCAACGCAGCGATCATGCAGGGTTACCTTAAAAAGGAATCCTACTCTCTCTCGCAAGGGACCGGAACGACCGTCTACGGTAAAACCGGAACTCCGGAACAACTCATCCTGAAATCTTTCTCCAGGAGGAACAGGGCCGGAGCGGAAAGGTTCGTGGAAAGGAACAGAAGGTACTCTTCCCGTACGGACGCCTATCTTTCCTACGACAGGGGAAACGTTAAATACAGGGTGAATCTCGACTCCAAGGGCAACCCCGTCAACATGTGGGTCAGGGAATATGTGAAGAAGAACGACGCCTGGTACCTGTTCTACGCCTTCGGCAAAGACGGCACGCCTATTGTTGCCTGCATAAGGATTGAAAGGACCGGGAGGCTTTCCGACCTTGCGAAAAAGGAAGTGGCAAGGTCAGTGGTCATCCCGTGCCTTAAAGAATGCGGTTATCTCGAATAGTTACGGAAATGGGACTGAAACAACTCCTTGAAAGACTCAGGGGCGACAATCACGTCGAAAGGGAAGACGACATCATCCGGAAGATAGCTTCAGGACTGAAGGACAGGCTCTATCAGTCAACGCTGAAGCATGTCGACATCTATTTTTCTGAATATCCTGAACCGACGACCCTTGAAAGCATATTCAGCACCCCAGGATTCAGGAAGGACCTTATCGTTGCCGCGCAGGACAAAGGAGTCCCTATCGATTCTTCGACGGACATACGCTTCGATCCTGTGACTCCGGCCCCGGATGAAGCTTTCGAGGTGTGCGCCGGAGTGAAGGTCGTCGGTTCCACGGTGAAGTCCTTTCCCAAAGCCAGCAACGCCACGCTGAAGGTTTACGGTAATTCCGGAATACTCGAACGCGGGACCTACGTGCTGGAAGGCAAGGTCCACTCCAGATACAAGGTAGGACGAGGCGAAAACGTCGTTCTGGACGATGGGCTGCGGAGGCACAACGACATTGTGATAAAAGCCGTGGAGGGGGACGCCTTCCAGGAGGGCTGTCCGGAACACAACAATCTCCATGTCAGCAGGAAGCAGTGCCTCATCGAGTACCATGAAGGAAAGTTCCTCCTTTCCAACGAAGGAGACGACACAAGGATACTCCGCGACGAACAGAAGATAAAGCTTCTGAGCCCTTTGCAGAAAGTCGCGCTCAAAGACGGTGACATCATCGTCCTCAACAGGAAAGTCATGCTTTTGTTCAACCTCAACAAAGATTGAAATGACGCTGAAGGAAATACTGAAGAAGCTGATGGGGCTTGAAGACCAGGACCCCGTGGAAAGGCAGCAGAAGGGCCAGTACAACAAGAGACTGATGGAAGAGATCAGGAACTGCTTCGTACAGAACCTTGAAGCCGATTCCGTCGGGACGCAGATGATCTACCCGATGTCCTTCATAATCCTGGTCAACAACGAGGACTATGTGGAAAGGAAAGACCAGTTCCTGCTTATCCAAAGGCAGATAATCAACGTTTTCTACGAAGAGATACGCTCCAGGAAATCCAAGTATCCGGACTACTACACCTTCAACTGGTGGCATCTTCAGTTCATCCCGATGAGCGAAGACAGTTCCATTGTAGGCAACACCGACATAGGAGAGCTGAAGAAGGGAGACATCGCCATCCTTGCCAGGCTCTCAGAAGAGAGACCGGAAGACAAATCCTATCCTTCCAACCAGAAGACTGAATCCAATGTCAGGGTCTCCTTGAGGTCCGGCAACTCGGTGGTCTACCAGACCAGGAACATCAACATCAACCTCCTCACACACGTAGACATTGAAGGAGAAAACAATTTCTGGGTAAAATTTGACGAGTCCCTGCGTCCCCTCAAGGTGGAAGCGAAAAATGATTCCGGGACAAAGGGGATGGATACTGACACGACTTATGCAACCCTTTCGTGGATGCTCAATCCGGGACAGAAGGCAACTTTCTCGATGATAACTCCTTCCATAGAAATAACAGGTAAAGGGGACCCCAGGAAAAGGGCAGACATCTGCAGGATAGAGACCCCTGGAGTAGGAAGGAGCCATGCCCTGCTCCGTTTCAATGGAGAGAAATTCGAAATCTGTCCTTTCGGGGAAATGCGAAGGGGGGAAAGGATTATTCCTTCATGCTCCCCCGAGAGGCAGATCTGGACACCTATACCTGACGATTGCGACCTTCTCTTCCTGAATGACGAAGGTGACACCGCAGTTAAATTCTCAAAAGCCAGATGAGTGCCGGAAAAGAAACAAGGATGGGAACGCTTTCCCTTGCAGGAAAGACTGATGTCGGACTTGTAAGGAAGAACAACGAAGATACTTTCATATCCAGAAAGATATGGGACGGCAAATGGTGCCTTGCCGCCGTGATAGATGGAATCGGGGGATATGAAGGCGGTGAGGTTGCCTCTTCCGTCGCAGAACATGAGATCTGCTCCTATCTGGAAGAATTCAAGTCAGGGAATCCGGGAAGGCTCCTGGCAGAGGCCGTGAACTCGGCCAACAACGCAATCTTCGAGGAAAGGAAGACCTCTGAGGTATATTCAAGGATGGGTTGCGTGCTTACGGCTGTACTTACGGATGGAAAGACCCTTTACACGGCGCATGTAGGTGATACAAGACTCTATCTCGCAAGGAAGGGGCGGCTGGTGAAACTGACTCACGACCATTCCCTTGTCGGATACAGGGAGGAAATAGGCGACTTGAGTGAAGAGGAAGCCATGAACCACCCCATGAGGAACGTCATAAGCCGCGACCTCGGGGAAAGCCTTCACAACCATGACGACGAAAACTGGATAGAAACATCCTGCCTTCCCATTCATTCCGGAGACATACTCCTTCTATGCAGCGACGGGCTTTCCGACCTGGTCACTTCAAAGGAAATGTGCGGCATCCTGTTTGACGGAAAGTCCCTCGCAGAAAGGGCCGGAGAACTTATAGGGAAGGCCCTTTCCAAAGGAGGGAAGGACAATGTTACAGTAGTACTGGTTGAACGCGACCGGGATGATGACGAAAATGAAATCCAAGTGGAAACGGTTGGACATAAAGCACTTGAAAGAAAAACTATCCTCCTTGTCCTGGCTGTGTCCTTGATTGCCGCCGCTGTTCTTTTCTTTATATTGAAAGTAACCAACATCATTTAAGCCATGCCTAAACCTTTCCTCAGGGAATTCGAAATAAAGAGTAAAAGTACGGCCAATGAAGGTGGCTATGCTTCCGTCTACAAGGTAAAACACTTGAAACTGGGTTACATCAGGGCCTTGAGGGTACTTCATGCAACCATAGAAGACGAGAATGATCCCAAGTACCTGCAGTTCCTCGAGGAGTGCAAGTTGCTGCTGAGGATCGGCAACGGAGGACACAGGAACATCGTCCGCATATTCCAGCCGCGCCTCGTAGACAACAAGGCGTTCGTCGAGATGGAATACATTGAAGGAACCGACCTGTACGACTTCCTCGCAAAGAATAAGGGCTTCATCCCCATGGAAGAGTACTACAGGTTCGCCTTCCAGGTTGCCGATGCCCTCGCATACTGCCATCACGACATCTACAGGTACTGCATGGACCTGGATGAAGACGGAATAGAGGATGATGAAAACGGGAATCCGGTGATCACGCCAGAAGTCGAGCGGAAGCTCGTGGAAAAGTACCAGGTCATACACAACGACATCCACTCGAAGAACATAATGAGAAGGATGGACGGTGAATATATCCTGCTGGACTTCGGACTTGCCGTACAGAACGGCAACACGGTAAGAAGCAGCACCAGGAAGGCGGGAGTCTATGAATACATGGCTCCGGAGAAATTCGAAGACAGCGGTGTCCTTACCACAAGGACGGACGTCTACGCCTTCGGGATCCTTATGTACGAGATGCTCTGCGGGACCGTTCCGTTCAAACTTGAAGGAGACGCCCCCTCACAGATCTACAATCTCCAGATGAAACAGATGAACGATCCCGTTCCGTCGTTCTTCAAGGCAAGGAAGGCTTGTTACGAAAAATCCCATCCCGGCAGCACTTATGTCCGCGATTTTCCAAAATGGCTTGAAGAAGTCATCATGAAATGCCTTGAAAAGAATCCGGCCGACCGCTATAATGACTGCAGGGAACTCCTGGATGACATGAAGATGCACATGGCTGAATCCGGTGTATCTGCAGATGGAATCTTGAACGTGGAATCGCAAGGTCTGCTTAAAGGAAAGATAGCTGCCCTTTCGCGCGAAATAGAGGAAAAGGACAGGCTCATCAGTTCCCTTGAAGGAAAACTTACGGAAAAAGACCTTGTCATTGAAAACCTGAAGGACAATTCAAGTCATTCCAGCCTGAGCAGGAGGATAAGGGAACTTGAGAAAGAAAATGAATCCCTGAGGAATAAAAAGAAATGGCCCTGGTAAAACCGGAGCCATTTGCTTTATAGGAATATTCCCTGTTACTGGGCGAACTTCGAATTGAAGAATTCCCTGTTGAGGCGGGCGATGTGCTCGATGCTTATACCCTTTGGACACTCGAGTTCGCAGGCACGTGTGTTGGTGCAGCCTCCGAATCCAAGTTCTTCCATCTTTGCAACCATGTTCCTGGCCCTTCTTGCAGCCTCCGGACGACCCTGTGGAAGCAATGCCAGTGAACTTACCCTTGCTGCAACGAACAGCATTGCAGAACCGTTCTTGCAAGTAGCCACACAGGCTCCGCAGCCGACACAGGCTGCAGCATCCATGCTCTTTTCAGCCTTCTCATGAGGAATGAGTATGCTGTTCGCATCCTGGGCCGAACCTGTACGGACGGAAATGAATCCTCCTGCCTGGAGTATCTTGTCGAAAGCGCTGCGGTCGACAACCAGGTCCTTTATGATGGGGAAGGCCGGGCTCCTGAAAGGCTCCACGGTGATGGTCGCTCCATCCTTGAAATGACGCATGAACAGCTGGCATGTGGTGACATGGTCATCCGGTCCATGAGCCCTGCCGTCGATGAACAGGGAGCAGGCTCCGCATATACCTTCACGACAGTCATGGTCGAAAGACACGGGACCGCTGCTCTGGCAGCCTCTTTCAACAGCCACAGGATCGTTTCCCTCTCGGATAAGCTGTTCATTCAGGATGTCAAGCATCTCAAGGAAAGAAGCATCCTCCTCGATTCCTGAGATGTGATAGGTCTCGAAATGACCCTTTTCCCGGGCGTTCTTCTGACGCCATATCTTAAGATTGAATTCCATATCCGGCTAGTCTTTGTAATTTCTGGTTTTAACTTCGATGAATTCGTACTTCAGGGGTTCCTTGTGCAGTTCGGGATCCTTTCCTTCACCCTTGTATTCCCAAGCAGCCACATACATGTAATTGGCATCGTCCCTCTTGGCCTCGCCTTCTTCGGTCTGGCTTTCTTCGCGGAAGTGTCCTCCGCAGGACTCGTTCCTGTTCAGGGCATCCCTGGCCATCAGTTCTCCTATTTCGAAGAAATCCTCGAGCCTGAGGGCCTTTTCGAGTTCCTGGTTGAACTCGTACTGCGAACCGGTGACGCGCACGTTGGAGTAGAAGTATTCCTTGAGTTTGCGGATTTCTTCTATGGCCTTCTTCAGTCCTGCTTCATTACGCGCCATTCCGACATATTCCCACATTATGTTTCCAAGTTTCTTGTGGATGACATCGACAGGTTCCTTGCCCTGGATGGAGAACAGCCTGTCGATCCTGGCCTGGACAGCCTTTTCGGCTTCGTCGAAAGCAGGGTTGGCGACATCTGTCTTAGGTTCTGCGAACTTGTGGGAGAGATAATCTGCGATGGTGACCGGAAGTATGAAATAACCGTCGGCAAGACCCTGCATGAGCGCGGATGCACCCAGGCGGTTTCCTCCGTGGTCGGAGAAGTTGGCCTCTCCGATAGCGTACAGTCCGGGAATGGTTGTCTGAAGGTCGTAATCAACCCAGATTCCACCCATGGTGTAGTGGATGGCCGGATAAATCATCATCGGCTCTTCCCAAGGGCTGACATTGTTGATCTTGAAATACATGTCGAACAGGTTGCCGTAGCGTTCCTGCACCCTTTGGTGGCCGAGCCTCTTTATTGCGTCTGAGAAATCGAGGAAAACTGCAAGACCGGTCTCGTTCACACCGAAGCCGGCATCGCACCTTTCCTTCGCAGCCCTTGATGCAACGTCACGGGGAACGAGGTTTCCGAAAGCAGGGTAACGGCGCTCGAGGTAGTAGTCCCTGTCTTCTTCCGGAATCTGCGAAGGCTTGATCTCATGCTTCCTGAGCTTCATCACGTCTTCCATCTTCTTGGGAACCCAGATACGTCCGTCGTTCCTGAGGGATTCGGACATGAGGGTAAGCTTGCACTGCTGCTGACCATGGACGGGGATGCAGGTAGGATGGATCTGTGCGAAGCAGGGATTTGCGAAGAAAGCTCCCTTCTTGTAACACTGCCAAGCAGCGGAACCGTTGCTGTTCATCGCATTTGTGGAAAGGAAGTAAGTGTTTCCGTAACCTCCGGTGGCTATCACTACTGCGTGGGCTCCGAACCTCTCGAGCTTTCCGGTCACCAGGTTGCGGGCTATGATACCCTTGGCCTGGCCGTCTATGACCACAAGGTCGAGCATCTCATGGCGGGGATAGCTCGTGACGGTCCCGGCTGCGATCTGGCGGTTGAGCGCAGCATAAGCACCAAGAAGGAGCTGCTGTCCGGTTTGCCCACGGGCATAGAAGGTACGGCTTACCTGGACGCCTCCGAAAGAACGGTTGGCGAGGTAACCACCGTATTCACGTGCAAAAGGAACTCCTTGTGCGACACACTGGTCTATGATGGCAGCGCTTACCTCTGCGAGACGGTAGACATTGGCCTCACGGCTGCGGTAGTCGCCTCCCTTGATGGTGTCGTAGAAAAGACGGTAGACGGCATCGTTGTCGTTCTGGTAATTCTTGGCGGCGTTGATTCCACCCTGTGCGGCGATGGAATGAGCCCTTCGCGGAGAATCGGAAATGCAGAAAACCTTCACATTGTAGCCAAGTTCACCGAGGGAAGCGGCTGCAGAAGCGCCTCCAAGTCCAGTTCCGACCACGATTATCTCCAGCTTTCTTCTGTTGTTGGGATTCACGAGACGAAGCTCTGATTTGCGTTTGGTCCATTTTTCGGCCAAAGGTCCGTCAGGAATCTTTGAGATTAGTTTTTCGGCCATTTTATTATGTTTTATTGTATGTTTTGCTTCCTGGGCAGAAATAGTCTGCAATTTTAGTCATTTTTATCGTATTCAGCAATTTTTATAGCCTGCATCAGGCCATTTCGACCTGCACATCCTGCTGTATTTACGGAATATCCTCTTCAGGAGAAGGTCGTATCTCCATCCGCTCATCCCCGGACTGAATGAGGAATCGACATACTCCTCAACCTTGCGGCACTCACTCGCACACCCGTTCTCGAATCCGCATATTCCTTTTATCACCAAAGAATAACTGCAGATCTTGGATTTTTCAGAGTCGTTCTTCAAGTAAGCGGGGACATGGTCCTTCTCCCTCACCATCAAAGGAACATAGACGCAGGTAGTGGGACAGCCGCAAATCGTCCACATCACCGTCCGCAGGGGATCCTCCCCTGGCGCAACGCCCTCAAAAACTATTGAAGCAGAGGTTATATCCCTTACTATAGGTTTTCCGGAACGGGATATCATGTTGAATATTTCCTTATGGGAAACAGTCGACACGTCCATTCCCTCCATTATGCTCTCAGCCTTTTCAAACCTGTCCACTCCTTTCCTGTCTTCAGCCCGTCCGCTTCTCGTGAAATTAGTAACCACCATCCATCCACCTTCCTGGTCGGCCACATCGTATCTTTTCCAACTATGGTTGTTTACCTCATAATATGCAGCTTCGCCAAGGGCGTCTATTATTCCGAAATTGGCCTCTACGCCCCATGGTTTCTCCCTTTCTGAAAGGTACTTTTCAAAATCGGCGAGGCTGGCGCATCTCCCGAGCGCTTCGAACATGACTTCTCCCTCGCGGTCCATCATACCGGCAGGGACATCGTCGTCCTTGAGGTCGTAAGTGGCGGTGTTCATTATGCAGAAGCCGGCAGAATTGGTCCCGGACCAGACTTCTCCGCCCGTCGCGGAAGAATTCATCAGTCCTATGAAGGAATACTTCTCTCCCTGGAACCACTTGATGCAGTTGTTGAGTTCCCCCGTGTCCCTGTGCTTGAGCATGACGGGCCTGCCGTCAGCCCTGACACTTCCGGATATTATCACGGAAGTGCAGCAGAAAGCCTCAATGCAAGAGAGTGAAAAAAGCAATGAGAGCAGGATCCTAGAATAACGAGCCATTTTCTATCTTGTTTGCTTCAAGTTCAGAATCGAGTCCGAGATGATGGTAGGCAAGTTCCGTGGCCACCCTTCCTCTCTGTGTCCTCATTATGAAACCTTCCTTTATGAGGAAAGGTTCGTAAACCTCTTCGAATGTTCCCTGGTCCTCGCTGATAGCCGTAGCTATGGTGTTGGCACCGACCGGACCGCCCTTGAAATTCTGGATAATGGTCCGAAGGATCTTGTTGTCTATCGAATCCAGTCCCCGCTTGTCGATCTTCAGCTTGTCGAGGGCATACCTTGTAATGTTGATTTCAATACGTCCGTCACCCATCACCTGCGCGAAATCCCTCACCCTCTTCAGGAGGGCGTTGGCAATACGCGGCGTCCCGCGGCTCCTGAGGGCTATCTCCATCGCAGCCGCCTCATCTATGTTGACTCCCAGGATCCTGGCGCTCCTGACCACTATCCTGACCAGGTCAGAAGTGTCGTAATATTCAAGAGGAAGGTTGATTCCGAACCTGGCACGGAGCGGTGCGGTAAGAAGGCCGCTCCTTGTCGTGGCGCCTACAAGGGTGAACGGGTTTATGGAAATCCTGACAGACCTGGCGCCCGGCCCCTTGTCTATCATTATGTCAATCACATAGTCCTCCATCGCCGAATAGAGGTACTCTTCCACCTCCGGGGAAAGACGGTGTATCTCGTCTATGAACAGGACGTCCCCGGTTTCAAGGGAAGTCAGAAGACCGGCCAGGTCGCCCGGCTTGTCAAGCACCGGTCCGGAAGTTATCTTCATGTTGACCCCCATCTCGTTGGCGATGATGTGGGCAAGGGTTGTCTTTCCAAGGCCGGGAGGGCCATGGAAAAGGACGTGGTCAAGGGCTTCCCCCCTCATCTTCGCCGCCTTGATGTAAACGTTCAGGTTCGAAACTATCTCCTTCTGGCCGGTGAAATCTTCAAGGTCCTGCGGACGGATTATTCCTTCCAATTCCTTATCTTTGCCAGCGTTTGTATCGTGGGGATCGAATTCGTTCATAAGAGTTCTCTTTAGACAATACAAATATATTGATTTATTTTTATATGTTTTGATGGTGATGATAGGTCTGTTGAAAAGTTGATAACTTTACAACAGGCTGTACTGTAAACAATTGACCCTTGTAAACCTTGTTCATTGAAAAGGTGATGGAACCTTGATGGCCTGTTGAAAGATTTTATTCCTTCGAATATCCACTTTTCCCGTCATGGTTTTCAACGCGGTTTGAACAGTTTTTCAACACCATTTATTGATGTATGTTGATAAGTTCAGAATCTGTAAGAAGATTGTCTGACACCCTCGCCCGGAGGAATGAAGTTTCCTGCAAAGGACTTTTCCTCTCAGCGAGGTGGTTCGTCGTGAGTGAAACCGCACTTGAAGGGATTTCCCTGATAGTACTTCCTGACAAGGAAAGCGCTGAATACTGTACCTCCGACTTGTATGGTCTTGTCGACGGGGATGTGGTTTTCTTTCTCCCTGACAGCGGAAAGGGTGTTGAAAGGAGCAATTACAAATCATCGCTGAGCGTGCAGAGGACTTCTGCGATAGGAAAGATACTTTCGGCCTCGCAAGACGCATCCTGCAGGCTCTTCATTGTAACTTATCCGGAAGCCCTCCTTGAAAACGTACCCCTTCCCTCAAAAGTAGGCGATTCAGTCTTCAGGATAAGGAAAGGAGACGAAATAGACTTCGTTTCCATAAGTGAAAGGCTCGTGGGAGAGGGATTCGAAAAGGTTGATTTCGTTTCATCTCCCGGGCAGTTCAGCATCAGGGGATCCATCATAGACATATTCTCATATTCCTACAATTTTCCTTTCCGTGTGTCTTTCTGGGGAAACGAGGTTGAGAAAGTCCATGTGTTCGACTGCAATACTCAGTTGTCAAAGGAAGAAGTAACTGAAGCCGAGATACTTCCCGACCTCGCTGAAAGCCAGGATGACAAGGGGGCCAGTGTTTTCAGCATATTGCCGGCAAACACAACGGTCTGGCTTGACTCATCCGACATGTACATGGACAAGCCGTTTTTCGACGAGACTGCCCGGTTCAAGAGAGTTTTCCTGGAAGTTCCCCTTTCCTGTCCAGTGAAGGACACAGTCGTGTTCGACATCGCTCCCCAGCCTGTTTTCAACAAGAATTTCGAGTTGCTCAGTGCCGACATAAGGAAGAAAATGGAGGGCGGGTACAAGGTATTCATCTACTCTGACAAGAAATCCCAGACGAACCGCCTGAAATCAGTGCTTGAACAGAGCGGAGGGATCGTTCCCGGTTTCGTGGAAGGCCGGAACATCCATTCCGGATTCATAGACAATGGCGACAAGGTTTGCTATTATTCCGACCATGAGATATTCGACAGGTTCCACAGGGTCAGCATACGCCGCAGCGTGGACAAGACGGAACAGCTTACCATAAATGACCTTACCGCTTTCAACATAGGGGACTATGTAGTCCACATAGACCACGGAGTGGGAATATTCGGTGGCCTTCTGAGGATGAAGGACGAGATGGGAAGGATGAAGGAGGTTGTGAAACTTACCTACAAGGACGGAGACGTAGTGCTTGTTTCAGTCCACGCGCTCAATAAGATATCCAGGTTCCGCCCTGCGGAGGGAGAGATTCCGAAGATAAACAAGCTGGGATCCAAGACATGGCAGACCCTCAAGAATTCAGCCAAGTCAAGGATAAAGGACATAGCCAAGGATCTCATACAGCTGTATGCCAAGAGAAAGGCATCGAAGGGATATGCATTCTCGCCTGACACTTACCTTCAGGAAGAACTTGAATCTTCCTTCATGTACGAGGACACCCCCGACCAGGAATCTGCCACCAGGGCTGTCAAGCGCGACATGGAGGAGCCCAGTCCGATGGACCGTCTCGTGTGCGGCGACGTAGGGTTCGGAAAGACCGAGATAGCAATAAGGGCTGCATTCAAGGCGGTGGCTGACGGAAAACAAGTGGTGGTACTTGTTCCTACGACCATCCTGGCTCTCCAGCATTTCAACACTTTTTCCTCACGCCTCAAGGATTTTCCCTGTTCCGTGGACTATGTCAGCAGGCTTCGGACGGCCAAGGAAGTCGCCGCCATCAAGGAAAAGCTGAAGGACGGGACCTTGGACATAGTCATAGGTACCCACAAGATGCTTGGAAAGAGCTTCGAATTCAAAGACCTCGGCCTGCTTGTAATAGACGAGGAACAGAAGTTCGGAGTCGCGGCCAAGGAGAAGCTGCGCCAGATAAAGTCTTCGGTGGACACCCTCACCCTTACAGCTACACCTATTCCGAGAACCCTCCAGTTCTCGCTTCTGGGCGCCAGGGACCTTTCCATAATAAACACTCCTCCTCCGAACAGGATACCCACCCAGACCGAGATTATACTGTTCGACAAAAATGAGATAAAAAGCATAATAGATTACGAGCTGAACAGGGGAGGACAGGTCTTCTTCCTTCACAACAAGGTTGAGGAACTACCGGCCATCCATGACATCCTCCACAGGCTTGTACCCGACATGAAGATATGCGTAGCCCACGGGAGGATGGAATCCAAGGAACTTGAGAACAAGATGCTGGATTTCATTAGGGGCGACTACGACCTCCTTCTCTGTACTACCATCATAGAGAACGGACTGGACATTCCCAACGCGAACACCATCATCATAAACCAGGCGCAGAACATAGGCCTGTCCGACCTGCACCAGCTGCGAGGAAGGGTAGGAAGGTCCAACAGGAAAGCATTCTGCTATCTCATCGTGCCGCCCCTTGTGTCCATAACCGAAGAAGCCCGGAGAAGGCTGAAGGCCATTGAAGAATTCTCCGATCTCGGAAGCGGTTTCAACATAGCGATGCAGGACCTTGACATAAGGGGAGCCGGCAACCTCCTTGGTGCTGAGCAGAGCGGTTTCATAATGGACATGGGGTATGAAACCTACCAGAAGATCCTTTCCGAGGCGATGGAGGAACTTGGAGTGGAGACAGGGGTAAGCACGGGACGAGGCGAAGAAACCTTTGTCGAGGACTGTACCATAGAAACCGACCAGATAGCGATGATGCCCGATTCCTACATCGACATCACCGCGGAGAAGATAAGGATTTACAAGAGCCTGGATTCTATCCGGAACGACAAGGATACGGACAGGATGAAGTCACAGATCGAAGACCGTTTCGGACCGATGCCCCCGGAGGCCGAAAACCTTTTCGACGTAGTAAGGATAAGGAACGCGGGACAGCGCCTTGGATTCGAAAAGATCATAATAAAGAACGGTATGCTGATAATGTCCTTCATCTCCAACCAGATGTCCCCGTATTTCAAGTCCGGCACATTCTCGAGGATCATAAGCAGGATAAACGACAATGCTTCCCTTTTTACCCTGAGGCAGAGTTCCGGCAAGCTCAAGATAGTTTCGAGGGGAGTGGAATCATTGTCGGGCGCCCTTTCAGTTATCCGCAGGTTGCAATAATTTCATTAACTTTAAAAGTTTTTCCTGATAACCGGCCATCTTAAGATGAATCTGCTCGTAGAAATAGGCAACACCGCACTGAAGGCGGCATGGTCCGAGGGTATGACGCTCGGAAAGACGTTCCGCTACCAGGGAGAGAAGATGTTCGACTTCGTACGTTCCCTCACTGCAAGGGAGAAGCCTTCGGTTCTGGTGATTTCTTCCACCATAGAAGTCAGCCGGAAGGAAGAGGAAAGGTTCAGGGAGTGTTGCGGGACCCTGCTCCTGATGGACAGGAACCACACCGGGACGGTGAAGGAATATTCCCTCCCGGAGTATCTTTCTCCCGACAGGGCGGCATCCGTCATTGCTGCCAGATACCTTTTCAAGGGAACGGGGAGCGTGGTGTTCGATTTCGGAACTACCCTTACCATAGATGTAATAGGAGAGGACGGAGGATACCGCGGAGGAGTCATATCTCCAGGATTCCGGACCAGGTTCAAGGCCCTTAACAGGTATTCCAGGACACTCCCCGTGGTGGACACCCCCGCTGCGGTGGAACCTATCGGAAATTCGATAGTAACCTCCATGGAATCAGGAGTTGTGGGCGGCATAATGTTTGAAATACAAGGCTACATGTCGCTTTATCCGGGAAAAACATTCGTTTTTACGGGAGGAGACGCTTTATATTTTGCAAAAAGAATGAAAAACTCCATCTTTGCAATCTGCAATCTTGTACTGATGGGGTTGGCATTGATTGCTGACAACTATGTTGAAAAGGAGAGTTAGGAACATACTTCTATCGGTATTCCTGTGCATGGCCGCCATTCCTGCGGCAGCCCAGGAAACAGCCTACAATGCATATTCCCCATATTCAATGTTCGGAATAGGAGACATCTCCAAGCAGGGATCCGCCTATAACATGTCGATGGGAGGGGTAGGAATAGCCACCAGAGACAAAAGGGCAGTGAACTACCTGAACCCTGCTTCTGTCACCGCCAGGGAGGAAAAGTCTTTCATGGCCGATTTCAGCGTCCGCCAGGGGAACAGGTACTATTCCCAGGCCGGAGGAGTGAAATCCGTGAACAATAC
Source organism: uncultured Bacteroidales bacterium (assembly GCA_900320185.1). GTDB lineage: Bacteria > Bacteroidota > Bacteroidia > Bacteroidales > UBA932 > Cryptobacteroides. The sequence goes on from ONRD01000003.1 coordinate 69,834, forward strand.
GTTCAACCTCTATGATGTGGTCCTGTCCTTCTCGCTGTGGAAGAATGTAGCCATGTACGGAGGATTCTCCCCATACAGCGATATAGGCTATACCATCACCTCGAAGGAGGACAATTCCGACATCATAGCCAGGACGGGGGACATCACCTACACCTCCGAGGGCTATGGCGGCCTTTCCGACCTTTTCGCAGGAATAGGAGTCTCTCCCCTGAAAGGATTCTCGATAGGGGCCGAATACCAGCACCTGTTCGGAAATCTCCACAAGAACAGCAGCATGGTCCCTTCCGGATCCACTTACAGGAGCATCTACAGCGGCTACAACATGAACCTTTCCGCCGATACCTTCAAGTTCGGGGCACAGTACGAGTTCCCGGTCGGCAAGAAGGTCACGGCCACCCTGGGCGCCACTTACAAGCTGGGAGCGAACCTCAAGGGAACCGTCCGCGACTTTGAATATGAACTCCTGTCGTCGGTAACAGATACAACCAGGATCAACATCGACACCCTTGCGAACAACCCCGGCAGGGTCAGGATATCCGGGGAACTCGGATTGGGAATAGCCCTGAAAGGGGATGACAAATGGACGGCGGAAGTGAACTACTACCGGTCTGGCTGGGGGTCTTCCGGGATGGACAAGGTCACCGGTTTCGCAGTCGTGGGCAATGCCGTTTTCAGTGCCACCAACTCGCAGTCGCTCCGAGCCGGATTCTCGATATGTCCCAACAGGAACGACATCCGGTACTACCGGAGGACCATCACCTACAGGGCCGGTGCGTACTGGGACCAGGCCTATTGCAAGGTGGACGGAAGTTCGGTCGATGCGTTTGGCTTGACTTTTGGAATGACACTGCCAGTGTACCGTGCGCATAACGGAGTGACGCTTGGAGTGGACATAGGACAGCGGGGGCGCATGGCCGGGAACCTGATACGTGAAAGATACATCAATTTCCATATAGGACTGAATATATTTGACATTTGGTTCTTGAAACCAAGATACGACTAACTGAAAACTCTATTAACGATGAAAAAGATTGCATTTGTACTGCTTACTCTAGCAATGTCTGTCCTGGGTACCGGCGTTTATGCCCAGGGCACCAAGGGAAAATATGGCAGCAATCCCGAAGACAGCGTAAAGTGCGTGAGATATCTGGATTTCTACCAACAGCACTACAAGTCTAAGAATTTCGACGAGGCCCTTCCCAACTGGAGGGAGGCGTATAGGATATGCCCTCATTCCGCCAACCAGAACATGCTCCTCAACGGAACCGAACTTCTCAAGAGGCAGGTGTCCAAGACCAGGGACAAGGCGGCCCGCGAAGCCATCATCGATTCGATCATGACCCTCCAGGATGAAAGGGCGGCCAATTTCCCCAAATATTCCATCCAGGCCCTCAACAACAAGGCCAAGTACGCCGTCATCTACAGGGCCGACGACTATGAGTTCCTTTACAAGACGATAGGCGACGTGGTCGAGCAGAACAAGGAATACACCAATTTCGGTTCGTACGTTCCTTACTACCAGTCAGCATTCAACCTCTTCAAGGACGGAAAGCTCACTGAGGATGACATGATCAACATCTACTTCAACGCTTCCGACAACCTTGAGAAGGCAGAGACCATCGACAGCGTGGAACTCGTCAAACTCAACCTTTCAAAGGCTGACATCAAGAAGTTCAGCGCAGCCCTCGACAACGCTTTCTCCGACAGCCAGGTTGCAGACTGCGAGACTCTCCTGCCGCTGCAGCAGAGCCGCCTGGAGGCAGATCCCGACAATGTAGATGTCGCTCGCAAGGTCGTCAGGGCCCTCAATTCGGCCGAAGGCTGCGTCAACAACGACACCTATGTGAAGGCCGCCACCATGCTCTACAACAACGAACCTTCCGCCTCGACAGCCTACAGCCTCTACATCCTCAACAAGGTAAGGGGTGACAAGGATGCCGCACTCGGTTACATCGAGGAGGCCGTCGGATTCGACGACGTGGACAACGAGACAAAGGCCAAGTACCTCAACGAAGCCGCCGGCTACGTCCAGGGAACAAGTACTTCCAAGGCCCTTGACTATGCCAAGAGGGCTGCCGCCCTTGATGACAAGTATCAGGGAACCTTCTACTACATGACCGCCAATGCATGGATGAGCGCTTCCGGCGTCACCATCAACGGCAAGTCCAACGAAATGAGCGCCCGTGCCAAGTACTGGGTCGCCATAGATTACTACCAGAAGGCAAAGTCCGCGGATCCTTCCCTCTCTGAGGCCTGCAACGCAGCCATCGGAAGGGCGAGCAGCGGCTTCCCTGCCAAGGCCGATGCCTTCATGTATGACCTTACCAACGGACAGACGGTCAGCGTCAGCAGCAGCGCCGGCTCAGCTTCCACTACCGTCAGGACCAGATAGAAAACCAGAAAGGCGCAGGCCTTGAAAAAAACAGGACATAGCCTTAGGATGATTGCAACCGCTTCGGCGGTTGCTTTCGTCGTATTTTCTTCTTGCAAGGAGCAGCTTCAGGAAGCGGAGGAAATCAACATTGCCGAAACTCCGGTCCAGACGGTCGACAGCATGTTCGTGGTCCAGACGGACAACGGGAGGCTGAAGATGAGGATAGAGGCCGGGATAATGGAACGCTACGACAACGACACCAGCGCCTACGAGCTTTTCCCGAAGGGACTGTCCGTTTTTGCATATTCGGAAGACGGGAAACTGGAAACCATGCTGTTCTCGGACAATGCAAGGCATTTCAAGAGCAAGGTGCGTTCTTCGGAGATGTGGTCGGCCTTCGGCAATGTCTTCGTCCAGAACGTGCTGAAGCAGGAGACCCTCCAGACGGACACCCTTTACTGGGACCAGGCGAACAAGGAAATCTACACGGACTGCTATGTCAAGATGTACTCCAACGACGGATTCATGCAGGGCTACGGGATGAGGTCGGACGAGATGGCAAGGAACTCCATCCTTTACAAGACCTTCAACAGCTACGGGGTCGTGATCAAGGACTCCACCAAGGTCATCATCGATTCTGTCAATTTCATCGGCCCCCTGCTTCCGGACAGGAAGACAAAAGTCGTTAAAAAGAAAAAATAGTGGTTAATTGAATAAAAATCACTATCTTCGCACCCCAAATCGTATTTGTTGGAAGTTATAAAATAATAATACACAATGGCGATTCTTCAGAAAACTCGCGAAAAAGCCGGGCTTGCGGTGTCGATCATCATCGCACTTGCCCTTTTGTCATTCATTATCGACCCTGGCACCCTCGAGACGGCCTTCAATGCCATGTCATCCAGGAATGATGTTGGGGCAATTAACGGCAAATCAATAGGTTATACCGATTTTCAGCAGGATGTTGACAACCTGTCGACCATCTATGAAATGCAGACAGGGACCTCTTCCCAGAACGAGCAGCAGCAGGAGCAGATCCGCAACGAGGCTTGGCAGACGCTCGTTTCAAGGTATCTCCTCAACAAGACCGCTTCTGCAGCCGGTCTCAATGTAGGAAAGGAAGAGATGAAGGAACTCCTTTTCGGAGAGAATGCTTCTCCCGTGATTCGCGACTTCTTCACCGGACAGAACGGGGAATTCTCCTCTGAGAAAGTGAAGAATTTCTACAACAGCATTTCCCAGGACGCTACGGGCAGGACCCAGGCCCTGTGGAACTACCTCAGGACCAGGGTGTACGACAGCCAGTACTATTCCAAGTACGCCAACCTGCTGACCCAGAACAATCTCCAGTCTCCCCTCATGAGGGACAAGGACATCGAAGGGAACAACGTCACCACCAACGTCGATTTCGTGATGGTTCCTTTCTTTGGTGCGGCAACCGACAGCACCCTCACCGTCTCGGATTCTGAAATCCAGAAGTACTACGAGGCCCGCAAGAGGTTCACCAAGCAGCCCGCTTCAAGGGACATCGAATATGTAGTGTTCGAAGTCAAGCCTTCAGCCGCGGATATCGAGCTTGCAAGGCAGGGCATCAACTCCCTGATGGAAGAGTTCTCCACAACCGACAACCTTAGGGCTTTCCTCAACACCAACAATTCCAGCTATTCCGAGTACTGGTACAAGGCCGGAGAACTCAACAGCGTCAGTTCCGAAATCAACGATTTCGTGTTCGGAAACGCCGAAGGCACCTCAGAGGTAGTCCAGTCCGGCAACATGTTCCGTGCTGCCAGGATCATGAAGACGGCCCAGATTCCCGATTCCGTCTATGTCAAGTACATAGTCCTTTCCCCTGAGAATGTCGCCCTCGCCGACAGCCTCATCGGAGTGATCAAGAAGGGTGAAAACTTCTCCAACGTCGCCACGGCCTTCTCGCTCGACACCAGGACCGCTACCGACGGAGAACTCGGAACCATCGGCTGGATGACCCAGGCCATGATGCCCCAGGGACTCGAGACAACCCTTACAGCCCCTCTGAACGAACCCTACCTGGCAAAGGCCCTCAATGGATATTCCTGCATCCTCGAGGTTACCAAGCGTACCGCACCTGTCACCAAGAAGCAGGTGGCCATACTTGAGAAGGAGGCTGTCGCAGGCGGTGACACCCGCAACGAATACTACTCCCAGGCAAGCCGCTTCGTCGCCCTTGCCAAGGGCAGCTATGACAACTACCTCAAGGCTGTCGATTCCCTCGGTGTTTATTCCCATCCCATCACCGTCCTCGAGAGCACCGGAACCTACGGCGCCATCGACAACGCCAGGGAAGTCACCAGGTGGGCCTTCGACAACAAGCCCGGAAAGGTTTCCGACATCATGAGCGTGGACAACAACTACTACTTCATCGCTACCGTCAAGGGCATCCACAAGGAAGGAACTCCCGCTTTGGATGAGGTCAAGGATGGCATAAAGAGCATCCTCCTCAACGAGGCCGCTTCCCGCAAGGCTGCAGTCGAAGTCGCGCAGAAGATCAAGGGCCTTGGAGACCTCCAGGTCATCGCAGACACCCTGCACACTTCGGTAAGCCCTTCCGTCGACATCCATTTCGCGGCCCTCGGCGCGCAGCAGCTTGATCCCAAGTTTATCGGTGCTGCATCGGTCGCTCCCGAAGGACAGATCTGCGGACCGGTTGCCGGAAACTACGGAACCTATGTGTTCAAGGTAAACTCCCGCGAGACAGAGTCCTTCTACACTGAAGACGATGCCAAGCAGGCAGCCCTCCAGAAGAGCAACGTGAACCTTCAGTCCATCCTCGGATTCATGATCCAGGAGAAGGTTACTGACCATCGCGCACGCTTCTTCTAGCAGACCGGAGGTCTCTGGCCGCTCTGCTTCACGCAAACAAAAAAGAGGTCGACTAAAAGGTCGGCCTCTTTTTGTGCTCAATACCCTTTCCGCCGGAAGGGAGGGCGTTTATTCTGCACCGAGAAGTTTGAGAAGGTCTTCGAGCGTCTTTTCAATCTTGCCCTGGTCCAGGCTTCTGCCAATGCTCTCCACCTTCTTGCGCAGGCTGGCGGTGTCGATGTTCTGGGTGATGCCCTCGATCGACTTGCGGATCCTTGCGGTGTCCACGGCATTAACGAGGCCTTCCACCGACTGTCTGATGGCAGCTGTGTCGATGCTGTTGACAAGCCCCTCGAAGGTGTTGGCGAAGTCGTTTACTCCCTTGTTGATGGCGTTCGTGTCGATTTGGTTGATGATCCCGTTCAGCACTTCGGGAATCTGGTCGATCAGGTCTCCGATTGTCTGGGAAGCGGAGGCAATGCCGTTTTCAAGGAGGAGGGCATTGTAGCGGGCCATTGCCTGGATGGCCTTGCTCTTCTCTTCCGGCGAGTAGGAATCGGAGTTCTCTTCATATTCCCTGACAAGGGCCTGGTAGGATTCCTTGGACTTTTCCCAGTCCTCGGAAGTGTAGCTTGAGGACTCCTCCGCTGTCTTTTCGACGAAGTCGTCCATCTTCTCTGGAAGGCTTGCGTTGGTTGCGCATCCCATGGCCAGCCCAAGGGCTGCCACCATTGCGAAGAAAGCTGTTCTTTTCATCTTTATCAATATGTTCGGTTAAACATTGAACAGGAAATGCATGATGTCGCCGTCCTGGACGACGTATTCCTTGCCTTCGGTTCCGAGTTTTCCGGCAGCCCTGCAGGCGCTTTCGCTCCCCAGGCTTACGAAGTCGTCGTATTTGATGACTTCCGCCCTGATGAACCCTTTTTCGAAGTCGGAATGGATGACTCCGGCCGCCTTGGGCGCCTTGTCGCCTTCGTGAATGGTCCATGCCCTGCACTCATCCGCCCCGGCGGTGAAGAATGTGCGCAGTCCAAGAAGGTGATATGCTCCCTGGATCAGGCGGACGACGCCGGATTCTTTCAACCCCATCTCTTCAAGGAACATCTGGCGGTCTTCATAGCTGTCCATCTCGGCAATCTCGGACTCCGTCCTTGCGGAGATGACAAGGATTTCGGCGTTCTCGTCCTTTACCGCATCGCGTACTGCATCGACGTAGTGGTTGCCCTTTGCCGCGGAGGCGTCATCTACGTTGCAGATGTACATGACCGGCTTGTTGGTCAGGAGGAAGAGGTCCCTTGCCATGGAGGCTTCTTCTTCGTTGGCGGGAACGACGGTCCTGCATGACTTGCCCTGTTCGAGGGCCGCCTTGTACCGCAGAAGGAGGTCGAGGAGCTTCCTGGCTTCCTTGTCGCCGCCGGTGGTCGCCTGCTTCTGGGTCTTCGCTATCCTGGACTCTATCGTTTCGAGGTCCTTTATCTGAAGCTCGGTATCCACTACCTCCTTGTCCCTTACGGGATTGACGCTCCCGTCCACGTGGACGACGTTGCCGTCGTCGAAGCACCTGAGGACATGGAGGATGGCATCTGTTTCACGGATATTCGCAAGGAATTGGTTTCCAAGACCTTCTCCCTTGCTTGCCCCTTTCACGAGACCTGCGATGTCGACGATGTCGACGGTGGCGGGGACTACGCTTCTGGGATTGCACATCCTGGCCAGCGTTTCAAGCCTTCTGTCCGGGACGTTGGTGGATCCGAGGTTGGGCTCTATGGTGCAGAACGGATAATTGGCGCTCTGGGCCTTTCCGGAACTTACGCAGTTGAACAGGGTCGACTTTCCGACATTCGGCAAGCCTACTATTCCGCATTTAAGTGACATGGTATAGAGTTGTTTTGTTTCCTTTATGACTTGTTCTACAAGGCAAAGATACAATCAAAAGAATTATTATTTCCGATTCTTCCGAAGCTTTTCCGTTTCTTTTGTTTTTTTCCGTTTGCAAGGGGCATCTTCGCCCTTGCCATGAAAACCAGGATCCTGCTGTACTGTTTCATTTGCTGCACTGCGGCCTTTATCGCCAGTGGACAGGAGCAAACTGGATACCAATCCGACCGCGGGCTGCTGGTGATGTTCTGGAACCTTGAAAACTTTTTTTCCCCGTCCTCTGAAGGAGAGTTCTCTTCGACCGGGTCAAGGCACTGGACGCGGAAACGATTCCAGGCCAAGGGCAGGGCGGTCGCCAAGACCGTTTTCTGGACGAAGGACATCAAGGGCCGGTTTCCGGATGTCATAGGTTTCGCAGAGACCGAGAACCGGACAGTCCTTGAAAGGCTGTTGTCGGGAACTGTCCTCCGCAAGGTTGGATATTCAATAGTCCACTACGATTCCCAGGACCCGCGCGGGATAGATGTTTCACTTCTTTACCGCAAGTCGTCCCTTGTCCTTCTTGAATCAGCCCCGCTTCGGATAGCGGGGATCAGGACAAGGGACATCCTTATGGCCAAGTTCAGGAAGTCCGACGGGGACAGCATAGTCTTCCTGGTGAACCATCATCCGTCGAAATACGGACCCGATTCCGGCTGGAAAAGGGCGGAGGCGCTGAAACGTCTCCGTGAGGCAGTGGATTCCCTAATGGATAAAGGCCTGGCGGATGTCGTCGCCATGGGCGACTTCAACGACACGCCGGAAAATCCCGCTTTCCGGACGGTCGCATCCCCTCCCGGAGAATCCGGTCCGCCTCTTGTGAACCTTGCGTTCCCTCTTGCCCGCAGTGGTGCCGGGACGATCAGGTATTCGGGAAAATGGGACATGATAGATATGTTCATGGTGTCGCGGAGCATCTTCGAAAGAGGCGTGGGTTCCTCCATGGAAATCCTGGAAGTTCCGTTCCTTACCGTCCGGGACAATGTCCACGGAGGGGAAAAACCGTTCAGGACATATTCGGGGCCGAAATACCTTGGCGGGGTGAGCGACCATCGTCCGATACTCTTGTGGGTCCGATGAGTAGAGAATTGCTCTCCATTCAATAATATTTGCTAAATTTGTAAGGATTGACCTCGCGGTCAAAAGGATTGACAGCAATTAAAAATCACATGATTATGGATATGAAAACCAAGATCGGAGAGAAGTTCCAGACTCTCTTCGGCTCCGAAGGGGAAGTTTTCGCTTCGGCCGGCCGTATCAATCTCATCGGCGAACACACGGACTACAACGGAGGCTATGTCTTCCCTGGCGCCATCGACTGTGGAATCATGGCGGAAATCAAGGTTAACGGGACAGGGAAAGTACACGCTTTCTCCATCGATTATGATGAATATGTTGAATTCGGTCTCAACGAGGAAGACAAACCGACCCAGCAATGGGCGCGCTACATTTTCGGCGTGTGCCGCGAGACGATGAAGAGGGGAGGGAAGGTAGAAGGATTCGACTGCGTCTTTGCCGGAGATGTCCCGCTCGGGGCCGGCCTTTCTTCTTCCGCAGCCCTTGAAAGCACCTTCGCCTTTGCAATAAACAGCCTTTTCGACAACAAGATAGACAAGTTCGAGCTTGCCAAGATCGGCCAGTCGACCGAGCACAACTACTGTGGAGTGAAGTGTGGCATAATGGATCAGTTCGCATCCATCTTCGGAAAGAAGGGCAATCTGATCCGCCTCAACTGCAAGACTCTTGAATACAAGTATTTCCCCTTCGATCCCAAGGGGTACAGGCTGGTCCTGGTGGATTCTTGCGTCAAGCACGAACTCGCCTCGTCGGCCTACAACCGCCGCCGCGAATCCTGTGAGAGGGCGGCAAAGGCGATACGCGAGAACCATCCTGACGTGGACTTCCTGAGCGATGCCAAGAGGGTCTGGCTCGACGAGGTCCGCGACAAGATTTCCGAGGAAGACTTCCTGAGGGCTGAATATGTGATCGGAGAGGTCCAGAGGGTCCTCGATGTCTGCGACGCCCTTGAAAGGGGAGACTATGAGACGGTAGGCGAGATGATGTACCAGACCCATTTCGGGATGAGCAAGCTCTACGAGGTAAGCTGCGAAGAACTGGACTTCCTGAACAAGCTGGCCCGCAAGTGCGAGGTCACCGGCTCACGCGTCATGGGAGGCGGATTCGGCGGTTGCACGATCAACCTTGTCAAGGAAGAACTCTACGACGGCTTCATCTCCGCGGTCAAGGAGCAGTTCCCCGCCAAGTTCGGTCACGACCCGAAGTTATACGACGTGGTGATCAGCGACGGAGCCAGGAAAATCAGCTGACCGTAATCAGCCGAAGATACCCGAGACCCACTCAGGGTCTATGGTTGCAAACCCCGAAGTGACTTTCACCGAGGGGTTTCGCCTTAATATTCCTGCACAGTCCTCGTAGACGTTGAATCCGGTACGGACACCCATTATCCCGCCCTTGTCCGGATAGGTGAAAACCATTTCGCCCTGGGCGTCGTCTGCCTTGTAGAACTTCATCCTGAGGTCCAGGACACCGTCCCCTCCGCCCTGGTTCTTGAGCTCCATCTTCGTCACATATTTGCAGAGCTCTATGACACAGTCGTCCAGGCCGGCGTCGAAGATGTTCACTTTCTCGATGAGCGAGCCTACGTCTTCAACCCTTCTGAGGATGTAGCCGTCAAGGTCGTCCGAATGGTCCCTGAGCTGTTGTTCCAAAGCTTCCACGCTGCTTTCATCGACGCTTCCCGGAGGGAGCAACCAGATCATCACCTTCTCTTCCGGGTCATGGTACAAGGTGTCGTAGACCGCAAGGTTCGCCGTCCCGCAGTCAGGGCATTCCCAGACGAAGAGGGAACCGTCCCGTACCTTGTCCTTCAGTGAGGGGTCGTCTGCGACATTTATCCTTTTCCTTGCTTCCACTTCGTGGACTTTTCCACATTTCGAGCAGATGGCTTTTATCGTTTGAGGCATATTCATTCGGATTAGATGTCAAGGTCGAAAAGGAAACCGCAGTAGAAGCCGTCCTTGACAGGGTACTGGCTCCTCATGGTTTCAGGGATACCCTTGCTTGAGTTGAGGCAGACCCTCAGGCCGATTCCGGCTTCCGAAGGCAACCACAGGAAGTTGGAGAGGCGCAGCTCGATGTCTGCGCCCACGCTTCCAAGCCAGATGGACGAGGGTTCGTTCCCCGTCATCTCCCAGGGATGGACGTCGTCCCTGGTGACAGCCCTGGTCACGTCGGCGAAAGGAACCACCTCGATCCTTTTCAGGTAGAATGCGGGAGACAGTTTCGAAGACAGGCTGCCCGGTACCGCGAAAGGCATCGCATAGTCGACGGAGAGTTTCCACTGCCTTCCGGTGAAATACTTCAGGGCGCCATCCAGCGTCGTCTCGGAGAAGCCTCTCGGAACAACGGCGGCGGAATTGTCGCCATAGCACCACTCGCCGCTGTGTTTCTGTCTCTGGACCAGGGCGGTGACCTTCATCCCGTGGGTCTGCCGCAGTCCGGGGAAATAGGAATACACGTACGCATAGGTACAGGGCGTGTAGGAGGAACTGCTTCCCGGCCTGAAGCGGTAGCCCATGTCGAAGCCCGCTCCGTAACGGGGGAATATGCAGGACGGCGGGGTGGCCTGCACGGCATAGGCGCGGACGGAGGCGGTCATCCTCCCGGCAAAGCTTTCCTTGCCGTAGGCTATGGTTTCGATCGTGCGGTAGCCGTTCCTGTTGCCGTCGTCGTCATATTCAGGCTCCACCGCCAGGACGTCACCGAGGAAACGGTTGTTGCTGAAGCCTAACCGCACCTGCGGGATGATCCCCTTGGACCAACCCCCGGAGCTGAAATTTAGAGGCAGGTAAACCCTCAGCGCGGCATCCAGGAGAGGTTTCCCGGTAAGGCTGCCGGCGGTGACGGAATGGTCGCCGACGGGCTTCCCGTCCTTTAGCTCGTTCTTTACAAGCAACCTTTGCACGGTCATGCTCTGCCTGTCGTTGAGGTCTGCGCTGAATTCGAAGACGGGAGGAAGTCCGGTATAAGTGTAGTTGAGATGGAAGGCGTTCCTCCACCGGGAATTGTCGTCGGGGTCCCTGTGGAAGGAGTGTCCGGCATAGCCGTACCCTGTTCCAAGCAGGTTCTGGAAGAACACGGTGGCTCCAAGCGCGGCGGAATGGTAGAACTCGTCCCCGGAGGCTTCCGTGATGTTGTCGTAGCTGAAATAGAACGGTGCCCAGGAATGGAAATTGGGTTTCTGGAGTTTCGGGAAAGGCACGGGATCTGAAACGGGGGTGTCGGAGGCGAGCCTTTCCGCTTCGTCCCAGGCCGTTCCGGAGATGTCCCTCTCCTGCCGCGACAAGGTCTCGGCCACAGGGAAGGGACGGTAGTCGTCGAACCTGACCTTTTTTATCGGAAGGTCCTTTACGGCCGTGGCATAGAGCATCTGTCCGGCCTTGTAGGTACTCGGGTCCGCTGAGGATGCTACGGCCGAGTAGTAGAGGGTGTCGGCGGCGTCATCCGTGAAGGATCCGTTGATTCCGTAGCGCGTGGACGTGACCTGGAAGCATTCTCCGGTATCCGGGTTGAAGGCATGCATTTCCATCACGCCCGTCCTGTCGCAGATGAATGAAACCATGTCCCGGAAAGTGCCCAGGTTCTGAAGTTCGAACGGACAGGGGCCCAGCAGCTTCTTGTAGGTGCCTTTTGCCCGGTCTATCTCGTAGAGTCCGATGCCGTTTTCCGAGACAGCCGCAGTGAAAAGCCTTTCACCAAGCCAGACCGGTTCTGTCACCTGGAGGGAATCCGGGGCTGCGTAGTGCCTCAGCTCGGCTCCGTCCGAAGATCTCAGGATGCTTATCCTGGTCCCTCCCTGAGGGGGATATTCGGCAGCGGCGATCAGCCTTCCGTCATCCGAGGGGACGCTGCAGAAATATTTCCCGTGCTCCGTCAGGTCCTTTATGAACCGCGGGTCTTCCATGCTGACATAACGGATCCTGGAATCGGAGGCCAGAGTCCAGCGGATGTCCCTTACCGGTTCGGTCCAGTAGATCCTGTCCATGTTGGGGTCGTAGTAGAGGCTGGATGTTCCTTCTGCGAACGAGCGTATCCTCCGCCTGCTTCCGTCAAGTCCTATCGAAACGAGGCTCATCGCCTTGTCCAGGCCGCTTTCAAGCGCTATTATCCTGGTTCCGTCCTTTGTGAACGTCCCGTTGTCGTAGTCGGTGTGGAGCTCCTGCGGCGCGGAGACCATCCTGTCCGGCATGAATGGCCCCCTCTCCCTGGCTTCTTCCTCCCAGATCTGCTTGAAACCGCTCTGGATAATCCTGAACGAGGTGTCGAAGTCCCTTCCCGAGGCGTCCTTCACCGTCTTCTGGAGGTTGAACAGGCGCGGACGGGTGACCACCCTTCCGAAATATTCCCTGGTGAAGAAGGGGTCGTTGAAGAACACCCTGGCACCGGCAACAAGCATGTAACCGGCGCGGTAGTAGTCAGGAGCATAGTCTTTCTGTCCTCCGTACACCCACTGCCAGTAGTCCCTGTAGTCATCGCAGTCGAACGCGGGCATCATGTAGCCCAGGAAGGTGGACTGCCGGCCGCGGCCGGATGCGGACAGTGCGGTCTCCGCCACCACGGCGTCCCCTTCAAGCAGCATGGGCCCGGGGAATATTCCCGCAAGGGCTCCGGCAGCCAGCTCTCCGGTGAGGAAGTGCAGCGGCCTGAATACCTTGATCGAGCCGAACTGCATCTGGGCGGCGTGCCTCCCTTCGTGGATGGCCAGCTCCTTCTCCCACGGCATCGGAGTCGGCCCGTAAGCCTCCGGAACGGTGAACATGTCCATCCTTTTCGGGGCCCAGGCTACGGAGGCGTTGGGAAAGGAGTTGTAGGCGTGAAGGACCACCGGCATCTTCGAAGAACAACTCTGCCCTACCAGGAGTCCAGAAGACCAGCTGTTCATTATCCTGGCCGTTTCCAGCCTCCTTGCATATACCCTTGCCAGGGAGTCCATCCCCTCGGGATAGACAACCCGGAAATTCTCAGAGGAAAGCTCCATCCACCGGACCTTGAAAGGGTCGTTCCCCGCCGTGTTGAACTGGGCGGAAGCAAGGGTGCAGGAGAGGATTATGCATAAAGTCGTCAGGAGACGTTTCATTGTCTGAGGGTTCTTTTTTTCGCTAAGATAGCCAAAACCATCGACATGATTGTTTGCAGAATGGTTTTTTTAGTAAATTTGTGATATGAGGAAACTCAAGGGATATTCTCTGGCGCTTCTGCTGGTTCTCCTTTGTTCGTGCCGCAACGGCGGCAAGGCGTCGCAGGGGAACCAGGAGCCTTCGTCGCGTCCTTTCCCCGAACCGGAGGTGCCGGGAATGGTCTCCGACCCTGCGGCCGCCGCCGACTATGTCGCAGCCAATTTCTGGAAGGCGTTCCTGGACACGTCCAGGATCTACCGGTCGGACACCACGATGGTGAACGGGGTTTCGAACGACGACGCGGAAAGCGCCATCGGGAAGTACCTGACGATCCTGGAGCAGTCCTGCCCTCTTGAAAAGGCCGTCAAGTACATCTCCGGCTTCGAGCAGTCCCTCGAACGGTTCGCTTCCGTCGACACCTCCTCCACCTTTTTCCCTTTCTTCGAAAAGCAGGTCTCCAGATACCTCTACGACCCTAATTCCCCGGTCAGGAGCGAGGACCTCTATCTTCCCTTCGTTTCCAGGCTGGCGGAATCGCCCCTGTCGACCGAGGCGATGAGGCCGGCATATGCCCACGATGCCAGGATGTGCGCCATAAACAGGACAGGGACCAGGGCCGCCGACATCTCTTTCACCGACCTTCACGGCAAGAGGCACAGCCTCTACGGAACCAAGGCCGCCTACACCCTTCTCTTCTTCTCGAATCCGGGTTGTCCGGCCTGCAAGGAAATAACGGAAACCCTTCAGGCCAGCCCGAAGGTCGCATACATGCTCGAGGAGGGAGACCTGGCGGTGGTGAACGTCTACATCGACCGGGAACTGGACAAATGGAGGGAATATGCCTCGGAGTATCCCGACTCCTGGACTTGCGGATACGACCAGGACTACAGGGTACGTTCCGACGTGACTTACAACGTAAGGGCGATCCCTTCCCTGTACATGCTGGATTCGGACAAGGTGGTGCTCTTGAAGGATGCAACCACCGAGTCCGTCATGGCCTTCATCAACGGATTGTAAACCAAAGGAAAGATATGCAGATTCAAAGACAATTGTGGGGAAAGTCCCCCGAAGGGAAGGAGATATTCCTTTACACGCTGACCAACTCGGGCGGAGCTTTCGTCCGCCTGGCCGACATCGGTGCTGCGGTAGTGTCCGTCGTCGTGCCGGACAAGGACGGTAAACTTGCCGACGTGGTGCTTGGATACCCTTCCGCTGAAAGCTATTTCGGAGACGGTCCCTGCGCCGGCAAGTGCCCCGGAAGGTATGCCAACAGGATAGCCGGAGGTAAGTTCTCCCTTGACGGAAACGATTACACCCTCCCGGTGAACAACGGTCCAAACCATCTCCACGGAGGTCCGGAAGGATTCCAGAACAAGGTCTGGGAGAGCAGGGTCGACGGGGACGCCGTGGAGTTCATGTACTTCTCCGAAGACGGTGAAGCCGGCTATCCCGGAAACCTCAAGGTGGTTGCCCGCTACCAGTGGGGCGAGGACGACACCCTCAAGCTTACCTTCACTGCGGTCTCCGACAAGCCTACGGTGGCGAACTTCACCAACCACGCCTATTTCAACCTCAACGGAGAAGGCGACGGAGACATTCTCGGGCACCTTCTCAAGCTCAACGCGTCGGTCTATCTCCCGACAGACGGGACCCTCATACCCTTGGGAGAGCCGGACCCGGTTGCAGGAACACCGATGGATTTCCTTGAATTCACCCCGATCGGATCCAGGATCAAAGAAGATTTTCCCGCGCTCAACTACGGGAAAGGCTACGACAACTGCTTCATGATCGACGGATGGGAAAGCGGACAGCTCCAGGCTGCGGCAAAGCTGTATTCTCCCAAGAGCGGACGTCTGCTTGAGGTTTTCACGACCCAGCCGGCCGTGCAGGTCTACACCGGAAACTGGCTTGCAGGATGTCCCGTGGCCAAATGCGGCCGCAGCTACTTCGACTACGAAGGAGTGGCGATAGAATGCCAGCATTGCCCCGACTCTCCGAACAAACCTGACTATCCCACCACTGTTCTCCGTCCGGGAGAAACCCTTGAAGAGGCGATAATCTGGCAGTTCTCAACAAAAGAATCCCTATGAAACAGTATCTAGACCTGCTGAGGAGGATAATGGACGAAGGGGTCGTCAAGCACGACCGTACGGGTGTCGGAACCAAGAGCGTCTTTGGACACCAGATGAGGTTCGACCTCCAGGAAGGGTTCCCGCTCCTGACGACGAAGAAGGTTTTCCTGAAAGGGATCATCCATGAACTTCTCTGGTTCATCTCCGGAGACACCAACATCAAGTACCTCCTTGACCACAACGTCCACATCTGGGACGAGTGGGCCGACGAAAACGGCGACCTCGGTCCGGTTTACGGCCATCAGTGGAGGTCCTGGCCCGCCCCGGACGGAAGGAGCATTGACCAGCTCGGGCAGGTAGTGGACATGATCGCGAACAATCCCGATTCGCGCAGGATGCTTGTCTGTGCATGGAATCCGGGGGAAGTGGACAAGATGGCCCTGCCTCCATGCCACTGCCTGTTCCAGTTCTATGTGGCGGAAGGCAAGCTGTCCTGCCAGCTTTACCAGAGAAGCGCAGACACCTTCCTGGGCGTTCCCTTCAACATCGCATCCTATGCCTTGCTCACGATGATGATCGCGCAGACTTGCGGACTCCGTCCCGGGGAGTTCATCCACACGACGGGGGACACCCACATCTATCTCAATCATTTCGACCAGGTGAAGGAGCAGCTCTCCCGCCAGCCCCGTCCCCTTCCGAGGATGGTACTGAACCCGGAAGTGAAATCGGTTTTCGATTTCAAGGCCGAAGACTTCTCCCTTGAAGGATACGATCCATGGCCGGCCATCAAGGCCCCTGTAGCCGTGTAGCGGTCAATAATAAAGCTTATCGTTAAGAGGAATATGGAAAAGTGTATCATAGTGGCGATCGCCGACAACAGGGCTATCGGCAAGGCCAACGCCCTTCTGTGGCACATCGCGGAAGACATGAAGTATTTCCGTGTCACGACAACCGGTTCTCCCGTGGTGATGGGATGGATGACCTTCCAGTCCATAGGAGGGAAACCCCTCCCGAAAAGGGACAATGTCGTGATCTCGATCTTCCCATGGCCGGACAGGCCGGAGGGAATAAAGGTGGCCGGCAGCCTTGAGGAAGCCTACTCCATGGTGGATCCTTCCGCCCGGAAGGTGTTCGTCATGGGCGGAGGAGAAACCTACCGCCAGGCGCTTCCCACAGCGGACAAGCTGTACATCACGCACGTCCATGCCACGATCGAGGACGCCGACACGTTCTTCCCCGTGATCGATCCAGGAATATGGGAGGTTGAGTCTACGACTCCAGTGGCAGTGGATCCGGAAACCGGCTACGGTTACGAATTCACGGTTTACAGAAGAAGACAGGTCCGCTAACCGGTGTCAGGGATGGACTCCGGAGGAAGGGAGAATTTCGGCAGCAGGGCTGCGGTGATAATGGCCATGGCCGGATCGTCCATAGGCCTTGGCAACATCTGGCGGTTCCCTTACATGGCAGGGGAATACGGAGGTGCAGCTTTCATCGTGATCTACATCCTTTGCTCGTTCTTCCTTTCCCTTCCGATATTCTTTTCAGAAGCGGTCATCGGCAGAAGGAGCCGATCCAACGCTATCGGCGCGATGAAAAGGCTGGCGCCGGGAAGCGCCTGGACGGTGCTCGGCTACCTTAGCGTGATAACTCCGGTGATAATCGTGTCCTACTACAGCGTTGTGGGAGGCTGGTCCGTAGATTATCTGCTGAAGTCATTCTCCCTGGATTTCGGACAGTTCGTACCGACGGGGCCGAAAGTCCTTCTTTTCAACACCGTTTTCCTTGCCGTCTCGGCCGCCATCGTTGCGCTTGGGGTGAAGGGTGGAATCGAAAAGTTCAGCAAATTCTCCATTCCGCTTCTTTTCGTGCTCATAGTTGTGATCCTCGTCTATTCGGTCCGGATGCCGGGGGCCGGAAAGGGCACGGAATACCTCCTCAGGCCGGACTTTTCCAAGGTTACTCCGCGGACTTTCGCCTTCGCCCTGGGACAGAGTTTCTATTCCCTTTCCCTCGGGATGGGGATAATAATCACATATTCATCCTACGTGCACAAGGAGGAGAACCTCATGGTCTCCGGTGTCGGGACGGCTGTAGCCGACTTGATGTTCGCCATCCTCGCCGGCTTCGCCATCATGCCGGCCGTCTTTTCTGCCGGGATAAAGCCTGATGCAGGTCCAGGGTTGATCTTTGAAACCCTCCCCTTCGTGTTCACAAGGATGGGAGAGGCTTCTCCCCTGGTGGGGACAGCCGTTGCAGTCATGTTCTTCCTCACTATCATCGTCGCCGCCATGACATCCTCGATCTCGCTCCTGGAGGTAGGTGTCGCCTATTTCGTAGAGGAGAAGAAGATGAAGCGGCCGCTGGCCTGCATCGTCGTGTTTGCCATCGCGTGGCTGCTCGGGCTTTCAAGCGTGTTCTCACAGAAGGCCTTCGGGCTGACGGACGCCTTCTCTTCCAACATCCTGCTGACCGTCGGAGCCTTGCTGGTGGTCCTGTTCGTCGGATGGAAGATGAAGAAGGAAGATGTGCGGGACGAGATAACGGATGGCGGGACCAGGCCCGGAAACGGCAAGCTGTTCCCCGTCGTCTATTTCCTTATCCGCTACCTTGCCCCTGTCGCCGTCCTGGTCATATTCTTCTCAAACTTCTTCCTGTAATGGCATCAAGGGAACACTTTGGAAGCCGTGCCGCGGTTATCATGGCTATGGCGGGGTCTGCGATAGGCCTCGGCAACATCTGGCGTTTCCCTTTCATCGCAGGGCAGTACGGAGGAGCGGCATTCATCCTCGTTTACATCTTTTTCTGCCTGCTTGTGTCCCTTCCGATCCTTTTGTGCGAGTCGGTGATCGGCCGCAGGACCCACAAGAATACGGTGGGGGCCATGAAGGAGCTGGCCCCTGGCTCCGGGTGGAAGTTCCTGGGACTCCTGACAGTCATAGCTCCGGTCATCCTTCTGTCCTACTACAGTGTCGTGGGCGGCTGGTCGGTAGAGTATCTTTACAAGGCCGTCACCCTGCAGTTCCGTCCAGAGGCGGCTTCGGAAGTGCCCGGGATGTTCGGAAGTTTCGTTTCCTCGTCCGGAAGGCCGGTCCTTTGCCTTTTCGTGTTCCTGGCCATAACCGCCGGCATAGTCTACCTTGGTGTCAAGAAAGGGATTGAGAGATTCAGCAAGGTGTCGATGCCGGTCCTCTTTGTCCTTGTGCTGGTGATAGCGGTTTATTCGATGACTCTGGCCGGGTCTAATGAAGGCGTGCAGTACCTGGTCCGCCCGGACTTCTCGAAACTTACCCCGGATGCCCTGGCCGCCGCCCTTGGCCAGAGTTTCTTCTCCCTCTCGCTTGGAGCCGGCACCATGCTGACCTATTCATCCTATGTCAGCAAGGATGAGGACCTGGTTGCCTCCGGAGCGGGAACTGCGGTTTCCGACCTGCTCTTTGCCGTCCTTGCCGGCTTCGCCGTCATGCCGGCCGTGTTCGCCTCCGGCATCGCTCCGACAGCCGGGCCCGGACTGGTGTTCGAGACCCTGCCTTTCATCTTTGCCAAGATGGGATCGGCGGCTGGATTCATGAGTGCGGCAGCGTCGGTCGTTTTCTTCCTGACGATCCTGGTGGCCGCCCTTACATCCTCGATTTCCATGATGGAAGTCGGGGTCGCCTACCTTGTCGAAGAGCGGCATGTCTCCCGTCACCGTGCCACTCTGGGAATATTCTTCTTCTCGTTTGCGGCAGGCATTCTCTGTTCCCTTTCATTCGGCCCTCTCTCCGGCGTGAAGATCGCCGGGAACAGCATATTCGATTTCCTTGACAAGCTGTGTTCCAACTGGCTGCTTACCCTCGGAGCCCTCTTCTTCTGCCTGTTCGTGGGATGGAAGATGGACAAGTCCGCAGTCCGGGATGAACTCACCAACGGCGGGTCCAGGACGTTCAATGCACGGGTGTTCCCTGTCATCTATTTCCTTGTCAGGTATATCGCTCCCGCGGCAATACTGCTGGTCTTCCTTTCCGGAGTAATTGGCTGAACGCTGCTGTTACGTCCACCCCGTGTCCGAATATTCCGCGCCGTCATCATACAGGGGTTCGCTTTTAAGATAATCGGCGACATGCCTGAGGATTGCAAGTGCCTCATCCTCGGCGTAAGTGTTTTCAGTCTCGATCTGAATCAATCCTCGTTTTTGGATGTGCGAAATGTTTCTTGAATTATTCTATTAAAGGCATTGATAGCAGTAAGGGATCTGGATTATAGCATTTGATATTAATCCAATGTAACTTTTGCCCGGGTATTGTCCGATATGATCCATTATGATAGATTGTCAGACTATCTGTGTCCAGTTTGTTGTTTATAAACCGCCAGCTGCCAAATGTGCCATTTCTATAATATACAAGAAATAGAGGATCTGAAAAACAAAAGTGTTTTAAACCGTATTCCAACTCATCTTTATATGTGTCAAAAACCATATACCTGACCGTATCTATAAATTCTCTCTTTTTATCCGTCGGCACCAGAATGCGAGTAAAATCTATATTACTTTGTTGGATAATCGCTGGCCTATCCAACATCACAAAACCTATCGCTTCAAAAAAATAATCGTCCTTGGCCTTGGGTATTCGCTCACCTTTCAGTTTCAAATGATTGTAAGATAGCGCCTCTTCAGATGGAAGAATATTAAATACAGTATCCATTATGTTGCTATTCAGCTCATTGCTTTGAAAAACATCTATAGTATGATACTTTGATACTCCCGGACCTACTAAATGTTCAAGTTGTGACTTTGCATCCTCATTCTTGAAAACATATTCTGTAAGAGTAACCTTCCTGATAACAGCCTCCGTATAAAATCTCTGCGAAGAGGATTCAATGCTAATAGAATACAATAAAACTATTAATAATATGATTAAACGTTTCATTTTCTTTCTAATACAAATTGGTCATCACGTCACCGACCATCCGGGCAGCGTCCGGGCGGTGGTCTATGTCACGCTCACCGCTGCCCCTGCGGAGGGTGTCCTGGAGGCCGGGCGTGATGCCGAGGGGCCCGTGGCCGCCCGCGGCCTCGTGAGTGGGAGGGACCCACGGACGCAGTCCCGTGGGAGGGATGGAGCGCGGAGCGCGGAAGGCAACCGAGGCATCATCCCGGCCGCCAAGTGAAGGCCCTGGGGCCGTGCCAGCCGCCGGGGAAGTTGACCGTGCCGGAATGTATGCCGAAGCGCCGGAAAGCACCGTCACTTGCGGATGACGGCAGCCCATCCTCCGCCGGGCGCCATGTGGATCAGGACTTTTCCGTCCGGACCGAGAGTCATCTCCTCTTTCCTGTAGTCCTTCGCCGCACGGTCGGCATTGATCCCGTCGCGGAAGACGGTCATCTTGCTTCCGCCGGTGAAACCAAGGTCGAGCAGGAGGTCGCGGGCACTCCAGTCAGTCATGGCACCCACGTACCAGACATCACCCTTGCGGCGGGCGATGGCAACATATTCACCGATCTCCCCGCAGACAGGAACGGTCTCGTCCCAGGTCGTCGGGAAGCCGGCGATGAATCCGGTGCACTCCGGCTCTGCCAGGTAGTTTGAAGGAGAGTCGCACAGCATCGTCAAAGGAGCCTCGAATATCGCATACTGGGCGAGCTGGCGGCAACGCGTACCCTGGCTCATCGCTTCGGAATTGACGGCCCTGTAATTGCCCTTTGTCGCGTTCCTCATGGCACCCTGCGTGTAGTCCATGGGGCCGGCGGCCATCCTGATGAACGGGATGATGACGTCGTAGGTCACCTGGTCGTAGTCTTTGCCCCACTTCATCTGCTCCAGGCCGGCCACGCCTTCAAAGTTGAGGACGTTCGGATACTGCCTCTGCAGTCCCTGGGGCTTGAATGCCCCGTGGAAGTCGATTACAAGGTGGTATTTGGCGCCGAGACGTGCGCAGTTCTCGTAGAATTGCATCACCTGCTGGTCGTCACGGTCCATGAAGTCGATCTTGAAGCCCTTTATCCCCATCTCGGAATAGTGCTTGAATATTCCCTCGATGTCCTTGTCAACCGCCTTGTAGCCTGCCCAGAGGATCAGGCCGACATTCTTCGACGCGGCGTAGGCTGAAAGTTCCGGAAGGTTTATCTCGGGAACGACCTGGTAGAGGTCCGTCTTCTTGTTCACGGCCCAGCCTTCGTCCAGGATCACATATTCGATGCCGTTAGCCGAGGCGAAATCGATGTAGTACTTGTAGGTGTCGTTGTTGATGCCGGCGCGGAAATCCACCCCGTAGAGGTTCCAGGCGTTCCACCAGTCCCAGGCTACCTTCCCCGGTTTGATCCAGCTGAAATCAGCGTCCGCTGCGGCGGGACGGGACAACTGCCAGACCAGGTCGAGGTTGGGAAGGTCCTTGGCCTCAGGTACTATTGCAACGATCCTCCAGGGGAAACTCTGTCCGGCCCTGGCTTTTGCAATGAAACTCTCGCGGGATTTTATCACACCCTGGAGCATGTTGTGGCCGCCGACTTCGACATCCTTCGGGCACGGGGCGTTGAATCCCGTCAGGGTGGTCCCGCCCTGTCCGTTGAGGAACATTCCGGGGTAGTCGTACAGGTCTGCTTCCGTGATGAGGACCTTCATCCCGTCCGGAGCGTCGACCACTACCGGCAGGAAGGCCAGGCGAGCCTTGTCCCATTCCGAGAGGCTGATGTGCTGGTAGTAGTTCTCGAAGGAGCAGAGGAACTGGCGTTCGAAACTCTCGGCGCTGGTGTTCGCGTAAGGAACCCATGCGGTCCAGTCCTGCGCGAAATTGAATTCCGCAGTCTCTTTCTCAACGTTGAAGTCACCCTTTTTCGCGGTTGAGACGAACCTGTAGGCAACTCCGTTGTCGAAGGCCCGGAATTCGAGGTCGCATCCCTTGAAAGAGAGGACCATGAAGTTGTAGTCGGTCTCCACGACACTCTTCTTGTACACGACAGCCTTCTCTTTCAGGCCGGCTACCTTTCCTTTCCTGCAGCGCGGAGCCTTGGTGTCGGAGCCGAAGACGGTACCGTCCTGAAGGGTCATCCCGATGGCGGATTCCCCGAGGATAGCGACGCCGTTGCGGGAGACTGAATATGTCACCTTTCCACCGGTGCGCACGCTCACTTCTATCTTCCCGTCCGGGGAGGACAGGGTGTGGATCTTTTCGGCCGCGGCTGAACCAAGCGGCATGAAGACCGCCGCCAGTGCCACGGCGGCAATTGACTTAAAGTTCATATTTCCTGTATTTTAGTGTTATTGCGATCATGCATCCTCGTAAAGATAGTCGTTTTTGGGTAAAAATCATTGAGGAACCGGAGCCGTAAATGCTATTTCTTTTCCTTTTTTCTTGAAATCTGATTAAATTGTCCCTCGAAACGAAAACAACAAATAGAAACCACCATGAAAAAACACACACGTCTTGCAGCCGCCATCCTCTGTGGCGCGATGCTGCTACAGGGCTGTTCTTCGATGCTCTCAAACGGGGCCGAGGCCATAGGCAACATCCTTGGAAGCATTATCGGCACCTTCGGCCAGAACACCAACCAGAACACCATCGTCGGCACCTGGACATATTCCAAGCCGGCCGTACAGTTCGAAAGCGAAAGCCTTCTTGCAAAAGCAGGCGGCACCGTGGCCAGCGCCAAGATAGTGCAGGAACTGGAACCATATTACAAGAAACTCGGCATCACTTCAGGCAAGATGTCCATCACCCTCAACGAGGACAAGACATGCACCTACGTCATCAAGGGCAAGACATATTCAGGAACATACACTTTCGACGAGTCGACGAACAAGCTCCAGATTTCCGGATCCCTGCTGAGCATGCCGGCGGCCTATGTCTCGGTGGCCGGGTCGCAGCTCTCCCTCACTTTCGACTCGACGAAACTACTCACTTTCGCCGGAGTCCTCGGCGGCCTGACCGGTTCCGGCTCGACCCTTTCCTCCATCGCCCAGATTGCGCAGAACTACGACGGCATGAAGACCGGCTTCCTGTTCACGAAATAGTGGCCGGCAAGGCAAGCGGCAGCGGCATCGGAGCCTTCCACGGGGCCGGTGCCGCTTTCCATTATTCGGGAGAATTTGTTAATTTTGTAATTCACAACGATTGAAGGCAATGGCAAAGACTAAATCTTCAGAGGACACTCCGCTCATCAAGCAGTTCTTCTCTGTCAAGGCGCAGTACCCGGAAGCGGTGCTGCTCTACAGGGTGGGAGACTTCTACGAGTCGTACTCGGACGATGCCGTCCTGGTGAGCAAGGTCCTCGGGATAGTCCAGACCAGGAAGTCGAACGGAGACAAGGGTTACGTCCCGATGGCCGGCTTCCCGCACCATGCCCTTGATGTCTATCTTCCCAAACTCGTCAGGGCCGGCTACAAGGTCGCCGTGTGCGACCAGCTTGAGGACCCGAAATTCGCCAAGAAACTCGTCAAGAGGGGGGTCACCGAACTTGTGACTCCCGGAGTCGCCTTCAACGAACAGCTGCTCGAACAGAAGGAGAACAATTTCCTGGCGGGTCTCTCTTTCGAAGGGGACGAGTGCGGAATCGCCCTTCTGGACGTCTCCACGGGCTCTTTCCAGGTTACCCAAGGCTCCATTGAATATGCCGGGACCCTTCTTGCTTCCCTGAAGCCGAAGGAGCTGGTCGTACGGCGCGGGTTCGAGAAAGGGGTGAAGGAAAGGTTCGGGGACGGCTTCTATGTCTCTTCCGTCGAAGAATGGGCCTTCGTGTACGACTCTGCTGTGGAGAGGCTCAAGAAGCAGCTCTCGGTAAGGTCCCTGAAAGGGTTCGCAATCGACCGTTATCCTCTTGGAATATGCTCGGCCGGGGCCCTGCTGGTCTATCTTGAACAGACCCAGCACACAGGCCTGAAAAACATCTGCTCCATCTCCAGGATCGACCGTGACGGCTTCGTCTGGATGGACAAGTTCACCGTACGCAACCTTGAAATATTCAATCCCGCGTCCGGCGGGGAGGGTGTGAGCCTGGTGAGCGTGATGGACAGGTGTTCTTCTCCGATGGGCGCCAGGCTTCTCCGCAACTGGCTCGCCATGCCGGTGATGGACATAGGGGAACTTGATTCCAGGTATGACGTGGTAGGGCATTTCACGAGGCCCGAAGCCGCAGAGGCCCTTGAGGGGCTTCGCTCGCGCATAGGAAGCCTCGGAGACCTTGAGCGCATACTCGGAAGGGCGGCCAACGGCAGGATAGTCCCCCGCGAAGTGATGCAGCTCGGACGCGGCCTTGCCGCGATGGAGCCGATATCCAGGATATGCAGGGACCAGGGGGTAAGCGCCCTGGACAAGCTTGTCGGGGGGATGAAAGACTGTTCGGAGATCCCCGCACTGATATTCAGGACCCTTGCTCCGGAGCCGGCTGCGGCGCTGGGGAAAGGTCCCGTGATAGGGGAAGGTGTCGACGCCGAGCTGGACGAGCTCAGGAGCATATCTTCCGGAGGGAAGGACTACCTGCTGGGACTTCAGCAGCGGGAAGCCGAGAGGACGGGGATAAGCTCCCTTAAGATCGGGTACAACAACGTTTTCGGCTACTACATCGAGGTACGCAACGCCTTCAAGGACAACGTTCCTCCCGAGTGGGTGCGCAAGCAGACCCTCGTGTCGGCCGAGCGCTACGTCACCGAAGAGCTCAAGGAATATGAAGAAAAGATCTTGAGCGCGGAGGACAGGATTTACGCCATCGAGTCGCGCATCTACTCCGACCTGGTGGCCAGGATCAGGGATAATGTGACCATGATTCAGGTCAACTGCAGGATCCTGGCGAGGCTGGACGTGCTTACTGGTTTCGCCGCGCTCGCCGCCGAGAGCGGTTATTGCCGCCCCGAGATGACCAGGGACATGGTGCTCGACATCAAGGCCGGCCGGCACCCGGTCATCGAAACCATGATGCCTCCGGGCGAGGAATATGTCCCCAACGATGTCTACCTCGACAACAAGAAGCAGCAGATAATTATCCTGACGGGACCCAACATGGCCGGAAAATCCGCTCTGCTCAGGCAGACCGCGCTCATCGTGCTCATGGCCCAGACGGGCTGTTTCGTCCCGGCCGCCAGCGCCAGGATAGGTGTCGTGGACAAGATATTCACGAGGGTCGGGGCTTCCGACAACATCTCCCGCGGAGAGTCCACATTCATGGTGGAGATGCTGGAAACCTCGATGATCCTCCACAACCTCAGTCCGCGGTCCCTGGTGCTCCTGGACGAGATCGGCCGCGGGACCTCTACCTACGACGGGATGTCCATCGCCAGGGCGATAGTGGAATACATCCATGAATATGGCAGCGGCGCGAAGACCCTGTTCGCCACCCACTACCACGAACTCAACGACCTGGAAGAGAAATACCCAAGAGTCAAGAACTTCCACATAGCTGTAAAGGAGTCGGGATCCCAGGTCATCTTCCTTCGCAAGCTGAAGGAAGGGGGAACGGCCCACAGCTTTGGAATACATGTCGCCCGCATGGCCGGAATGCCAAAGGAGGTCATCCAGAGCGCGGAGAGTACCCTCAAGGCTCTGGAAGTAAATGATTCGCAGCATCTTGTCAGCGCGAGGACGGGACAGATCCGAAAACCGGTCAAGACCAAGGTGGGCACTCTGGAGAGCGACGGGAGCCTCCAGCTGTCGTTCTTCCAGCTCGACGACCCGACCCTCGGTTCCCTGAGGGACAAACTCAGGGAAGCCGACCTCAACAACATGACCCCGCTGCAGGCCTTCGACCTGCTCCGCCAGATGAAGGAAGAACTGGGGATCTGACTTTGAAGGAAACGACCCATGGAAATGAAGAGAGTCCTGATAATCACATACTACTGGCCGCCGTCCGGAGGTTCCGGAGTCCAGCGGTGGGTGAAGTTTGCAAAATATCTTCCTCAGAATGGCTGGCAGCCAGTCGTCTACACTCCGGAGAACCCGGAACTTACCACCATTGACAAGACCCTGGGCGCTGAGATTCCCCCCGAGGCCGAGATAGTGCGCCGCCACATAACCGAACCCTACGGAATCTACCGCAAGCTGATGGGGAAGGGCAGTTCGACCGATCTCAAGGTCCTAACGGCCGCAGGGTCCGGAAAGGACGAAGTCAACCCGATCAACGGCGGACGGAAATCCTGGAAACAGAAACTTTCCCTCTTCATCAGGGGCAATTTCTTCATCCCAGACCCGAGGGTCATGTGGCTAAGGCCGTCAGTCGCTTTCCTGAAGAGATACCTCAAGGAGCATCCTGTCGATGCCATAGTCTCGACAGGGCCTCCCCAGTCGATGCATCTTATAGGCCTGGAGGTCTCCAGGGCGACCGGCATCCCCTGGGTGGCCGATTTCAGGGACCCGTGGACCAAGATGTTCTATTTCAAGCATCTCGGGCTGACAAAGCGTTCGGAAAGGAAGCATCACCGCCTGGAGAAGGCAGTACTCGACGGAGCCACCAGGGTGATCGCCGTCTCACCCATGGTCCAGGAAGAGTTCAAGGCCATGACGGCCACGCCCGTCGAACTCATAACCAACGGTTTTGACGAGGATGACTTCACCGGGCCTTTCGAGAGGGACGAGAACTTCAACATTACCCACACCGGCCTTTTCGCCGCCGACGGCAACCCGCTGGTCCTGTGGAAGGTGCTTGCGGAGAAATGCCGGTCCGACGCCGAGTTCCGCCGTTCGTTGAGGATAAGGCTTGTGGGTAAGACCGACAAGGAGATAGTGGACTCGATAGTGGAGGCCGGACTGGCGGACAACCTGAAGGACTTCGGCTACCAGCCCCACGACGTTGCCGTAAAGGAGCAGAAGAACGCTTCCGTACTTCTGCTTCCCTTGAGGCAGGAACCGGAGTACAGGGCCGTCCTTCCCGGGAAACTGTTCGAGTACCTTGCCTCTCGCAGGCCGATCCTGGGGATAGGCCAGACGGACGGGGCGATGGCGGGGATCGTCCGTGACACCGGTTCCGGAACGGTCTGCGACTGGGATGAAGAAGGGAAGATGTCGGAATGGATCTCACAGGCATGGGAAAGGTTCGCCTCCGACTCCCTTGCGGACAACACTTCCGACATCTCTTGCTACACGCGGCGGAACCTGACGGCCAGGCTTGCCCTTTTACTTGACAGCATATCTGAAAAATGAAGGAGACCATGAAGAAACTATTGCTTGCCGCAGCTGCGCTGGCAGCCTGCATCGGGATGAACGCCCAGACCAGCCAGGCCAGAAATGAATTCAGCGTAGGTTATTCACAGTTTACGGTCCTTGAAGGCGCCTATCTTTTCGGAGGCATTTTCGGGGCGGCGTTCTCCCTCGGCCATTTCACCTTCGACAACACCGTGATGACCGGCGCCCTGTCGCTGGAATACCACCACTTTACCAACGACTGGTTCGGCTATGGTGGCCTGGTGGCCGCCGAGTACATCACCTCCGACAGTTATTCGGTCGACGGAGACGGCAATAAGACGCCGAACGGAAAATACAACATGGGCCTTGCCTCCGCCGCTCCGCTGGCGATCGGGAAATGGCTCAGGAGGGAGAAGTTCAATCTCTACAGCAAGCTTGCCGCCGGCGTCGGCCTCACCTTCGACGGCCAGGTCATACCGTTCTTCCAGGTTTCTCCTCTCTGCATCGATTTCGGTCCGGGCCAGGGCTGGAACGGCTTTGTCGAGACCGGGTTCGGGATGCAGGGACTTGTCACTGCGGGAATAAAAAAGAAATTTTAAAGGAACACAGAATAAACCATGAGCAAGGATATACTCAAAAAGGTCGGGATATTCGCCGGGATAGCACTGTTCTTCCTGGGACTGTCGTATGCTTTCGTCCCGCAGGTGCTCTCCGGGAAGATCATAAACCAGTCCGACATCACCGGCTATACCAACATGTCCCATGAGACCGTCACCTGGAACGCAGGACATCCGGAGGACCCTGCCAAATGGACCGACGCCATGTTCGGCGGCATGCCGACGACGTCCTTCCAGCAGTACCACGACGGAGACTGGACCCATCCCCTGTACAAGGTCCTGATGCTGGCCAAGAGGCCGGCCTCCTTCCTGTTCATCTCCCTAGTAGGGGCCTTCCTCCTGATGCTTTCCCTCGGAATCGACGTCCTTGTGTCGGTAGTCGGTGCGATTGCGGTTACGTTCTGTTCCTACAACCTCCAGATCATCCAGGTTGGGCACAACACGAAGATGCAGGCCCTTGCCTTCCTTCCCTGGGTCCTGGCCGCGCTCATATTCACTTATAAGTCCGCAGTCAAGGATCTGGACGGCAAAGCCTCTTCGGCATGGCGTGAATGGCTTCCCAAGACCCTTCTGGGGGCAGTGCTCTTCGGCCTGGCCCTGAGTCTCCAGATCAAGGCCAACCATCAGCAGATCACCTATTATCTCGCCCTGATGATAGCGGTCTATGTGGTCTGGCTTTTCCTGACCCTCGTGACCGGCAAGGAAACGAGGCACAAGGCCGGCCGCTTCTTCGCCGCTTCCGGCCTCCTTCTGGTGATAGGACTTTTCGGAATAGGCACCAATGCGGTCACCCTTGCCCCTTTGTATGAATATACGCCCTACACGATGCGGGGGGGTTCCGAGCTTTCGCATCCCGAAGGGAAGACCATCAACTCCGACGGCCTCCAGTTGGACTATGCCACAGCCTGGTCGTACGGCTGGGAGGAACTGCCCAACCTCCTGATACCGAATTTCAACGGGGGCTCGTCCTCCGGAGCGGTGAATCCCGGGAAGTCAGAAGTGGTCAAGCTTTTCCGCCAGGCGGGGCAGGGCAATGCAAACGAGATGGCAAAGCATCTTCCTCTCTACTGGGGTCCCCAGCCGTTCACTGCCGGCCCTATGTACATGGGGGCGATAACGGTGTTCCTTTTCCTGCTGGGACTTTTCCTCTACAAGGGGAAGGAGAAATGGTGGCTTCTTGCCGCCACCGTCCTGGCCGTGTTCCTCGGGCTCGGAAGCAACATGATGTGGTTTACGAAGCTCTTCTTCGACCATGTCCCGATGTACAACAAGTTCAGGACGGTCTCGATGGCGATAACCGTGCTTCAGTTCACCCTGCCCATGCTTGGATTCCTGGTCCTTGACAGGATCCTGAAGCAGGAGTATTCCAGGAAGGAATTCCTCAAGGAGGGATGGCCCGCACTCGCGCTATCCGCCGGGTTCTGCCTCGTGATGGCCTTGATTCCCGGCCTGGCGGGCTCATTCACCGGAGGGAGCGACTCCCAGATGCAGGATGTCGTCGTGGAGGCATTGCGTGCAGACCGCAGGCACCTACTGGTGTCAGACTCCCTGACCTCGATGCTTTTCATCCTTGCCTCCTTCGGCCTTCTCCTTTGGTCCTTTGCTCCCACGGGCAAGAAGACAGGGATCCCGAGGCGTACGGTTGCCGCCGCAGGCATCGGAATCCTGGTGGTGGTGAACCTGTTCACGGTCGGCCACCGCTATCTTGGCAAAGACGACTTCGTCACTCCGAAGCAGTGGAAGGGACATTTCAACGCCAGGACGGTCGACAACCTGATCTTCGAGGACAAGTCCCCGTCCTACAGGGTGCTGGACCTCACCTCGGACATATTCAACGACAATTTCGTCTCCTATCACCACAAGAACATAGGCGGTTATTCCCCGGCCAAGCTCCAGCGCTACCAGGACTTGATAGACCGGCATCTGATGCCTGAGTTGAAGACCCTCTATTCCGCCTTGAATTCGGCCATGAAGGAAGCGACTTCGCAGGAGGACCTGGAGGCCGCAGTACCTTCTCTTCCGTTGCTTGATGCCTTGAACCTCAAGTATATAATCTACAATGGAGATTCCGCCCCGATAGAGAATCCGTCGGCCTTCGGTACGGCCTGGTTCGTGGACGACTTCGCTCCGGCCTCGTCTCCCGACGAGGAGATCGAGAAGATCGGCACCGTGGACCTGAGGACGACGGCCGTGGTCGGGAAGGATTTCGAAGAGTTCATCGTCCCTGCCGCCGCTCCGGCCGATTCTTCCGCCGCCATCGAAATGGTCTCATATTCTCCCAACGAACTCCGCTACCGTTACCATACGACGGTGCCGCGCACGGCGGTGTTCAGCGAGATCTACTATCCCAAGGGGTGGCACGCGGAGATAGACGGAATCAATCTGCCGCTCTTCAGAGCCGATTGGATCTTCAGGGCGGCAAATCTTCCTTCCGGAGAGCATGAGATAGTGATGAGGTACGATCCCGCGGTCTATACCGGCAGCGCAATGGTCTCCATGGCCTCTTCGGCCGGCCTGTTGCTGTTCCTGCTGCTTGCCCTTGCCGGGATGTTCATTCCCGGCGGGAAGCGCGGAAGCGAGGGGGCAGGGAAAGATTAAGCCTCTTTCTCTCCCTTGGAGGCTTTCTTCTCCTCGATCTTCTGCTTCAAGGTGTCTATGGCATCCTCGGCCTTGTCCTTGGCGTCGTCGTAGAAATCTTCAACCTTGTCCTTGGCCTCGGCATAGGCATCCTTTGCCTTGCCGGCGAATTCGGAACCCTTTTCCTTGGCTGTCTCGAAGGCTGCCTTGCCCTTGTCGGCAAGCTTTCCTCCGGTGAACTGGACCTTCTCCTTGAAGGTGACCTTCCCGTCACCGTCGAGGTCTGCGGAGTTGATCTTGTCGATCACTTCCTCCGTCCTTTCCTTGGCCTTTCCGTAGGTTTCCTTGGCCTTGTCGGCTACCTTCCCGGCTGCAGCCTGGAGTTTCTCGCTGAAACTGACCTTCCCGTCTCCGTTGAGGTCGGCGGGGTTCTTCTTGATTTCTTCTTCCATTGTACTGAGTGTTTTGTTGGCTTAAATATAGTGATTTTTTTGACTATATTTACACCTATGAAGACAAGATATGCCATTATCGCCCTCGCCGTCATCCTCCTTGGTTACGGCAAGGCCGCGTACGCCCAGAGGACCGGTGTCCGTGAAGAAGTGCTCTCCGACTGGAACAAGTCTTCCGGATTGGACTGCATCTATGACTTTTCAAAGAAACACCTGACCCCTGCTCCTAAAGGCTACGAGGCGGTCTACATCGGCCATTACGGCCGCCACGGCTCCCGCTATGCCTACTCGGGGGATGCCTACCGCATCATACACGACATGCTCCTTGAAGGATTGGAGGCAGGCAACCTTACCGCCTACGGCAAGACCCTGCAGGAGAGGATGGTCCCTTTCTGGGAGAATGTCAGGTATCGTGTCGGAGACCTTACCGCGCTGGGATGGGAGCAGAATGACAGGATCGGCGCGGAGATGGTCAAGGCATATCCGTCCGTTTTCCGTAAAGGGAGTTTCGTGGATGCCTGCTCCTCTCCTTCGGTCAGGTCCATCCTGAGCATGTCTGCCTGCTGCGGTGCCATCTCCAGGCTGGCTCCCCAGGTGAAAGTCTACGAGCATCAGGGCATGACGGACCTCCAGGCCACCCGCCCCAACATGGGCGGCAATCCTTTCAGGTACGAAGGTCCGGAGAGCGTGTTCCCGTACGGTGAAACCTCGAAAGAGTTTTTCCTGCGGCGTTTCCCCGGGTACAGGGACGTCCTCGCAAGGATATTCAAGGACCCGGACAAGGCTCTCGGGGAGAGGGATCCCTACACCGTTTTCTTCCATCTCTACATGTTCGTCGCCGGCATGGCTTCGCTGCCCGAGGCGGAAAGGATGGACGTGGACGGATTCTTTACGAAGGAAGAGTTCGCCACCCTTTGGGAAATCGACAACTATGAGCGTTTCCGGGAATATCATTCCTACCGCACCGCCTGCTCGTCGATAGTGGACGACATGGTCGCGAAGGCGTCCGAGGCCCTTGCCTCCGGAGTGCGCGGAGCCCATCTCCGCTACGGTCACGACCATGTGGTGATGCCGCTGGAGATGATAATGGACATCGACGGCTTCGATGAGGCGCCCGCCGATGCGGACGACCTTGTCTATTATTTCCAGACATTCCGGTCGCCGATGGCAGCCAACATCCAGATGGTGCTTTTCAAGCCCGTGCGCGGCTCCGGGGATGTCCTTGCGAAAGTACTCCTCAACGGGGAGGAGGTCCGTCTGGGCGACCTCCGGGCTTATTCCTGGCCATATTACAGGTGGGAGGACATGAAAGCCTACCTTAAGGAAAGGACTGACCGCTTCGTGTACCGTGACGGCCGTCCCGAACCGGAACCGGCCCCCGAGCCGGAACCGGAGTACCTGTCTTCGAAGACCACGGTCGCTCCGGGGACGCCGGTATGGTCTGCCGCAGACCAGGCCAGGGTGAGGACCGAGGCCTACAGCCACGTCAATTACAATGAAGAAGCCGTTCCTTCCTACACGCTTCCGGACCCGCTGGTCTTCTCCGACGGGAGGAAGGTGACTTCAAGGAAACAGTGGCCGTCCCGGCGCCGGGAGATCCTGGAAATATTCCAGAGCCAGATGTTCGGAGTCCTTCCTCCGCCTCACGAGATCTATCTCGAGACCCTTGAAGAGGGTCCCGCGGTCGCAGCGACACCGGCGACCAGGCGGCAGGTAAGGATGTGGTTCTCTCCCGACAGGACAGGTCCGAAGCTTGACTGGCTGATCATCACTCCGGACTTCGTCCAGGGGCCTGTCCCTGCGGTGTTGCTGCTCAATTACGGCGGCAACCATGAAGTGCTTCCCGACAAGCAGATCCTCCTTCCAGAGTCCTGGCTCAGGGAAGCCCCCCACAAGGCTTCGGAGGAGACCAGGGGCCGGCTGAACCACGATTCCGACAATCTGACCATATTCCCGGTGAGCATGCTCCTTGCCAGGGGATATGCGCTCGTGACGTGCTGTTACTGTGACATTTCCCCCGATCCGGACCCGCTTCTCGAGGACAACGGCAAGATCCTTCAGGACACCTTTGCCTACAGCGGCGTTTTCTCTCTCTGGGGAGAGAGGGACCCTTCCAGGGACGACAACACCTCTTCCCTGATGGCCTGGGCCTGGGGACTCATGAGAGGAATGGACATGATCGAGAAGGACCCTCGCCTGGATGAATCCAGGGTGGTCCTTACCGGATATTCAAGGCTTGGGAAGGCAGCCCTGGTCGCCGGAGCTTTCGACGACCGTTTCCCGGTCACCGTGCCGATACAGACCGGCGGAGGCGGGGTGCCGCTTGCAAAGAGGCACTTCGGGGAGACGATCGCGACCGAGGTTTCTTCCTTCAGGCACTGGTACTGCAGGGCCTATGACAAGTATGCCTACGACACGGCTTCCATGCCTTTCGACCAGCACATGCTGCTGAGCTGCTTTGCCCCGAGGGCACTGCTTGTCGAGGGATTCAACCAAGGCTGGTTCGACACCCGCGGAGAGTTCCTTGCCGTCCAGGCTGCCAGCCCGGTGTGGAAGCTGCTCGGTCAGGACGGTTTGCCCGCTGTGGCCTGGCCCGGGGATTTCGACACTTCGGCGGTAGGGAAGACGCTGGGTTACATCCGCCGGGCCGGCGGACACGGGATAGCGTCCATCGACTGGATCCGGATGCTTGATTTTGCCGACGGGGTGTTTTCCGGGAAGGCTACTTCGCGGAAGTGACGTAGAGGTTGCGGATCTCCATCGGACCTCCTTCGGACTGGAATCCGATGTAGCCCTCCTTGGCTTCGCACACGGCTTTGTTGACAAGGACTCCGTTCAACCAGGCTTCCAACTGGCCTCCCTTGCAGGAAAACTTCACTTCATTCCATTCACCTACAGGTCTTTCCGGGCTGGATTCAACCAATCTCGGTTTCTTGTAGAATGGGCCTTCGACGCCTTCCAGGGGAATCCCTCCCATCAGGACTCCCATGTCCTCCGGGGTCATCTGGAACTGGACGCCCAGGGGCCAGACCTTGTCTTCCCCCTGGAGGAAGTTGAAGATTCCTCCGTCGACGCCCTTTTCTCCGGTCCAGCGCCATTCCAGGCTGAGGGTATAGTCGGAGAAGGACTGTGCCGAGCGGATGTAACCGAAAGGCATGCCGCTTATCTTGAGGATTCCCTCTTCGATGGTGAATGCGGTGCGTCCCAGGGAATCTTCGTTGACCACCACCTTCCACCGGTCCATGGAATCCGATTCGAGGAGGTTGACTTTCTTTTCGCCGCACGAAGCAAGCAGGGTGGCTGCTAATACCGCTGCAGCCAGGTAGATACTTCTCATGGTCATATTCAATGTTTACTGTTTATCCACTGCTTCGGCGAGCGAGCGGGCAAGGTCCAGGAAAGCCAGTCCGTCGGGACGGGTGGAGAGGGCGGCGGGTTCGCCGGAGTCACCGCATTCCCTGATGCTCTGCACGAGCGGGATCTGCCCCAGGAGGGGGATGCCGTATTTTCGGGCCATCTCCTTGCCGCCGTCCTTGCCGAAGATGTAGTACTTGTTGTCAGGAAGCTCTTCCGGAGTGAACCACGCCATGTTCTCCACAAGGCCGAAAACCTTCCGGTTGATGTGTTCGTTGCGGAACATGTTCACTCCCTTCTCCACATCCGAGAGGGCCACCGGCTGCGGTGTCGTCACTATCAAGGCTCCCTCCATCGGGATGTCGTTGACCAGCGAGATATGGATGTCGCCGGTGCCCGGAGGCATGTCCACGAGAAGGAAATCCAGGTCTTCCCAGCGTACCTGCAGGATCATTTGCTTCAGGGCGTTGCAAGCCATCGGGCCTCTCCAGATCAGGGCCTGTCCCTTCTCGGCGAAATAGCCGATGGACATCCACTTCACACCGTATTTCTCCACGGGGTAGATCACTTCCTTCCCGTCCTCGAGTTTCTCGGCTTCGGGAATATGCTCCTCTGTGCCGGTCATCAACGGAACCGAAGGGCCGTAGACATCGGCGTCGGCCAGGCCGGTCTTGTAGCCGAGCCTTGCAAGGGCGACCGCGAGGTTGACGGCTACGGTGGATTTACCGACCCCGCCCTTTCCCGAGGCTATCCCGATGATGTGGCGTACGCAGGCGAGTTCTTCCATACCGAGGTCGAGGCCTTTTTTCCTGGGGGCTTCTTCCTCCTTCACGATGGCCTTCACTTCAACTTCCGTCCCTTCAGGAGCGTTCCTGATGACGGCGGCGCGGCTGGCGCCGACAAGATATTCGGTAAGCGGGTCCCTCCGCTTCGGGAAGGCAAGGGTCACGCACACTTTCCCGGGTTCGACGACGATGCTGTCGACCATCCCCAGTTCAACCAGGTTCCTGCTGCCTTTCGCCGGGTGCACGACCTCGGCCAGCATCAGCATTACATCCCTTTCTTCCATTTACTTGACAATATTCATTTCCTTGAGAAGATAGCCTGCGCCTCCGAACTTGTCCACCATGAAGAGGACGTAGCGGATGTCGACGCAGATGCACCTCTGCAGCTTCGGATCGTAGAGTTCGTCGCTGGACATGCTCTCCCAGTTGCCGTCGAAGGCAAGTCCGATGAGCTGGCCGTCGGCATTGAGGACGGGGCTGCCGGAATTGCCGCCTGTGATGTCGTTGTTGGTGAGGAAGCAGCAGGGGAGGTTGCCGTCCGCCATGGCGTACCTGCCGTAGTCGCGTGCCTGGTAGAGTTTCTTCAGTTTTTCGGGGACGATGAATTCGTAGTTGTCAGGGTCTTCCTTTTCCATCACTCCTTCTATGGTGGTGAAGTAGTTGTAGGTGAGGGCGTCCTTGGGGGAATACGGGCAGACAGTTCCGTAGGTCAGCCTCATCGTGAAATTGGCGTCGGGGTAGAAGGACTTGCCCTTCTGCCATTCAAGCAGGCCTGCGGTGTAGGCGGTGGAACCTTGCTGGATGAGGTCCCTTCCCGCGGATGAGCCGTAATAGAGCTTGATCAGCGTACCGTACAAGGCCGAGAACAGCTGGTTCGCAGGATCGTGGACCAGGGCGTTGAACCCGAGGGGCAGGGCCTCCCGGAGCTTTTCCTCCGAAGTGAAGACGCTGTTCTCGAACAGGTCGTCCACATAGGCGTCGATGTCCATCGTGGCAAAATCCTCGTCGCCGAAATCGAGGTAGTTGTCCGGCTCCGCATTCTCCCTATAGAACTTCAAGAGGGCTGCAGCTTCTTCTTTGTCGAGCGGAGCCCAATAATCCCCGTAGGCTTCCTCGACGCTGAGCAAGGCGTCTTCGAGGGCTGCCGTAGTGTCGGAGGGGTCCGCCTTCAGCGAGCCGGCCGCGGTCTGCAGGAATGAATATGAGAGGTTCACCAGTTCGATCTCTGTCACGGTTTCGCTCAGGAGGGTCATCGCCCTTCCGGCGGCCGATCCTGCCTCGACACCCTGCGAGATGGCTTCTATTGCGTTGGCATATGCAGCTTTGCGCTTCTTGTTCTTGTTGGCCCATTTGAGGAAGGCTTCTTCTTTTGCCTGCTCGTTCTCAAGGATCCGGAGGTTCTTGATGGCCAGTTTCTCGCCCTGCCACTTTTTCCAGTAGTTCGAAGAAGATGCATATTTGTCGGCATATTTCAGACGGATGGAGGGATCGCTCTTCATCCATTTCTGCATGATATCCTGGCGCAGCGTCCTTGCGGCGATGGAGATGTCATTCCTGGCGAGCATCTCGTTGAGCTGGCTTACGGTCTGGTACCTCTGGGTACGTCCGGGATAGCCGAGAATCATGGTAAAATCACCCTGGGAGATCCCTTTAAGCGAGACGGCAAGGGACTGGGCAGGCCTGTAGGGGACGTTGTCCTCGGAATAATCGGCCGGTTCGTTGTCCTTCCCGGCATATACCCTGAACATCGAGAAGTCGCCGGTGTGGCGGGGCCACATCCAGTTGTCGGTGTCGCCGCCGAACTTTCCCACGGATGCCGGAGGCGCTCCGACAAAGCGTACGTCGTTGTAGCTCTTGTAGACGATCAGGTACCAGACGTTGTCGTTGTAGAACGACTGGACCGTCGCCCTGCAGTTGGGATTGGCTTTCTGTGCTTCTTCGCTGATCTTGCCCATGACGGCGGACCTGGCGGCCCTGGCAGCCTGAAGACGGACCTCGTCTGAAGAGTCGCGCGCCTGCATGAGTCCTTCGTTGTAGGCATCACGCACGGCGTCCGTGACGTCCTGCATGCTGACGAGGAAGGTCACGGACAGGCCGGGAGCCGGGATCTCTTCCTTGTTGTTCATCGCCCAGAAGCCATTCTCGAGATAGTTGTGTTCGTCGGAGGAAAGCTGCTGGATGCTGCTGTAGCCGCAGTGGTGGTTGGTGACCAGCAGTCCCTTGTCCGAGATGATCTCTCCGGTGCAGCCTCCGCCGAAGATCACGATCGCATCCTTGATTGAAGAATGGTTGATGCTGTAGATCTGGTCGGCCGAAAGGCGGCAGCCGAGTTTCTGCATGTCTTTGATGTTGAGTTGTTCAAGGAGCGGCAGGAGCCACATCCCTTCATCGGCATGCGCGCTTGCCAGGAGCAGCAGCGCGGCAGCGATCGAGCAAAGTATCTTTTTCATTTCTTGATGGGTTTGTCTTGTTTGCGGAGTCTTCTGCGGGCCGGTGCGGCTGACTCCGTCTGCGAATATACTAAAATAATGTGGGTTCCAGCTCTTTCGGATGGAAAGAACGGCGGTGGTGCGGAGTCAATCCATACATCCTTATGGCTTCGATGTGCTCCCTGGTGGGATATCCGGCGTTCCTGTCCCATCCGTATTGCGGGTACACCATGGCCAGTTTCTGCATGTACTCGTCCCTGTGTGTCTTTGCCAGGACCGATGCCGCGGCAATGGAAGCGTAGGTGGCGTCTCCGTGCACTACGGTTGAATATTCCTTGGGACCGAACCTGTCGAACGGACGGAAACGGTTTCCGTCGACCAGGAGGAATCCAGGTCGCGGCGACAGCTTCAGGACGGCTCTCTGCATTCCAAGGATCGAGGCGTTGAGAATGTTCAAGCTGTCGATTTCCTCGACTCCCACAGCTTCCACCGCCCAGGATACAGCCTCTTTCTCGATGATTCCACGGAGAATATCCCTGCTCTTTGCGGTCATCTGCTTCGAGTCATTGAGGAGAGGGTGGCTGAAGCCCTCCGGCAGGATCACGGCCGCGGCGAACACAGGACCGGCGAGAGGGCCCCTGCCGGCCTCGTCGCAGCCTGCTTCCAGCCTGCCGGCTTCCATGTAAGGTTTGAGATGTATCTCCTGTGGCATGGACTTTTCGGGTCAGGGAGCGGTCCTTCGGCGTTCCTGGCGCATCTCGCCGGTTTCAGCCGGACTCCCTGCCTTCAAGTTGCAAAGATAGTTTTATTTTTTCGCCTTGAGTTGTTTTTGCAGGTCTTTGATGTGGACCTTCTGTGCGGAGATGGTTTCTTCCTTGTCGTGGATCTGCTCCTTCAGGTGCCGGATCTCCTCGTTCAGGCGTGACAATTCGCCCTGGAACCCGTCCCTCATCATCCTCATTTTCTGCCCGTATTCGCTTCTCACGTCTTCCACGATGTTTTTCCCCGGGTCGTCGGGTTCGAATCCCAGCAGAAGTTCTTCAATGGAGACGCCGAGGGCCTCGGGAAGCTTGACGAAAATCTTGTTGAGGATTTCCGTCGAACCTGTCTCCAGGTTGCAGTAGGCGGTTTTTGAATAGCCTACGCGTTCGGCGACTTCGGCCTGGGTGAGACCGAGTTCCAACCTCTTCCTTCTGAGGTACTCCCGTATTTTTGCGTCGTCTGTCATCGGAGTTCCGCCATACGATGCAAAATTATTCACATAAGGAGAACCAATTGTACAAGAATTGGTTGACAAGTACAAGAAAAGGTTATAAAAAACAGTGGTTTTCAATAAAAAACGTAAATAAATCACTGAAACCCCCGTGAAAAGTCACGCGAAAGTTGTTTTTTCCGTCTTAACCGGCCTTCTTTGCAGAAAAACAAGAAGCCATGGAAAAGACAGGAAAATACTTCGCGGCGTTCGGCCGCGCGATGGATGAAAAGGAAGTGTGGAAGGACCGTTCCCTTGACTTCGAGGGAATCTGCCGGAGCCTCGGGGCGGATCCGGCATCCCTGGACAGGGAGGTCTTCGATGAACTCGGTTTCCGGGGCCAGCAGG
Source organism: uncultured Bacteroidales bacterium (assembly GCA_900320185.1). Taxonomy (GTDB): domain Bacteria; phylum Bacteroidota; class Bacteroidia; order Bacteroidales; family UBA932; genus Cryptobacteroides. The sequence continues at coordinate 109,133 of ONRD01000003.1, forward strand.
TCCTTGACCTTTACAGGGGGCTTTTTCCCAACAAGTGATTCTTATTTTTGTTATTGAGGCATTTTTTGTTAACTTTGCCCAGTTATGCCGACATGTAAGCGATAATACTTAAAATTAACAACTTATAAAAATGAAGGAATATTCAACAAAAGACATCCGCAACGTTGTTCTGATCGGAGGCTCCAAATCCGGAAAGACCACTTTGTCGGAGGCTATGCTCTTCGAGGGCAAAGCGATTGACCGCAGGGGTACGGTGGAAGGAAAGAACACTGTTTCCGACAACACCGAATTCGAGCAGACAAACCAGAAGTCGGTGTATGCGACTCCGCTCTCGGCCGAGTTCATGAACACCAAGTTCAACATCATCGACGCTCCTGGTTCCGACGACTTCTGCGGTGGTGCGATTGCCGCATTCAAGGTCTGCGAGTCAAGCGTCCTGGTGGTCAACTCCGCCCAGGGAGTCGAGGTCGGAACCGAGATTTTCGCCCGCTACGCCGACCAGTACAATGTTCCCATGGTGGTCGCCGTCAACCAGCTCGACACAGAGAAGGCCAACTGGGAGCACACCCGCGACACCCTCAAGGAGGCTTTTGGCAAGAAGATAGCCTTTGTCCAGTTCCCGGTCAACCCCGGACTCGGATTCGACGGCATCGTGGACGTCCTCACCATGAAGTTCTACCGCTTCAAGGACGAGAATGGCAATTTCGAGGAGCTTGACATTCCTGCCGAATATGCAGACGAGGCGGAAGAGCTCCACATGGAACTCGTCGAGAAGGCTGCCGAGGGAGACGACGCCCTCATGGAGAAATACTTCGAGACGATGGAACTTACCATCGACGAAGTCCGCGCCGGTCTGGCAGCCGGTCTGGCCAAGAAGGAAATCATGCCCGTCTTCTGCATGTCGGCACGCAAGGACATGGGTGTCAGGAGGCTCATGGAGTTCCTCGTTAACGTGGCTCCTTCCCCTCTCGGCTCCGTGGCCAAGACCATAGGCGGAGGCGAGATCAAGTGCGATCCGGCTGCTCCCGTCAGCCTCTTCATCTACAAGACCAGCGTCGAGCAGCACCTCGGAGACGTTTCCTTCTTCAAGGTGATGAGCGGTGTCCTCAAGGAAGGCGCCGACCTGGTGAACCCTGAGAACGGCAACGGAGAGCGCCTTTCCGCCCTCTATGCGGTCAACAAGAAAGACAGGGTCGCTTCCATCTGTGCCGGAGACATCGGATGCGTGATGAAACTGAAGGCCGGCAAGACCGACGTCACTCTCGCCGCTCCCGGCGTCGACGCGATCGAGCATATGGTTTTCCCTGACGCAAGGTACCGCTGCGCCGTCAAGGCCGTCGACAAGAACGACGAGGCCAAGGTCGGTGAGGCTCTCAACAAGATTGCCGCCCAGGATCCTACCATCACCGTAGAGTATTCCAAGGAACTCCGCCAGACCATCCTCAGCGGACAGGGCGAGCAGGCGATCAATCTCGTGAAGTGGAGAATGACCAACGAGTTCAAGCTGAACATCGAGTTCCTCGCCCCTAAGGTCCCTTACCGTGAGACCATTACCAAGGTGGCTACCGCCCAGTACCGTCACAAGAAGCAGTCCGGCGGCGCCGGCCAGTTCGGAGAGGTCCACCTCCTCGTCTGCCCTTACGTCGAGGGTGAGCCCGCAGGCAACAAGTTCATGATCAACGGAAAGGAGACCATCCTCAACATCAAGTCCCAGGAAACCTACGACCTGGAATGGGGCGGCAAGCTCGAGTTCATCAACTGCGTCGTCGGTGGCGCGATCGACCTCGGTTTCATGCCTGCCATCCTCAAGGGTATCAACGACAAGATGTCCGAAGGTCCCCTCACCGGTTCTTATGCCCGTGACATCAGGGTCTATGTCTACGATGGAAAGATGCACCCTGTGGATTCCAAGGAAATCGCCTTCATCATCGCCGGCCGCAACGCCTTCAAGGAGGCCTTCCGCAACGCTGGTCCGAAAATCCTCGAACCTATCTACAATGTGGACATCCTCACTCCCAACGAGTTCGTCGGTCCTTGCATGTCCGACCTCAACGGCCGCAGGGGAATGATCATGAACCAGGACATGGACAAGGGATTCACAATCCTCCATGCCCGCGTCCCTCTTGCAGAACTTTACAGGTACTCCACAACCCTCAGCTCCCTTACCGGAGGTGCTGCGACATTCACGATGAAGTTTGCTGACTATCAGCAGGTTCCTGCAGATGTCCAGACCAAGCTCCTTGCCGACTACGCAGCCCAGGAGCAGGACGAGGACTGATAATCCGAACGGACACCCGACAGAGAAGGGGATGGCCGGAAAGTCATATCGACTTGAGGCCATCCCCTTACTTAATTCATATTTATCCGAATTAATCCGATTATTCTTTGTATCTTGTCGGAGAATCAGCGACTTAACGGCTATGAGACACCCTCTTCGGAGTATCCTCGGAGCAGGACTTTCCCTTTTCCTGCTGTCGCTCCCGTCAATGCCATCCTCCGCGCAATCGGAGGGGTCGTACAAGCGTGGAGCAACTCAGCTGGACATCAACAGGACTCCCAACCCTAGACATTAGATCAAAGAACACAGGAAGAAGGTATAAAATAAGATATAATAATGGGAATTGATTCTAGTATAATTAACGATTATAAATGTCTTGCTCAAAGCTTTTGTGAACCAGACTTTGCTGATTATTATATGCATACTGGTTTAACACGTGAGGATTGGCTTGACAATAAACGAGCTATTCTTTTTTTGGAAAAGTATTCATTTATTAATAGGTCAATTCCCACTGAATGGATTCTATCTAAAGAAAGGATTTTTAATCTCCCATTTAAAAAAGAGGATTATCTTTACCCGACTCATGTGTATAAAGACGGATTTGTGTCCTCTTGCAAACAATCCGGTGCTCTTTTCGATAAAACAGGATATGAAGCTCTTCAGAGTTCTCTTATTAATATGGGGGAAAATCAATTATTCATTGAAAAGGTACAGGAGTGTTATGATCCACGACCTTTATTTCTATCTTTGCCAGTTCGGTTAAGTTGGGAAGAGCTCCTCTCCGGAGGGTTTATTGTTTCCTTTCTTATTGATTTTCCTCATGGTTTTTTCTTTCTTTTTAGTCCCTCGGCCCTATGGGGATTATTCATTGCAAACGATGCATTGTTTGATGTAGAGATATTGGGAGTTAAGAGCAAATATCAATCTTGTTTCTCACCTTACTATCAGTATGAACCCTCCTATGAATAATGATTTCATTCCCGTCCGCCAAAAGTTATGGATAATAGTAATGGTAAAGGGTAACTCGTCAGGAATAAGGACATCAAGATTAACCGAATCTCCCACTTGGTCAGAATGACCGCCTCCATCTTCTTCTCCAAATTCGCCTTAGCATAGACTTGCGTTGGCACCAGACCGCCGCCGAACCCATTCCTCCGGTAGCTCCGGTGACGATGGTGGTTCCAGTCTTATTCATACTAAAGCAAAAATAACAATTATTGCTCTTCCATAAACAGTTCTCCCTTGATGAATGCGATGCTCTTTGTGACGAAGTCGCCGAATATTGTTAAATTTACCGATACTCCAACAGTCAATGATATGAAAAGGTTCCTGCTCTTTGTGTCCGTCCTGGCAGTTTTGTATTCGCTTCCTTCAGCCGCCCAGGTGGCTCCGCAGCGCACCGCACCCGATGACGAGGCCCTTCTGCGCAAATGGATTGGCACGCTGGGTTCCGATGATTTCGGGGGGCGTCTTCCGATGACGCCGTACGAAGCCAGGACCATAAACTATCTCGCCGCAGAGATGGAGGCACTGGGTCTGCAGCCGGGATTCGGCGACAGCTGGTTCCAGCAAGTGAAGACCATTTCAGCCGTCTGCAAGCCGGCTGGCGGCAAGTTCCGTGTGAAAGGCCGGAAGAGGGTGGACCTTGTCTCTCCCGACGACTTGGTGGTCTGGACCGCAAGGGCGACGGACAAGGTGGAGCTCAAGGCTGCCGATTTCGTGTTCTGCGGTTTCGGGATAGATGCTCCGGAGTTCGGATGGAATGATTTCGAGGGGGTGGATGTCAAGGACAAGGTCATCATCGCAATGGTCAACGATCCGGGTTTCTATGATGCCGGCTTGTTCCAGGGCAGGAATATGACCTATTACGGCCGCTGGACCTACAAGTTCGAGCAGGCCGAGCGCCTTGGAGCTGCCGGTTGTCTCGTGCTCCACAACACCGCCGCGGCAAGTTATGGCTGAAATGTGGCTGCAAACCATACCGGTCCCAACCTGGCCCTGTATGACGAGGCTACGCGCAACGCAGGAACCCTGGCTATGAAGGGGTGGCTTCACGAGGATGGATGCCGGAAGTTGTTCAAGGCCGCCGGGATGGATTTCGATGCAGCCGTTGCCTCGGCGAAACGACCTGGCTTCAAGGCATTTCCACTCAAAGTGAAGTCAGATATGTCGATGGATGTGGAATATGAGGTCAACGAGACCTGCAACGTGGCCGGCCTGCTTCCGGGCACCGACAAACAGGACGAAGCGGTGGTATTCAGCGCACATTGGGACCATTTCGGATATTCCATCCCTGACGAGAAGGGGGATTCCATCTACAACGGTGCGGCGGACAACGGCTCCGGGATGGCCGCCGTGCTGCTCCTTGCCAAGAAATATTCAGAACTCCCAGAGCGTCCCCGCAGGTCGATGTTCTTCCTGATTCCGACCCTGGAGGAGAGTGGTCTTTTCGGTTCTGAATATTACTGCGGCCATCCGGTGTTTCCGATGGAGAAAACCGCTGCCTGCATCAATTTCGACTGCATCGCACCGGAGCCGTTGACCCGAGATGTGGTGGTGCTTGGGGGAGGGAAGTGTGAACTGGACCGTCATATCACCGCCTGCGCCGGTGCCCAGGGCCGCTACGTGGTCTTCAACAATGACAATTCCGACGGATGGTTCTTCCGCAGCGATCATTTCAATTTCGTGAAGAAGGGTGTTCCCGCGGTAGTCATTGAATATGGCACTGACCTGGTCGATCCAAGCCATCCCAACAAATATCCCCGCTCGCTCTGGTACCACAAGCCAAGCGACGAATACCGGGAAGACTGGGTGTTGGACGGAACCATCGCGCACATCAATATGATGTTCGGCGTGGGCCTGTCAGTCGCCAACGCCGAAAACCGTCCGGCGTGGTATTGAGATTGTTTGTGGGGAAGGTCCCGATCGATAGTTTTTTCCCGTAGCTTTCAGTCAATTCGTTATCTTACATATAGAACAAGAGCATAACCCTTCCTGCTATGAAACCATATTCATTCCTGCTGTCCGCCGCGCTGTCCGCCGCGCTGTCCGCAATACTTGTCTCCTGCACGGGATCTCCCGGAAGGACGGATCTGAAAGAGCCGGTCATTGTCACCCAGGTGCCACTGGGCTACCTCGACGACAGCACCAGGCAGACTTATCTTGACGACCTCCGCAACTCGGGAGTGTCGGTCGTGCTGGTTTCCCTTGAAGACGTATTCTGCTCAGGTGCCGAAAGGGACAGCCTTATGGCCAGGCTCGGACGCGCCATCCGCCTCTTCGAAGGTGAGGGTTACGAGGTCGGAGTCTGGACCAATACCCTCGGGTACGGCTATCCCCGTCCGCAGCTGGACACCCTTGTTCCCGGCATAAGGTATCTGACCAGCTTCGAGGGAAATACGGGGAATGCAGTCTGCGCCACGGACAAAGGGTTCCTGGAACTGATGAAGGACAACGTCAGGGATTTCGCCAGGGCGGGGGCCAGGTTCATCCTGATTGACGACGACCTGGTCCAGGGAGTGCGTCCGGGCTTCGCCTGCGTGTGCGAGGGCCATCTCGCCCTCCTGAAGGAGGCGACGGGCAGGGATTTCACCAGGGAGCAGGTGCGGGACCTCTTTACGGGGGACCCGTCCGCTGAGAGGACCGCCTATATGGACATATTGGGCGGAAGTATGGAGGATTTCTGCAGGGGCCTGCGCGAAGCGGTGGACGAGGTGGATCCTGGAATCGTTATGTCGATCTGTTCAAGCTACACCCATTTCGACGCGGAAGGAGTTGATATGGAGGAAATTGCACGGCTTCTTGCAGGCAAGGGGCACACTCCGTTCCTGAGGCTGAGCGGGGCTACGTACTGGCCGGTGGTGGCACCGAGGTTCCCAGGCGAGACCCTTGGGGACGTCCTGGATTTCGTGAGGATGCAGACGGGGTGGTTCCGAGGACGCGGAGTCGTCCTGTTCGACGAGAACGACCCCTATCCGAGGAAGTCGGACATCGTCCCGGAAGAGTGGTGCGAGATCTACGACAAGGTGATGATGGCCGGCGGAGGCGTCAACCGCCACAAGTATATGTGCTGCTACACGCCCCAGGACCCCGACCGTGCCTATGTGGAGGCCCATCTCTCGGACAAGGACGACGACCCGGTGCTTCTGGATATGTTCGCCGGTACGTCTCCTTGCGGCTTCCGCGTGTGGAATGCTGAACACCTGGTCCGCGAGACCACCCTTCCCGATGAATATCCCGGGAACTACCAGATGATGGTCCGCGCCTCACATTCAGCCGCCGCAGTCTTCCTCGGGGCGAACTCGATACCCGCCTGTTTCGAAGGCAAGGGCTTCCCCGGCATCGTATTCGGCGACCAGGCCCGCCTCCTGCCTCCCGGAGCGGCCGGTCACGGCCTTGTCCTCGACGTCCCGGCCGCGCTGGCGCTCATTTCGAAAGGAATGGACGTGGGACTGGAAAGGGCCGTACCCTTGCAAATGCCTGAATATGAGATATTCGGCACCGACACCGTGGCGTTCGGAGCCGCTGGGGGGACCTTCTTCGGCCTGGTCCCTCGCGAGGATGCGGAAGCGGAGGTGATAAGTTCCTTCGTCTCAGGCGGGGAGGTGGTCCCTTCCTGCCTGCTTTGCAGGACCAGGGACGGGCTGTTCGCAATCTATGGCTGGGACGGCTACGACCAGTTGTTCCGGCAGCCCAGGAATTGGGGTGGCGGCCACCGGGCCGCGCAGTTGAAGGAACTGTACCGCCGTATGGCCGGAGGGGAGTCCCTTGACGCCGCCATTTCCGGGACAGACGGCTTGTATATGCTTGCGGCCCGCTCCTCCGACGGCGGCAGGCTGTCGGTCCTTGTGTGCAACCCGTCTGACAAAGCCGCCCCGGAACAGGACCTGGAAGTCCCTGAAGGGTGGGTTCCGGCGAGGTCCCTGCGCACGGAGGTTTCCGCGGAACCGGGAGGGTTCCGCCTCCCGGAGATCCCGCCTATGGGGTGGTGCGCCGTCGAACTGAAAAAGTGACAGGCGACGGAAAAGACTATTGCGAAAATGCCCGGCCGATGAAGGGAGGTAACGACTTTTTCGTTATCTTTGTAACCCGTATTCAAGACATTGCACGATGAAATACGGATTTGACAACGAGAAGTATCTGAAGATCCAGTCAGAGCACATCAAGCAACGGATCGCCACCTTCGGCGACAAACTTTACCTGGAATTCGGCGGCAAGCTTTTCGACGACTATCACGCAAGCCGCGTCCTCCCCGGATTTGAGCCGGACAGCAAACTGAAGATGTTGATGCAGATGAAAGACGATGCGGAAATCGTCATAGTCATCAGTGCGGTTGACATCGAGAAGAACAAAGTGCGCAGCGACCTGGGCATAACCTACGACGTGGATGTACTCCGCCTTAGGGATGAATTCATGGACCGTGGCCTCAGCGTCAACAGCGTGGTGATCACCCATTTCAACGGCCAGTCAAGTGCGGAAGCCTACCGCAAGCGCCTGGAAGGCATGGGGATCAAGGTCTATTACCATCACACCATAGAGGGATACCCCCACAATGTCGCCCTCATCGATTCGGACGAAGGCTTCGGCAAGAACGACTATGTCGAGACCTCCCGCCCGCTCGTCGTGGTTACGGCTCCCGGCCCCGGGAGCGGCAAGATGGCCGTCTGCCTGAGCCAGCTCTACCAGGAGAACAAGAGGGGAGTGAAGGCGGGATATGCCAAGTTCGAGACGTTCCCCATATGGAACCTTCCCCTCACCCATCCGGTCAACCTGGCTTACGAGGCGGCCACGGCCGACCTGGAGGACGTCAACATGATCGATCCGTTCCACCTGGAGGCCTATGGGAAGACGGCCGTCAACTACAACCGGGACGTGGAGATATTCCCGGTGATGAACGCCCTTTTCGAGGATATCTACGGCGAGTCGCCCTACAAGTCCCCGACGGACATGGGCGTGAACATGGCCGGATTCTGCATAAGCGACGACCCGGTCTGCCGCGAAGCCTCCCTCCAGGAGATCATCCGCCGCTACTATACCGCGATCTGCAATTTCGCGGACGGCAAGGCCACCGAGAACGAAGTGGGCAAGCTGAAACTGCTGATGAAAAAGGCAGGCATAACCACCGACTACCGCCGTTCCACGGTCGCCGCAAGGGAGAGGATGGAGCGTTCTTCGGTGCCAACGGCTACAGCTGCCATCGAACTTGAGGACGGAACAATCCTGACTGCGGAAACCAGCCCGCTGCTGGGACCCAGCGCCGCCCTTCTGCTCAACGCCCTGAAGCATCTGGCCGGAATCGCCCACAACGTCAAGCTCATTCCCCAGACGATGATAGAGCCCATCCAGAAGACGAAAGTCACTTACCTGCATGGCAAGAATCCCCGCCTGCACACTGACGAGGTCCTGGTCGCCATCTCCATGATGAGCCTTCTGGACGAGAACTGCAAGCTTGCCCTTGAGCAGCTTCCGAAACTGGCCGGCTCCCAGGTCCACTCTACTGTGATGCTGAGCGAGGTAGACCGGAAGTCTTTCAAGAAGCTGGGTGTCGGACTCACCTGCGACCCGGTCAAGAAACTGATCGTGAGCCGCAAGGAAGAAGAAGAAATCTAGGCCGGGCCTCAGAGTTTCGCAAGGGCGCCGATGATCTGGTCGCCAAGGCCGATCGTGTAGCCTTCCGAGGAAAGGAAAACCCTGTTGAACGTGTCTGCAATGAGGAAATACGGGGTCTGCCTTCCCTTGGTCGCTCCGTCCGGGGTAATCCCGAACCGGACGTTGGAAGGCAGTCTGTCTGAATATTCCTTCATCCAGTCGTAGCCGTCCTCGGTGGTCAGAAGCAGGATGGTCCTGCCCCATTTCTCGAGATCTTCCTTCGCGGCCGCCAGGTCGTTCAGCGCATGGACGGAAGGTTCGTGACGCGGTGTGAGGAAACCGATGACGTACACACCTCTGCCGGTGGTGGAAAGCACGGACACCGGTTCCTCGCCGGGAGCCTTCCTGTACCTGGTTTCGGAATCGAACTCCCCGATTACCGGAAGCTTCCCTTCCGGGATCCTGACCACGAGTTCGAGGGTGGTGGTCTGACCCTCCTCCACCGAGAAGAACTGCATCCGCACCGGAACGCTTCCGTCGGAAAGGCGGTTCCCGCTCACGAGGACATATTCCCCGGCATCGAGCGCCGTCCCGTCCTTGAACACGTTTTCCCAGCTGACGCCGCCTCCCATGTCGACCTGTCCTTCATCGAAGGTAAGGAGCCTGGTCCTGCCGTCCTCGATCTTGCTTATTGTGAAGTTGGTGTAGTAGCCGGGGTTCTTGAGGAAGGAAGCCTGCCTGTAGGTGAGTACAAGACGTCCCTTGGGAGCATTCTCCTGCACGCCGGATTCGAAATCCACATCCTGCCACTCGCCGTCGGTCCTGTACTGGATCTTCCCGGTGACCGGATCCTTGCGGGCATCGATTCCCAGGGTACGGGCAAGGGCGACGAAGAATATGTTGCGGGAGCGGACGTCCGCGTAGCCGGCCTTCCAGACGCCGGCGGGAGACATGGGGATCTTCCATGCCTTCAGGTCGCGGTCCAGCTTGATGTTTTCCCTGACCCATGAGACGAGGCGGGAAGGATCGGACAGGGCCTCTTTCTGTTCCCGGGAAAGGTTAGCGTTGAAGAAAGACTTGTAGGGACTGAGGAACTCGTTCTCGATCCTCGGGCAAAGGATGGCCGTGCTGTCGAGATAGCTGTCGTCCAGGATTTCCCTTGTCACGTCTTTCAAGTCCTTGCGGCTCAGTGAAAGCAGGAGGTCGGTAGCCCGTTTGTCCGGATGGTCCCTGAGGAATTGTTCGATCACGCTCCTGTTCCCTGCCGCCATCGCGGCCAGGTCGCCTTCCAGGGTTCCGTCCCTCTGGGCGAAGGTTGCCATGTAGGCCTTGCGGACGGCATCTTCCCCGGCGGTCCTCCGGGCGTTTTCCTGACGCTGTTCGTCAGTTACTTCGGGGAGGTTCACTTTCTCCGGCGGGGGGACTATCATAAGGTCCTGGGGAGCCGTGGAAAGGCTGTCGGAAAGGACGACACGGACCTCGCTGTCCGTGCCGAAAGACACTTTGGACCATCCGCACCTGCCGTCCTTCGAGGCCCATGCCAGCATGTCTCCCTTCCCAGCGGTGAGGAAGGTCCTGCCTTCCCTGTCGGTGTACTTTGAAAGCGCCGGGTAGAATTCAGCGTAATTGTAGATCCTGAAGTCGACCAGCGCGCTGTCCACAGGGTTGCCGTCCGTGTCAGTGACCAGGAAGTCGACCCTTGCGGTTTCGGCATAGTTGCCGATGAGGTTGATCTCCGTGAAATTCGGACCTTCCATGACTTTCTCTTCCGGTCCGTCGTACCGCCCGAAGGCCCGGGTGTGCATCAGCAGTCCGCGGCTTGCGGGAGCATTGAACCATCCCAGGTTGAGAACGGGTTCGGGTTCGCAGGCGCCCATGAAATACCACTGTCCGTCGGCCCAGGCTTCCACCCATGCGTGATTGTCGTCCGAATGCGCCCAGCGCGGGGTGTAAACTTGCCTTGCAGGGATTCCTACGGCCCGCAGGGCGGCTACGCAGAAGGTGGCTTCTTCGCCGCATCGGCCGAGGGAGCTCTTGATGCAGGCCAGGGGAGACAGGGTCCTGGCATCCGAAGGCTGGTAGGTCAGCTTTTCATGGCACCAGTGGTTGACCTCGAGCACGGCTTCCTTCATGGTCAGGCCTTCAAGCCTTGGCTTGATCTCCCTGTAGAAGACGACGCGCGAGGAATCGAGGTTTTCATTGTTCACCCGCAGGGGAAGCACGAAATGCCTGAAGAGCCTTTCAGGAACTTCCCAGCCCATTTCTTCCTGGGCCTTGAAGGACGAGCGGACGTTCCTGAGGTAGAATTCCGTAGGATAGTCGGTCATGTCTGCAAGAGGCATGTACGCATAGAGGAACTCCAAAGCCTCGAACTCCTTGGCTGTCAGGAGACTTTCCTCTGCCGGGACGTCTACTCCGACGAGTTCCCTGCCTTTTGGATCGACCATGAAGAAGTTCTTGAGGGAATCGGCTTTCGCCAGCCTGTCCTTCAGGTCGGTCTCGACAGTCTTCCGGTAGGAGGGGTCCGTGATGAAATGGTTGACGTCGCAGGACGACAGTGCCAGGAAAGCGAAGAGGACGGAGGGCAGCAGCGCTGCCAATGCGTTCATCCTGTTGGGGAAACCTTTCATGATGATCAGTGATTGAGTACCAGGTACAAATATAACAATTCGATTTGACAAAGGATTTTCGTAACTTGCAAAACTTTTATCAAAGCAGAACATGAAGCCCAGAATCCTCAGACCAGAACTTTTCGTCCTCATCCTTGCCGGGATCCTTGCATGCCAGACCGACGCCAAGATACCTCCTTCGCAGAGGCCGCAGCCCGACGGGAGGCTTTTCGTCTCCAGGGCCGTGGAGGACAAGATCGCCAGGGTGGACTCCGTCCTGACGGACCCTTACCTGAAATGGATGTTCTCCAACTGCTACCCGAACACCCTGGACACCACCGTCCATTACGGCAAGGACGAAGACGGGAACGACCGGACCTTCGTCTACACCGGAGACATCCATGCCATGTGGCTCAGGGATTCAGGGGCCCAGGTCTGGCCATATGTGGGGCTCTGTGCCTCCGACGAGTCCCTGAGGCATCTTGTGGCCGGAGTCATCAACTGCCAGTTCGACCTGATGGCGACGGACCCTTTCGCCAACGCCTTCAACGACGGACCGACTGGCGAAGGATGGCATGAAGACCGGACGCCGATGAAGCCGGAGGTGTTCGAACGCAAGTGGGAAATCGATTCCGACTGCTATCCCATCAGGCTCGCCTATGGCTACTGGAAGGCGACCGGAGACGAAAGCATATTCGGACCGAAGTGGCTCAAGGCCATCAGGTGCGCCCTGGACACGTTCAAGGACCAACAGCGTAAGGACGGCCGGGGATCCTACCGCTTCGAAAGGAAGACGGAGCGGGCCACCGACACCAAGGGCAACGGTGGATGGGGCAACCCCGTCAAGCCGTGCGGGCTCATCGCTTCTTCCTTCCGTCCATCCGATGACGCCACCACTTTCGAATTCCTCATCCCGGACAATTTCTTCGCGGTGAGCTGCCTGAGGAAGGCCGCCGAGATACTTTCGGCCGTCAACAAGGATGAGAAGACAGCGGCCGAGTGCACTGGGCTTGCAGACGAGGTGGAGGCTGCCATCCGTGAACATGCGGTGGTGGGCCATCCCAAGTACGGGAAGATCTATGCTTTCGAGGTGGACGGCTTCGGCAACGCCTACCTCATGGACGATGCCAATGTCCCGAGCCTCCTCTCGCTTCCCTACATTGCGGACGTGCCGGTCGACGACCCGGTTTACCAGAACACCAGGCGCTTCGTCTGGAGCGAGGACAACCCGTGGTTCTTCAAGGGAAAGGCAGCCGAAGGGATCGGCGGGCCCCACATCGGTTTCGACATGGTCTGGCCGATGAGCATCATGATGAAGGCCTTCACTTCCACGGACGACGGAGAGATACTCCGCTGCCTGGACGTCCTTGTGAACACCGATGCAGGAACAGGGTTCATGCATGAATCCTTCAACAAGGATGATCCTTCGGACTTCACCAGAAGCTGGTTCGCCTGGGCCAACACCCTTTTCGGTGAACTTGTCGTCAAGTTGTACGACGAGGGGAAAGTGGACCTCCTCAATTCCGTGAAGCGAAACAAGTAGGCACCAGGCTGATGAAACCGGGCAAGATACTCCTGTTTTTCCTGTCTGTCTTTGCAGTCCTTTTCGTCCTGTGGTATTTCTTTCCGGCGGAAGGCGTGGAGGTGGGCGGTCTCACGTTGAGGTTCCCCTGCTACGAGTCCCGGCTCGGAGACCTTCGGGAAGGAGGAGAGGCCGTGGATGTGGATTCGGTCCTTGTCGCAATGCACGAGGACGAGGCGAGGCTCGAAAGGATGAAGGACTCGCTCGACACTTTCCTTGAATACCTTCGGAGCAATGTCGGCAGCATAGTCCTTCCGGGAGACGATCCTTCTTTCCTGGATTCGCTGTTTGCCGCGCTTGAAAGTCCTTCGGACTCAGGCCGGGTGGTGAGGATCATGCATTACGGAGATTCCCAGCTGGAGATGGACAGGATTTCCGGGACCTTGCGCCAGAAGTTGCAGGAACGGTTCGGAGGTTCCGGGCCGGGGATGGTGCCGATGATCCAGCACATAGCTTCGGTTTCGGTGCGCCAGGGCGCAGGCGGGTCCATAGGGAGATATTCCTGCGTGGCGGACACGCTTGCCAGCTACGATTCCCGTCACCATTACGGAATCATGACCCAGTTCGTGAAAGTCAGAGGTGGAGGGACCTTCACCTTCAGGAAAAGCGACCATGCCCTGGCAAAGGAGCGTGCGAAGGAGATCTCGAGGGTCTCGGTGCTGTTCGGTTCAAGTTCTCCTGCTTTCACCCTCACCCTGAGATGTGACACGCTCGAGCGTACGGAGGTGCTCGATTCCGCCGTTTCCGGCACATCGCTGGTGACCTGGACACTTCCCGGGAATGTCGAAAGGGGTACGCTCACCTTCAAAGGGTCGGCGGAGGTCTACGGGATCATGCTTGACGGCCCGGGCGGGATTACCGTGGACAACCAGGCCATCAGGGGCTGTGCGGGAGACATATTCACGAGGATAGACTCGACCCTCATGGCGGAGAATATGCGTCTGGCCGGCACCGGTCTGGTCATCCTCCAGTACGGGGGCAATGCGATGCCCGGGATAGGTTCCACCCAGGCCATCACGAAATATGTCGACAGGATGCAGGCCCAGATGGATTATTTCAAGAAGGTGGCTCCGTGGGCCAGGATCCTGTTCGTGGGACCCGCAGACATGTGCAAGAGCGTGAACGGGCGGCTGGTGACCTGGCCCAGGCTGGAACAGCTCAACGATTCGCTGAGGACAAGGTGCCTCAGGAACGGGGTAGCCTATTGGGACACTTTCAGGGTCATGGGAGGAGCCGGCTCCATGCGTGGCTGGGTCAGCCACAACCCTCCTCTCGGCGGGCCCGACTACATCCATTTCACCTCCAGGGGCGCGGACGAGATCGGAGAGTCCCTGGCAAAGGCAATCACCAGCTTGTATGACTACTATTGCCTCCGCAGGCAGGTCTCCGGGACCGGACAGGTCTCCGTGGACGGGCAGGTTTCCCCGGACGGACAGGTTTCCTCGGACGGACCGGCTTCCGGGGACGGGCAGGTTTCCGTGGACGGACAGATAGAAGAGGAGGTTCCCGATGCGTAAGGTCTGCTTGCTTACAGTGCTCATGGCCGCTTGTTTCCAGATGGCCGCGCAGCCGGCGAAGAAGGTCCTTCCTGACTGCCCCTTCGCCCCTCTGGAAAAGAGCCGGATCATTTTCCAGGGAGACAGTCCTTCGTTCGGAGTGTTCTTCTCCAAACTGGACACCTTGATGACGGCCGGAAAGGGAAACGTCCGGATAATGCACATCGGAGGTTCCCATGTGCAGGGGGGTACGATGACACGGGAGTTGCGCAACGACCTCGTGGGGCTTTGCCCTGCTCCCGACGGAGGTTTCGGGATGGTTTTCCCCTTCTCGGCGGCCAGGACCAACAACCCGACCGGCTACACGACTCGCTTCGAGGGTGAGTGGAGGGTGTCGAAGAACACCCAGTCCAATCCGGAGAAACGCCTGGGCCTCAACGGAATGGCGATTACGACCGGAGACCCGGCCTCGTCGGTGACCGTCTCCACGGTTCCCAGGCATCCCCTGGCGGGGGACGGGACTTACCGGTTCGACAGGGTGACCGTCATCGGATATTCGGACGGAGGCGGTCTGTGCCCGGTGGTGGTCGCGGCACCGGGAGACACGATCCTGCCCGTGAAGGCGGCCGGGGATTCCTGCATGACCTTCATCCTGAGGAATCCTTCCGACTCGGTGAGGGTCGCCCTCGGCGGACGCGACGGGGAGTTCACCCTGACAGGGATCCTGCTGGACAATCCCGGTCCCGGGGTGTCCGTGACGGGAGTGGGAGTGAACGGGGCCGCCCTTCCGTCTTATGCGAAATGCGAGGACTTCGTCAGGGACCTGCGGCTTGTCAATCCCGACCTCGTGGTTTTCGGGATAGGGATCAACGACGCTGCCGCCGCAAACTTCTCTCCGGAGACATTCAAGAGAAGGTACCGGGAGCTGGTGGCCAGGATACTGTCCGTAAACCCCGACTGCGCCCTTCTTTTCATCACCAACAACGACAGTTTCCGCCGCGTCCGCAAAGGGTATGCGGTCAACCCCAACGGGGCAGTCGCCGAGAAGGTGTTCATGGAGCTCGGCAAGGAATGCAATGCCGGAGTGTTCGACCTTTTCGACATAATGGGCGGAGAGGGATCCATGAGGGCATGGGAAAAGGAAGGCCTGGCCAAGAAAGACAAGGTCCATTTCACGGAGAAGGGTTACATCCTTGTCGGGGACCTGCTCTACAACGCCCTTGTGGATGCATTTTCAGAGTATAAGGAGGGAAGGTGATGGGCATGGTGGAAGTTGCAAGGGATTTTCTCGGGAACCTGTTCTCTTTCGACCAGGCGCACCCTCTGCTGTTCACCCAGTTCTATTTCTGGGCTTTCTTCGCCCTGGTGCTTGCCATGCTCTGCGTGTTCCGCAACAAGATCCTGCTGCGCAATGCGTGCCTTTTCGCTGTGAGCCTGTTCTTCTACTACAAGACTTCCGGTCTTTTCCTTCTCCTCCTGCTGTTCGTGGTGGCCTTCAACTACCTTGCAGGTCTCTTGATTCCCAGGATCCGCGGCAAGGGGTGGAGGAAGGCGGTCCTCGCAGCCGGAATCGTAGTGGACCTTTCCCTGCTGTTCTACTACAAGTACGCCTACTTCGTCACGGATGTGGCCAACAACCTTTTCGGAACCTCCTTCGTCGTGAGGGACTGGTTCGCGGCCGCAGGCAACAGGATAACGGGCACGTCCGCCTTCACCGTGGACTCGATCTTCCTTCCGGTGGGGATATCGTTCTTCATATTCCAGGCGATCAGCTACATTGTCGACGTGTCCCGCGGCGCCGGGGAGAATCCTGACGGCAGGGGAATAGCTCCGGTCCGGAATTTCATGGACTTCGGGTTCTACCTGAGTTTCTTCCCCCAGCTGGTCGCCGGACCGATCGTCCGCGCCAAGGAGTTCATCCCGCAGCTGAGGAAGCCGTTCTTCCTGAGCCGCCACCAGTTCGGCATTGCCATCTTCTGGATAATCAACGGACTCGCGAAGAAACTTGTCCTGAGCGACTACCTTGCCGTGAATTTCTGCGACAGGGTCTTCGAGAACCCGCTCCTCTATACCGGTTTCGAGAACCTTACGGCCCTGTTCTGCTACTCCCTTCAGGTTTATGCCGATTTTTCCGGCTACACGGACATCGCGATAGGGGTGGCCATGCTGATGGGTTTCTACCTTCCCAAGAACTTCAACTCTCCCTACAAGGCACGCAGCGCCGGAGAGTTCTGGAAGAGGTGGCACATATCCCTTTCCCGCTGGCTTCAAGACTACCTTTACATCCCTCTTGGAGGTAACCGCAAGGGCACTTTCGGAACCTATGCGATCATAATCGGCATAGCTTTCCTGGCTTCCGCCCTGGCCCGGGACTGGTGGGTGTTCGGAAGCGTATCCGTCCTGACGGCTGTGCTGGCCATGCTGATCCTGTTCAAGAAAGACTGGCGCAAGGAACTCATCGCCGACATCAACAGGATGGACACGATGCTCCTCGGCGGACTCTGGCACGGAGCGAGCTGGAACTTCATGATATGGGGCGGACTCAACGGGCTGGGAATCCTCTTCTTCCGGTTCTGGAAAAGTTGCAACCCCTACATAAGGACCATCGTCATAGGTCTTGTCTGTACGGCCTTCCTCCTGCTCAAGACGGCCTTTCCCGCCCCTGTCTTCAACCTCTTCTTCTGGTGGACCTTCTCCATCTTCGCAGGGGCCTTCGTCCGGATGCTCTACCATGCGATGCACTTTCGCAGGGATTTCAGCAGGCTCCACCTTTACTGGTCCGTCCTGACCACTTTCATATTCATCACCTTCACCCGCCTGTTCTTCCGTTCGGGGTCGAACCTCGACCCGGCCGAAGCCAACAGGGTCGCGTGGGAGACGGCCAAGAACATGGTGAACAGGATCGGCGGCGACTGGGACTGGTCGCTTGTCCCGGCCATGGCCTGGCAGCACAGGAGCATCCTCCTGGTCTTCGCCCTGGGAATGGCCGTCCACTGGCTTCCAGACCGCTTCAAAAGGCGCTACAGGATAGTTTTCTCACGGCTGCCCCTTGCGGTCATGGTGCTTGCCGTCGCGGCGGCGGTCTTCGTCATCTGCCAGTTCGTGACAGCCGACCTCCAGAGTTTCATCTATTTCCAGTTCTGACGACACATAAACAACCACAATCATGGCATTCGAGATAGAAAGGAAATTCCTTGTCAAAGGCGACTATAAGGATTCCGTCACAAAGTCGGACCACATAGTCCAGGGGTACATTGCCACCCTCGGCCCCAAGACGGTCCGGATCAGGATCCGCGGGGACAAAGGCTACATAACGATAAAAGGGAAGTCGAACGCCACGGGTGTCAGCCGCTTCGAATGGGAGAAGGAGATCCCCCTCGGCGACGCCGTCCAGCTGATGGACCTGTGCGACGGCGGCGTGGTGGAGAAGGTGCGCCACCTAGTGCCTTTCGCCGGGCACACCTTCGAGGTCGACGAATTCCTTGGGGACAATTCGGGACTGACGGTCGCTGAAGTCGAACTTCGCTCGGAGGACGAGGTTTTCGACCGTCCCTCCTGGCTTGGGGAAGAGGTTACGCAGGACCGCCGCTACCGCAACTCCAACCTGCTGGTCCATCCGTTCAAGGACTGGTGAGGTCCGCTTATCGGGCGACCTCTTCGATAGCCCTGATGCCGTCCCTCGAAAGGGCAATCCGGAATCGCTTGAGTTCCACGGTGCCGTCGTAGCTGTACCTGAAGACAAGGTTGATGTAGTACTCCCTGTCGCAGGGGACTGTCTTCAGGGCGCCCTCCTCGTCCATGGTGTTCATCAGGACGACGGGATTGTCGGCTTTCTTGATGAAGTTGGTCACGTTGAGCCGGAAGATGTCGTTGATCCCGCTGAAGGAATATTCGGCATTCTCCAGTAGTTTCGCGCTGTCGAGGTGGACTGATTTCCGGTACATGAGCACCCTTTCGGTGTTGGTGCTGGTTTCTATGTCGGTCATGTGCGAACGGTTCCGCAGTCCGGCCACGTCCCGCGGGACCTTTTCCGGTTGTACGAAGTCGAAACCCTCCTTGAGCCATCCGAACTCCGTGTCCTTGTGGATGATCCTTGCCTTGTTGTCGAAGAACTTCCCGCCGACGCGGTGGGCAAGGTAGTAGCGCATCAGCTCCTTTATCCTGTCCTTCAGCATATAGCTGACTATCAGGGCTATGAACAGCGGCAGCGTGAGCGAACCGAACTTTTTCTGGAATGCGAACGAAACCACGGTGGCGAACAGCATGGCCAGTCCGGCCGCTATGCTGAGGTACAACTGTTCCAGAAGCACGCCGTCCCTTTTCTTCGGGGCGCGGAGATAGAGCACTTCTTCGACGTATTTCTTGAGTGCGGAGAAGCGGTGGGTGTAGGTCCTGTTGTGCCCGGGATCGTCTTCGCGGATCACCGGGAAGCCCATCTCCACGTCGTGCCTTCCGATTTTCCGGTAAAGCAGGGCGGCCTTCTGCGAAACGGCAGGGGCGAGTCCGCCTTCCACTCTCCTGATGAACTCCATCAGGTACTTCGACATGATGTCGCCGAGGAACTCGTCGCCGCGGAGGAAGATCCTCTCCATCTCCGGATCCGTCCCGTTTCCGCCGGAGGCGGGCCGCAGGGAATGGAAGGAGTCCAGGACCGATTCCGCGTCGTCGACGTACTTCTCCCAGCCGGCGACCTTGTCCGGGCTGAAAGGGCCAAGCGCGGCAAGTCCTTCGCGGAGGGAACTTTTCACGATTGCACAGAACATCTTGACATCGTACTCGAAGTCCTCCATGCTCCCGTTTCCCGACTGCACCGCGCGGGCCGATTCCTTCAGTTTGGCAAGGGGAACACCTCCGGCTGCGAGGTCCCCGAGCGGGAATGCCGGGGTGATGAGCCTGATGTTCGACTTGACATCAGAGTAGAACATGTCCTTGGAATATGTGGAAGGGGTGATGTCAAGGCCTCCGGGCACGAACAGCCACATGGCCAGGGAGAAGTCGTCAGGCTCCCTGCCCTTTCCCGTCACGAAGCCAACCTTGAACTCAAGGGTGAACCTGTCGTGGATCTTGGTGGAGATGTCTATCATTCGAATGAGATGAAAGTCTCTCCTGCTTCGCGGAGTTTCTCGACCAGCTCCGCCGCTTCTTCCTTTGTCTCGATGGGACCGGCCATGTAGGTGACCTGGCCGTTTTCATTGCTGCGTATGATGTCCCCTTCCAGGAGATCCTTGATGGCCTCGATGGCTCCGGTTGAAAGGGATTTCCCGTTGGCCGGGCGGATCGTGACCATCAGCCCTTCCTCTCCCGGTTCCGGAATCTGGAGATCCATGGGCTCCGGCTTGAGGATATTCAGCCTGAACGGCTTCCCGAAGCTGTTCTTCGTGAAGGTGTAGGCTGTGGCGGCTCCCACCACCTGCTTGTCTGCGGCAGCCTGGAGTTTCCGGGTGTCCAGGACGATTCCTTTCGAAAGGAAGTCCATCTCGATGGCCTGGAGTTCCTTGACAGCCCGGTTGAGGGAGGCGTCGAGCGCGGGTAGCCGGGTTTCTTTTTCGGAGATGATGCCGGCTATCCTTTCCTTGCCGGATTCTTCGGCTGACATGTAGCGTTCGCGGAGTTCGTCCAGGGAGGCGTTGAAAGCCGACACTGAGTCGCGCAATGCCCTGACTTCCTTCATCTTGGCCATGTATTCCCCGGTCTGGTCGTCCCCGTCTCCGGCCACGCTGACGGCGGAGCCGTTGTCGAAGCGGGCTTTGTCCCCGGAGGGGGCCAGCCTGCAGAGTTCCCGCAGCTGGGCGACGTCGCCGATGGCCTTGCGCACGGGCATCCCGTCATATTCCAGGACGTAGATGCACACGCTGTCGGCGCTGCATTCGCGGTTGGATGCGAATATCGAATACTTTCCGTCAGGGGTGTTGATGAAGAGGAAGTCGTCGTAGGGGGAGGAGTAGGGGAAGCCCATGTTCTCAGGAGTGCTCCAGGAGCCGGTCTCCTTGTCCAGGCGGGTTACGTACAGGTCGTAGCCGCCCATGCCATAAAGGCCCTTGGAGGCAAAGAACACCGATTCTCCGTCGGGGGACAGCATGGGGTAGATGTCGTCGGCATCGTCCGTATACTGGGCGTTGACAGGCACCGGGGCGGTCCAGACCGAATCGAGCAGCGATGTGATGAATATGTTCCTGCCGCCGTTCTTGTCCTTTGACGAGAATACTATGGTTCCTGCGCCGTCGGGAACGTATGTCGCCTTCGCCAGGTTCCCTCCTCCGAGGGTGTCCAGCTGGTTGGGCGTCTCGCGCCAGCTGTGGTTCGGCAGGGGATAGAACAGGAAGAAGTCCTCAAGGGGCATCACCTGTTTTGCGACCACGGTGGGAGTACTGCAGAAATCCATCATGCTGAGACCGTTGCTGGCGTACAGAGAGCGGCTCTCGAAGCGGGCCCTGGACGCCGTGTCGAGCGATTCGAGAGCTTGGTTGCACAACGCGGCTGCGGCTGGGAAGTCATAGTTCATCCTTGCGGAATCGGCTCTTGCAAACAGCCGGTGCGGAGACTCCTGGCCCAATGCCGGGACACCCAGTAGCAGGGCCGTGAATATGATGGATATGCGGAATGAAACCTTTGCTTTCATTTGGTACACATGCGGTCAAAGCATCTGCAAAAATAAGAAATACTTGGCAGATAATTTCTTTCTAAGAAAAAAATGCTAAATTTGTACCCTTATTTTTGGCGATAAAGATTATAAACGATAAAATTTTATTGAATTATGCAAAGTAAAGGTTGGATCAGAATGGTCGCTATCCTGCTGGCGCTGGCATCCATCTGGGTGCTGTCCTACACGGCCGTGACCTCGATCCAGGAAAGGAAGGCGGACAAGTTCGCCGAGGATGCCGCCCAGGCGTTCCAGGCAACTCCCGCTTTTGCGAATGTGCCTGAAGGAGAGAGGGCCTATGTGCTCGATTCCATCAGGAAAGAGCAGAACAGGGTCTACATCGACTCGGTCTCTGACAAGAACGTGTATCTCTGGAGCACCTACAAGCAGTGCAAGGAGAAGGAAATCAACCTCGGTCTGGACCTCAAGGGCGGCATGAACGTCATGATGCAGGTCCAGCTCCAGGACCTGATCAAGGCCCTTGCCGGAAACAAGGCCACCCCTGAGTTCTTGGCGGCTCTCGATACCGCAAAGGCCAGGAGCGTCAAGTCGAGGGATGACTACATCACCCTTTTCGCCCAGGCCTGGAAGGAGGTCGGCAACGGCAGGAGGCTTTCCGAAATCTTCGGAACCTTCGAGATGAAGGACAAGATCAAGCCCGAAACCACGGATGCCGAGGTCATCAACGTGATCCGCAGCGAAGCTGAAAGCGCCGTTTCCAACTCGTTCAACGTCCTGAGGAACCGTATCGACCGTTTCGGTGTCACCCAGCCTTCCATCCAGAAGATAGGCAGCACCGGAAGGATCCTCGTGGAACTTCCAGGAGTGAAAGAGCCTGAGCGTGTCAGGAAGCTCCTCCAGGGAACTGCATCCCTCGAATTCTGGGAGACCTACACCAACCAGGAGATCTCGGTGTTCCTCCAGGAGGCCAACGCCAAGCTCGCCGACATCCTCTCCGCCGGAGAGGCTCCTGCTGAGGCTGAGGCTGAGGCCACTGAGGCCGCTCCTGCAGAGGCTCCCGCGGACACAGCCGACATCCTCAGCGAGGAGATCGCCCAGACGGAGGTTTCTTCCGAGGAGAGCGATGCCTACCGCAAGGCTAATCCTCTTTTCGCCATCCTCCAGCCTTCCCAGTACACCGGTGATGCCTGCATAGGCTTCGCCAGCGCCATCGACACCGCCAGGATCAACAAGTATCTGGCAATGCCCCAGATCGCTTCCATATTCCCTGCCGGCTTCCGTCCCATGTGGACGGTACATCCTTCCGAGAGGATTGTCGGAGGCAACATCTACGAACTCGTCGCCATCAAGGCTCCCGCCGACGGTAAGGCCAAGCTGACCGGCGACGCCGTCACCGACGCCCGCACCGTGATGGACCAGAGGTCCAACGGCGAGCCTTCGGTCTCGATGACCATGAACGCCGAGGGTTCCAACATCTGGGCCCACATGACGGGCGACAACGTAGGGAAGCAGATAGCCATCGTCCTCGACGGCATGGTGTACTCCTATCCCAACGTCCAGAATGCGATCACCGGAGGAAACTCCTCGATCACCGGACATTTCACCGTGGACGAGGCGGACGACCTCGTGAACGTCCTCAAGTCGGGACACCTCCCCGCCCCTGCGACCATCGTCCAGGAGCAGGTAGTTGGTCCGACCCTTGGTGCAAGGTCGATCAGGGCTGGATTGATCTCCTTCCTCATCGCCTTCCTGCTCGTCCTGCTCTACATGGTGTTCTTCTACCAGGGTGCAGGTCTTGCAGCCGACGTGGCCCTTCTGTGCAACGTCCTTCTCCTCTTCGGCGTCCTCGTCTCGTTCGGAGCCGTGCTGACGCTGCCTGGAATCGCGGGACTTGTCCTGACCATGGGTATGGCAGTGGATGCCAACGTGATCATATATGAAAGGATCAAGGAAGAGCTTGCTGCCGGCAAGGGTCTGAGCAAGGCTGTTGCCGACGGATATTCCAATGCCTATTCCGCCATCATCGACGGCCAGGTCACGACCCTCCTCACCGGTATCGTCCTCTACATCTTCGGTTCCGGACCCGTCCAGGGCTTCGCCACGACCTTGATCATCGGTATCATCACTTCGGTCCTCACCTCCATCTTCATCACGAGGATGATCTTCGACGACCGTATCCAGAAGGGCAAGAACATCACATTCGAGAACAAGCTCACCAAGAACTTCCTCAAGAACACCCACTTCGACTTCATCGGCGCCCGCAAGGTCTCCTACATCGTCTCCGGCGCCCTGATCCTCATCTCCATCGTGTCCATCTTCACCAAGGGCTTCACCTATGGTGTCGACTTCACGGGTGGCCGTACCTATGTGGTCCGCTTCGACAAGCCGGTTACCGCGGAGGAAGTCCGTGCCGCAGCTGAGGCCAAGTTCGAAGGTGCCGTGGAGGTCAAGCAGTTCGGTGGAGAGAGCCAGATGAAGATCACGACCCAGTACAAGAACGAGGACGAGTCCTCCACTGTCGACGCCGAGATCGAATCCATGCTCTACGAGTCGATGATTCCTTTCTTCAACCAGAAGATGACGCTCGACCAGTTCAAGTCGACGCTCGACAACCCGAACGGTATCATCTCCTCCGACAAGGTGGGACCGACTATCGCCAACGACATCAAGAGGAACGCTATCATAGCGGTCCTGCTGTCCCTCCTGGTCATATTCGCCTACATCGCCTTCCGTTTCAAGGGATGGACCTGGGGACTTGGAGGTGTCGTCTCGCTTGCCCACACGGCCATAATCGTCATCGGATTCTTCTCCCTGTTCACGGGAATCCTTCCGTTCAACCTTGACGTGGACCAGACGTTCATAGCGGCTATCCTGACCATCATCGGTTACGCAATCAACGACAACGTGGTTATCTTCGACCGTATCCGTGAATACAGGACCAACCATCCGAACGTGGACATCAAGACCAACACCAACCTTGCCTTGAATGCAACCTTGACCCGTACGCTCAACACGTCCATCTCCACCCTCGTCACGATGCTCGCCATCGCCATCTTCGGAGGTGAGTCGATCAGGGGTCTTGCAGTAGCCCTCATCCTTGGTATCATCATCGGTACTTACGCTTCCATCTTCATCGGTACGCCCGTCATGTACGATGCTACCATAGCCAACAACAAGCGCCTGGCCGAGAAGAAGGGTGCAGCGGCAAAGTCTGCCAGGAAGTAATCCACGGCACTACAGAATTGAAAGAGGATGACCTCCAACGGGTCATCCTCTTTTATGTTGTGGGCCTTTTGTTTATGGTAGAGGCGGAAGGGAGATACCCTCCCGGAGGGCTTCGTTCCGCTACGCTCCCTGCTAGAACAGGACCCTTCGGGAATAGCCCTCCGTGAGTACGGCGGGATCCATCATGTGACCTACGGCCTTGAAAGCGGCGATGCCCCTTTCCTGGCTCCCGGTCACGGTGCATTGCATCAAGGGACCGAAGAAATAGCGCTTGCGGCCGTTCCACTCATCTATCTTCCTCTTGGTAACGAAGGAGACCTTCACCACGTCTCCGGAAGCGAAAGTCTTGCAGATGGCCAGGAAGCCGTCCTCCTGCACGGTTTCGGTCTCAGTGTCGTTGACCGTCACCTTCCAGCCTTCAGCCCAGGGAAGCTCTGGAACAAGGATCCTGTCCACGCCGGCGGAGTTGTCCTCGAAAGTGAAGACCACCAGCGACCTGTCCGGATAGCTGGTCCTTTCCCTGACGGTAAGTCCGGGTGCATTAAGGATGCCGGAGAAGAAGAAAGGTACGTACAGTGAGGATCCCTTCCTGGCCCAGGCGGATTCCGCGACCCTGGGAAGACCCTCCCCGCCGCGCATCGTGCAGCACCATGTTGCTTCGGGGATGATTACCTTCAGGAAGGGATCTTCAGGCGACGGGCAGTTGTCGCATCCGAAACCACCGTTGTCACGTTGTCCGTTGGAAAGGGCGTTGTAGTAGATCAGCTCCGCCATGTCGCGGTAGTGCGGGTCCATGGTCGCCTTCCACAGTTCGAATGCTACGATGTACGAGTCCACGACCGCGCAGGGCTCCGTCCATGAATCTTTGCGGCCGAACCAGTTGTAGTTGGCATAGGTGCAGGTCATGCCTTCGTTCTCGTAGACTGCCCAACGGTCTGCGGCGGCCTTGAGCCATCTTTCCTCTCCGGTCAGGGAATAGTACTTAAGCATTCCGCGGAGGGCGGACAGGGTGGCATGTGTCTGCATCTGTATGCCGACAAGGTCTATCTCCAGGAACCTTTCCATCATCTCCTCGATCACGGGGCGCAGCTTCTTGTCTCCAAGCACTTCGTAGGCGTCCACCAGTCCGGCCATCCCGATGAAGAGGCATCCCACGTCGGTGGAGAGGATCCATCCGGAAGTGGATGAATTAATTGCTCCGCTGGCCTCGCCTCCCTCGTTGGAGTGGAGGGCGGGATCGATCGGATAGGATCCATACTTGCCGGCGCCGGGGAGGAAGAGATTGTCCACGATGGTCCTGATCAGCGGAACCATGCTCTCGTCCCCCTTCCACTTGTAGTATTCGCAAAGGCCCCTGAGGAGCCAGCCATGGCCGGAGAGCTGCTGCTCGTTGATCTCCGGGGAGAAATCGTCACCGAGGTAGCCTTTTTCGTTGAGGCTGCCCGGAAGCCTCCTGAGGATTTCCGGCAGGAAGGCGGGCTCTTCGTGGAGTGCGCGGGAGGAAAGGGTGGTACCAAGGATGATGCGTCCAACATAATCTCCCGGCCAGTCTTTGCTGTCGGCTATCGCCATGTCGGGCTGGTAGATCGTGTCTTCCAGCCTGTGCTTGTTCCTGGAGAGACGCTCATGCAGAGGGGCTCCGGCCGAGATGGAGATGTTCTCCAAAGGGAAGGTCTGTGGGACTTCCTCCGTCTGTGCGGTACAGGCCGCCACTATGGCAGCGGCCATTCCTAAGAAGATTCTTGCTCTCATATATTCAGAAGGTTATGTGCAGTTTGTTTCCAATTTGTCTTGTCTTGTTTGCGGCCGGGACGCTGTCCTGCCGCCTCGGAGTCCGGGCCGTTCATTCTCCAGATCCCCCTCCAAGAGCCTGGTAGAGCGCGACCCATGCGTCGGCAAGGGCGAGCTTGTCGTTTACCAGGGTGAGTTCGGAGTCGAGGAGCGACTGCTGGGCGGTAAGCACTTCCAGATAGTTGGTCGTGGAATAGTGCATCATCAGCTCGATCTTTTCGACGGCGTCGGAGAGGGTCCGGCACTGCAGGGAGTCGGTCTCTATCCTCTCTTGCGCGGAATAGTACTCCGCGAGCGCGTCGTTCACTTCCGTACCGGCCTCTATGAGGGTCTGCCTGAACTGCAGCCGTGCCTCTTCCTGCCTTGCCCGGGCTGCCTTGAGTCCGGCTTTGAATATTCCCCTGTTCAGCAGCGGGGCTGCGAGCGAACCGATGGCGGACCATGCCAGGTCGGAAGCGGAGGCGGAAAGCCATTCGGAGGACCCTCTCAGGGTGATGTCGGGATAGAAGGCGGCCTTTGCGGCGGCAGTGTTGTAGAATGCCGTGGCAAGGGCGCTTTCAGCCCTTCTTACATCCGGGCGTGCCGCGAGGGCGCCGAGGGGAACTCCTTCAGCCATGCTTTCCGGGAACGAGCATCCGTCCATGCTTCCTCTCCTTATCTCAAGGTCCGGCTTGCCGGCAAGGGCCCTGAGGGCGTTCTCGGCCGTCGTGATGTTCTTGCGCAGCCTCATCGATGAGGATTCCAGGTTCATCTTCCTTGCCTTCGCCTGGAGGATGGCGACATCGTTGGTCTTCCCTGCCATCTTGAGGGCTTCCAGCACGGAGATGGTCTTGTCCCAGTTCTCAAGGGTGCTCGTGCTGATCCTAAGCTGGCTGTCCAGAGCCAGGAGATTGTAGTAGGAAGAAGCGACCGAAGCTATAAGCGCGCAGCGTACGGCCTGTGAATATGCAGCCTGTCCTTCCAGTGACGACAGGGCTGCAAGGTTGGCGTTGCGCAGCTTCCCGAAAATATCCGCCTGCCAGGAGGCGTTCAGGGACGCCCTTGCACTCCGCTCCACGATGTCCCCGGTGGCGGAAGCGTCCAGGGAGGGGAGGAAAGCCATCCTGGTGCGGTAGAGGTCGGCCCTGGCCTCTTCGACCTTGAGCATCGCTACGGCGAGGTCTGTCGAATTCGCGAGAGCAGTGTCGATAAGGTCTTTCAGGAAAGGATCCTGGAACCGTTCCTGCCATGGCACGGTCCGGACGGGGGTTCCGTCTCCCAGTTCCAGGTCGAGGGCGGGGCGTTCGTACCTTCCGTAAATCCCGCAGGAAGAGAGCGCCAGCACCGCCGCGACGGTCAGTAAAGTCGTCAATGCTTTCATTCTGTATCCTCCTTCTTTTCTCTCCAGTGGGGGAACATCTTTTCGTGCAGGTAAAGGAACACTATGGAAAAGACCGGGGTGAAAACCAGCAGGGCTATCGTCCCGACGAGCATTCCTCCGGCCGCGCCGACGCCTACCGCCCTGTCCCCGTTGGCGCCCGCGCCCGAAGCGAAGACCAGGGGCAGCAGTCCGATGATCATCGTGAGCGAGGTCATGAGTATGGGGCGGAGCCTGTCCTTGGCGGCCGACATGCCGGCCTGAGTGATGCTCATGCCGCTTCTGCGGGCCTGGGTTGCATATTCAGTCAGGAGGACGGCCGTCTTGGCCAGCAGGCCGATCAGCATGATCAGCCCTATCTGGAGGTAGATGTTGTTGTCGATGCCCCACATCTTGGCGAACAGGAAGCTGCCGGCGAGTCCGAACGGGACGGAAAGGATGATTGCGAGAGGCACGGTCACGCTCTCGTAGAGTGCGCACAGGATGAGGAAGATGAACAGCAGGCAGATCGCGAACACGATGATGGTCGTGTTGCCGCTGTCGGCCTCCTCCCTGGACATCCCTCCGAACTCGAATCCGTAGCCTTCTGGCAGGGAAGTGCGGGAAGTCTGCCTGATGGCATCGATCGCTTCACCGGAGCTGTGTCCGTTGCCGCTTTCTCCGTAGACCGCAATCGAAGGGAAGAGGTTGAACCGGGACAGCGACTCTGAACCGTACACCCTCGTCAGGTGGATGTACTGGCTTACCGGGGACATCTCTCCCGTGGTGCTCCTGACGTAGATGTTGTTGAACGCCTCAGGGCTCGCCCTGAATTCAGGGGAAGCCTGGATCATGACGCGGTAGATCTTGGTGAACCGGTTGATGTTGGAGGCATAGACCCCTCCGACATAGCCTGCCAGGACGCTCAGGACGGACTTAGGTGAGACTCCGTTGCGCTTGCACAGGACGGCGTCCACATCCACCACGAACTGAGGGTATTTCGTGTCGAAGCTGGTGTAGGCCCTGGAGATCTCCTCCCTCTTGTTGAGGTCGTCGATAAAGCTCCTGGTGTATCTCAGCAGGTCTTCTATGGTGCCGCCCTTCTTGTCCTGTACGTACAGTTCGAAGCCGGATCCCGAGCCGTAACCGGCAATCATGGGCCTGGTGGAAAGCCTGATCAGGGCCGCCGAGATGTGCGAGGTCCTGCGGTAGATCTCCGCCATGACCGCCTTCTCCGAATCTTCCTTCTTCGTCCTCTCATCCCAGTTTTTCAGCCTGAGGTTGAAAGAGGCTGCGGCTGTGGTGGTGGTCCTCCTGGCGTCGGAGCCGGTGGTCCGGGAGTAAAGCTCGACCTGGGGGATGTCCTTGATGATCTCCTCCACTTCGGAAGTGATCCGGCTTGTCTCTTCCAGGTTCGTCCCCGGTGCGGCCTGGACGTTCACCGTGATGCTCCCGAGGTCCTCCTGCGGCACGAGGCTGGTACTCGTCGTGGCCAGCAGCGTCCCGAGTGTGGCGACAGCCGCCGCGAGCAGTACCCAGCTTATCCACTTCCTGTGGAAGAGTCTCAGTTCAAACCATGAATATGCGTCCTTGAACCTCTCGAACACCCTGTTCCATGAATAGTGGAACCGGTCGGAGAACGACATGTCCCTCCCGTCTTCCGGCTTGCTCCTTGGCTTCAGCATTATGGCGCAGAGTGCCGGACTGAGCGTGAGGGAATTGATGCAGGAGATCCCGACGGCCGCCGCCATCGTGAGACCGAACTGGGTGTAGAAGATGCCGGTGGTCCCTCCCATGAAGCAGACCGGGATGAACACGGCCATGAACACGAGGGTGTTGGTTACGATCGCCGAGGTAAGCCCCTTCATCGCATCGACCGTGGCCCTGTAAGGAGAGGTGTACCGGTCGTCGAACTTGGCCTGTACGGCCTCGACGACGACGATGGAGTCGTCCACGACGGTACCGATCACAAGGACCAGGGCGAACAGTGTCAGCAGGTTCAGGCTGAATCCGGCCGCGTAGATGAAGGCGAAGGTTCCGATCAGGGAGACGATTATCGAAATCGTAGGGATCAGGGTAGCCTTCAGGTCGTGGAGGAAGAAGTAGACTACCAGGATGACGAGCAGGATCGCGATGAGAAGGGTCTTGACGACCTCCTTTATCGAAGCGTCGAGGAAGTCCTTGATGCTCATGACGGTCACCAGCTTCATCCCTTTCGGGAGATCTTTCTCGAATTCCTTGAACTCTTTCTGTACGGCCTTGATGACTTCGTTGGCGTTGGAGCCGGAAGTCTGTACGATCATGCAGTTGCAGGAAGGGTGACCGTTCACTTCGTTGAAGAAGTTGTACTGCTGGGCCCCGAGTTCGATGCGGGCCACGTCCCCCAGGCGAAGCAGGCGTCCGTCCGGAAGGGACTTGACGACCATGTTCTCGAAGTCCTCTTCTTTCTCGTAGCGGCCGCGGTACTTGAGGGTATAGACGAACACGTTGTCGGTCTCGAGCCCGAGCTTCCCGGTCGCGGCTTCGATGTTCTGCTCGGCCAGCACCGCCGAGATGTCCTCGGGTACCAGGGAGTACATGGCCATCTTTCCGGGATCCAGCCAGATCCTCATCGAATACCTCGCTCCGAAGATGTTCACTTCCCCGACTCCGGGGATCCTGCTCAGCCTCGGCTCGAGGTTGATCTGCATGTAGTTGGTCAGGAAGTTGGCGGCGAACGAATCGTCCGGGCTGTACAGCGAGACGAACATCAGGGTACCTGTCTGCATCTTCCTGACAGTGACGCCGCTCTGGACCACTTCGGCGGGCAGCAGCCGCTGTGCTTCGCCGACGCGGTTCTGCACGTTGACCACCGACATGTCGGGGTCGGTGCCTTGCTTGAAGAATATCCTTATGGAGGCACCTCCGGCATTGGTGGCGCTGGAGGTCATGTAGGTCATGTTCTCCACACCGTTGATGGACTCCTCCAGCGGGACGACGACGCTCTTCATGACGGTCTCCGCGCTTGCGCCGGAGTAGTTGGCCATGACGGTGACCGTCGGCGGAGCTATGTCCGGGTACTGCTCAAGAGGCAGCTGGCCGAGGGCGATCAGGCCGATGATCAGGATGGCCACGGAGATCACGCCCGAGAGGATCGGACGGTCTATGAAAGTCTTTACGTTCATTCTCCGGCAGCTTTGATCTCGGTTCCTTCCCTGACCAGTCCGGCACCTTCGGCAATGATCACATCGCCTTCTTCAAGTCCGCTCTCGACCACATAGTCCGAGCCGTTGTTCAGGCGGAATACCTTCACTGGGGCCGACACGGCCTTCCCGTCCTCCACCTTGAACACGAAAACCCTTTCCTGGATTTCATAGGTGGCTGTCTGGGGTATCACGATGCAGTCTTCCCTTACCGTGGGGATGACTACCGTGGCGGTGCCGCCGCTCCTGAGGAGACGGTCCGGGTTGGGATAGCACGCCCGCATCCTTACCGAACCGGTGGCCGCATCGACTATTCCGCTGACGGCATCTATCCTTCCCTTTTCAGGGTAACGCTCCCCGTCGCTCACAAGCAGTTCCACATCCGGCATTTCCTTGAGGAAGCGCTCCTGTGAACCATGCTGGCGGATGAGGGACAGGGTCTGGTTCTCGCTCATGGAGAAATATGCGTAGATGCGGCTGTCGTCTGAGACGGTCACCAGCGGCTGGGTGATCGCGCTGCTGACCAGGGCGCCGACACGGTAGGGGATCATGCCCGCGACGCCGTCCACCGGGCTTCTGACAACGGTGTAGGACAGGTTGTTCCTGGCGGTCTTGACCTGGGCTTGAGCCTGTGCGAGGGCGGCTTCTGCGGAAGCGAGTGCGTTCTTCGACGTCTGCAGCTCGAAAGCCGAGATTACGTCGCGGTCGAAAAGGACCTGGTTGCTCTCGGCCGTCAGCTTGGCCGTGGAGAGCTGTGACTTTGCGCTTTCTTCATTGGCCTGCGCCACCTGCAAGGCTGCCTGGTAGGGAATCTGGTCCAGGATGAAAAGGGTCTGTCCCTTGTGGACGAGGTCGCCTTCGTTGAAGCAGATCTTGGTGATGGTTCCGCTCACCTGGGGACGGATCTCCACCATCTGCTGTCCCTCCAGCGAAGCGGCGTAATTGGATTCAAGCACCTGGTCCGACAGCGAGACGGTCAAGGTCTTGTAGGCAACGGCCTGCTGCTGCTCCCCCTGGCGGCCTGAACAGCCGCAAAGGAGGAGCACCAGGCATAAGGCCAAGCATGTTCTTTTCATGTTAGATTCTGTAAAGTTCGTTCTTGTGAGGATATCGCGCTCCTGCCTACTTCAGCAATTCGTGCGAGGCCGTCATGGCCTTGGGATCCAGCGCCTCGTCCAGCTTGTCCTTGGACATGTAGCCGTGCTCGAGCACCAGGTCGTAGACGCTGCGTCCGGTTTCGAGGGCTTCCTTGGCAACCTTCGTGCTGGTCTTGTAGCCGATGTAGGGATTCAGGGCAGTGACGATGCCGATGGAATTCTTCACCATCTCGTAGCAGTGCGCGGCGTTGACGGTGATTCCCTCGATGCACTTCGTACGGAGGGTCTCGATGACGTTGCACAGCCATGTCACGCTCTCCAGGACCGACTCGGCTATGACCGGCTCCATCACATTGAGCTGGAGCTGTCCGGCCTCTGCCGCGAAGGCGACAGTAGTGTCGTTTCCGATGACCTTGAAGCACACCTGGTTGGTTACCTCGGGGATGACGGGATTGACCTTGCCGGGCATGATTGAAGAACCGGGAGCCATCGGGGGAAGGTTGATTTCATTGAGGCCGCAGCGAGGTCCGGAGGCCATGAGGCGCAGGTCGTTGCAGATCTTGGAAAGCTTGATGGCGAGGCGCTTCAGGGCTGCGGAATAGCTCACGTAGGCTCCTGTGTCGGGGGTTGCCTCCACAAGGTCGGGGGCCTTCAGGAAGTCGTCTCCGCTGAACTCGGACAAGAGGCTCGTGCAAAGCTCGGCAAAGCCCGGTACGGCGTTGAGGCCGGTTCCGATGGCGGTTCCTCCCATGTTGATCTCCTTCAGGAGGACGGCATTGCGGTTGAGGTTGGCGATCTCTTCCTCAAGGTTGTTGGCAAAGGCGTTGAATTCCTGGCCTGATGTCATAGGGACGGCATCCTGGAGCTGGGTGCGGCCCATCTTGATGACATCCTTGAACTCTTCTCCCTTTGCCCGGAAGGAAGCTATAAGTTTCTGCAGGTTGCAGACCAGCTTCTTGTTCATCCGGACGAAGGTGTAGCGGAATGCGGTAGGATAGGCATCGTTGGTGGACTGGGCGCAGTTCACATGGTCGTTTGGGGAGCAGAACTGGTACTCTCCCTTGTTGTGGCCCATGAGTTCCAGGGCGCGGTTGGCGATGACCTCGTTGGCGTTCATGTTGACGGAGGTTCCTGCCCCGCCCTGCATCATGTCGACAGGGAACTGGTCGTGGAGTTTCCCGTCCACTATTTCCTTGCAGGCTGCGACGATGGCGTCGGCGATCTTGCGGTCCAGGACACCCAGGCGGGCGTTTGCCTCGGCGGCGGCCATCTTGACGTATGCCATTGCGATGACATATTCAGGGTAGTCGCACATCCTTGTGTTGGAAATCCTGTAATTGTTCAGAGCCCTTTGGGTCTGGACGCCGTAGTAGGCGTCAGCGGGGACCTGGAGTTCACCCAGGAGGTCGCTTTCGACGCGGTATTTGATGTCAGACATTGTGATATTGATTAATTAATTCAGTGTGTTTCCTGTAAACATGCAAAGTTACGAATTTTTATCGTCAAAATCCGACACTGGCCGGCCTCTTGGATTCCCGCATTTTTTGCGATTGGGCGTAGGCTTGCAGGCCAGTCCATTGCAGTTCGGTTTTTTTTCGGTAAATTGACACCTCCAAACCGAATCTTGACACATGGTATCCATTTACACCCTTGCATCCGCACTGCACGACGCGAAGGCGGTCGATGCGGCAGCCCGCTCGTTCCTTGACAGCCTTGGGATTGAATATTCCCTCAAAGGGGACGACTTTTCCGATTATGGGTCGGAGCTGTCCCTCATCTGCATATTGACTGGGGGCACGGAGGGCTTGTTCAAGGAGGTCCTTCCGGTGATAAAGGGCCTTTCCCGCCAGCGGATATTCCTTCTGGCCTCCGGCAGGAGCAATTCCCTGGCCGCCTCTATGGAGATAATGTCGTATCTCAGGCAGCACGGCCTGCGGGGAGAGATACTCCATGGCAGCCCTGCGTACATCCGTACCCGGATAGAATCGGTTGCGAAAGTGGAGGATGCCAGAAGGTCGCTTGAATTCACCACCGTCGGCGTGATAGGCGCTCCTTCCGACTGGCTGATCGCCAGCCATGCCGATCCGGAAGCGGTCTACGACCGGCTTGGGGTGAATGTCGAGTCCATCCCCATGGAAGAACTGATGGATGAATATTCATCCTTGGAAGACGTGGGAGACAGGGCTCTTGAGGGTCTTCCGGACCCGTGCGGCGAGATTCCGTCAGTGGTACGGGCTTCGCTCCCCGGAGCGGACAGGATCTACCGCGCCTTGCGGAACCTGGCGGCGAAGAGAGGCCTTTCCGGCCTGACGGTCAGGTGCTTCGACCTTCTTACCTCGGTCCATAACACCGGCTGTCTTGCCCTTGCCAGGCTCAACTCCGAAGGAATCGCGGCAGGTTGCGAAGGTGACATACCGGCGCTCCTTTCGATGCTGGTCGGGAAATCGGTCTCCGGCGTGAGCGGTTTCCAGGCCAACCCTTCCTGCATGGACCTGGAAAGCGGGGAATTTGTCTTCTCCCACTGTACCGTACCTCTTGACATGGTGTCTTCGTTCAGCCTGGACACGCATTTCGAGTCCGGGATAGGCGTGGGAATACATGGAGAGCTCCCGCTGGGGCCGGCGACGGTCTTCAAGGTTTCCGGAGACCTTTCCAGGCACTTTGCCTGTGAAGGGGAATTGCTGCGCAACGAGTACAGCCGCGATCTCTGCAGGACCCAGGTTGTCCTTAGGCTCCCTGACCAGGCTTTCAGGTATTTCCTTACGGACCCCATAGGCAACCACCATGTAATATTCCCCGGGCATTGCGCGGCTGCGCTGGAGGAACTTCTGAAATGACGCCTGCCGGGAAACAGCGGATGGAGAGGCTTCGCGGCGGTTCACCTACCGATGCGACCATCCCAACGCATGGGACGCGGACGGAATAAATATTAAACGGTAAAGGAATATGACAGGAACAGAGAATCCGGCAAGCAGGCTGGAGATTGGAACGAAAGGCTACCAGGAGGAGACCGTGACCCCGGAACTCCTCGCGTGCCACATCGGCAGCGGAACGGTGAGGGTCTTCGCAACCCCGCTCATGATAACCCTTATGGAACGGACTTGCCGGCTGAGCGTCCAGCCCTTCCTCGATGAAGGTTTCGAGACGGTCGGGACCCATGTCGACGTGTCCCACGTCAGCTCCACTCCGGAAGGGATGAAGGTGTGGTGCGATTCAGAACTGGTGCGGATTGACGGACGCCGCCTGGTGTTCAAGGTCGTCGCCCGGGACCCCAAAGGAATAATCGGCGAAGGGACCCATGAGCGTTTCATAGTGAACGTCAAGAGGTTCCAGGCCAAGACAGACGCCAAGCTGGCCTAGGGCCGAAGCCCGGGCTTGCTTCCGGCTCCGTCGCCGCTCTGCAAGGCTGCGGCAGCGGCACTCCCTTCGGGAAGATGTTGCGGCGTACTTGTCAGACTCCGGCACCGGCGGGAAGCCTCATGTTTGGTTGTCTTTGTGCTTTTTTTGCTAACTTTGCCGCACATTTGCTGCTGCGGTTTCCGGTTTCCGGAATGATGCGGCGAAGCCCTGGTGGTGAAATGG
This sequence comes from uncultured Bacteroidales bacterium, assembly GCA_900320185.1. GTDB lineage: Bacteria > Bacteroidota > Bacteroidia > Bacteroidales > UBA932 > Cryptobacteroides. The sequence continues at coordinate 144,500 of ONRD01000003.1, forward strand.
TAGACACGAGGGACTTAAAATCCCTTGGCCCGAAACGGCCGTGCGGGTTCGATTCCCGCCAATTGGACAACATTTGGACAACAGAATACATTTAGTCTTTCTCTAAAGCGCATACTTTATACGGTCTATATCCCCCAAAAAATATTAACTTTGTAAGTTAAAAACGTTTCCGCATGCCTAACGTATTAGAGTTATTTGCAGGTATTGGCGGCTTCCGGGTTGGTCTTGAACAACGTGCTAATGCAAGACTCGGAGGTGATTTTTATCATGTAATATGGAGTAATCAGTGGGAACCTAACTCTACCATTCAGCATGTTTGGCGAACATATGAAAGAGTCTATGGACTGGGCTCATGTGTAAACGAGGACATTGAGCAGGTTGTCAAACATCCGGAAACTATTCCAGACGCCCAGATGATAGTGGGAGGATTCCCCTGTCAAGATTATTCTGTTGCACGCTCTCTTCAACAGGCCGAAGGAATAGAGGGACAGAAGGGCGCTTTATGGTGGAGCATAATTCGACTCATTCAAGATAAAGAGGTAGCGGGGAATGCCCCCCGTGTTATTTTCTTGGAAAATGTTGACAGGTTAATACACTCGCCAGCGAAAAGACGGGGCCGCGATTTTGCTATCATTCTCCAGTCTTTATCGGATTTGGGATATAGTGTTGAATGGCGAGTCATAAATGCTGCGGACTATGGTATGCCTCAGCGCCGTCGTCGCACCTTCATTCTTGCGTATAGAAACGGTTCACCATTATGCCAGGGTCTGGATAATCCAACAGGATGGATTTATAATAACGGTATAATGGCGGAAGCCTTTCCTGTAGAACCCGGAAACGACAACATCGAAGGTCGGGCCATTAAAGAGAATACGGAATGGGATTTGGCAGATATAAGTGACCATTTTAACGAAGAGACCCCACAGAAGAGGGTATTTGAAAATGCCGGGGTTATGGTCCATGGGGTGTTTTATACTGCAAAAGTTAAGCCTCGCTATAATGGACCTAGAATAACATTAGGGGATATTGTCGCTGAAACTCCTAGGAAAGAAATAACTGAAGATTATTATATCAACAATGACTCAATTGAGATCTGGCAGCGAGAGAAAGGTAGTAAGAAAATAGAGAGGGTAAGTCGAACGACAGGGTTTAAGTATCTCTACAGTGAGGGGCCAATGGTTTTTCCAGATGCTCTTGACAAGCCATCCCGTACGATTATAACAGCCGAAGGAGGACAATCTGCATCAAGGTTCAAACACGTAATCGAAGATCCTGTTACTCACCGCTATCGCCGATTGGTTCCTTCCGAGTTAGAACAATTGGATATGTTTCCCCGTGGACATACAGCGGGAGAGACAGCTGTTAGAAGGGCCTTTTTCATCGGGAACTCTCTAGTCTGTGGTATAGTAGAAAGAATAGGTGTTGTTCTGGCACACCGAGATTGGGGCGAATAATAAACCAGAAGTCCCTCAAAGAAGAACTTCTGGTTGCAGGATAGCGAGAAATACACCGAATCAAAAGGATAGTTTTCTGAAATAACCAAAAGAATCATTAACGAGTGCTTGTCTGTCTAGCCCCATGTTTCTGAATTCGCAAGAAGTCTCAGAAATCATCTCGCAGGAAAAACAAGCCGCAAGATTCATAGTTTCTTTGTCGCGCTCCCAGCAGATTGGATCGCTGGAGCAATGTCTTGCCCGGTCCATGGCCCTTTTGATAGTTCTTTCAATCAGCGCGCTTTTCCCTTGCCATACGAGTCCACCCATACTACCTTCGGAACCCTCGGCTGTATAGATAAGCACACCACACATGCGGTTCGAAAAGTAGATTCTTTCAGATAAGCTGGCCGAAGGATACCCGCATGAGAATTCCATCTCCTTAATAATGGAGTGCGCAAAAGTGTGAAGCATATAAAACCTATGCGGGTTGCCATATTTGCCAAGCATGACTGAAAGGATGTTGTTCTTCTCGTCATCCTCTTTCTCCCGGTATCGATTTTTGCTGGCCTCATCAGTACTAATAAGTGTGTCCCAAGCTTTTAAGGTCTCTTCATTGAACTGGAAGAAAAGGCCTTCTCCATACTCCTGTATCGCAGGATACACGGTTATTTTATCCTTTGGAAGTTGAGAAAGTTTCTGTCCCTCCGGATAGTCAATACCTCCCTTATCATTTCTTGTAGGAGCAGGTGACTGAACGCGGAAGAAGTTTAGCTGTGTTTTTGTGATGCAGAGCAGAGGTATTTGGCTTATTTTGGAGAAATAGGGCAAAAGCGAGTTCGGTAAATCAATCGTGTTGGTCTTCAAATTCTCGCTGTCAACGCTGTCTTGATTTGCAAAAATATCATACTCAGCAAATTTCATTTCTTCCTCTTTATCGTCCGATTCTGAAGAAACGTGGAGAAAACGATTTTTGATATTTTTAAGCTCTGAATCAGATAAACTGATTCCCGCCATCATTTGTAGGGCAATTTTAATGGGGCCATCTCCACCATTAGTCTCCCACCAATCTTTTTTAGTTGCTGAGGGATTTGAGATTAATAAATTCGGGAAGGCAGAGGTATTGAGAAAGGATAGAGCTTTTTGCTCTTTCTCGTTAAGCGTATCTGGGATGAAAAGGCCGCTATGTGCATCCGCAAAATAGATACTTGGACTGGTGTTCAGAAGAACACGCATGACCCCAGGTTTGCCGGAAAGCCTACAGGTACTATCTACCGGAATCTCTTCGTTTCCAGAACGACGCCTCCATGGCATTTCCTTAGAACAAAGAGGACGGAGGTTTAGAATACCTTCCAGAGAAGTCTTCTTTTTGCACTTAGTACAGCGGACATAACCAAAACCTTCAGTATGGCCGATGTTTTCAGAAAACTCCAAAGAATGCTTACCACCGCAACTACAGGTGGTGTCTGAATATCCGAACAGGTCAAAACCCTCGTCATAGAGTTTATCGCCCACGTTCGGGTCGTGACTTGCACTGAAGAATTTGTCCCAGGGGATATCAGATATATGTCCATTCGGGCAAGCAAGAACGAGTTGTATCTGTTTTAGAGGGGAATACCTGTCCACAGGCTCCCCTTTCTTATTAGTAAAGCTCGTCTTGCTTTTCGCATCCATTGGAGGTGCAAAATTTCTTAGGCTGTTATTGTGAGAGGCTTTCCACTCTTTCTTCCAGTCATCCAGCTCTTGCAGCCTTCCATCTTTTGGACTATACATCCAGCGAGGAAATAGGATTGCCGGAACTGAAAAAACAGAATCAAAGAACTGCTTCCCAGGATTGTTCTCTTTAAAATCCTGGAACAGAGGATTCTGTTCATACTCCTGACGATTATACTCGTCCAGTTGCATATGAGGAATTGCCACAAGCGTCTTCAGGTTGGTCATCCCCTCTTTTTCTTGCAGATACCTGAGAAAAGAAGGGTTAGATATCGGAGTGACAGCAAACTGTTTAAGCTTTTTGGGGTCTGAAGAGTCGGCCTGTTTAGCTCTCATAATAAAATCCCACAGTTCGATAGAAAGGGGCATAATGAAGACCCCCATTTTGGTAGGGATAATGGCTCCAACCCCATATGTGGAAGATAGAAGCTTATACTGGTCAACCTCTTGATTGAACTGCTGTTGTGAATTAATCGTCATAATCAGTCATTTTTAATGTTAATAACTGAGGATTCTGCAATGTCTCTCAAACTGTGAGGAACGCTCCAAGAGGTATTTGCCTTCTCTTCCTCATATGCATCTATTGAAAGATACAAAGGGTTTTTCCTCGGATTCTCAAAGGATTCGATGATGGAGTTCCTATTGAGCCATTCGTCAAGTGCTTTCTCGACGAAGGAATCTATCATCTGGAGTCCTTCGGCGGTGAGAAGGTCACGAAGAAGTTCATTCTGATTACTCTGAATGGAGTTCATCCTTTCGGAAAAGATGGTGTGTATTCTGTTCTGAATCTCATTTTTCTTCGCCGAATCCAGGTGCCGAATATCCTTATCTGTCGCTAAAGAGGGGAACTCGTGTCGAATAATTGCCGCAAGGACCGCAGGCATGTATTTTTCAATTGCCTGTGGAGAATACGGTGTTATGGAGATAGGGTCAACATAGAAGTACATCTTCTCATGGAATTCCCGGAACTTCTCAAAGTGTGATAGATCACGGGCCCTATATGGGTTATGAAGGGTAAAGACTATGCCGAGTTCGTCTCTGGCAACACGAGACGATGCCTGTATATATTCAGATTTGTTCCGAGGCATTGAGTTGACAATCATAAGATTAAATCGAGACACATCGATACCTACAGAAATCATATTCGTTGCAAGAACAAAATCAGGGGGTGTGGTCCCGCGAACAAATTCTCCATCTTGCGTGAAATGCGGTACTCTTGTGTTTGGATTCCATTTCTTCTGAACTTCACCAAGAGACTTTACTATCTCAGCTCCGTTAAGGCGACCAGTTAGTTCACAGTTGCTAAATGAACGGTTAAGAGCGTAAAAGCACTCCAGCATCCACTTATGACGTAATACACGATGATATACCTGTCTGGTGTATTTAGGAAACTCTGTGGGGAATTGCGCATCAGTATTTCCCACATCCTTTTTGCTGTTGAAATAGGAAATGAGGGTAAAGTAGTAATCTACAGCCTTAATGAAATCAGGGTTATTAAAGTCGTTCTGGTGTTGAGCTTCGAATAGAGCGCGATGGGTTAAGCAACAGGCAGCTAAGCGAATTTGAGTGTACATAGAAGTTCTTCCCGTTGGGAGAACTCCGATATAGCGACGTTTGGAATCGTATTCCTCTGCGTTGTCTTTGCGACGCTTATAAAAGGCGAAGAAGGAATCATCGAAATCCAGTCCGTTTTTAGGGAACACATTAACGTTGCGGTCATAAAGAGCGAGAATCTGGAGGTCGGTATTTCTGGTTGTCGCTGTTGACGAAATAATCTTAGGACGGATAGTAATACCATTGGGGCCCGGTCTGCTGGAGAGGGTGTCAACCGCATTCTCAAAAAGACCTACGGCAGATCCGAGAGGGCCTTCAAGGAGATGAAGTTCATCCTGGATAATTAGATCGGGGGTGAGCTTGTTTAATTTAAACAGGCGTCTGGAATCATTCTTTGGATCTTTTGAGACTTTATGAGCGATAGCGGCGAACTTATCAACTGTCCCGAAAAGGAGAGTCGGGGGAGTGGCATAGATAAGTTCATCGCATAGAAGAACAGGAAGCCCATCTTCAAATGCGCAAAAAGCATTTTCGCATGTAAGGGTCTTTTTGTCTTCGTTCCATCTCATTGGCGCTCCGCACCATGGACAGACCTTGCTTTCGAAGGGAATCTTCGATGGCTGGTCATTGTTCCAACGCTCGCCCTCCGTTTTCAGCCCTTTTTCTCTGGCAGAATCATCCCATGTGTTAGGGAGAGCCCCGGCCCCGACGAACAAGCCGATATTGATTTGCTCATCACCAAGTTTATATCGGCCCCATTTTCGAATTTGTTCGAGAGCAAGTATTAAGCGTAGAGCACGTTGGAACTGCTGAGTTGCAAGAAGTCGGAGTGTATAACGCATGATAGCCGTCGTACCTCCGCCTTTCAAATTCGTCAATCGACGATGCAGAATAGAGAAGGCAATCAGGCCAAGGTAAGCCTCAGTCTTGCCACCTCCCGTAGGGAACCACACTAAGTCGACCAAGTTGTTTCTTTTTTTCCAAGTGGGGTCCGAAGGACTTTGTACGATTCCATCCAGGTTCAGAAGGATAAACGCGAGCTGGAACGGTCTCCATGCAGCTGGCCCCTTGCCTTTACGAATTTCAGGGTCAGCGTCTTTATAAAATGATTCATCAAGGTCATTGCAATCATCTCCATGTGCAAGTGCTAGCTTCTTGTTGCTCTCTGAAGAATGCCACAACTGCATGAACATGGCCGTGTTCATAAGACGGAACGCGAGCATTACTTTCGGCTGGGAAAGAAGATAAATATTATCCAGAAGACGAGTGTAGTCTTTTAAGCACTGTTCCCGTACATGCTCAATGAGGCCTTTATGGGCGGGGATGTCATCGACAAAGGTGCTGTCAATCCATTTCTTGTAAGAGTCTACAAATAGAGTGAGTCCCTGTTTGATGCTGTCATCACTCTCGCTGCTAAGCGTAGAAAGGCGCTTGAACTCAAGATAAGCCGTGCTTTCAATCAATTTCTCTGTATGTGATAATCCATCTGTTTTTACCACTTTCTGGGGAACAACATCTACATCGGGACTATCGTGCATGGGGAGAAATTCTGACCAAACGCGTGTTGCCTTCTTCGGGAACCAATCAACAGAACATAGATGTCCAGCGCCATAGTCTTCAATTTTTCTGTAAAGAAAGCGAAGGCGAGCCTGTTCTTTATCGGCGGAGTCAAATTCATCGTTTAGATGATATGGGGAGAGATGTTCACATTGAATTTCAACCTTAGCACCAAAAAATGCTTTCGTGTTAACCCCCTCCGTAACAATAGAGTAATATCGTTTCTCATTTTCTTCAAACGGCGCTGAAGTGTTCTCGACTAGAACTTTGAGGTATGTGTTATCGTTGCTTGCGTCACGCGTGTCCTTGGTAAGTTGAATCCATACAGAGATTTTTGCATGTTCACTCTCGATTGGATTGCCATCTTTGTCGTAGAGAGGAATATCCTTAAGCCCATTTTCTTTCGTCGGCTTGATTGTAAGCCTCGCTCCGTCCATAGAAAAATTTACACGGCTGAGGTCAAGGGGAAAATCGAAGTTACGAGCCACCCAAAAACCATATCCGTTTGCGCTGAGCATAGGCATGAGATCCCGAAAGTAAGACAGCAACGTTTCCTTCTCTTCAATCATTCGGATGGTTTCAGTGCATTTCGCGATATTATTGGTCTTTGTGTTGTTGAGATTGCCAAAGACTCGTTCCTTGTACGAAGAAAGGAGTACCCCGCTTTCCTGAATGTCATCTCCACGTTCACTTGCAATCTGAAGGGAGAAGGATTTTTCCAGAGTATTTAGGCATCCTTGAATAATACCGAAGCTCTTCTTGTCTGCTGTGAGGAAATAAAGCCGGTTTTCCCGCAGAATGAAATAGTCAGCAAGAACGACATTTACCGAAGTCCCATCATCATTAGGAACCGTCGTGGATGACATCAGCAGTTGAGAAATGTTGTCGAGGTCTGCGGAATCGACCTTGACGAAAACCTTAGTAAAACTTTTGCTTCCGATTTTCGTGTAGAAGCGTCCAGAAAGACGGACAGTAATGTCATTGGCTGTGATTCCCGGTTTACCGATGCAGCAGGAAATGCCGAATGAGTCCGGGAAGCGTTGTGTCAACTGCTTAATATCCTCTTCATCATATAATGAAAACCCTTCTTCGTCAGAATCTTCATTACGTGGAAGCGTGTTTTCCAGCGATTCATCTTCATCCTCCGGGAGGGTGGACTCTTCGTCATTGTCAGAGGCTTTAGTTTTCTTCGGAAACAGAATGCCTGAGCAATAGATTGAGCCAGGGGTCACATCCAAAATATCAACATCATCGGCTTCTCCGTCCATGCCGAACTTGTATCCGTAAGCGCCCGGACCAATCATTTGCTCGCGAACGAAGCCGGTGAGGCTTTCTCTCTTCTCGTTGATGAAAGTATTATTCGTCATTGGTTGAAATGCTCTTTATGTTTTTTATGGATATCCGTTCTTCAATGATTGTCTTTATTGCCTCTAAGTCACCAACAGAAGAAATATCAAACAGATTCATGGCTTCCTCATGTTGCCTTGAGACCTTTTTGTAATATGCTTCAGTGATTTCCTTACCGACGGTAATACTGAGAATGTCGTCAATAAGGGCATTGGTTGTTCGAGAGTCCCGAATGGTTTTCAGGTATCGACTATAGAGGGTATTAAGATATGAATGGAAAGAAGAAACACCAATATAATCGAAAACCACCCGACGCGTCCGTTTCTTCCTCGGTAGCATTGTTTTAGAAGCCGGGTTAGACCAATCCTTTAGACGGTATTCAAGACTCTTTTCATCCAATTTAGGTGAAAGATCCTTTACGACTGAGTCAAAGCCGACAGATTCAATTTTGGCTTTAAGAGCCAACTTCCAAATCTCTCCTTTCGAGAAGTCAAACCCGGGATAAACCGAACTTAGGGCATCGCGAACAGCAGAATCCACAGCACTGCTCTCTCGTTTTTCGTCCAGAAGTCCCTCAAGTTTTCTTTCCAACTCTGAAAGGAACTGAATCCCCGTAATCTCAGGATTGTCAACGAGTTCACGGAGTTTCCCGACATGCAGAGTCTTGTCAGAAAGACGATAAATGACGGGTTCAGTGTCAATCGGGAAAGAGACGCTGCCATCGGCCATTTCCAAGCAGACTTTATCTGCCCCGGAAGAAGAGGTATCGTTCTCGTCGAACCCTTCTTCGTCGCCAAATATATTATATGATTGAGGCGCGACAATTCCACCCGAGTATTTACCTGGAGTCCAATGAAACACTTCACGTCTGAAATTCGAATCAAGAACCTGATTATAGTGCTTCATCCGGTTTCCTTCGCTCCTTGAAATGAGACCTTTGAAAAGAATCTCAGGAATGAACTCTAAAAGCTGTTGACCGGGGTTTACAATGTATGGGTCATACGAATTGGGATAGGATGAAGGGTAACTCTTGCATTGAAGGAACCTCAGGACAACAATCTTGTTCTCAGTTGCTGGAATGATGCCTTTTTTCGGAATCAAATCGGAAGGCGTTCTGAAAACAATCTTTTTGTCGGGGAAAAGCGTCTGGATTTCTGCTTTGATTCCATCGGGAGTGGATGCTTCTAAGACGAGCGCGAAAGTGTCATCATCGGAGCAGAATTCATTAATCGCAGGGATGATAGAATTGGACCAGATCAGCCGAATGTATTCAAATATTGAAATAGAATTTTCCTGCTCGAATTCGTTGTCTATTGTCTGAAGATATTTATAGAAAATGGCTTCGCATTTTTGTGTGGCGCATGATGCAATTATATTGCAGAGCACGCGCTGCCTCCGGTCGAATCCCTCAAGGAGGGACGCTACCTCTGGGAAATATTTGTCATAATCTTCCCCACACTCAATACTTACCCTCTCTTCTGAATAGCATAACCCAGCTGTGTTCTGGACCGCATTTGAAACACTATAGCAGATGAAGTCCTCCCCGGACCTGGATGCCCCATTATAAATGTTATTGAAATGGTTCTTTTCTTCAACAAGGGTCCTTAGGGAGTAAGTCTTGTCACTTATCTTGAATACAAACAGATTCTCGACGGTATACCCTAGTTGAGATAGTTTTGACAAAACTTCCGAAGAGTTAAAAGAACGGTATCTAGGGGAGTTTACATACATGATAAACAAATTCCCATGCCTCGGATTGGCTTTGCTAACAAAATCTTCTTTGAGCGCACTTTTGGTCCTTTGCTTTAAAAGGTCAACATCTTTGTCAGTAACGACATTGAAAGGTTTATAAATCTGGAAACCTTCATAAATATAGCGGCTCAAAAAAGAACTACGCTTCTGTGGGAGAAGGCTCCTGTCACAAACAAGGACATTAGAGTTTGAAAACGGGAAGTATGAACTACCGTTTTCAGATTCCAAGAGGGTATATGCAATTGCATTGAATTTCCGTCTGGCATCCCCGAATTTTCTTGTCACTTCTTTCCCTTTCGCATTATAGTAGGTGAAATTCTTCTGGAATTCTTTGAAATCTGGCGAAGTGTTTCCTGGAATCTCTTCAGGATGCATATGCTCTTTCGTAATATCCCGCTTATATTCTCCATTAAAAACACCAAACCTTATTATGATGTAATTCGCCAGGATGTTTTCGAAATTGGGAACAACTCTTGGAAGGTAGAAAATGGGTGAATGCTGCGAGGATTTATCATTCAGAAAGAACTGAAAGGCGTTTTCAACTGTCTCCAAAACAGGCCGGGATTTCTCAATTACAGCCCGTTCGTCCAAAGGCAAGCCGAACTTCATCATTTCAATGATGCAGTCAAGTACGGATACTTTATTGCATGTGTAAGAATCAGTCATGCTTGTCTAGAATTAGGATGGATAGAGACTGAATAGTGCGGGACATTCCAATGTAAAGCTCAAATGTATTAAAAAACCTCTCGCAGTATACGGCTAAAATAACGTGCCGACTTTCAAGCCCTTTGAATTCAAGAATATTGGCGGTTGGCAGGACCACAGAAAAATCATCGTTAATGTTCTCTTTTGTAAGTGGGCGCGGTCCGGCAAATTGCCGTATGCCATTTAGAAGAGGCATTTCGCCAAAGACCATAACATTTTTGATGTTAGAATGGGTTAATAGGACATAGTCATTACCTGCCCGGCGTTTAGAAACATCGTCAGAAACTTGCTTGATGTATTGAATCATGGCCATGGCATCACTGAAGTGAGTGATGGAAATGGGAAGGCCTTCGGAGGTTTCAATCTCGTTAAAGACGTGAAGAGCTGCATCAAAGTTCTCAGAATCTTTAATTTTTCTGGCGAAATTGATAATGTCCTTATTGGTTTGTACTCTACGACAGTCCAAAAGTCGGTATTTCGCGGCATATTTTGAAATCAGTGCAGCGGAATCATCAAGATTGCGTGCTTGATTGTTATACGCTTGCTCTCTGTCATAGAACGCCAGATACCGTCCTGATTGTAAGCCAGCCCCGATGATGGAAGACAACTCATTCAGGAGAATGTCTATACCCTTATCAAGTACATCGTGAACCTCATCCGCAATAACATAATCGAATGGGGCATAATTGCTATTTGCCTTATAGGATATAAGTAGATTTCTCAGTTCCTTGCTCAGGGACGCGTCACGGCTGATGGTATTAATCTTCTCAAGGTCAAATGACCCTTCGGAAATCATCAGGATGAATGATGCAAAAGTGTAGACTTCGCAGTTACCTAAATTCTCATATTCAACTTTGTGCTTAAACTTTGATGCCAATAGATTATTCCAGCACAAGTAAAGACCGTGCTCACGGTTATGACGTTTTATATACGTCTTCGCAATTGTGGTTTTTCCGGTTCCGGGACCACCATCAATGAATAGGCGATGGTTGTCGGAAAGGCTTTCGATAGTGTTTTCGTCATCTGCCCGAAGCCATTCTAGGGCATCCTCTAAATCCCTCCACGAATAATCGTTCGAAGTAAAAACGGTAGAAGCAAGGCGGTGGTTAATAAGACGATTCAGGTCATTATCGCTTAAGCGCGGAAGCGTAAGCCCACACCGAATCCTCTCTTCTTCTATAATCTTAATGCAGAAGTCAGTAAAGGACAAGCTTGAATTCTCATGCTCTTTCTTGGTCCAGACTCTTCCTGAATGCTCAGTGTCTGAGTATGCCGACATAGGGAAAGCGCAAGCGGTCGCAATGACAATCTCATCTTGTGAGAAAATGCCGTTGTTGAAAAGTCCCCACTTGTAATCTTCAGCTTGCTTGAAGGGATCTGAGATAGTACGACTCTTCCCGTAAGCGTGATTAATGTATTTACTTCCCTGTTTCTCAATCTTGCCTCCTTTAACCTCAATAATAATTGCACCCTTTTTACAAGCCAAAAGAAAATCTATTTCAAAACGCGGCTTTCCGTTAATGGGTCGGTCGATTAAAAGATTATAAAACACATGCCAAGTCAGCGGACTATTTTCACAGTCTTTTATAATGCGTTCATACATCGTGCGCTCGCCATGTAGAGGATTACCGTTGAGATCGGTAATCTGTTCTATGGTTTTCTGACTGTGATTAACTAACATGGTTTTCTATCGGGGTGTATTGTACAAAGTTAGCAAAATCCCACTAAATGAAAACAATAATACAACAAATCGTTTGCTCACAATATGCCCGCCGAAAGCGTACGAGATTCGCCTCTTTGGCGATCGTTTCGTAACACGAACGCCCATCTCGCAGTTTGCACTAACGGGCAATGGTGCAGAAATGAATGCATGGATGCGTAAGTCTATACCGCGAATAACTTCATAATGCGATAGATGGCGTTGAACATGAGGTGATGAGGGTATGTAAAACCAATCGGCATGGCCGAATGCATGAATAGAAAACCTTTGGTCCACACTGCAAGATGGGTGTTTGTAGCACAAACACCGAATCGACAGGGCCGATTCTACGCCAGCGGCGAACAAAAAAGACAGGCTCTGGAATCGCCTGTCTGAGAAGATTCTTCGGCCATAGGCCTCAGAATTACAAAGATGAAAAAGAAGGGCGTATTAACTATCACCGCTATGTTTCTTTACAAACGCAGCTGCCTTTTCGTTGGCCGCAAGAACCTCGTCAAGCATCGCGTCCAATAGAGCGCTGAAAGATTGGAAGTCCATGCCACAATCTCGGCGGAGCCAGAACTTGTAGCAGTCCAGACGGGCAAAGGTTTTCCTGGACAGGGAAATGCTGGTGCGATCAATCTGTCCCATGGCTACATCCTCCCTCCGTTAAGAATACGCATCACGTCGGCCTTCCGGTAGATGCTTGCCGCCCACCATGGACGGAACAAGATATCCCCGCCGGGCCCACTTGGTCATTGTGGAGTTGCAACGCTTTAGGATGGTCATGACCTCCTTCCGGGTCATCCACTCTTCCGGTGACGGTTCTGACGCCTTTCGGCGGGCAATGCTTTGTTGATACTTAGTGATGAAAGCATCGGCGAACGCCTCCAGCTGCTCATCGGTGATGATGGTAAGGACCATCTGGCTTGCCGGCACTTCCGGCACATAAATCTCTCTCTTCATATCGAGCCAGAATTAAAGGTTTAAAAATATGTATCGCTGCATGGATTTATGCCGTGCAGCGATACAAAGTTCCGTAAAATAATTGAGTTATGCAAGTTTTCGGAGTGGACTATCGTTCAACAGGATAATACCCACCGGTTCTTTTTGATCCTTTATGCTCAATTAATCCTTTTTCCCGAAGCAAAGAAGTATACCTTTCTAATTTTCTTTCTGGAATACCCGATGCTTTAGATAAGTATGGGACTCGATTACCGGGATAAGTTCTAACAACATCCAGAGCCAATTTTTCACCCTCGGTTATTCCGCCATTTATTCCGCCATTTATTCCGCCATTGCCGTATTTTACCACATTCTCCCGTATTCCGTCGTACATCCGTGCGTCCCGCCCAGGGCACCTTAAAAAAGAGCTAACTGTCCGATTTTCAGCAGTTAGCTCTTTTTGCATCTTGGTTTTTGGCAACATTTTGGCGACTTAGGAGTGGTTTTGCCGACTTTGGGATGTTAGGGGGTCTTGTGGAATCCCGCAACAAAGTGACCCCCCCCTGTTCTCTTTTCAACGTGACCCCCTGTGTTCCGATTGAAAGTGACCCCCTGGTCTTGAGAACGAAATCTTAAACAGAATGCAGGCTGGAGCGGTTATTCGTCCCTACAGCCTGCATTTCTTGTTTCGATGAAAGGAAGAGTATCCGGGGGTCAATTAGGACCGGAATGAGGGGGTCAATTTACAACGGATTCTCCAATAAATACTGGATCTTTGTATCCGAAGGTCAGATTGATTTATGAAATAATTGTCAAAAAGCTACGGCTATTTCAAAAATTAGCCGTATATTTGTCGTGAATTATGTGCCTATGACAAAGTTTTATCAAGACATTTCTGCAAGCGGAGGAACGATACGGACTCATGAGCTACGTGAGCCCCGGGCTTACTATGGGATCAACAAAGGTATCAAATCCGGTGATGTCATTAGGATCAAGAATGGTGTTTATATGCTTCCGGAAGAACTGGCGACCACGATGGTCGATGTTGAAAGAATCGTTCCCGGTGGTGTAGTTTGCATGTATTCCGCATGGGATTATTATGGACTTACCACTCAAATCCCTGACGGATTCTACGTTGCTATTGAAAAGCACAGGAAAGTGGTGGCCCCTGAGATTTCAGGCATCGTTCTCTGCTATTGGGAAGAGAAATACTGCACGATGGGCGTTGAAGAAACTGAAATTGCTAATCATAGGGTTAAGATTTTCTGTATAGAGAAAAGCGTCTGCGATGCCGTAAAGTTTCGCAACAAGATCGGGACGGAAGTGGCTGTTGAAGTTCTTAGGAACTATCTCAAGCGCAAAGATCGTAACATATCCCGCCTTATGGATTACGCAAAGCAAATGAGAGTGCTGTCAACAATGAGGCAATACCTTGAAATGGGGCTGTAATATGGAAAAGAAAAATGTAGCGATGTCTGTTCGGGCCAAACTCCTCAACATCCGGGATTCAGTGCCCGGGACCGAATATATGCAGATTCTGCTCAGATACATTCAAGAGCGGATGTTGTATAGGCTGTCGATGAGCCTGTATCGGGATAACTTCTGCCTGAAAGGAAGTGCACTTCTCTTCGCCTACGAAAAGTTCAAGGCTCGTCCGACGAAAGACATAGATTTCCTGGGCGACAAGATCAGCAGAGACAAAGAAACCATTCGGAAAGCTTTTCGCGAGATCTGCTCAATTCAGTGCCCTGAAGATGGCCTAACTTTCGATAATGGAGAGAATGACATTAAGGTTGAGGATATTTCTTTGGATAAAGAGTATAGTGGAGTCACAGTCACTGTGACAGCTCATCTTGACACCATTGTGCAACCTTTTTCTATGGATATTGGGTTTGGAGACATTGTTGTTCCAGAGCCCCAGGAATTAGACTATCCTCTTCTCCTTGATAATATGCCAGAGGTAAGCATCAACGCGTATTCTTTGGAGACCGTGGTTGCCGAGAAGTTTCAGACAATGATTGATCGAGCATTGGCTAACAGTCGGATGAAGGACTTCTTTGATGTCTACTCCATTCTTTCGTCAGAATCAGAACGTGTCAAGGTAAATGAAGAAACCCTTTCTGAAGCAATTGCCTCTGTTTTCAGCAATAGAGGAACGACATATACTGAGAATCACCCGCTTTTCAATGGCGAATTCAAGAATGATCCTATCAAGCAGACTCAATGGAACGCATTTTTGAAAAAGATGAAATACAAGGGAATTTTACCTCTGAATGAGGTCGTTGATTATATCACGGAGAAACTGTCCCCATATTGGCTATCGTTGAATAAATGAATTCATTTCACACATACTCATTTCCTAACGCAAAGAACGTTGTTGTCTGTGGAGATATTCACGGCGAATTCAACGCCGTGATATACAAGCTATGTGTCCAGTACCAGATGACGGATACCGTGCTTATTATTGCTGGGGATTGCGGTTTTGGGTTCGATAAGCCGGGATACTATGACAATGTGTACAACCGCAATTCCTCAAGGTTGAGCAAGGCGAACAATTGGGTTTTGATGATCCGGGGAAACCACGATAATCCAGCGTATTTTCAGGAGGAACGCATTCATCACGAGCGATTCCGCTGCATTCCGGATTACAGTGTCATCCAAGCTTGCAGACACAACATCCTTTGCGTCGGTGGCGCTGTCAGCATAGACCGGGATTACAGGAAGAAGCACGATTCCCGGCATCTGCGCTCCGGTGTCGCATCTTACTGGGCCGATGAAATGCCCGTCTATGACAAGGAAAAGCTGGACAGCATCTGTCAAGAACTCAAGATCGACACGGTCATCACTCACACGGCACCATCCTTTTGCGAGTTGATCTCCAAAGGTGACTTGACTGAATGGGCGGCGCTGGATCCGGATATCCCTTCTGACTGCGCGAAGGAACGTGAGACGATGGACCGTATCCACAACTATCTCAAATCTGCCGGACACCCAGTGTCCCACTGGTATTACGGTCATTTCCACCAGAGTTGGAATTCCGAGATTGATGGCATCCTGTTCTCCATGCTAGACATCATGGAGTATAAAGAGATACGATGATTATAGTTAAGTTTCTCGTTTAGATGCAGATACTTTTGCTATTCGTTCTTTATAGTTAATCATTCCTTGTACCCTCGGCGTTTTATCATCCGACTCTTTGGAAAGGGCATTCTTGAACTTATCCGTAACGGTCATAGAATTGTTGAGCATCTTAACACCCGTTACATCGGTGATACCAGATTTATATGTTGTTTTCCCTTGGCTGATTTTAAAACCATGAGAAGTAAAGAAAAAGTGTAAAGAGAGTGTAAAATGACTGTAAAGTCCTTTACAGTTTTTACAAGCCCACAAATTACGCAATCAACTATAAATCAATACATTAGTTGAAGAGGCTCAATATTTGCTTCGAAATAACGATAAAAAGCGTTATTACGATGATCAAAGTTTCCAACCTTTCCAAGATCTTCCGGACGGAAGAAATCGAGACCACGGCCCTCAACGGCGTTTCCTTCGAAATCAAGGACGGCGAGTTCGTCGCCATCATGGGCCCTTCGGGCTGCGGCAAGTCCACGTTGCTGAACATCCTGGGCCTGCTGGACAATCCTACCAGCGGCAGCTACGAGCTCCTGGGCACCGAGGTTGGTGGCCTCAAGGAAAAAGAGCGCACCAAGTTCCGCAAGGTCAACATCGGCTTTGTGTTCCAGAGCTTCAACCTGATTGACGAGCTCAATGTGTATGAGAACATTGAACTTCCGCTGCGCTACCTGAATATAAGCGCCAGCGAGCGCAAGGCCAAGGTCACGGAGATTATGAAGCGCATGGCCATCAGCCACCGCGCCCAACACTTCCCGCAGCAGCTCTCCGGCGGTCAGCAGCAGCGCGTGGCCATCGCCCGTGCCGTGGTTGCAGGTCCCAAGCTAATCCTGGCCGATGAACCCACCGGTAACTTGGACTCCAAAAACGGCAAGGAGGTGATGGATCTGCTGAAAGAACTCAATGCCGACGGCACCACCATCGTGATGGTGACCCACTCCCAGAAAGACGCCGCCTGCGCCCAGCGTACCATTGACCTCTTCGACGGCCAGATTGTCTCCGATGTCAAGAACGAACTATAATGAAATCCTACCTCAAATTCCTCTCCCGCAACAAGCTTTACACCGCTATCGAGTTCATCGGACTGGCGGTGAGCCTGGCGTTCGTGATCCTGATCGGGTCGTATGTGCGGCAGCAACAGAAGGCCGCCTACGGCTATCCTGAATGGAAGAAGACCTATCTTGTCGGTACCCTCTATGGTTCCGTAGAGATGGGGCCCAGGACCGGTTTGGCAGGGCTGTTGAAGGAGAATGTTCCTGAGATCGATAAAGCTGCTGACTATTCGTATCTGGGACTCCAGGGAAAGGTGGGAGATGTCCCTATCCACCATAACGGGATGATCGCTGAAGTCACTGCGGATTTCCTGGATATGTTCCCGATTCAGTGGGTATCCGGAAATCCGGACGAACTCCTGGAGTCGAATACCGTGGCCGTCAAGGAGCGGTTCGCCCGGGAGATGTTCCCTGGAGAAGATGTCATCGGCAAAGTATGGGAGTATGAAGAGGAGGCAAGTACCGTTGTCGCCGTTTTCCGGGACTTCGGATCTCCGATTTTCCGTGATGACGAACTAGTTCTCCTG